>CAZRWT010000008.1:0-69925 GCA_964603955.1 uncultured Syntrophobacteraceae bacterium
AAAGCGCCTTATATCCCCGCCCTGAAGAGACGGGGCTTTACGGCGCAGCGGGTAATTCTTGGGGCCTTTCTTTTCGATCGGTTTCGTTTTTGAGAGCGTGAATGTATCAGGTACGTTGACAATGGTGCTTGATGTTGATGCCCTTGATGATGAAAATGACGGACTCGGCAATGTTGGTGGCCTGATCCGCCGCCCTCTCAAGGCATCTTGCCGCGATGATGGTCTGCACCGAGCGTTCGATGGCCGGTGTGTCGTGCAGCATGTAATCCATGGTGTCTTTCAGAATTTTTACATTCAGCTCATCGGCCGTATCATCCATCTGACAGACATCGATGGCCTGCTCCTCGCTTTCGTTGACGAAAGCTGAAATGACCGATTTCACCATGTCGATGGCCGTATCGCCCAGCTGTTGCATGGCGGGATTGCTCCTGAGGGGAGGGCGGCCGGCGAGAAACAGGGCACGTTCCGCGATGTTGACCGCCTGGTCCGCGATGCGCTCCAGATCGACGGCAATGCGCATGGTACCGATGATGAATCTCAGATCCCTTGCCACAGGCTGTTCGAGAGCGAGCAGCTTCAGGCTGAGGCGGTCAATTTCCACTTCCAGGGAATTGATCTCCGCGTCTCCCTGAATGACTTCATTGGCCAGGTCCGTGTTCCTTTCCATGAGGGAATGAACCGCTTTGTCGAGGGCTCTTTCCGTCAGGGCCGCCATGTGAAGGATGGTCATTTTGAGTTGTTCGAGGTCCTTAAAAAATCGATTTTCCATTGTGTTCTCCAGGGACGTGATGTTAGCCGAAGCGGCCCGTGATGTAATCTTCCGTTTGTTTGTACTTGGGACGGGTGAAGATGTTTTCCGTGGCGTTGACCTCGATGAGTTTCCCCATATAGAAAAAAGCGGTGTTGTCCGAAACGCGCGCAGCCTGTTGCATATTGTGTGTCACGATCACGATGGTATAGTTTTTTTTGAGTTCGTGGATCAACTCCTCGATCTTTTGGGTGGCAATGGGGTCCAGGGCCGATGCCGGTTCATCCATCAAGACTACCTCGGGCTCCACGGCAAGAGCGCGAGCGATACAAAGCCTTTGCTGCTGTCCGCCGGAGAGTCCCAAGGCGGAGGTATGCAGCCGATCCTTGACCTCATCCCACAAAGCGGCCTGACGCAGGCTGCGCTCCACCCGCTCCGAGACGGCTGCTTTATTTCTCATGCCGTTCACCCTGAGTCCATAGGCAACATTTTCAAAAATGGTTTTGGGAAAAGGATTGGGTTTCTGAAAAACCATTCCCACCCGTCGTCTCAATTCTACAACATCCACTTTGCCGTCGTATATATCCATGTCGTCCAGGGTGATTTGGCCGACGAGACGGCTGGAAGGAATGAGATCGTTCATGCGGTTGAGGCATCGCAGATAAGTGCTTTTTCCGCAACCGGAAGGACCGATGAGGGCCGTGACATGGTTGGCGTAGAATTTGATGCTCACGGCATCGAGGGCTTTGAAGCCGCCGTAAAAAAAGTCAATGCCCCTCGATTCCATCTTCACTGTTTTTTCCATAATGGATCCTTGCTAAAAAAGCTGCATCAAACATTTTATAATGGGTACTTCTTGGCAATAATCGGAAAATTGCGGATTTTCCTTATATTGCCTCTAGCTTCTTTGGAGAAGTTTTATTTTCTCCGGCCGAGTCATTCTTATCAGATGGCTCGGTGTTGGTGGTGGAAGTTTTGGGCAGGCTGAAAAAAAAGGTAGAACCGGAGGTTCCGTCGGCATTGGGGCTCTGCACCCATATCCTGCCTCCGTATCCCTGGATGATGTGTTTGCAAATGGCCAGCCCCAGGCCGGTACTTCCTGATTTGGACCCCCTGTGACGTTCGATTCTGTAAAACCTCTCAAAAACGCGCTGCTGGTGCTCGGGGGCGATTCCCAGGCCCTGGTCCTGGACGCCGAAAGAAAAGGATTTTCCTTCATCTTGTACAAAGACGGTCAAATCGCTGCCCTCGGAACCGTATTTGATAGCATTTTCCAAAAGATTCCTGAACACCTGTGTCAGCTGATCCGGGTCGCTCAGCACCTGTACACCTTTTTGAGGAAGGAGGTTTTTCAATGTCATGGACCTGGATTGCGCCAGGGTCGTGCACTCATTCCATGCCGGTTCCAGAGCTTCCCAGGCATTGACGGGTATGGCCCGTGCCGAAATTTTTTTGGATTCGATTCGGGCAAGCTGCAGGAGATCGTCCACCATTTTTACCATGTGGTTGGTGTTCTTCAAGATCACCTGGAGAAAAGATTCGAGCATTTCGTGCTTTTGCCCATGTTCGGCGATGAGGGTTTCGGTGTAGCCTTTGATGGATGTGAGGGGTGTTCTGAGTTCATGGGTGACATTGGCGACAAAATCCTGCCGTACTTTTTCCAACCGTTTGAGTTCACTGATGTTGTGAAAGACGAGAATGGCCCCAAGGTTTTTGCTGCTTTTGTCCATTTTCACTACATTGACTTCATAATATTTTTCCGGTTCCAGTTCCAACTGAAGGGTCAAGGGGCGACGGCCCAAATTGGTATCGCCGGCCATTATTCGGTCGCAGGCATCCTGAAGTTCGATACTCATGACGGCCTCCAGGGGCCTGCGTCCAATGCTTTGGGATGGGTTGGAGATGACCTTCCACATGGCCTGGTTCAGGGATTGAATCCTGCCATTGGAATCGAGAACCATGACGCCTTCCTGCATACCGTCAAAAACCGCCTGGAGTTGCTGTTTCTGTTGCGAAATTTCATTGACATGCTCGTTGAAATGCCTGGCCATTTCGTTGATGGCTTCAGCCATGGGATAAAATTCATGAACGTTATTCAACACGACACGTTTCTTGTAATTGCCTTCGCCTATGGTCTTTATGGCCTGTATCATTTGTCCGATGGTTTTTTTTAATTGGTGGAACATGAAAAAGGCTACGAACACAGTTGCCGACACAACCGCGCCCACGATGACCATGAAGGCTGATTTTATATGAGAATTCAGCTCTTTGGCTTCATCAAAGGATGTGGAAACCCTGATAATGCCTGATGGGATCGCACCGTGCGTTCCGATGGCCCTGGCTACGTAAAGCTGTTTTTCCTGTGTACTGCCGCTGTAACGAATGGCGGTCCCCATGTCTTTCTCGCGAGCCTCCATGATTTCCGGGCGGCTCGCATGGTTGTCAAGGCTCCTGATTTCTTCGAAAGGTACATGGGAATCGGCGATGACCGTACCTCCATCGGCAATGTAGGTGATTCTGAAATTCAATGACTTGCCGATCAACTCAAACCATTGGTGAAGCTCCTGGGTGCTGTTGAAATGCATTTCACGGGTCAGCATTTGGTGAATGAATTCCATTTCCCGCACGACCTGCTCCTGAGCCTCCCGTGTGGTTTTTTCGCTCAGTGTTCGGTGGTAATACTGTGCCGGGATGAAGGACATTGCAAAGACGGCCAATGCGAACAACAAAGTGAATCGTGATCTGTAGGAAAATCCCGCTTTCATGGCTTTATCCTTTAAAGCGGTACCCAACTCCTCGCACGGTTTCCACCAGCTCGGAATAAGGTCCCAGTTTTTGTCTCAATCGGCGAACATGAGTGTCCACGGTTCTGGCGTATCCCTCGAACTGGTAGCCCCAGACTTTGTCCAGGAGATGATCACGGGTTTGTACTTTTCCGCTGCTGCGGATGAGTTCCGCAAGGAGCTTGAGTTCCGTGGCCGTGAGGGACAATTCCTCTCCCTTGATGGTGGCCTTGTGGGCTTCAAGGTCCACGACGAGATCGTCTTTTTGCCACAGGCGTTGGGGCGGATTTTCCTGCCGACTCCTGCGTAAAACGGCTCGAATGCGAAGCGTCAGCTCCCGTGGACTGAAAGGCTTTACCACGTAGTCTTCAGCTCCAAGTTCGAGTCCCACGATGCGATCGATTTCCTCACCCCTTGCCGTGAGCATGATCACGGGAATTCCTTTGGTTTCGGAGCTTCTTTTCAGCTCCTTGCACACTTCAAGTCCGTCCAGGTCCGGGATCATAAGATCCAGGATGATGAGACCTGGAAGATCACGGCGGGCCAGAGTCAATGCCGTGTAGCCGTCTTTGGCGGTCGTCACCTCAAAGCCGGCTGCCTCAAGATTGTATTTGAGCAGTTGCAAAATGTCGATGTCGTCTTCCACGACTAGAATTTTGACTTTTGTCATATAATCTCCTGCGTTATTTTGTCCCTCCACTATCATACGCGAAAGTGTCAAATAGATGAAAGAAGCGTTACGGGAATGTTACAAAAGAATGTCGTGGAAAAAATACAAAAAAGCAACGGATCGGATGCCGGACTTGAGCTTCGGGCATCGAGAGGCATGGCGGAAATCTAAACTTGCTTGTTCATCGATCATAAAAGAGGTGGTGAAATATGACGGACAATAAAGGATTGACGTGGCTGGTTGGCCTTGCCAGTATCATTATCATTTTGACTGGGTTGAAAGTTGCCGAGTCCATCACGATTCCCATCATGCTGGCTTTGTTCATTGCGATCATCAGCATGCCGTTCTTGCGCATGATGACCTTGCGGGGGGTCCCATCGGTTATTGCGGTTTTGATTGTGCTTTCAGTGATCATTGTGTGTGGTGGCTTGTTGCTGCTGGTGGTTCGGCAGTCCATTGACAATTTCATGGAACAGCTGCCGCACTACCAGACCAGGCTGCAAATCATACTGGCAGGAGCCGTATCCATCCTGGAAAGGTTCCATATTCCCTTTACGAAAGAATTGGTCATGCAGCATGTGGACCCTGGAACCTTGATGGGGTGGTTGGGAAAAGGGCTGTCGGCAATGAGTTCTTTATTGTCCAACGTGCTTCTGGTGTTTTTCATCGTGCTTTTTATTCTCCTGGAAAATACGACTCTTCCTCAAAAACTGAAGGTCGCCATACCAAATGGTATGTCTGCATTGAACGGTGCGGGTGGATTCATGGCGAGAGTAAACAAATACTTATTCATCAAGACGACTATCAGCATATTTACCGGATTTGTCGTGACAATATTTTTGTTTTTAGCAGGGGTTGATTTTCCCGTTTTATGGGGTCTTATGGCAATGTTGATGAATTTTATTCCTGTCATCGGCTCCCTGATAGCAGCTGTGCCCGCAGTGATTCTCGCCCTGATACAACTGGGCTTTGCTGAGGCGCTGATTGTTGCTGCAGGCTATCTCGTGATCAATATCGTGATTGGAAATTTTATCGAGCCTAGATATATGGGAAAAGGGCTTGGCTTGTCGGCATTGGTGGTCTTTTTATCCCTGCTGGTTTGGGGATGGTTGTTTGGCCCTGTTGGCATGTTTCTTTCCATTCCCTTGACCATGATCGTAAAGATCGCTTTGGAATCCTACGATGAAACGCGATGGATTGCCGTCATGTTGGGCAGCGATGTGAGCGGATCCTTAATCGAAGCTCCTGTGCAGCCCATTGCGGAATCCGAAGAAGGTTCAAAACTCACGGGCGCTCAATAGGCTGTCCATACGCGATGTGCAACTTCTTTTTCTTGTTCCCAAGCTCCAAGCTTGGGAACAAGAGTTTTGTCAAAGGGGGCATCAAAAAGTTGCACATGGGGTTATCCATATGAGGTTATGGGAGGATGCTTACTGCATCTCACTGGGTTCGTAGCGTCGGAGTATCTTGCGACCGGTTTCGCTTGTATGACTCGATTCGCTCCAGTTCGGCAAGCATCCTTGCGAGGGCTGCATGAAGGGGGGGCAGGTTCTCGTTGATCTCGGCGTCGCGAGCGGTCTTTTCCAGAACCAGGGCTGCTTGATATGCGGATTCGGCGCACAATGTGCCCAAGGCACCTTTTAGTTTGTGAGCCATTTTGGCCAGAGCGGGATAGTCGCCCACCTGGTTTGCCTGGAAAAGTTGTTCCTTGTAACTGGGAAGCTCCTGGTGGACAAACAACGTACTCACTTCTTCCCATAGTTCCGTATTGTCTTCGTATCTGGTTTTAATTACCTCGAAGTCGAAGACATCCGACAGGCGGAAAACTTCCTTTTTTTCCAGGGGAGAAGACAATGGTTTTGCAGGCAGTTTCTCTCGGACTTCGCCATGTGGGTCTGATTGGCCCGTAAGTCGCTCGATTTCCTGAATCAGCTGGTCTGCCTGGATGGGTTTGGGGGAAAAGCCGTCCATTCCCCCGGTCAGGAATGTTTCCCTTTCTTCTTGCATGGCGTAAGCGGTCAGGGCGATTATGGGAGTCCGTGCTTTGGACGCGCCGAGGAGATTTGCAGGCGTTTCCGTTTCTATTTCTCGAATCCTCCGGGTTGCTTCCATACCGTCCATTTCAGGCATTTGGATATCCATCAGGATGATGTCGTATTTGTTGTTTTGAAATGCATTGACGGCTTCCATGCCGCTGGAGACGATATCTGCTTGATATCCGCGTCTTGTCAGGATGAACGAAAGATATTTACGGATCAGCTCATCATCTTCGGCAGCGAGTACCCGCAGGGTTCCGGATAGCGGATCATTTGTGGAGTGGGCCGATTTTTCAAGGGCCGGGTCTCGATAAACGCTATCCTGGGGCAGCGGCAAAGGCATGTAGAGTGAGAACGTGCTTCCCTGGCCGGGTTCGCTGTGTACGGTCAGGGTTCCCCCCATGAGCTCGGCCAGGCGTTTGCACAGTGCCAGTCCCAGTCCTGTTCCGCCGAATATTTTGGCATAAGAGCTGTCTGCCTGGGAAAATGGCTGAAACAGGTGGGGCAGCGTTTTATCGGGTATTCCGATGCCCGTGTCCTTGACCTGGAAACGGACATTGACGACTGCCGGTTCCCTGCTGATGATCTCCGCTCCCAGCACGATGTTCCCACGGTTGGTGAATTTGACGGCATTGTCCATAAGATTGCGTAATATCTGCTCCAGTTTTGTCGCATCCACATGCACCCTATCGGGCAGATCGTTTGGCAGATCGAGGCTCATGCACAGCCCTTTTCCCTGCGCAGGCAAGGAATATAGCTGAAATGTGCGTTCCAGGATGGGCAAAAGCTTTACATCCTCGGCGTAAAGCTCGAGCTTGCCGGCTTCCACCTTGGAAAGATCAAGGATGCCGTTGATAATTCTGAGCAAAGTGTTTGCCGAATCCTTGGTCATTTGCAAAAGGGTCAGTTTTTCCTGGTTCCGCTCCTGATCCGCAAGCATGTCCAGGACGCCCAGGATGCCGGACATGGGCGTGCGAATTTCGTGACTCATGTTGGCGAGAAAAACACTTTTTGCCCTGTTGGCTTCGTCGGCCTCTCTTGCTTTTTGGAGTGCCAGTCTGTTGGAAGCTTCCAGTTTTTTGTTGGTTTCCTCGATTGCCCCGAGTATGTTGCGCAGCTCTTCTTCCGCCTTTTTTTGCTGGATCAGCCGGGTGTTCACTTCCGTGACGTCCTGAATGGTGAACATACCCAGAATACAACCGTCTTCCCGGCGCAAAGGACTGACCGTGGTGTGTTGCAACCTCATGGTATTATTGGGGAGAGGCGCCGGGATGATGTATTTGTGGATGTAAGAAGAGAAGATAATGGGGGGACCGCCTTGAAAAATGGATGCAATGCGCGATGCAAAGCGTTTTTCTTTGAAAAGAGGATAGTGTTCTCGAATATCCCGGCCTATGATCCGGTCTTCGGTTACACTGGTCCAGTATTGCAGGCACTTGTTCCAGAACAGAACTCGATAACAACTGTCCAGGACAAAGATGCCCAGAGGCATGTGGTTCAACATTCTCATGATTTCGTTGGTGTTGAAGACAACTGAGTGGATCATGTTCGTCGCCGACATCTGAACTCAAATGTTCAATAGAGAAAGGGCGGCCCTGACCTGATCGATGTAGAGCAGCAATGTATCGATGATGCTCTTGTTCACCGTGATCTTTCCGGAGCGAATGGCCGACAGAGCATTTTCTATTTCATGGGTCAATGATTCAATGATCCCATGGCCGATTACCCTGGCATCTCCTTTGATACTATGGGCGGAGCGGAATATCTGGTTCACGATGGACAGGTCGTGATAATCCCGTTCCAGGTCCAGCACCGCCATTTCCATGGTGTCCAGATGCTCCTGGCAGCCGTCATAAAATATCCGGAGCATCTCCAAGTCTTCATTCATTTTCCGCCTCCAGCGTTTCACCGTTTGGTCCCATGCCTTGCTCGGCCAGCATCTTGTTCAGAGCTTCCAGGAGACTGCCGAATGTGGCCAGCCTGAACAAGATCAGGATGTCTCCCTGGACCAGACGATTCTCGAGATAAAAATTGGTTTTGGCCATGAGCAGCATGCTTCCCTGCTCCTTGTCGCAGAGGAGCAACTCTCCAATGGTTGTTTCATAGTAATCGGGGGGAAGGTATTCGATATGCTCCGCCAGGAGGTTGCCGATGGATCCCATGACCCCGTTGAGGACGATATTTCCGACTTCCTGTAGCACGCCCATGCGCATCATGTCCATATCTTCATCCATCGATTCGCTTCCAAGGATCACGGCAATCAGTTTGTTCGCACTTTCCGGGGGAAACATTAGAGAGGCCATGCCGGAGAATTTTCCGCCGAAGGTCAGCTTGATGGCCATGACCTGCCGGGTCGAGTCGATGATCGATTCGGATATCATTTCCTCGATGGATTTGACCATCACTTCCGGAGCATGCAGATGAACGTGCTGGCCGCTCATCTGGTTCAGAGTCGATGCGGCGTGTCCCACACCGATATTGATCAGCTCCTGGAGGACATCGAGCTGATAGGAGGTGAGTATCGTCATGGCGTTGATCCTATCAGGCATTGTACAGGCTTAGCTCATTGAGAATCGCGGCCAGATTTTCTTGTGAAACCGGTTTCCCGAGGATGGCTTTGGCCCCCATGTCCAGACATCGTTTCTTGGAACTTTCCTGAATATCCGCCGAGATGACGATGGTGGGAATGTTCATCTTGCGGGATTGAAGTTCCTCGAGGATTTCAAAACCGTTGCGTGCCGGCATGTTTAAATCCAGGAGGATGACGTCGGGAGCCTGCCCGGCAATGATGTCCAGGCATTCCTGGCCGTTCTTGGCCTCCATGATTTCAAAATCCATGTCTTTGAGCATCTTGCTCAAAGTGAAGCGCTGAAACATGGAATCATCTGCTACTATAACCGTTGGCATGGAGCCTCCATCTTTTGTTGATGAACGCGATTCATGAAGCATGACCGTCGGTACGACAAATAGAGCAAAAAAGATACTAACCTGTCTCGCTCGAATTGTACCGGACGTTCGGAATGGCTTGCTTTGATTTTCCTGTTTACCTTGAAGCTTCATATTAAACTATCATTCTATTGACAACAGGTAAAAAATGTCAAAACCTTTTAAGCGCAATCAGATGGAAAAACACCATTGCGCGAAATTCTCTTCGCCTTTTCCGAACGATCGGATTCCATAAATTTCGGGGAGGACGGACTGCTTATGTCATGCTGCGGGGGGGAGAAGAAACGGGGTCGAAAGCGACCCCGTTTTGAAGGCACTCATCGAGCTTAGCCCATGATCGGTAGCTCGCAGGATTCGATGGCGTTGCAGACCTCCATGAAAACGTCCGTAAGCCTTAAAACCCCTGTGATTTTCCCTTCGGAAACGACCAGCAGGGATTGATGACGTCCCATGATGAGCTGGTGGATGGCTTCATCCAGCGTTGCGTTTTCATTGACATATTCCCCAGCCGTGGGGGTGTACATGATGTTTTTGACCTTGACGCTCATCGCCTTGCGGCAAATGTCTTTCAACGGCTTATCCCAAAGAGAATGCTGACTCAGTAGAGATTTGATGTATTCTTCGCTGTAACCGAATCGGTTGAGTGCGTCTTGCGCGGCACCGATTTCCCAGTATTTGGATTCCAGCCCGCGAATGACATCGAGCTGGCTCAATTTGCCCACCACTTCCCCTTTGTAATTGCAGATGAGCACGGCTCGATGTTTGTACTCGCTTTGGCGAAATGATTGCTGGGCGGCCTTGAGGGCGGCGACTGCCTCGCTCAAAGTGGCGTTTTCGGAAACGGTCGCGTAATTTTTTAGTGGAACCATCAAATCCTTTACATGTATTTCTTTCATTTGCTCATCTCCCTGCTGGGTATTTAAATCAAAATAATTGGGGTACGCATGCTCCATGCCGAACAAAGATTTTTCTCTGCCCCCTACTGGAAGGGGGACAGGGAAAAAGGTTTCGCTTTAACCAAGGGTGATGGGCATGCCCATGAGGGGCCAGATGAGAATCACCGCCAGGCCCACCACAGCCATGAGCAGGATGCTTGCGGGGATGCCTGCCGCGAAAAACTGACCGCTGGTGAACTGCTTCGAATTGTAGGCGATGGCGTTGGGTGCCGCGCCCACGAGGAGCAGGAAAGGCATGCCCGCGGTGACCAGGGCCGCAAAAAGAATGACCTCGGGAGCCACATTCAGATAAGGAGCCACAACCAGGGCCACGGGGAGTGAAATGGCGATGGCGGCCACGTTCATGATGAAGTTGGTCATGACCATGACGAAAAAGGCGATTCCCAGGACGAATACAAACCAATGGGCATTCTCGAAGAAGCCCAGCCAGTTGATGGCCAGCCATTCGGCCGCGCCCGTCTGCCAGAGGCAAAAACCGATGCTCATGGCTCCGGCGAAGAGCAGGATGATGTTCCAGGGAATGTCTTCCAGGTCGTTGATGTCGAGAATCTTGAGAATGAAGAAAAGCAGGGTGGAAACCAGAAGCACCGCAGCCTTGTTGAACGGCTGCAGGGCCGGGATGAAAGACTGGAGGGAGAGGAACACGATCACGGCCAGGATGATGCTTCCCGCAATCTTTTCATTCTTGCTCAGAGGTCCCATTTCCTCATTGAGTTCCCGGGCCTTTTGACGGAGGCCGGGAATGGTGGATTTCTCGGGTTTGAAGAGAATCATGAAAAAGCCCCAGAGGAGAAACACCATCAGCCAACCGATGGGGGCCATGTAGTAAGAAAGTTCGAAGAAAGAAATTTCCTTCCCGGTGATTTCATTGAAAAATCCCAGCGCAACGATGCCCCGGGCGGCTCCCAGAAGGGTGATGATGCTGCCGGCACCCGCTATGAACGCCATGCCGATGAAAAGCCCCTTGCCGAATTTGGTGGGACGGTCTCCTTCGCCGTACAGGGCGTAAATGGAGAGGAGCAGGGGATACATGGTGGCGGCCACTGCGGTGTGGGCCATGAGGTGCGTGAGCAAGGCCGTTACCACAAAGCACCCCAGGTAGATCATGCTCGTGCGTTCCCCCACGACGATGAGCATCTTGTAAGCAAGCCGCTTGGTGATGCCCACCTTGGTGAAGACCATGCCGATGACCAGGGAGCCGAAAATGAAGAGCACCGAGGGGTCCATGAAGTCCTTGAATGCCACGCCGGCCGGTCGGATGAAGAAAAGGGCCTGAATGACCCCGATGGCCAGACCCGTGACACCGATGGGCAAAACCTCGAAAACCCACCAGGTACCCGCCAGGAGAAAGAGAGCCAGAGCCCCTTTGCCTTCCTTGGTCAGCACGAAATGCTTCCCGGATGGGTCTATGGCGTCGGGCCAGGGTGGCGAAAAATAAACCACCGTGAAAAGGAACACACCGAGAAAGAGAAAAGCAAGTTGTCTCCAATCGATTTTTTTTTGAACTGCCGTCACGCACGGTCCTCCTTAAAAAGGTGTTGTTTGGATCATTACCTATGGTCGAATTTGTTGGCTGCACCGGTTGATGATGCCGCCCGGTTAAAGATCATGAGAGTAGTTCAAAATCATCTATTTATCTTCCTGCGAATTTATTTTACAGGCTTTGATTGTTTGTGAAATCGCCCTGTGTACGTCCGAGAAGCGAAGCAGACCGATGATCCGATCTCCGTCCATGACAAACAGGGAGTCATGCCCCCCCATGATAAAGCGGTGGAAGGCCTCATCCATGCTGTCCTTGATGGAGACTTTTCGTCCGGGAACAGGAACCTTGACGATGTTCCCCACTTTTAAATCCTGGGCTTTGCGACACAGGTCTCCAAGGGGTTTTTGCCACAAACGCAGCTCATCCTTCATGGATTTGATCACATAGCTCAGACCGAAGCGGGAACTGAGATCAGACTCATCGATTTTGCCGTAGTTGGGTTCCAGACCACGGAGGAGGTCCATGGGAGAAAGCTTACCCACAACCTCGCCACGGTCGTCTTTCACCACCAGGATGCGTTGTTCGGCACGTCCTGCCAGGAATTCTTCCTGTGCTTTCTCCAGAGCAAGCAGAGCCTCGTAAAAAGTGGCGTTATGGGAAATACGGGGAAACTGGTCTATGGGGGTCATGATATTCCGGATATGCAAGGTATCCATTGTTCTTCTTTCTCCTTTGTCACGCCCCGCCACCCATGCCGGGTGACGGAAGAATTTGTGGAACGTTTGTGCTGTAAGTTTCCGTCCATTAAAATCAATAATATTGCAAAGCTCCCCGGCAAAAAAATGAGTTCCAAAGGGTATTAACGGATTTACCCGCTGCGCCGTAAAGCCCCGTCTCTTGCCTCTCGTTCCCAAGCTCCAGCTTGGGAACGCCTTTATTGTGGAAGCTCCGGCTTCCACCCAGCCACGGAAAGCTCTGAAACGGGAAGCTGGAGCTTCCGGGCAAGTATGTTCCCAAGCTTGAGCTTGGGAACAAGAAAGTTGCACATCGTTTAGATGCTTCATTTTTTTCAAATCACCCAAGTTGCGTTGTAGGTTTATCCGTCGAAGAATCTTGGGCTGCCGGAAGGCGAACAAAAAAGGTCGTACCTTGATTTTTTTTGCTGGTCACTTGCATGGTGCCGCCCAGGCTGTCCACGATGCCGTAACACACGGCAAGGCCCAGCCCCGTCCCTTTCCCCACCGGCTTGGTCGTGAAAAAAGGAGAAAAAATCTTCTTGAGGTCTTCCGGACTGATGCCGATCCCATTATCCTGCACGATGATTTCTACCTGCTTGTTTTCGGTGGGTCTGGCGTGAACGAGAAGCTCCCCCCCCTGTGAGCCATGGCGGACCAGGATGGCGTCGATGGCGTTGTTCAGCAAATTGAGGAGCACCTGTTGCAGTTGGCTTTTATCTCCTGGGATCAGCGGTGTTTCCTCCTCGATGAGTTGTTGCAGCTCGATTCCCTCGACGTTTGCTTTGGATTCCACCATGGACACAATCTCGGGGATAAATTCCTGTAGAGAAATGTCCTCGATGTTAGGCTCACTCTTGCGCCCAAATTTCAGTATGGCCTGAGTGATGGCGGCACACCTTTCAATCTGGACGGTCATCTGAGCAATGGAATCTTCCAACTCCGCCACAGCCTCCTCGTTGGAGATTTGTTGCTTTTCCTTGAGGTCTTTGAGAACGAATTCCATGAGGGCCTGCTCATTGCGGATGATCTGCAGGGGATTGTTGATTTCATGGGCAAAGCCGGCGGCCATCTGCCCCAGTTCGGCCATGCGGCTGGCCCGGATCAACTGGCTTTGGAGACCGTCCTTTTCCTGGTCGATTTGCTCCATGCGGCGAATGATGCGTTCCGTCTGGTTGTAACCAAGAACGATGATGGTGATGCCTCCAAGAGTGGAAATGAAGAAAATAAGATACATGGCGGAGCGCAGGTTGCGGAAGGCGTCTTCTTTCTGCCTGCGAACCACCAGGAGCCAGGGTTTTTCTTTGAGCCAGGTGGTGGCGTACAGGAAAGAATCGCTCATTTCACCGGAAATGGGGATGAAATCTCCAAAAATGGTGTGACGCGATCCACCGCCCACGAATGTATTGATTCCCTCATGTCTTGTGAGATAGTACCCTTTGTCTTGGTCCAACTCGAGGATGTTCCCGCCGGAGCGCCGCTCGGTCTGGAAAAAACCTTCCTCGTTGATGATATAGGCTTCTCCCGTATGGCCGATACGTACCCTTTTGACCATGTTCTCAAACAAGTAGGTGTCGATAGTCGCTCTCAAGACCCAGGTTTTATCGTTTTCTTTTCCCATCACCGCAATGACGAAATGGGGTATTTCCCTGAATCCGAGAAAAACGTCGCTGACATGCACTCCTTTTTGCATCACTTCCGTGAACCATGGTTCACCCTTGTAGTTCCTCCCCAACAATTCGTAAGGACCGTGATAAGCGACATGGGTACCGTCCTCGGCAATGAGGCCGAGATCCACAAAGGCTTTGGACATGATTTGTAGCTGGTTGAGCACAAATCTCAGATTTCCCGGCTGAATGAGGGTTTCGTAGCTGTGGGTGTTGGCGACAAATTCCATGTTGGTGCGGCGTTGGTGCAGGAAAGTGTCGATCATTTCCGCATGGTCTTCGACAATACGCTTCAAGCTCGATACGGTGGTGGTTTCCAGTGAAGTGGCGAAATAAACATAACCGATGCTCAGCGCCAATAAAAAAGGGATGAGCGGCACCAGGATGATACTGAAGAGAATGGTGCTGCGTATGTGAGAGTAGTATTTGGGGTCCACGGGCCGCTGCCTTTATTATGGGTTGTCCGCGTCTTTCATGATTTCCCGAGGAGATTGGGACATGAATTTCAGCGTCTGGGCCTGTTCCATCTTACCCTCTATGCTCAGACGCCTGGCAAAGGCCTCCTCCGCCTTGCCGACGAGTTCTTCTATGCCCGTGGGCTTCATGAGATAGTCCGTGGCACCCGATTTCAATCCGTCCACTGCCGATTCCACCGTGGCGTGCCCCGTCAGCATGATGACTTCGACGAGAGGATACCTTTGCTTGATTTGCTTCAAGGTTTCCACACCGTCCATGCCGGGCATTTTGACATCCAAAATGACCACATGAATATTGTGGCGAAGCAGCATGTCCAGGCATTCCTGACCACTTGTAGCCGTAATGGCATCGTATCCCATTTTGGACAGCAGCTTTTGCGTGGTTTGAAGAAAGCGTTCTTCATCATCCACCAACATTAGTTTCATTTTTTTCATTTTAAGCTCCTTCATGCACGAAACGTTGTGAACAACCGAACAACAAAACACGAAATGACAGCATCAGAAACATTGTCTGGCATGAAACCCCCGCTTGCAACTGCACGTTACATGATTGTGAAATTGGTGTCAATCAAGAGATTGTCTTGTGATTGCAGTGCCTCGTGTATGCTATAAAGGTGCATCATTTGGGTATGTCGGATGTTTCAATCCAGGTCACCCGTTCTGACCTTGATGTTTTCCGGAGGTTTCAAGGGAAGGGTGACGGTGAAAGTAGCCCCCTGGTTTACAATGCTCTCCACGGAGATGCTTCCGCCCAATATGGTTGCAATCCCATAGCAGATCGAAAGGCCCAGGCCGGTGCCTTTTCCAGGAGGCTTCGTGGTGAAAAAAGGATCGAATACTTTGTCGATATGTTCTTTGGAAATGCCGCATCCGCTGTCGGCTACCGTAATGGATACCGTGTTGCCTCCTGCTTTCCGGGTACCTATGGTGACCCGACCGTTTTTTTCAACGGCATCAAAGGCATTTTTGAGCAAGTTGACGAACATCTGTCGCAGATGAGCCGGGTCGCTACAAAGGGTCGGAAGACTTTTATCGTAAGCTCTTTCAATGGTTATGCCGTTGTAGAATGCTTCCTTTTCCATCATGCACACAACCTCATCGATGATTTCATTGAGGTCCAGGTCTCTGACATTGGACTCCATGTTTTGAGCGAAACTCAAGAGTTTATGCGTGATGTTGGCGCATCTGCGCGTCTGTTGTACAATGATACCCAAAGACTCCTGGAATTCCTCCAAACGCTTGAAGTCTTTGACTTCGTGTTGTCTGAGAAGGTCTTGAAGCCATCCAGCCTCCTCATTGATGATGGCAAGAGGGTTGTTGATCTCATGTGCCACCCCGGTGGAAAGCTGTCCGAAAGCGGCGAGCTTATGGGATTGGATGAGTTGTTCGTCCACTACGCAGGTTTCTTGGTCTGCCTGGGATTTCTGGGGAAAAGGCTCTTTACCCGGGTCTTTGCTTTTTTGCGGTTCCTTGTGGGATAGGGTGATGGTTTTGCCCATCCTCTCTTCTTGCCTGCGTTCTTTGATGAGTACTCTGAATACAACGTAGCCGATAGATAGACCCAGCACCAGCCCGAGGATGAAAACCAGCCCCCATGCCCAGCCGTCCGCAAGCTGTTTCCCCGTGTGGATGTCGGAGGCGTGAATACCGGTCGGCAGGGTAAGGACCGGCAGCAGGGTCACGATGATGCAGTGAAGGATTTTGGAGAGAACCGGTTGTTGGTCCGCCATGTATCAGTCCTTAAAAATGGAGTGCGAGAGTCCCGCAATGAATTGTGCATCGGGCAGAGACCCTGAGGGTGACGGCTCGATTTTGCAAAAAGTTTTATGCATCAGGATCCTGTTTTGGCATGAGCCTCTTTTATGATTTCGATCAACGTGGAAAGATCGCAGGGTTTTGCCAGGCAGGCGTGTATCTTCCCCTCCGCCTCTTCTTCTGCAAAGTTGAATGAGCCATGCCCCGTAACCATGATGATTCCTACTTCCGGGTATTCGTCTTTGAGGATACGCATGAGTTCGTCCCCACCCATGCCGGGCATTTTCACGTCTATGACAGCCACATCGACGGGATTGTTTCGAGCAATTTCAAGTGCCGTTTCGCCGCTGTTGGCCGCCAGAACCTTGAAGCCCCTCAATCCCAACAAACGCTGCAAGGATTTGAGCAAAACTTCTTCATCATCCACAAGTAAAACAGTAATGTGTTCGCCATTCAAAGTGTTTTCATTCCTTTTTGACTGATTGAAGGGAAGCCACTCATGGGTGCCTTCCATGGCCGAATGCCATGAAAGGCCCATGAGTGGTGTTTACATTCGCACAAAATTAAGCGGCAAAAGGCAACAGTCGCCAGTAGCCGGCGATGACCCATACCCATAAAACGGCCCAGGAAAGGAGCAGTACCACGAATCCATGCCTGGCGAAATCTTTCATGGTGATCAGTTGCTCACCGGTCACATGGTCTTTGGCCAGAGCATAAATGATAGCGTTGTTGGGGGTTCCGATGACGAGGCAGTGGGCAAAAGAGGAGGAAAATGCCGTTGCAAGGCCCACTGCAATGGGGGAAGCGCCGGCAATGGTTGCCATGGGAACGACGATGGGACCCAGCGCCGCTACCGTTGCTCCGTCGCTCATGAAGTTGGTCAGGACGCCCGTGAGGATGGAGGCCGCGATTGCCAGTCCTATGTTGGACGATGCCATGGCCTCTGGGAGAACTGAAACAAACATGTCCGCAATCCAAAGGGCGGCACCTGTCTGAGCCAGGCCGTAACCCATGCCGCTGGCGGATGCGTACAGGAAAACCACGCTCCAGTGAATGTGGGCGATTTCTTTGAATCTAAGAATTTTCAGGAGACACAGGGCAACCAGTGCGAGGATGACCGGTCCACCCATTCCGTAAGTGCCGGAGAAGGCCGACCAGGTGAAGATGAGGAGAACCAGGACCACTGCGGTTTTGTACTCGTCCATGGTCATTTTGCCGATTTTTTCGGATTCCCGCTTGACCGCGGCGGAAATGTTGACCTGCTTCATTTTGACATTTCTGGAGCCCCATATGTAGAAATAAGCTCCGATAACGATTGCCATTACCGGCACATAGGGCAGGCCGTACATGACCCACTGCCCGAAGGTCAATGGGATGCCGTAGTCTTGTAGAATGGCGATCATGATGGCATTGCGTCCGCCGGCGGCAGGGGAGCCGGGGCCTCCTACGTTACAGGCATAATTCAAGGTGAGGAGCATGATGACCACAAGGGCCTTATCCTTTTGAATATTGCCCGCCTTGATCACGCCCATGTAAACCATCATGAAAACCGGGGCGATGAAAGCGATGAGGGCATGTTCGGACAGAAAGGAGGCCGATACGGCGACCATGGGGGCGAAGATGAGGCACATGCGCAGCAAGGATGTACTGGGTGTCAGAAGGACAAGCCCGATGCGCCTGTCGAGCCCTGTTTTGCCGATGGCGTTTGCCATGGCCAGAACACCGAAAATGAAGACCACCGCATCCGTCGCAAAAGCCTTGGCCACGTCATTGGGCCGTAAGACTCCGAACCAATACATCAAAACGGCTACCAATAGAGCCGTTATGCCGATGGGGAGAGCCCCCGTGGCCCAGAAAAGGGCAGCCACGATCAATACCCCGACCATGACTTTCGCGCGCTGCAATGTTGCTTCCGTGAGCGCATTCCCCTGGAGGTTGAGGCGTGCCACCTTGTTGTAATGATCCACAACGGTTTGCCCCGGTTGGAGATTGCGGTAGGCGGCGTATCCCTGGATCAGTTCTCCCTGGGGACCTCCCTTTTCCGTTGTGAGCAAGAGCCTCAACCGGTCGGGAGCCGGCATCAAAAACATGATCATGAAGAGAATCGCGCCCAGAATGATGAATCCGGGGCGCATGCCCTCGACACCCAAAAGCCAGGCTTTCAAGCCCTTTTCCTCTACGTGAGGGGCTTCTGATCGCGCCAGGGCGTAGCGGTACTCCTGGCGCGCTTCCTCGATCTTGTCGATCAGCTCTTCCATTGGAGCTGGTTTTTGCATGTAGGCATAGACATCATGCTTTCCCGTCAGGCGTGCGGACTCGACGCTGCCGTGACCCGTGAGCATGATGACCTGAACTTCCTGCCGGATGTTTTTCAATTCCTTCAGGGTTTCGATACCCGACATGTCGGGCATTTTCTGGTCGAGCACGACCACTTCGGGGTTTTGGTGGCGAAGTGCCCGCATGGCGTCTTCGCCGTTGTCCACATCGATGACGTCGTAGCCCCTGGCCACCAGTCTCTTGGCCAGGGACGTCCGAAACTGGTCTTCGTCATCCACGAGTAGGATTCTGGGTTTTTCGCCCGACAGGAGTTGAATCTCGTCCCCCTCGCTTGCCCGCACCGTAGTCTTTTTTTCAACGGAACCTGGATTTTCCTTGTCAACCACTTGCAACCTCCACAATTAGTTTAGATAGATGTGCGTGAACTTGGCCAGCTACAACCTTGGTCTTTGCCCATTGCCATACAGCGATCACTCTGAAGGATCGCGAAAAGCCGGGAATACAATCAGACAACAAGCTTTCATGAAAGCTTGTTTTGTAGCCTTATGAGTCGGTATGGTTGAAAGGTTTGCCCGATTAAACGGGCAATGTGCAATCGGTCCGTTGCTTCATGCTTTGGAAGCGACCGTTTTGCCGTTGTCGTCGAGCGACTTGCCCGATATGGGCAACACCACCGTGAATGACGAACCTGCACCCGGCTTGCTTTGAACTTCCAGGCGCCCCCCAAGGCTTTCGATGATATTAATGCAAATGGGGAGGCCGAGGCCGGTGCCTTTGCCGACTTCCTTGGTGGTGAAAAAAGGCATGAAAACTTTTTCCAACTGGTCGGGGGTCATACCCTTGCCCGTGTCGGAAATGGTGATGATTATGCAGTCTCCTCTCGTGCCGGTCTTCAGGGTGATCGTGTCCCCTTTTTCCACGGCATCGCCGGCGTTGTTCACCAGGTTGAGGAAAACCTGCTGTATGAGATCGGGTTCGGTAAAAATTTTGGGCAGGTCATGGTCATAGTCCTTGACCAACTGAATACCGGACACCCTGATTTCCTGTTCTTTCATTCCTGAAATCATGTCGTCGAGAAGGAGATTGATGTCGCTTTCCACAAGCTTCATCTCCGTCTTGCGAACGAAACTCAGGAGCTTGCGAGTGATTCCCTTTGCGCGCTTTACGGCCTTGTTGATTTCGTCGAGTTCCTGGCAGATGGCTTCGGGGGATGCATCGAGGCCCAACTGAGGGTCGAGCATGTCCCGGATGACCCCGGCCTCGGAGTCGATTATGGCCAGAGGGTTGTTGATCTCGTGGGCAACTTCCCCCGCGAGCTGCCCCACGGAAACCATTTTGTGTGCGTGATAGAGTTGGCCCTTGAGTTCGAGCATCTCTTTATCCAGTGCCCGAAATTTGTTGAACAGGCGATGGACGACAAGCCACACGAACCCCATGATCACTGCCGTCAGGAGAATCAGGCCGGCAATCATGACATGGCGCAATGCACGCATCTCCTTGAGTGCCGCATCCTCATTCCCTATCATCACAACACACCACGGCAATGTTTCCAGCCAGGCATGGGCGACCAACACCGGCTCTTCTCCCAGACGCATCGAGGCGACCTGAGTGCCCATTTCTCGTGAGGGCGTGTAGCCGGCGGCCCGGAGCAACTCGGCGGAACTCGCATCTCCTGCCTGGTATTGCCCTTCGGCATTGAGCAGAAAGGTGCGAAGGTTTTCGTCTTGATGCTTCGGCTGCAACAGCTCTTGCAATGCTTCGGGATGGATGGCCTTCTGCATAAAGAAATCGATGGTGCCCTTTCGAGTTTCCACGAGTGCGGCAAACTGCCGGTCGATGTTTTCTTTCATTATGGAACAGGATTTTTGAACAAAATAAGCGGATAAAACCATGGTGGGGATCAGGAAAACAATGAGCAACAAGAAGAAAGTCCAGTGCTTCAGCCGACGATGGGAGGCGGTGAAGGAATCCAGGCGATCAACGGTGTTTGGTCCGGTCATTGCCGAACGATCATCGTGCCGACGAAAATGCTCTTTTTCTGGCTTGGGCATGTTTCCCCACTTTCGAATCTGCGTTTTAGACAAACACCTGATTTCGATCCGCAGGTAAAGTCTAAATAGATTGTGCAAAAAATGTCAAGCTCAATTACATGTCTCGAACTCTCCGATAAAAGGGCAAAAGATGCTGCGGACCCTTGCAAGAAAATATTGGTTTGTTCCGTACCCCCGGTCATGACGGTTATCG
This sequence comes from uncultured Syntrophobacteraceae bacterium, assembly GCA_964603955.1. Classification (GTDB taxonomy): domain Bacteria; phylum Desulfobacterota; class Syntrophobacteria; order Syntrophobacterales; family Syntrophobacteraceae; genus SLCH01. Next base: position 20,776 of record CAZRWT010000008.1, read on the forward strand.
TTGACAGCTTTTTTTAGTTTCTGTAACGTGATTCTGTTAATGGAATTTTAATATCCTGGTGAATAGTTTCCCCATACTAAATCGGCTTTGATTTTGAAATTGCCGGTTTGACCCCAAAAACCCTTTTAAATTTGTGAGGAGGAGCTTTATGTTCCGCTTCAGCATCATGGTGGTTGTTGTCGGTTTTCTGATGTTCTCGCCCGCGATGGTTCTGGCTGACGATGTTTTGGAAAGTATAGAGCAGGCCGTAACCCAGTATAAGCAAGGTGATTTTTCCGGTGCGGCCGGTAATCTTGACTATGCGGCACAGTTGATCCGGCAACAGAAGAGCACTCAACTGGAACGGTTTCTGCCTGAAGCACAACCCGGTTGGATCGGAGGAGATATTCAAACTTCAGCCATGGGAGCAATGATGCTGGGGGGAAGTGTTTCTGCCGAAAGAACTTACCAAAAAGATGGGGAAGACGGCAGTATCACCGTTTCCATCATCACCGATTCTCCTTTGTTGCAGCCCATGATCATGATGTTCACCAACCCTGCGGTCGCGGCATCTTCGGGCGCAAAGCTCGAAACCCTATCCGGCCGACGTGCCGTTGTGAATTACAGTGAGTCGGAGCGGAGTGGAGAAATAAACCTGGTGGTGGCGAGCCGCATTCTGGTGACGGTTAAAGGGCATTATGTGGAAAAAAGTGAACTGGTCAGCTACTTTAGCTCCATTGATTTTCAAGGATTGAACAAGATGGAGTGATTTATCACGCGGACGGACACTTTGTGGATTCTGTCTCAAGCCGGTTGACAAGAAGAGGAAAATATCGTTTAGTGCGATCTTTGGTCGCATCGGCGAGTGAGACTATCACGATTGGGTGAGATTGCATCCGGGCTTATGTGCGTGTCCATGGGATCGCGATTTCTCATCGTGTTTTTTTGGATTGAAATTGACAACATGTTTCTATGGAGGATTGAATGGATTGGGTGAGTGTGGCGCATGCGATGGGAGCCGGAGGGCAGGGGGCTGGAGATCAAGCAGGGGGGGGCTTCATGGCTTTCCTACCTCTCATCATCATGGTCGCTATTTTTTATTTTTTATTGATTCGTCCACAGCAAAAGAAACAAAAAGATCACAAGGCCATGCTCGATAGTTTGCAAAAAGGAGATTCCGTCATTACTCAGGGTGGTCTCCATGGCAGGATCACGGGATTGACGGATTCTACCATCACCATAGAAGTGGCTGAAAAAGTCCGTGTCAAAGTTCAGAGAGGTTATATCGCTGCCGTGACCGGTAAAGGTGAGCCTGTCAAAGAACCCATCGAGTAGCTTTTCACCAATGCTTTCGAATACGCGGTGCAATATTGCATGGGGCACATTGCATTTATTTTCAGTGTGCCCTTTCTCTGTCACGAACTGCATATGAAGCCGGCCTGCCCGAGAGTTCCCGACTTTTCTTTGATTCTCATTGAATTACCGGTCAATACCGGCACACCATGCAGCCCATGGTTTTCAGAGTGAAATCGGTCTTTATCTTTATGAGCCGGCCTGTCTCGTCATTGGGGGGATTGAATTGAAAAGTCTAAAGTGGCGTTTGGTTCTCCTTGGCGTCGTCCTGCTTTTCGGCGCCATTTATCTGATGCCCACCCTGAGCCCTTCTTTGCCGCAGTGGTGGGGACGCGTCCTTCCCAGCGAGCAAATCAAGCTGGGTTTGGACTTGCAGGGAGGCATGCACCTGATTTTGGAAGTGCAGACGGCGATGGCTGTGGAAAACACTGTGGGGCGCCTTGCGGAGGAGGCGAGAGATGTTTTGCGGGAAGAGCGTGTTCCCTTCCTGCGAGTCGGTGAATCCTCCGGGTACACAATAGAAATCTTGCTGCCCGACGGCCAGCGACAGGCGGATGTGAAAGCCCTTTTTGAAAAGCGTCTTCCTGTCATGGAATGGGTCGGTGGGACTTCCACGGACGAAGGGTTCAAAGCCCGGTTGAAAATGAAAACCCAGGAAGTGACGCACATCGAGGAAATGGCTGCGGCCCAGGCATTGCAAACCATACGGAATCGTATCGATCAGTTTGGGGTTTCGGAGCCCGACATTCGTCCCCAGGGAGAAGACCGTATTCTTGTGCAGCTTCCCGGGGTGCAGGATCCCCAGAGAGCCGTAAGTCTCATCGGGAGAACGGCGACTCTCGAATTCAAGTTGGTGGCCGAAGATGTCTCTCTTGATGAGATGCAGAGCGGCAGACTGCCTGCCGGTGTGAAGGTTTACACCATGAGGCAGGAAGACACGACAACAGGCCAAAGGGTTGACGGCAGCATTGCCCTGCATGAACGCACCCTCATGACCGGAGAGTTCATCACCAATGCTCAGGTGAGCATCGATCACCAGTACAATACCCCCTATGTATCCCTGGAATTCGACTCCCAGGGCGCAAGGATGTTCGATCGCATAACCGGTGAACATGTGAGAAAGCGTCTTGCCATCGTTCTCGATGGGGTGGTCTATTCCGCTCCGGTTATCCAAGAGCGTATATCGGGAGGGCGTGCGAGCATAACGGGCTCCTTCACCATGGCGGAAGCTCGGGATCTGGCCATTGTGCTCCGTGCAGGCGCCCTGCCTGCCCCCGTAACCATCCTCGAACAACGGACGGTCGGTCCGGCTTTGGGTAAGGACTCCATTCGGAAAGGCTTCATGGCCTGCCTGGTGGGCGGTCTTGCAGTCGTTGTGTTCATGATCGTTTACTACAAGCTTTCAGGCATCATCGCTAATATCGCCCTTACCTTGAACATTGGCCTGATTCTTGCCGGTCTTGCCGCCCTGGGAGCGACTCTGACTCTGCCGGGTATCGCGGGGATCGCCCTGACTATCGGCATGGCGGTGGACGCCAATGTGCTCATTTATGAACGCATTCGGGAGGAGATACGTCTTGGAAAGACACCCCGCGCCGCTGTCGAATCGGGTTACGGCAAGGCAACCACGACCATCATAGATGCCAACATGACCACCCTCATCGCGGCCATAGTCCTCTTCCAGTTTGGCACGGGACCTGTCAGGGGGTTTGCCGTTACCCTCACTATCGGCCTTCTTGCCAATCTCTACACGGCCATTGTGGTGACGAGAATGGTGTTTGATTACCTTCTGGATGTTCGACGTGCTCGCACCATGAGCATCTAGCAAGAGCAGAGTGAGGAGATACCGCAATGCAACTCATCAGACCTGACATCAACTTAAACTTTGTCGGATATCGCTATAAAGCCTTCCTGCTCTCTGTTTTGCTGATCCTGGCCGGTTTTGCGGCTCTGTTCTACAGGGGTGGGTTGAACCTGGGGGTGGATTTTGCCGGAGGTACCCTGATTCATATTAAACTTTCTCAGGCGACTTCTCCCGACCGGATACGGAGCAGCCTGGGAGATTTGATTTCCCATGGTGCCATCCAGCAGATCGGCTCCGCGGCGGACAATGAATACCTCATTCGTACCGAAGCCGTCACCGATGAGCTCCAAAGCATCGCGGACAATGTGGCGGCCACCCTCAATGCTGCCTACGGCGAGGATACGGCTTCCGTTCTTCGTGTTGAAATGGTCGGCCCCAAAGTGGGACATGATTTGAGGCAGAAAGCACTTTTTGCCATCTATTACGCTCTGCTTCTCATCGCCATCTACATCTCCGGACGTTTTGAATTCAAATGGGGTAAAAGCGCCGTCATGGCGGGGGTACTCATTGGCGGCGTTTACCTGCTTGAAGCCATCGGCATGAGCGTTACCTGGCTTATTTATGGAGCGCTCCTCACGGCCCTTGTGCTCTGCTGGTTCTTGCAACTGCCCTATGCTTTGGGGGCTCTCATTGCCCTCATCCACGATGTGCTCATAACCATGGGTTTTTTTGCTCTCACCAACCGGGAAGTCTCCCTGGAAGTTCTGGCCGCCATTCTGACACTGGTGGGCTTTTCCCTCAACGATACCATTGTGGTTTATGATCGCATTCGCGAAAACATTCGAAAAAGCCCCAAGGCAAGCTTCCTGGAAATCATCAATTCGAGTATCAACCAGACACTCACCAGGACCATTCTTACTTCGGGAACCGTCCTTTTCGTGGCCCTGGCCCTTTTCTTCTTGGGCGGAACCGTCATCCATGACTTTTCCTTCGCGTTGGTTATCGGCATCGTCACGGGTACATATTCTTCCATTTTTGTGGCAGCTCCCCTGTTGATCCTGTATGAGGATTTCAAAAAGAAACCTTTAACGAGGCAAATCCACAAAAAAGCCTGAAACCCTCCGCACACTGTTTGAAAATGGTGTTGCTGATTCTGCTGTATGGCCGGGGGCGGACCTGTGGGGTTCCGCCCCTTGATTTTTGTGTCCGTTCCTGCTGAATAACGTAGAATAAACCGGAATCAGGGCAGTTCGACGGTTTCCGACGGCTCATCCTGTCTTGCCACATCCAATCGCGTGCCGTTCCAATGCAAAGTTTCGGTGATCTCCGTGAAGCTTTCCAGTACCAGCTTGGGATGGTTGTTCACTTCACTCAGATGTGCCAGAAACACCCGCTTGAGTTTTGGATGGTGGAGGTCCATGACGAGTTTTTTGGACTCATCGTTTGAGATATGTCCGTGATTGCCGCGGATTCTCTGTTTGAGGGGAAGAGGGTATGGGCCGTCCATGAGCATTTTCACGTCATGATTGGCTTCGATGATCAGTGCGTCGCACCCTTTGAGACGTTCTCTCACCAGGTGAGTCACCACGCCGATGTCCGTACAAACGCCGATGCGTGTCTTTTCATGTTCGATCACAAACCCTGCGGGGTCCTGAGCATCGTGGGAAATGGAAAATGGATGAATGCTCAGGTCCCCGATGCTGAAGGTCCGCCCTGTTTGAAACATATTGGACTGTGCCGGCCGGCCGGTTTTGGGTGGAAGGTTTTCCAGGGTTCCCTGCGAGCAATACACCGGGAGGTTGAAACGGCGACTTAGAGGGCCGACGCCTCGAGTGTGATCCGAATGCTCATGGCTGAGGAGCACTCCGTCGAGGTCGCGTGGGTTCACAGGGGTTTTTTCAAGGCGTTTGACCAGCTCCTTGGCGCTCAATCCCGCATCGAGGAGGATACGTGTTTTGGGGGCGGCGATGAGCATCGCGTTCCCTTTGGAGCCGCTGGCGAGTATCTGGAATAAGATGGGCATGGTTTCATTCAGGCTTCATGGAGGATGTCGCTGAGTCGTTGGTGTTCGATCTCGCAGGGACCCAAGACAAACAGTCCCAGGCGCCTTGGATCGTAAGCGACTTGAAACCAGCTGAGGATGTCCTGAGAGGCAACCGCGTTGATTTTTGCTTCGACCTCTTCGAAGAGTACATTCCGTCCAAATAGGAATTCGTTTTTGGCCAGGCGATTCATACGGGAATCGGTACTTTCGGCATTCAGGTACATGCTGCCCTTGAGGTACTCTTTAGCTGCATCCAGCTCGGTGCTGGAAATGTCATGGGCGGCCAGGGCAGCGAGCTGTGCCTTGATGACTTTGAGACATTCTTCAACCTTGGCGGGGCTGACACCGGCATATACTCCAAGCAGACCCGTATCTTCATGGCAGTTGAGAAAAGAGTAAACCGAATAGGCCAGGCCGCGTTTTTCCCGAATTTCCTGGAATAGCCTGCTGCTCATACTGCTTCCGAAGATTACGTTGGCCGCGTGACAGGCAAATCGTTTGGGGTCGACTTGAGACACACCGTCCATACCCAGACAAATGTGTACCTGCTCGAGTTCTTTGTTCACCACCCGGACTTCGAAGTGGTCTTCAGGGGGAGTTCTGACAAGTCGGGATGTGGTTCCATTTAGCTTTTCCAGCGAGGGAGCCAGGAGGTCCACGAAGCGATTGTGATCCACGTTTCCGGCAGCGGCAACCAGGATCATACCCGGATGCATGGACCGCTCCAGGTATTTCAACATGCTGTCGCGCGTAGTGTTCCGAACCGAGGCGACAGACCCGTAGATGGGCAGTCCCAGGGGATTTTTTTTCCAGAAGTTTTCCTGGAACAGAATATGAATGTATTCGTCGGGAGTGTCTTCGATCATCCGAATTTCCTGGAGGATGACCTGTTTTTCCCGCTCCATTTCCACTGGATCGAAGGTGGAATTCAAGAAAACGTCCGAAAGAACATCCACCACCACGGGAAGGTGCGTGTCCAGTACCTTTGCATGGAAGCATAGATGCTCTTTGGATGTGAAGGCGTTGGAGAATCCGCCGACGGCATCCAGTTCCTTGGCAATGTCAAGCGCGGAGCGATGGCTGGTTCCTTTGAAAAGCATGTGTTCGACCAGGTGCGTCATGCCCCGTTCGTGAGGAAGCTCGTCGCGAGAACCTACGCTGACCCAGAACCCCACGGAAACGGAATGATAATGGGGAATATGCTCGGTCAAGATACGAATGCCGTTGTCGAGGACTGTCTTTTGATACAAATCTTTCACCTTTGCGAGGAAAGGGAGTTTTGGAACAGGAGTCGGGGAAGCTTCCAACAACGCCCCAACTCCTGGATCGGCTGCTTTTAGTTGTCTTTGGCAGGGGGGTCCAGCGCGGCTTTCCGGCTCAAACGAATCCTGCCGTCTTTGTCGATTTCAATGATTTTGACGAGAACTTCTTCCCCTTCTTTCACCACATCGGTAACCTTGCGTACACGGGAATGATCCAGTTGCGAAATGTGTATCAACCCATCGACGCCGGGGAGAATTTCCGCGAAAGCTCCGAAATCCGTTATGCGTACCACGCGGGCCTTGTACAGCTGGCCCACTTCCGGTTCCACCGTGAGTTTCCTTATGCGATCAATGGCCTGATCACAGGCTTCTCCGTCAGGGCTCATGACGACCACACGGCCCGAGTCGTCGATATCGATCTTGGCTCCCGTTTCCGCAACGATGCTCCGAATCACTTTTCCACCGGGTCCGATTACATCGCGGATTTTATCCGGGTTGATGTGTATGGTCACAACGCGCGGAGCGTAAGGGGAGAGGTCCACTTTAGGTTTGGCGATGGCTTCCTTCATTGTCTCGACGATAAAAACCCTTCCCCGGCGTGCCTGCTCCAGGGCCTGTTGCATGATGGTGCGGTCGATACCGGCGATTTTGACATCCATTTGGATGGCGGTGATGCCTTTTTCGTTGCCCGTAACTTTGAAATCCATGTCGCCCAGGTGATCTTCGTCTCCAAGTATGTCGGAGAGAATGGCCACCCGATCTCCCTCTTTAACGAGACCCATGGCAATGCCTGCCACGGAATCGGCCAGAGGTACCCCTGCGTCCATGAGCGCCAGGGAGGCTCCGCAAACACTCGCCATGGAACTGGAACCATTGGATGAAAGGATTTCCGAGACAATTCGTATGGTGTAAGGGAAATCGACACTGTCGGGCATTACGGGTTTGACCGCGCGTTCCGCAAGAGCGCCGTGACCGATTTCCCTGCGTCCCGGTCCTCTCAGGAAGCGTACTTCGCCCACACAATAGGGGGGGAAGTTGTAATGGAGCATAAAAGACTTGAACGACTCTCCCCCGAGAACCTCGATACGTTGCTCATCGGAAGAAGAACCCAACGTGACCACGACGAGCGCCTGAGTTTCCCCGCGTGAAAAAATCGCCGAACCATGGGTTCTTGGAAGAATGCCCGTTTCAATGCGAATGGGGCGGATCTCATCAAACTTGCGACCGTCCATGCGACGTCCCTCGGAAAGGAGCATGGTGCGGACGACATCCTTTTCGAGACGCTCTAAAGCCTCCTGGATTTGCTTTTCACCTTCGGGAAATGTTTCCAGAAGTTCATCCAGGACCTTTTGCTTGAAGGCTTTTCTCGCGTTTCTGCGTGTTCGTTTGTCGGTAATGGTCAAGGCGGATCGTACTTCTTCCCTGAACGGAGCCGTGCCCACCGCATCGAGGATGGCCGGGTCGATTTCCATTGGGGTAACCGCTTCTTTTTCTTTTCCCGCCAATCGCCTCAACTCTTCTTGGGCGTCTATGATGGGAATGATGGCCTTGTGGGCCAGGTCGATTGCCTCAACCACATCGGCTTCGGAAGCAAATTCAGCCCCGCCCTCCACCATCATCACCGCATCACGACTCCCTGCGACAACGATGTTCATGACGGTTTCTTCAAGCTGCTTTGCCGTGGGGTTGATGACGAACTGCCCGTCACAACGACCCACTCTTACGGCGGCTATCGGGCCGAGGAAAGGAATATTGGAGATATGCAAGGCGGCGGATGCTCCCGACAAGGCCACCACGTCGGGTTCATGTTCCTGATCCACCGAGAGGACCGTGGCCACGATTTGAGTTTCGCAGGCATATCCTTTAGGGAAAAGAGGGCGGACGGGCCTGTCGATGAGCCGGGAAGTCAGTGTTTCCTTTTCGCTGGGACGACCGATTTCTCTTCGGAAGAAACTACCGGGAATGCGGCCCGCAGCGTAGCTCATTTCCTGATAATCCACCGTGAGAGGGACGAAATCCACCCCTTCTTTCATACGGTCTTCCTTGGTGGCGGCCACGAGCACCACGGTATCCCCGTAGCGAACCATTACCGCGCCGCCGGCCTGTTCAGCCACATGACCGCATGCGATGGTCATCAACCGTCCACCGACATCAACTTGTACAGAGTGTTTCATATATGATTTTCCTTGTTGATCTTTAACTTCCGATTCCGCTGATCACCCATCCCGCAGGAAGAATGACGGTTAACGGCGTAATCCGAGTCGCTCGATCATGGTGTTGTAGCGGCCGACATTTTTCTTTTTCAAATAGTTCAACAACTGCCTGCGCTGGCCCACCAGCTTGAGAAGCCCCCTGCGGGAATGGTGATCCTTGTGGTGGACTCTGAAGTGGTCTGTCAGGTAAGTGATTCTCTCGCTTAGAAGAGCAATCTGAACTTCGGGCGATCCCGTGTCCGAGGGGTGAACTTTGTAAGATTCGATGATTTCCTTTTTTCTTTCCGGTGTCAATACCACGGCTGCTTCTCCTTCTGTTTCGCGGCACACTGAAATAAATTAGAGTCCATATTCCGTTACTTCTGCAAACATGCGATCATAACCAATAAAACAGTACAACATTACATTGATTTTTTTGCTTTTTAATCATTTTTGGTGAAAAATCCTTAAATTCCGATTTTTAGGTTCCTGGGAAAAAGGCCAGTAAAGGCCCAACAACACTCCTTGCTCATTTAACAGGCGTACCGGCTCTTGTTTTTCCTTGAAATACCGACGGTGACTTTCTATCCACCGCGCGTTCAAATGTCCGTTCGCCAATTGTTCCCGCAATTGCGGGTCATCCAACACAAAAGCAGGAAGGTGCGCCAGGGCATTGCTCATGGAGATCATGAATTCATGCAGTTGACCTCCTTTATGAAGGCTTTCGAGCTGCTCCAGGGAAATGGCGCGTTCCACGCCGAATGTTCCGCTGGCAAGCCTCCTCAAGTCTTTGACATGGCCGCCGCAACCCAGCTTTTTGCCAAGGTCCGAAGCCAGTCGGCGCACATAGGTGCCTTTGGAACAGGCCACCTCGATTTTCACTTCAGGCCACTGGTACCGGCGCAGCTCTAATCGCGCAATGTGTATGGGGCGAGAGGGCAGCTCGACTTCAACACCTTTGCGAGCCAGACTGTAGAGCCGCCGACCTCCCACCTTTACCGCCGAATAACGAGGGACCTCCTGGATACTGTCTCCCAAAAAATCCTTTAGAGCGGCTTCGATTCTCTCTTGGGTTACGTGACATCCCGGTAGGGAGGCGATGACCGTTCCCGTTTTGTCGAGGGTGTCCGTTTCAATTCCCATGTGGACCGTGAACAAGTAGGTTTTGTCCTGGGTTAGAAGTTGGTCCGTGATTCGAGTTGCCTGTCCGATACAAACCAAAAGGACGCCTGTGGCGAAAGGATCCAAAGTGCCGCAGTGCCCGACTTTTTTGACGCGCAAAATGCTTTTCACTTTGTGTACCACATCATGGGAAGTGAGCCCCTCGGGTTTGTCTATGAGCAGGACGCCGTTGCAAGCGTTCTTGCAAGATGTCGAGGCGACCAAGCCTTCGGATGAGGGAGCGAAGCTTGCCGGATCGGTGAAGGCCATGGTCAATCAGCCTCGATGGAATGCGAACTTTGGTCGAGATGGGCCATTGCCTCCAGGGTGATCCGATGCCGAATTTCCGGCAAATGCCCTTTCCGGCGGAAAGCCGCGGCCCGATGGTGGCCGCCGCCGCCGTGAGCGCGAGCCAGAGCGGCAACATCCACATTTTCTTTGGAGCGCATGCTGACATGGACGATGCCGTCCTCGTTTTCACGGAAGAGAATGGCCAACTCAACCGGTTTTACCGAGCGGAGTTCGTTGATGAATCCTTCGCTGTCCATGGCCGTTGTGCCGGTGGCGGTGAGCATTTCCTGCGTGACTTCGGCGGTTGCAAGACGGTTGTCCTGAAAGAAACGCACCGTCGTGAGCGTTTGAGCCAGAAGGTGCAGGCGCTGAGGCGGAGCGGACTCGTATATGTTCCGGGCGACGTGGGCCGGGTTTGCACCGGCCCCGACGAGCTTTGCCGCAAGTTCGAGAACATGCTGGTCGGTATTGGAAAAGCGAAACGAGCCGGTATCGGTCATGATCCCCGTATAGAGCTGTGTCGCTAGAGGAGCATCAAGGGACACCCCCAGCTCCGAAGCCAGGCGGCAGAGCATTTCGCAGGTGCTGCTCGCAGGTGTCTCGATCCAGTTGATATGCCCATAGGGTCGAGTACCGACATGGTGATCGATATTCACGATGATGGGGATTTCGGCAACTAAAGGCTCCAATGTTTTCCCGATCCTTGAAAAATCCCCACAGTCCAAAATAAACGCCACATCGTACTCCTCCGCCGCAGGTGGTCCGTGAACGATATCTTCCACGCCGGGGAGGAAAGCGCAGTTGGCCGGTACCGGGTCCTCCAGGTGGGGAGTGGCCGTTTTCCCCATTCTCCTGAGAATAAAGGTCATGGCCAGGGTAGCCCCCATGGCGTCACCATCGGGTTTTGAATGGGAGGTGATCAGGAATCGTTGATGGTTCTGAACGGTTTCCGCGATGTTGTGGAGTATTTCGCGTCGCATGCTATTCTTCTTTGTTCAAATCTTTGAGCAATCGTTCGATATGGTCGCCATAGTCGATAGATGCGTCATATTCAAAATTCAACTGGGGGATGAAGCGCAGATGCAGCCTCTTTCCCAATTCCTGGCGTATAAATCCTCGAGCTTTGCCCAGCCCCTCCGAAGCCGAACTCTTATCTTCGTCGGTGCTTTTTCCCATGAGACAGTAAAAAATACGGGCATGCTTGAGGTCATCGCTTACCTTGACGCCGGTAATGGTGATGGAGCCGACTCGGGGGTCTTTGACACGACGTAAAACAATGTCGGCGATCTCTCGCTGAAGAAGGTCCGCAACCCTTTCAGAGCGTTTGAATTCCATTTGCCCGCACCCCCATATGTAAGATGGAAAAGATTACCGCCGCCGAAGGCGTCTTGGCTGTTTTACTGAAAAAGTACCCTGTCACGGGTCACCGTCCCCAAGAGAAACGATTTCCATTTCCGTATGGATGATCTCAGCCGTCCCGAGGGATTCCATGAAGCTCACGATTCGATCCAGCAGGGAGTTGAGCACACGGCCATCACTTCCTACGACGGCTACTCCGATAACAGCCCGTTGGTGCAAATCCTGATCAGCCACTTCGGCCACGGATACGTTGAATCGATGGCGACTTTTCTCGATGAGGCTTTTGACCACTTTGCGCTTTTCCTTGAGCGACTGGTTGCCATGGAGCCTGAGAGATACTCTGAGGGTACCCACGGTCATGTCGGGACTCCATGCAATGGGGCCGTGCCCCCGACCGGATGCCGACTTGCATCCGGTGGTAAAAGATCCGATGCGGTTGCCGTCATGCGTCGCTCTTTTTGTCCTTGTCCTCACTGAGAAGCGTGGGTTTGATCTCCTCCATTTCGTAGACTTCCAGGATATCGCCCATCTTGAGGTCGTTGAAGTTTTCGATGCCCACTCCGCACTCGAATCCGGCCTTGACTTCTTTTACATCGTCTTTGAAGCGCCTCAGGGAGCCGATCTTGCCGTCATTGACGACGACCTGGTCTCGAAGGGTTCTAACCCTCGCCCCACGCTCGACCCGACCTTCCAGAACGTAGGAGCCCGCGATCATGCCGATCTTCGGTACGCGAAATGTCTGGCGGACTTCCACCCGGCCCATGAGCTTTTCTTTGTAGACCGGTTCCAGCATACCCACCATGGCGTCTTGTACATCGCTGATGAGCTGGTAGATGATGTCGTAAAACCTCATGTCCACATGTTCTTGTTCAGCCAGTTCCGTGACCTTGGAATCGGCCCTCACGTTGAAGCCGATGATAATGGCATTGGAAGCGGAAGCCAGGAGAACGTCCGATTCGGTGATGGCGCCGGTGCCCGTGTGGAGAATGCCTACCTTCACCTCCGCGGTGGGTAGTTTGTGCAAGGATTCGGTGATGGCTTCCAGTGATCCGTGGACGTCGGTTTTGATGATGAGATTGAGTTCCTTGACCTGCCCTTCCTGGATCTGGTCAAATAAGCTTTCCAGCGTGACTTTGGTGGAACGGACGAGTTCCTTCTCTCTCAGCTTGATCTGTCTGTGTTCGGCGACCAACTTGGCCTGTTTTTCGTCGGCCAAGACAATGAACTGGTCTCCGGCATTGGGAACACCGGAAAAACCCAGCACCTCCACGGGCATGGACGGTGTGGCGGACTCCAGTCGCTGCCCCCGGTCGTTGAACATGTTGCGCACGCGCCCCGAGTTGGTGCCGCAAACGTAGATGTCTCCCGCCCGGAGGGTTCCCTCCTGGATCAGGATGGTCGCCACGGGTCCGCGGCCTTTGTCCAGTTTGGATTCCACCACACGCCCCCTTGCGGGCTTGTTGGGGTTGGCTTTCAACTCCATGATTTCCGCCTGGAGCAAGACCATTTCCAGCAGATCCTCGATGCCCAGTCGTTGCTTGGCGGAAATTTCCACCATGGTGGTCGATCCACCCCACGCCTCGGAAATGAGACCGTGATCCGCCAGTTGGCGACGCACCCGATCAAGGTTGGCACCCGGTTTATCGATCTTGTTTATGGCGACAATGATGGGCACATTGGCGGCTTTTGCATGATTGATTGCCTCTACCGTTTGCGGCATGACCCCATCGTCGGCGGCTACCAGCAGGATGACGATGTCCGTGACCTTGGCACCCCTGGCACGCATCGAGGTGAAGGCTTCGTGCCCGGGAGTATCGAGGAACACCACGTTTCCATTTTCGAGCTTGACGTAGTAAGCACCGATGTGTTGCGTGATGCCTCCCGCTTCTCCTTCGATCACGTTGGTATGCCTTATGGCGTCCAAAAGAGAAGTTTTCCCGTGATCCACGTGTCCCATGACGGTGATGACGGGGGGGCGCGGTTGCAACTGGCCTTCCTCGTCAGCCTGAGTCTGGAGGATGTCTTCCTCTTCGAAACCGGCTTTTTCTACTTCAAAATCATACTCAGAAGCTATGAGCGCGGCCGTATCGAAGTCCAATGACTGATTGATGGTTGCCGGGACTCCGAGGAGCAAAAGCTTTTTGATGAGTTCACCGGCCTTTACGCCGATATGCCTGGCAAGATTGGCGACCGTGATGGCCTCATCGATGCGAATTCGACGTCTGACAGCCCTGGTGGGACCCTGTTCGGACTTGCCGGGTTCCTTGGGAACTTCCCGCTCTTTGGGGCGAGTTCGATCCGCTTGAGCGGCAAGCTCTTTTTTGGAATAAAGATCCTTTTTCTCAAAAACTTCCTTCCGAGCTTTCTGTCTTTTTCGCTCGGTCACCTCTCGATCCGTGTCTTCCACTTTCACCCGTTTTTTGCGAGAAACCTCCTTGGTCTCGATTTCTTCGCCAACTTTGAACTTCTGGGGAACAACGGGAGTCGATGGTTCTTCCTCGGGTTCATCGGGGATGATGCTGGGAAGCTTGATGATGCGCGCCGGTTCGTCCTTTCGTACTTTTTTGCGACGGCGCTTCTTGCTTTTCCTGGCTGTCGACTTACCGTCGTCACTTTCCTCCTCGTCGGTCTCCTCCTGGGCGTCCGCGCCCTCGTGTGGGACGGGTTTTTTGGGGTCAGCCTTATCTTGCTGCTCGTGCGTCGGCCTGGCGGCGGGCATTTCCTCGGTGTCCTGCTCTGGAGGCTCGGGTTCAAACGTCTTTACTGCATGATCAACTTTCGGCACGGGGTATTCCTCTTCTGGAGCCATTGTCGGGGGTTCCTCAACTGCGTCTGTTTTTGGCTTGTCAGTTGGTGAAGTCCCAACAGGGGCATCCGAGGGCTGGTCCTCCTGGTCCTTCGTTTGGACTTCAGGTTTTCGGTCGGAGATAGACTCTGGGGATATTTGAACCGCAGGCGTTTCGTCCGGTCGCTCCGGGGGTTGCACCATATCTTCCATGGTTTTCGATTCGGATGAAGGCAAGTGTCGGGATGATTCGTCTTCCTCGACAGTAACTTCATCGAGTGAAAGGGCCTGGGGAGACCTGTCTTCTTGGGCCGGCATATCCTCCGGTTTCCGCTCCGACGGCATGACAGGGACTTCGCTTTCCGGTCCCAGGCTTTCCGGTTCCAAAACCCCGGCACCTTCGCCGGTTTTTAGCTCTTCGGGCGAGGTTTTTTTGCGTCTGCGGACGACAACCCTGCCGATTCTCTTCTCTTCGACGGTTTCCCCTTTGTCCGTGGAGCACTGCTGCCTGATCTTTTCCACTGTGGATTCGGTCAGAGTGCTCATGTGGTTTTTGACCTGGATACCCAACTTCACAATTCGGTCTATGATATCCTTGTTGTTCATATTGAGTTCTTTCGCGAGTTCGTGAACCCTCATCCGCGCCATGAAAACTACCCCCTGTACAGCAATGTATTTGTTACCACTTCACTAATATCGAGTCTTTGGCCGTTTGTCGTCTCTCGCGTGAACAACAATAAAAAACAACTTCGGTCATTGTAGAGCCAGGCCTTTGGCTTTGCCTCGGAAAGCTTTTTGCACCCTTTTGTTGAATGTCAGTCCGGACAGGCAATGACGGCAGACATATGCACCCCTTCCCGGCAGCCGCTTTTGATGGTCGATCACCACCATGGTAGTCGGACCATCGAGGGCAAGGCGTTGGAGCATGTCTTTGGGTTTTTTCAAGCCGCAAACCAGACAGGTTCTTATTGGGACATGGCAATGTTCGGATTTCACGGCTCAGTAGTTTTAGCGGCATTCCCGTCTTCGACAGTTTCCAAAGCCACTGTCTGCCCTTGCGGTTGTGTGTCCGGTCCCACGCCGATGTCCTCAGGTTCGCCGTCGCCATCCTGCGCATGGTCCGAATCTTGATCATGGTCCGAAAAAGTTGTTTTTGTTCCAATAAGCTCCTCGATGTCTTGCTTCATTCGCTCCAGGGTTTCCTCCGGCAAATGGGTTATGTCCGAAAGCTCCGAAAAACTTGCTTCGTGGAATTCCTCCAAGGAGGTGATTCCATTTTCATAGAGACGATCCGCAAGCTCTTCCGTAAGCCCTTCGATGCCGAGAAATTCCTGGTAACCGGCCTGCTTTTTTCGATTGTATTTGGTTTCGCTGCTCACGTCGATGCGCCAGTTGGTGAGCCTTGACGCCAGTCGCACATTCTGACC
Organism: uncultured Syntrophobacteraceae bacterium; assembly: GCA_964603955.1. Lineage (GTDB taxonomy): Bacteria > Desulfobacterota > Syntrophobacteria > Syntrophobacterales > Syntrophobacteraceae > SLCH01. Next base: position 36,433 of record CAZRWT010000008.1, read on the forward strand.
TCGCTTGCCTATGGCAAGGGAAAGCTGATCATCGGGAACGATGACCTCCATGCTGCGGTTCGCCTGATCGATGATCACTTTGGAAATGATCGCGGGGGCCAGAGCGTTGACCACGAACTTGGCAGGGTCCATGTTCCAGGGAACGATGTCTATTTTTTCTCCCCGAAGCTCCTGCACGACGTTTTGGACTCGCGCGCCCTTCATCCCCACGCAGGCACCCACGGGATCAACATCCGTGGTCTTGGAAACCACGGCGATTTTAGACCGAGAGCCCGGTTCGCGCGTGGCCGCAATGATGCTCACGATGCCTTCACTCATTTCGGGAACCTCGGCCTGAAAGAGCTGAATGAGAAAGTGCGGGTGAGTGCGGCTCAAAACGATTTGAGGCCCCTTGCTGATTTTCTTCACATCGAGGATGTATCCGCGTATGCGATCCCCCTGACGATACACTTCCCGAGGTATCTGCTCTTTTATGGGCAGGATTGCTTCCGACTGGCCCAGGTTCACGATAATGGCATGCTTGAGCACTCTCTGGACTATGCCGTTGACGATTTCACCCCTGCGGTTTTTGTATTCGTCAAAAACAACTTCTCTTTCCGCATCCTTCATTTTCTGGATGATGACCTGTTTGGCCGATTGAGCGGCAATGCGTCCCAGTGCTTCCGTGTTCATGAGGATGCCCAACTCGTCCCCAAGCTGGATTTCCGGATCCAGTTGCCTGGCTTCCTGGAAAGATATCTGTTTTTCGTGATCGATCACATCCTCGACCACTTCCTTGTACTGAAAAGCTTCTATCTCTCCAAATTCCTCGTTGAACGTGACGTCCAGGTCAAACCTGGTACCGTACCTCTTTTTGACGGCAGACTTGATGGCCTCTTCCAGAGCATGGATCAATGTCTGGCGGTCGATGCCTTTTTCTCGACTCACTTGATCGATCAATCGCATGAGCTCAGTGGCCATGGTTTTTCATCTCCTCACACGCGACAGCCGATTGTTCGTTGCTGTGTGTTTTATGTCCGGTTTCGATCATTTCTAGTCAGGGCTTCCCCATTTTTTGGGATTGAAAGTATTTGAGCCTGGCCCTATCGAGGTTGTCGAGGGGGATCGTATGGACTACCGAGTCGCAATTGACATGAATGTTTTCAGCAGTAACCTCTTCCAGTATGCCCTTGAAGTTCCGCCGGTCCATCATGGGCATCAGTGTTCTTACTTCGACGATATAGCCGACAAACCTGGCGAAATGCTCTTTTTTTCGCAGTGGGCGGTCGAGACCCGGAGAAGACACCTCCAAATGGTAGGGGAAATCTATGGGGTCGGCAACGTCCAGCAGATCGCTCAACGTGCGGCTCATCTGTGCGCAATCCTCCACGGTAATGCCGTCCTCACGATCAATGAAAAGCCGCAGAACCCACCCGTGTGACTCGCGTCGGAATTCCACCTCGACAAGTTCCATGCCTTCGGACCGCAAAACGGGCTCCACAAGGTCCCATATCCGGCGGGTGATTTCTCCTGCTTTGCTTTCTTGCTCGTTCATCAAAAAAACTTTCCGGGTCATGCCGCCTGCAAAAAAAAAAGTGGGTAAAATTACCCACTTCCCTTAGCAGATTTGACAACCGCGCGAAATCCCACAATACCGGGGCTTCCTCGTATAGGGTATTTTGGATACCAAATCCAAAACCTTGTCATCCACTAATCGAAGTAGCGCCATGCCCTTTGTCCTCGACGCAGCGAGGGAGGAGCGACGACCTCAACAAGGGAAGCCTTCCTTATGGGAAGGGTTTGTCGACGATCTTGGAGCGGGCGACGGGAATCGAACCCGCGACCCCAAGCTTGGGAAGCTTGTGCTCTACCAACTGAGCTACACCCGCACTCTCTTGCGCGACACAGAAGGCATACTAACGATGGAGTTCCACGGAGTCAAGTCAAAATACTCCAATGCGAGCAAGTGAAGACGAATGGTGCCCTGAAGTGTCCACGACGGACTTCACAAACGGACGAGAATCAAATAACCTGAATACAATTTTCACGGAAATGTTTTTGTCGCTCTCAATGATTGAAATCGGCATGAAAATAAAAAAAATATGACGGTTGTTATCCAAACAGGAGCTTTCATGAATCCTTTTGTCCATTTGCATGTTCATACCCAGTACAGTCTGCTCGATGGGGCCATTCGCATAAAAGATCTGGTGAGTACGGCTCGCAGCATGAATATGCCCGCAGTATGCATGACCGATCACGGCAATATGTTTGGAGCCCTCGAATTCTACGAGACAGCCAAAAAAGCAGGGATCAAGCCCATTATCGGGTGTGAGGTTTACATGGCGCCGGGAAGCCGCCTGGACAGGTCCCTGAAGAGTTCTACGTCCGGCAACGATGAGGAGGATCGGAATTTCCACCTGGTTCTTCTTGCCAGGGATGTTGTCGGCTACAGGAACCTGATGAAGCTGGTCAGCGCGGCTTACCTGGAAGGCTTTTACTACAAACCCCGAATCGACAAGGAAATCCTGAGGGCTTACAGTGAAGGGCTCATCGGACTGTCGGCCTGCCTCAAGGGTGAAGTGGCCTCCCGTCTTCTCCGGGACGAGTGGGCTCGGGCCGAGGCCGCAGCTCAGGAGTACGTGCGGATTTTTGGGGAAAACAATTTCTTCCTGGAACTTCAGGCCAATGGGTTGGCCGAACAGGCGGAGGCCAACGAGAAGCTCATACGGTTGGGGCGCGAGCAGGGCATTCCTCTTGTGGCCACCAACGATTGCCACTACCTTAAAAAGAGCGATGCGCGGGCGCACGAAATCCTGCTTTGTATCCAGACCGGCAAGACCATTCTCGATGAAAAACGCATGAAATTTCACACGGATCAGCTCTACTTCAAAAGTCCGGAAGAAATGGCCGGGGAATTCGCTCACGTCGAGGATGCCCTGGCGACTCCCGCTCTCATTGCCGAACGGTGCAACGTAGAGCTTGATCTCGGCAAGTATCATTTTCCCGTGTTTCCTCTAGAGGAAAATGAAAGTATCGAGGAGCGCTTTGAGAAGGAAGTGCGCGAGGGTCTTGAAAAAAGGCTGGTGCAAATCCGCAAGCGCCGCCCCGACTTTTCCGAGACTCATGAGAAAGAGTATCGGGAGCGCCTCGATTATGAGATCGGCGTCATCGAAAAAATGGGTTTTCCGGCTTATTTCTTGATTGTTTCCGACTTTATCAATTATGCAAAAAACAACGGAATTCCCGTGGGGCCGGGTCGCGGCTCGGCTGCGGGAAGCCTGGTGGCCTATGTCATGAACATCACCGACCTGGACCCCATCGAGCACGGTCTCATCTTTGAGCGCTTTCTCAATCTCGAACGCATCAGCATGCCCGATATCGACGTGGATTTTTGCATTCGTGGGCGCGACCAGGTTTTGCAATACGTCGCGGACAAATACGGCAAGGACAGGGTGGCTCAGATCGCCACCTTCGGAACCTTGCAGGCTCGAGCGGTCATTCGCGATGTGGGGCGGGCTCTGGCCATGCCCTACAATGAGGTGGATAAAATTGCCAAGCTCATTCCACCCACCCTGGGCATCACCCTGACCAGGGCTTTCGAGGTGGAGTCCCGGCTGGGGGAGTTGCAGCGTGACGATCCCCAGGTGAGGGAACTGTTCGAGGTCGCTTTGGCTTTGGAGGGGTTGACGCGCCACGCATCCACCCATGCCGCCGGTGTGGTCATGGCGGATAGGCCCATCGTGGACTATGTCCCGCTCTACAAGGGGCAGGAAGACGAAGTGGTGACCCAGTATGCCATGAAATACGTGGAGAAGGCCGGGCTCATCAAGTTCGATTTTCTGGGACTCAGAAACCTGACGGTCATTAACAATGCCGTGGGACTCATCAAGGAAAACCATGGGATCGATCTGGTCATGGACGATCTGCCCCTCGATGATCAAAAAACCTATGAACTTCTCGGTCGAGCGGACACCACGGGCATTTTTCAGCTGGAAAGCTCGGGCATGCGCGATATTCTCGTTCGGCTGAAGCCCGAAAGCTTCGCCGATATTGTGGCTCTCGTGGCTCTTTACCGCCCGGGTCCCCTCGAGAGCGGCATGGTGGAAAACTACATTCAGGGTAAGCATGGCCTGATCGACGTCGCTTACGACCTGAAGCAACTGGAGCCCATCCTGGAGCCCACTTACGGCGTGATCCTTTACCAGGAGCAGGTGATGAATATTGCCAGCGTCCTGGCCAACTATACTCTGGGGGAGGCGGATATCCTTCGGCGTGCCATGGGGAAAAAAGACCCTCAGGTCATGGCCGCCCAGCGTGATCGGTTCATCCGGGGGGCCAGGGAAAATGCCCTGGATATCAGCAAGGCCAGCCATATTTTCGACCTGATGGAAAAGTTCGCGGGGTACGGGTTCAATAAATCTCACAGCGCGGCCTATGCCCTGATCGCCTACCAGACGGCCTATCTGAAGGCTCACCACCCGGTGGAGTTCATGGCGGCTTTGCTCAACAGCTTCTTGAGCAGTACCGATCAGGTGGTCAAGCTCATCAATGAGTGTCGGGAGAAGAGCATTGCCGTCCTTCCCCCGGACGTGAATGCCAGCAGCAAAGATTTTACCGTGGTGGACGGCAAGATACGGTTTGGGTTGGGGGCGGTCAAGAGTGTGGGGGAGGGGGCTGTGGAGATGGTGCTTCGGTCAAGAAATGAGAAGGGCGGGTTTTCGTCTTTGCATGATTTTTGTCGGCGTGTGGACACTCAAAAAGTCAACCGTCGTGTCATCGAGCAATTGATCAAGTGTGGTGCTTTTGATTCCATACATCCCCATAGAGCTTCGGTTTTTGCCGCTCTCGACGACGCAGTGGAAAAAGCCCAGGTTGTGCAACGAGATCGCCAATCGGGGCAAATGAATATGTTCGATATCCTCGGAGCCGGTAAAAAGTCGGCAGTGTCGGTACTTCCGGACGTTCCCGATTGGGACAGTCGCATTACCTTGCAATTCGAAAAGGAGGCACTGGGTTTTTACATTTCCGGGCACCCATTGGATTTTTACGAAGGGCGCGTCGCTTCCCTTTGTGCTTCCGATACTCAAAGCATCAGGGAGAAGAGGGAGGGAACCGAGGTCCTGGTGTGCGGTATTTTGGCCGTCACTAAGGAACTCACCACGAAGAAAGGAGATCGGATGGCCTTTCTCAGCCTCGAGGACAAACTGGGGGTCGTGGAGGTGGTTGCCTTCTCCGAAGCTTTCTCTCAGGCCCGGCCCCTGCTCGAAGGTGATGACCCTCTCGTGGTCGTGGGAAAGGTGCAGCATGATGAAAAGGGTTCGAAAATCATTGCCAACAGTATTTTGTCTCTCGATGAAGCCCAGGTTCAGTCGCTGGATTCCGTCAGGATTCACCTCAGGGCGGACGACATGGACCGCGACGGTCTTGCCCGTTTGAGGCACCTTCTCATGAGTCATCCCGGGGATTGCAAAACTTTCCTCCATCTGCTAGTAGAGAAGGGTGGTGAAGCGGTGATAGCGCTCAGTGCAAAATTGAGCGTGAGTCCTACTCGGTCTTTCTTCGAGGAAATGGAAAAACATTACGGTACTTCTTGTGCTGAGGCTGTCCGTAGGGTGTGTCATCGCTGAGTGCGGGGAGGGGCCTTTGAGGAATGGGTTTTCCAGGGGTGAAAATGGTCGTTTGGAGTACTGGTGTCGGCTTTGAGTAAAAACATGCCCCTGAAGGCGGTTTACTTTATTGAAACGGATTCACACCGGCAAAGGCAGGTTTTATGCCGGATAGTCGAGTTTCTTTACGAATGTAAAAAAAGGACTCAGGTGATCACGGATTCGTCTGTCGGGGCTCGGAATCTCGATCAGCTTTTGTGGACTTTCAGGGATGAGAGTTTCGTTCCCCACCGCATCTTAGTTTCGGATACATCGGAGGCGCAAGACAGGGTTGTGGAACCCGTACTTATTACTGCGGGTGAAGTTTTTGTGGAAGGTTTTGACCACCTGGTGTGTGACTGCCCGGTTGGGCTGGGATTCATGAAGAAGTACCGTCTTTCCGTTCATTTTGTTCTCCAGGATGATGTGGATAGGAAGCAAGAGAGCAGGCACTTGTGGTTGGAGTGTAGGGATCAGGGTGTGGAGTGCCGCCATTTTCATCATGTAATGGAAGCAAATTGGTCGGATATTTTCAAAATCACTTGACCATTTTATTCGTTGAGTGTTCGGAAGGTTTGTTGGTGCTTGCTTTCGCACAAGGGACATGTTTGTAGTCATGCGAATTGGGAGTATGGTATTTTTACACCATAGAGATGCCTGCCATCGGAAACGACTCGCTCATGGACAAAAATTAGCGTCCTTTATCGCGAGCTTGGAGGGAAAGCGCTTGACAACCCCTTCCTAAACGCTAGAATGGCGCCAATTTGATGTGATGGGAGCAAGCCGGGATTCATTCAATGTTGAAACGGAGGAGAAGCGCAAATGGGAAGGACTGCTGAAAAACTGCAAGAACTGCGAGAGCGGGAAGCTAAAGTCAAGGAAATGGGTGGAGCCAAAGCTATTGCCAAGGTGCATGATCAAGGAAAGCTGACGGCCCGCGAGCGTTTGGACTATTTCTTTGATCCTGGTACCTTCCGTGAACTGGACATTTTCGTCAAGCACAGAGGAACTCTTTTCGGTATCGATAAAGTGGAAATTCCCGCCGACGGCGTCATCACGGGCTACGGTCTGGTGAACGGCCGCCAGGTTTTTGCTTTTGCCCAGGACTTTACCGCTCGGGCGGGCAGTCTCGGTGAAATGCATGCCAAAAAGATATGCAAGGTCATGGACCTGGCCCTCAAGGCAGGCAAGCCTTTCGTGGGCTTTAACGACTCGGGCGGAGCCCGCATCCAGGAAGGTGTCGACTCTCTCGCCGGTTACGGCAACATCTTTTATCGCAACGCCATCACCTCCGGTGTTGTTCCTCAGATTTCCGCCATCATGGGTCCCTGCGCCGGTGGTGCCGTTTATTCCCCCGCCATGACCGATTTCGTCCTCATGACCAAAAATACGGGCCTCATGTTCATCACGGGTCCCGACGTCATTCGGTCCGTTCTTGGCGAAATCATCACTCAGGAAGAACTGGGTGGCGCCATGACTCACAACAGCAAAAGCGGTGTGGCGCATTTTGCCTGCGAAAGCGATGCGCACAATATCGAACAGATCAGACGTCTGCTCAGTTTCTTCCCCGACAACAACATGGAAGATCCTCCAATAGTGGATACAGGCGACAGCCCCACCAGAATTTGCCCCGAGTTGGACACCATCGTGCCCGACAGCCCCAGGGGCGCTTACGATATTAAAGATGTCATTCGATCCGTAGTGGACAATGGGGATTTCATGGAAGTGCATGAATTCTATGCCATGAACATGGTTGTCGGGTTTGCCCGCTTGAACGGCAAGAGCATCGGCATCATCGCCAACCAGCCCAAGGTGCTGGCCGGCTGCCTCGATGTCGATTCTTCGGACAAGGCCACCCGGTTCATTCGTTTCTGCGATGCCTTCAACATCCCTATGCTGACCATCGCTGACGTTCCGGGCTACCTCCCCGGTAAAAACCAGGAATGGGGCGGCATCATTCGCCACGGCGCCAAGCTGCTCTGGTGCTACTCGGAAGCGACGGTTCCCAAAGTCACGCTGGTCATTCGTAAAGACTACGGTGGATCTTACCTGGCCATGTGCTCCAAAGAGCTTGGGGGGGATATCACCTTGGCATGGCCTACCGCTGAAATCGCGGTCATGGGTGCCGAAGGCGCCGCCAACGTCATTTTCCGCAAGGAAATTGCGGCAGCGGAAGACCCTGCAGCCAAGCGCAAAGAGATCATCGCCGACTACGAGAAGAATCTTTGCAATCCTTACATTGCGGCTTCCCGCGGTTACATCGACGCCGTTATCGTTCCCAGTGAAACCCGGGCACGGCTCATTGATACTTTCGAAATGCTTGCCACCAAGCGCGTGTCCCTACCTCCCAAGAAACATGGCAACATCCCCATGTAGCTTATGAGGTCGATTTTTCGGACACTCGGCCCCTGGTGGGTGATCGAGTGAACGTCCGGATCCAACCGAAGCCCATTTTCCTCTCCATGGAAGGTGGGCTTTTTGCTTTTCTAGATGAGTGGTGATTTTCATGTTGAATGATGATTTTCAAAACTGGTTGAGAAGTCTGCGGAGGCATTTTCATCGTTTTCCTGAGCTGCTATACGAGGAGCACCTCACATCCTCCAAAATACAGGAAACGCTAAAGTGGTTGGGGATTCCCTTTCGCAGTGGAATTGCCGGAACGGGGGTGGTTGCCTTTATGGAGGCAGGGACGCCGGGACCCGTGGTCGCGCTGCGGGCGGACATGGATGCACTGCCCCTTTTGGAAGCCAATGATATTCCTTATAAATCTTCTCGCGATGGCGTCATGCACGCCTGCGGGCATGACGCTCACATGACCATGGCTCTCGGGGTGGCCAGGTGGCTCAAGGAAAGCCGTTGGGAGGAATGGGGGAGGGGAAGGGTGCTCTTTTTTTTCCAGCCTGCCGAGGAGGGGGGGGGCGGGGCCAGGGCCATGATCGATGCGGGAGCCCTCGATGGAGAAAAGATCGACGTGATTTTTGCCGGGCATCTCCACCCCGAACTTCCTGTCGGCAGTATGGGGATTTCCAATGAGGTAAGCAATGCCGCCTGCGATAATTTTTACCTCAAAATCGAGGGGATAGGAGGACATGGAGCTCACCCGGACCTGTGCCGAGACCCCATCGTGGCGGGGTGTCATCTGGTTACCATGTTGCAAACGGTGGTGAGTCGCGGCATTGCCCCCCAGGACAGCGCGGTTCTATCCGTGGGACGCTTTCAGGCGGGTACGGCTCCCAATATCATTCCGAGGGAAGCCGTCATGGAAGGAACCCTGAGAAGTTTGAGGGACGAAGTGCGGCAGGTGGCGCTGGAACGGCTTTCCCGATTGGTGGAGGGAATCGAAAAGTCTTTTGGCGTGCGGGTGGAACTTCAGGTTTCTCCCGGTTATCCCCCCGTGGTCAACGATCCTCGGGTGGTTACATATGTTCGGGAGCGTGCGGGAGCGTTCCCCGGGGGGATGACGGTACGTATCGAGCCTGCGAGCATGGGCGCAGAGGATTTTGCCTATTTCCTGCAAAAGATTTCGGGAGCCATGATTCGTATCGGGTGTCATGACCCGCGCAAGGGGTATTCCTGCGGGCTTCACTCTCCGTTTTTCCATTTCGATGAGGCGGTGTTGGAACTGGGGGTGCGCTTCTTTGTGGACCTCCTCATTCATTACGGCTCTGAAGCGACGACAAATCGTCCAGCCCCGATGACGAAATAAAAGTCTTCCGTGCTTTCGTCCCATTGCAGGTGGCGGGTGAGTTCATAATAGGCGAGTTTTCCCAGTTTGGCCTTGAGGCGGTGTGGTGTCGCCAGGCAATAGAGGGAGCGGTTGTCGGGGCTGACGAGGGTTTCCGGATTCAGAGGTTCCCGTCGGCCGTCGGCCAGCTCGATTGTCACCCGGTTCAGAGCTTCGGACGGGTTTGTTTCCAGGTGTACGCAATGAACAAAGAGGGGAGCGTCCAGGACCTCCACCGGATGTTCCTCCCCCTGGCATCGAATGACATATCCGCCGGCTTCCGTCTTGTGGAGCGAGCGGCTGAGCATGCTGAAAACGTCCCGATCCGTCACCGGTTGCCCTTCACAGTACCAGTTGCCCACATCGTCAATGAGATAATGGTAGAGGTGCGGCGCCTGTTCCGGCTTTTCCTTCATGAGATATGGCATCCTTGACGTTCCTCGATTTGCCTTCTGGTGACGTGGCAGGGACCGGTGTGGTGGAAGTCCACGGCAAGGATGCTTTCGCTCACGGCTCTCACCTTGCTCACCACTTGCTGGTGGTCGGGATGAACCTGGTAGCGCTGCATGGCTTCCAGATCGTTGAAGGCGGAAACCAACGCGAAGTCGTAGGATCTTTCGGATCGTATCACATCGCGTCCGAAGACGAATTCCTTGATCTCCGGTATACGCGCGGGCAGCGCGGCGAGGGCTTTTTCCATTTCGGCGATCTGATCGTCGGTTGCTTCGGCCTTGAATTTCATGAATACGACATGCTTGAGCAAAATGGTCTCCTTCTCCTTTGGGTTGGTTGAGGGGGCTCCGGGTGCGTGACATCCAAAGACGGTGCCGCACCCGGGAAGTATGGATTCAGGATGTCCTGCTTTCCCGAAGTCGCCGCGAGTCTCCAATCCTTATGGTGAAGCGTTGTGCATCGAAGTATTCGAGCAAAGGGATGGTGTATTTGCGGCTGACCTGTATCATATCTTTGAACTCCGGCGTTGTGATCTCACCTTTTTCCTTGAGAAATTCGGTCAGTCGCTTCTGAAGCCCCCCGAGGTGCTCCCGGTGAAAGTACATGTCTTCTTTCACCTTGATCAGAATGCCCTTGGAGAGCATCCACTGGAGGATGTCCTGGTGTTGCCGGGGAGTGCCGGGGAGTTTTTGCGCGAGTTCCTTGAAAAAGGGTACCTGGAGCCCTGCGTCCCTGAATACTTTTTCGATTTGATCCCGGATGGTTTCTTCCTTTTCCGTGAGGCTCACCTTGTGTTCCGTAAGGCGGACCCACTCCATTTCCTGTGTCAGGACGTCCTCGTCGGACAATTGTCGCAGGACGAAGTTGTAAAGCTTTACCTCGACGGGTTTGGGCATCTGGGCCAGGAGTTCCTCTTTGAGCATGCCCTGCTTGAGGGGAAAGCGCCGGTGGTAGGCGGCCAGTTGTTCCACGATTTCTTTCTTGAGCTCCTCGAGGTTTTCCTTGTGCAACATGCGACGGTTTTCCTTGTCGTAATACACGACCTGCCTGGCGCTCACAAACTTGGGGAGGGTTCTTTCCATGGCCTTTGAGGTGACGTTGGCTCTGATCCTCAGTTGCTCTTCCGATACTCCGAACCAGCCGGCGTCTTTCAAGTGCCACAGGAGGATTTCCGACTCGTCATCTCCCAGCAGGGTTTCCAGGGCCAGGGCCGCCTTGATTTTGTCTTGTCCCTTGTGTTTTTTGGGAAGAGGATGGAGAATGGAGCCGCCGCCGATGGTTTGAACCGGCGAGTATGATCGCAAAACAAAGCGATCTCCCCGCAACACTCCAATGGGGTGGTCCAGACGAATTTGCACGAAAGTCTTCTCCCCGGGCTCCAGTTGCTCCCGGTCGAGAAGTATGGCTGTTCCCAGGTGTTCGGCGGTGCCCGTGTGGAAGCGAACCTTGGCACGATTTTTCAGCGCTCGTGGGGCACTGAGGAGCAGTTCCAGGTGTACATCGATCATATGGGTCGTCACCAGTGCTCCGGGGGAGGCCACCACGTTGCCTCTTTGGATGAGTTCTCTTTCCAGGCCTTGAAGATTGACGGCGGTTCGCCGGCCTGAAAAAGTCTCTTCCACTTCACTGCCGTGGACTTGCAATCCTCGAACCTTGCTTTTTTGCTCCTGGGGATAGATGACCACGGGGTCGCCTACCCGCAGTTTCCCCGAAATACTGGTCCCCGTCACCACGGTTCCAAAGCCGCGCATGGTGAACACCCTGTCCACGGGAAGGCGAAAGGGGCCGTCGGAGCTTCTGGGTTCACTTTTCGCCACGATGTCTGCCAGCAGTTCCCGGAGTTCGGGAATGCCTTCTCCCGTCACCGCAGAGACGGGGAAAATGGTGCATCCTTCCAGGAAAGTGCCTTCGAGGAACTGAGAAATGTCGTCCTTGACCATTTCGATCCAATCGGGATCGTCCACCATGTCCATTTTGGTGAGAACCACAAGCCCTTTTTTGACGCGGAGGATTTCACAAATTTCCAGGTGCTCACGGGTTTGAGGCATGACTCCCTCATCCGCGGCAATAACAAGAGCCACAAAATCGATGCCGCTGGCTCCCGCGACCATGTGCTTGACGAATCGCTCGTGTCCCGGCACATCCACGATGCCCAGGCGGTCCCCACTGGGTAGGTCCAGGTAGGCGAAGCCCAGCTCGATGGTGATGCCCCTGAGCTTTTCTTCCTTGAGGCGATCGGTGTCGATTCCTGTCAACGCCCTGATAAGAGACGTCTTTCCATGGTCGATGTGACCGGCTGTTCCCAAGATGATCTGCTTCATGAACCTGCCTTTGCGCTGTGAATTTGGATTCCTGGTCTGGTACGGGTAAAAGGCCTTACGGCTTTGGCTTCACAGGTTTTGAAGCTTCCCGCGAAGGTGCGGATTAAATTACCAGAACGACTACACTCTGTTCAAGGTCTTTCCCACAATCGATTTTTTTACATGAGACATTCCATGATATTTTTTTGCCCTTTTGTCCACGGTTCTGGTAAGGAAATTATTTTGACAAGGAGCCGCGCCTCGTATAATTTCAGCAGCCTAAAATGAAGGGGAACGCATGAAATTCAATATAGCAGAACGCAGTCGAATGAACCGTCTGCCTCCCTACGTGTTCGCGCAGGTCAATGCCTTGAAAATGGAAAAACGGAGGGCTGGGGCGGACATCATTGATTTGGGCATGGGGAATCCCGACATTCCCGCTCCCACGCACATCATTGAAAAGCTTGTGGAAGCTTCACGCAAGCCTCACAATCACCGCTATTCGGCGTCGAGGGGGATCACCAAACTGCGGGAGGCCGTTTGTGAGTGGTACAGCCGCCGATACCGGGTGGAACTCGATCCTGAACGCGAAGCGGTGGTGACCATCGGTGCCAAGGAGGGGCTGTCTCACCTGGTGCTTGTCCTTGTGAGCCCGGGAGATGTGGTGCTTTCGCCCAATCCCACTTATCCCATCCACCCGTATTCCGCCATCATTGCCGGTGGGGATGTTCGGTCCATTCCAATCGGGCCGGAGCGTGACTTCATCGAGGATCTGGCTATTGCCATCAAGCAAACCTGGCCCCGGCCCAAGCTTTTGATCATTTCCTTTCCCCACAATCCCACCACCATGGTGGTTGATCTGGATTTTTTTAAGAAAATCGTCGAATTCGCAAAAGAAAACCATATGATGGTGGTACACGACCTGGCCTATGCCGACCTGGTTTTTGACGGCTACGAAGCTCCAAGTTTTCTCCAGGTCGAGGGAGCCAAGGATGTGGGTGTGGAATTTTTTTCCATGTCCAAAAGCTACAGCATGGCTGGGTGGCGCGTGGGATTCTGCGTGGGCAACGAAGAAATGGTCGGGGCACTCACGCGCATCAAAAGCTATCTCGACTATGGAGTCTTCCAACCCATACAGATTGCGGCGACGGTGGCCCTCAAGAGCGATCAGACCTGTGTGAGCCGGATCACGTCGGTTTATCAGTCTCGCCGGGATGTGCTCATCGAGGGGCTGGATCGCATGGGCTGGCATGTGGAAAAGCCTCGGGGAACCATGTTTGTCTGGGCGAAAATACCGGAGCCCTTCAAGCACATGGGGTCCGTGGAGTTTTCCAAGTTCCTCATCGAAGAGGCGAAGGTCGCCGTGTCTCCGGGACTGGGATTCGGAGAGTATGGTGACGAGCATGTTCGATTCGCCCTGGTGGAAAACGAACAGCGCACCAGGCAGGCGATCCGTGGGTTGCGTCGAGCCTTACACCTGGCTTGAAGTGGCCGGGCAGGGGCAAACGGGCAACTTGTAACAATCGAATGCACACATAAATTTTGGTGAATCGGGGGTTGAAATGGCAGGCATTGGAATCGGATTGATTGGCTGGGGAACTGTTGGCTGCGGTATGATTCAAACACTCTGGGACAATGCGGAGGCCATTGAAAACCGGTTGGGCGTGTCTCTCGATCTTTTGAAAGTGGCGGATCTGGACCTGGAACGGCCAAGGCCCGTGCAGGTTCCTCGAGAACTCCTCACCACCAGGGCCGAGGAAGTTATCGATGACCCCCGTATTCAGGTTGTCGTGGAACTCATGGGAGGGTTGGGTGCCGCAAAAAGCTTTGTTTTGCAGGCTCTCCAAAAGGGAAAGCATGTGGTTACCGCCAACAAGGCCCTGCTCGCTCATTACGGCAACGAGCTTTTCAGGGCGGCCCGTGAAAACAACAAAACCATCGCCTTCGAGGCATCGGTGGGCGGAGGGATTCCCATCATCAAGGCATTGAGAGAAGGTCTTGCGGGCAACAAAATCGACACCGTATTCGGGATACTCAACGGCACGGCCAACTACATCCTCACCCGCATGACCGAAGGAGGACTCACCTTCCAAGCCGCGCTGAACGAAGCCAAAGAGAAAGGCTACGCCGAAGCCGACCCCACCCTGGATATCGAGGGGATGGACACGGCACACAAGCTGGCCGTTGTCGGCGCTCTTTCTTTCGGAACTCCTATCCGGCTGGATCAGGTGCATGTGGAAGGCATTTCGAGCATAGATCCTCTCGACATTCAGTTTGGGGAGGAATTCGGATATCAGCTCAAGCTGCTGGCCATAGCACGGCAACATGAAGGGCGCATCGAGATGCGTGTGCATCCCACATTCATTCCCAAAAACCACATTCTCGCGGGGGTCAAGGGCGCCTACAACGCCGTGCATATTCATGGAAATTCCGTGGGCAACATCATGCTCTACGGCATGGGGGCGGGAATGCTGCCCACGGGAAGCGCCATCGTGGCCGACATCATGGACCTGGCAAGGGACATGCTCATCAATGTGAATGAGCGCATTCCCTCTCTGGCCTTTCTGCCTGACCGGCTGACGGAAATGCCCATCAAGCCCATTGCGGACACGTCCACTTGCTATTATTTTCGGTTTTCCGCTCTCGACCGTCCCGGGGTGCTTTCCAAAATTTCGGGCATCCTTGGGAAAAACGGCATCAGCATTGCCGCGGTCATTCAAAAAGGCCGGGAAGTCGAAGGGGCCGTTCCCATTGTAATGCTCACTCATGAAGCGGTGGAGCGGGGTGTGCAGCTTGCCTTGAAAGAAATCGACGAACTGGATATCGTTCTGAATCCTACTCAATTTATTCGTATTGAAAACCGGGAGATGGAAGGTGCTTCATGAGCGGACCAGTTTCCCCGTTACAGATTTTTAAGGAGTACGATCGATGAAGACCGGATACATCGTCCTGGTGGGCGACGGCATGGGGGATTACGGCATCGATGTGTTGGGTGGCCGAACGCCTCTCGAAGCGGCGCGCACTCCCAATATGGACCGCCTGGCGGCCCTGGGGCGGATGGGAACCGTGAGCACCATTCCCTCGGGTATGGAACCCGGGAGCGATATTGCAAATATGAGCCTCCTGGGCTACGACCCCAGGAAGTTTCACACGGGACGGGCCCCTCTGGAAGCTGCCAGTATGGGCGTCAATCTGGCTCCGGAGGACGTGGCCTTCCGCTGCAATCTGGTCACCCTGTCCAGGGATGAAAGCAATAACGTGTGTATGGAAGACTATTCGGCAGGGCACATCAGCAGCGAAGAAGCCCGACAGCTCATAACGGCTCTACAGCCCATCACCCGGGGAGAACCCCTGGAACTTTATCCGGGAGTGAGCTATCGCCATCTCCTGGTCTGGCACAATGGAGAGCAGCATCTGGCCACGACGCCGCCCCATGATATTTCGGGTGAACCTGTGGAGCGCTACCGGGAAGTTTATGCGCGGGTGCCTGTTTTGGAGAGGTTCATGGCCATGGCGGGCGAAGTTCTTGCCGGTCATCCCCTGAACAATGAACGCCTGAATTCCGGGCAAAGGCCGGCAAATGCCGTTTGGCTATGGGGGCAGGGGCGGGCACCTTCCATGCCCACTCTCCAGGAAAGATTCGGACTCACTGGAGCCATGATCTCGGCTGTGGATCTGCTCAAGGGCCTGGGGGTTTATGCGGGGCTCGATCCCGTGAAGGTTCCCGGGGCCACCGGTTACCTCGACACGAATTATGCGGGTAAGGTGGCTGCGGCCCTCGATGCGCTGGAAACCGGCAACTTTGTTTACGTGCATATCGAAGCCCCCGATGAAATGGGCCATGCGGGGGACCTGGAGAAGAAAATCCTTGCCATAGAGGCTTTTGACGAAAAGGTGGTGGGGCCCATGGTGGAGGGGGCCATGAAGCTTGACCACGCCCGTATCCTTTTGGTCACGGATCACCTCACTCCCATTGTAAAGCGTACGCACGTTTCCGATCCGGTACCGTTTCTCCTGGTCGAAGACCTTAAAAAGAGCGTGCCGCGTCAATCGTCGTCCGTGCGCTTCACCGAGCTTCACGGAGCAAAGGCCGGCTGGAAGCTGGCCGGGGGCGAAGAGCTTTTCCAGGAATTGGTGCGGGATGCTCCATGAAGATAGAGACTCAAGCACGGGTGATTTATGGGGACACGGATGCCATGGGGCAGGTCTACCACGGCAACTACCTGAGGTGGTTTGAAATGGGGCGCTCCGAATGGTTCCGGGCCTGCGGCATGACTTACAGGGAGCTGGAGGCAAAAGGTGTTTTTCTTCCCGTGGTGGAGGCTCACTGTTTTTATCACAAACCGGCTTATTACGATGACGTTTTGCACATTTCCACCGTTTTTCAATTTGCCGGTCCGGCTCGCCTGAGATTCGACTATGAAGTATCCCGTGATGGGGAAATTCTGGCCACCGGACACACGGTTCATGTGTGCGTGAACGAAAAGCGTAAGGTGCTGAGGCCGCCGGGCTATCTCAAGGCACTGCTGAAAGCCCGTTCGGGTACGGGATGAAATCCTCCGCATAGCCTGCGCGACTCGAGTATACGATAAATTGTCTTGCATCTGTTTCCAGGTTTCTGCCCGGGAACAAGATGCGCGTTGCACGCCGTGTATCGCTAAAAAAAAGGAAACGGGACAGACCATGATCATTTATCCCGCCATAGATTTGAAAGAAGGTGTTTGCGTACGTTTGATGCAAGGGGACCCTGACCGGGTGACCCTTTACGGGAAGGATCCCGTTGCCGTTGCCAGACGTTGGGAGCAGGAAGGGGCCCGGTGGCTCCACATTGTGGACCTGGATGGCGCTTTTTCAAGTTCACCCCAGAACCGCCGGGTGATCGAGGCCATTGTGAAGAGCGTTTCCATGTCCGTACAGGTGGGGGGAGGCATCAGGGATCGAGATACGGCATCGGCGTATTTGGGATCGGGGGTCGAGCGCATCATCTTGGGGACCGTGGCTCTGCGTGAACCCGAGTTGTTGGAGGCCCTTTGCGAGGAATATCCCCATCGCGTGGCTTTGGGCATCGATGCGCGCGACGGGAAAGTGGCCATACAGGGCTGGAAGGAGACGACGGAAACCCATGTGACTTCCCTGGTGCGAAGGTTTGGACGACTGCCTCTCGCCGCAGTGATTCACACGGATATCCATCGAGACGGCATGCAGTCCGGAGTCAACATCGACGGCACACGACAGCTTCTCCAGGCGACCGACATACCGGTGATCGCTTCGGGGGGGGTGGCCACACTGGAGGATATTCGGGCACTGCTTCCTCTCGTGCCCATGGGGCTCGATGGGGTCATTACGGGGAGAGCCATCTACAACGGAACTCTCGTTCTTTCGGAAGCCATGCAGTGTGTGCGGGAATATCTTGACGGGATTGCCCGTTCACGGAAGGGGAAGTGAGGTGTTACATGGAGCTGTTGCAGCGCATCGAGACGGCCTTGAAAGAGGCCATGCGGGAGAAGGACGGGGACAGGCGGGATGCGGTTCGAGCTCTGCTCACCAGCATCAAAAACAAGGAAAAAGAGTTGAAAAGGGTTCCCAATGAGGGGGAAATCCAGCAGTTGATTGCTTCACAGGTGAAGCAGCGCAGGGATTCTATCGAGCAGTATGGAAAAGCCGGACGGCAGGATCTGGCGGATAAGGAGGAGCGGGAAGTGGAGGTGCTGCAGGCATTCCTTCCCGAGCCGTTGAGCGTGGAGCAACTGGATGCATTGATCGACAGTGCCGTCGAGGAGTCGGGAGCCCAATCGGCAAAAGACATGGGGAAGGTGATGAAGGTGCTCATGCCCAAAATTGCCGGCAGGGCGGAGGGAAAAACCGTCAACGAGCGGGTGCGCGGTAAATTATCCGCTTGATGCTCTTTGGGACGAGGGGGGCTCCTTTCACTCTTGATTTCATTTCATGGACCGGATAAGAACTCAACGTCGCTCGCTGGAGCGTCGGTGGCTTTTGGGCTTTGATTGGAATCTTCGAGGGAGCGTCCTTGTTCGAGTGAGTGCTTCAAATCTGGCTGCGCTGATCAAGCAGGCCGTGGACATTGTTGACGTCATTGGGCAGGCTGTCCCCCTGAAACGCTCCGGCAATCGCTATTACGGCCTGTGCCCCTTTCACCATGAAAAGACGCCGTCCTTCCACGTGGATGGTGAGAATCAGCTCTATTATTGTTTTGGATGCGGTAGCGGCGGGGATGTGCTCAACTTTGTCATGCGCCACCGGAACCTTTCCTTCATGGAAGCGGTGCGGGAACTGGCGGAGCGCTACCAGCTTCAGCTGCCGACAATGGATGAGAAGAGCGATTCTTTCAGAGACTTCACGGAAGCAGCAAGGAAAGAGCGGGAAGAGTTGCTTGCCGTGTTGGCGGCGGCGGCTGATTTTTTTCATGCCCGGCTTCGCCATGGCCCTGAAGGGGATGCTGCCCGCAGGTATCTGGAGCAGAGGGGGGTACCCGACCATGTTGTGGAGGAGCAGGCCCTCGGTTTTTCACCTCCCGATTGGGATGCGCTGCTTCGCCATCTACGAGGCCTTGGCATTGCTCCTGAGTTGGGTTACAAAGCCGGCTTGTTCGCCAAAAGCAGCAAAAATGAAAATCATTATTATGATCGGTTTCGCAATCGATTGATTTTTCCCATCACGGATGGGCAACAAAGGGTCGTGGCATTCGGGGGCCGAACCCTGAGTAAGGATTCAATCAATGAGCCCAAATACCTCAATAGTCCGGAAACTCCCGTTTACCATAAGGGGCGAACGCTTTATCAATATGCAAAAGCGCGAACGGCTTGCAGGGAAACGCGAAAGGTGGTTCTTGTGGAGGGCTACATGGACCTTTTGGCGTTTCACGCAAGAGGATTTTACTCCGTAACGGCCAACCTGGGAACGGCTCTCACGGTGCAGCAGGTGAGGCTCCTGGCGCGCATCGCGGACGAGGTGATTTTGAGTTACGACGGCGATGAAGCGGGCGAGCGGGCCATGTTGAGAGTTCTGCCCCTGTTTTTGCAAGAGTCTCTGGCCGTGAGCTGTGTGCGTTTTCCAGGGAACATGGACCCCGATGACTTCCTGCGCGAATTGGGTATGGAAGGTTTTTATGGGCTCATGGGGTCACGTCTTGAGCTGGGTGCTTATGCTCTCGGTAAAATCCTGGACGGCTGGGATGGAACCAGCGTGGGGAAAGCCAAAGTGATTGAGGAAATACGGCCTGTCCTGGATGCGGCTCGTCCGCCCGTGCTGAGAGCGGATTATGTGCGCCTGGTCTGTGAACGCCTTTCCATACGGGAGAAAGTGCTCGAACACCAACTCGATGAAGGAAAACGTGGGCAGAGGAGGTTTTCGGGGGGCCCGCAGCCATCGACATACCCGGCGTCTGTTCAAACCCGTCCCATGGATGGCCGGGAGAGTATTGAAGAAAAAATTGTCAGGTGGATGGTACGGTATCCCGACCTCATCTGTGAGGTTGAGGAGTCAGGGGTGCATGATCACTTTGAGGAAGTGAAGCTCAAAAATATCGTAACGACCATATTGAATGCACCTCACCCGCCTTCAGAGCCCTTTGACGCTCAACGGGTTCATGATCGACTCGAGGATGCAGGTCTTCAAAGTCTGTTCACGCGCTTTATGATGGAACCGGGGGAGATCGATGAACCGAGGATACAGATGCGGGATTGGCTGGGAGCTTTGGCGGAGCAAAGAAAGAAGCAGGCTGTATCCGGTTTGAAAGTTGCCCTTGAAAAAGCCATGGCGGAAGGTGATGTTGTGCGGGCAAAAGAGATTCTGGCCCAAATCCAGCGTATCAGTTCCCCCCGAAAGAAGGCTCGAGGACATACTTAATAACGCTTAGGGAGAAAGGGAGTCATGACGGAAAAGGAAACCAGGCAAAGACGTGATCCTGCGCTGACCAAACCCGATATGGATGATATCAAGCGGCTCATCACGGTCGGAAAAGAAAAAGGTTATCTGACCTATGATGAAGTCAATGAAGCACTTCCGGAGGAGCTGGTTTCTCCCGAAAAGCTGGACGACATGATGATGATTTTCGATGAGATGGACATCGAGATCGTGGATTCCGAACAGCAGGTGCAGGTGGTACGGGAAGGTGTCGGTGCCGATTCCCTGATCGAAGATGAGGAAGACGAGCTTCAACTGGACTCGGATACCACCAGTCGTGTTACGGACCCTGTCAAGATATATCTCCGGGATATGGGGCAGGTATCGCTTCTCACGCGTGAAGGGGAGGTGGAGATTGCCAAGCGTATAGAGGCCGGGGAGCGGGAGGTGTTCAATGCCATCATGGAGTCTTCCATCGGTGTCAAGGAGATCATGTGTCTGAAAGAGAGGCTGGAGACGAATAATGTAAGCCTCCACGACATCCTTCGGGAGGTCGAAGAGGACTTGAGCGAGGATGAGGAAGCAGCCCAGGTAGCTCGCGTCATTCGGATTCTCGAGGAAGTTCATGCTCTGGACGATGAAAACAAAGTGAATCAGACGATCCTTTTGCGCCAGGACGCTGTGGACGGCAATGAGGTTGCTCTTAAAGCGAGGCTTCAGGCAAACAAAGACAAAATCGTGAGCCTGCTCAAAGGCCTTCAACTCAGCAGGCGACATATCGACAATATATTGGATAAATTGCGTTCCTGTCTTTCAGATATCACCTGCTCGGAAAAAATTCTTGAAGACTGTATTCTCAGATTCGGCAAACCCTTTCACGAGCTCAGGCTTATCTATGATTCGGTGTTGAACAATGGCGGTAATTTTGGTCAATGTGCCGGGATGTTCGGTATGGATGAAGCCGAGTTCAAATGCCTGGTGTGCAAAGCCATTGAAGCCAAAGAAAAAATCGTCCAACGTGAATTGGAAGCCAAGCTCGATTCCAGAACCCTGAGGCAGATCCTCCGAAGGGTTGAAGACGGCATGCTCAGGGCCAAACTGGCAAAAAGCGAGCTGATCGAAGCGAACCTCAGGTTGGTGGTCAGTATTGCCAAAAAATACACCAACCGCGGATTGCAATTTCTCGATCTCATCCAGGAAGGCAACATCGGACTCATGAAAGCCGTGGATAAGTTCGAGTATCAACGTGGTTATAAATTCAGCACCTACGCCACATGGTGGATACGCCAGGCCATTACGCGCGCCATTGCCGACCAGGCACGAACCATCCGCATCCCCGTCCATATGATCGAGACCATCAACAAGCTCATTCGAACGTCGCGTTACCTGGTGCAGGAGTTGGGGCGTGAGCCTTCACCCGAGGAGATTGCGGAAAAGATGGAATTCCCCGTGGACAAAGTGCGTAAGGTGCTCAAGATTGCCAAGGAACCCATCAGCCTGGAAACTCCCATCGGCGAGGAAGAAGACAGCCATTTGGGCGATTTTATCGAGGACAAGCGTGTCGCCTCCCCCGTGGATGCCGTTATCAATCTCAACCTCAGCGAGCAAACCCGTAAAGCCCTGGCAACCCTGACCCCTCGTGAAGAAAAGGTTCTGCGCATGCGCTTCGGTATCGGAGAGAAAGCGGACCATACCCTCGAGGAAGTGGGCCAGGATTTTGCCGTGACCCGGGAAAGAATACGTCAAATCGAGGCCAAGGCCTTGAGGAAGCTGCGTCATCCCAGCCGGAGAAAAGAATTGAAAAGCTTTATCGAAAGCTGAGAAGTTGGGATGAGGGTTGTCTTTTTCATGACCGGTTTACCCGCGTGGGGATTAAACTCGTTAATGATTTGGGTATGTGGAAGAAATGGCTTGACAATATTCAGGTGGTCTTTGTAAATAAGCCTTGCTTGTTGCGGAGTACGGAAGGGCCCATAGCTCAGTTGGTAGAGCCACCGGCTCATAACCGGTAGGTCCCTGGTTCGAGGCCAGGTGGGCCCACCATTTCAATTTCAATTCTGAAGTGGTGCCATGATGCTGGAAGATTCATACTTATCCGAGTCGTTTGGGACAGCCTTTGTAAGGGTGGTCGTCAAGTTCCTCCACGGGGAGTGGGACGGGACCACCGAGGTTTGTAAAACAAGGAACCCTTATGGATAAAGAATGGGGGTGCTCCGATGAGGAGCACCCCCATTCTTTTTGGGGAATAATTTTAAAATGGTCCAGGTAAAAGATATTCTTGCATGGATGGAGGCTTTGGCCCCATTGAGGTTTTCAGAAGCCTGGGATGCGTGTGGGCTGCAGGTGGGTGACCCTGATGCCGGGGTCGAAAGACTCCTTGTAGCCCTGGACCCCAACTCGATAACGCTTAAAGAAGCTGAAGACCTGCACTGTCAATGCCTTCTCACCCACCACCCTCTCGTTTTTAAACCCCTGCCTGCGGTTCGTTCGGATCAATATCCTGGAAAACTGGTTATTGCCGCCATTCAAAAGGGCATTCATTTGATTGCCGCCCACACCAACCTGGATGTGGCTCGTGACGGTACCAATGATCGGCTGGCATCCATGCTTGCACTCATTTCCATCGAGCCGCTGGAGGTTGCCTCTCACCTGGTTGGCGAGCCCGGCTATGCCGGGTTGGGATGTTTGGGGGAGCTGTCATTGGAGTTGCCGTTGAAAGAGTTTGCCGCTCTTGTGCGCGATACCCTGGACAGTTCTTCTCTTAGGATTGTGGGAGACCTGGACAAACCGGTGCGAAAGGTCGCGCTGTGTACTGGAAGCGGTGGTAGCCTCATGGAGCAGGTCATCGCCGGGAATGTCGATGTGTATGTAACCGGCGACGTGAAGTTTCACGAAGCCCAGAGGGCCAGGGAGGCGGGGCTTGCCGTGGTGGATGTGGGACATTTTGCGTCGGAACACATCATTGTGAAGCCCTTGGCTGACTTTATGAATTTACAGGCGGTTAACCACGGTAAGGTTTTGACTGTGCTTACGGCACAGGGGGAAAGAGACCCTTTTGTACCTTATTAAGAGTCTTGGAGTTTGAACAAAATTGCTATCGACCGGGAGGTTCATTTTGCAGGAACAGCTCAAATCATTGATCGAATACCAGATATTGGAAGACAGAAAAGCCGGGGTTTTGCAGGGGTTTGAAGAGACACCCCGGCGCATTGCGGCCATTGAAAAGGAATTCGGCCGGTTGGAAGGGGAATTTTTTTCCATAAAGACAGAGTACGACAATGCCAGGAAAATGCATGGAGCCTTGGAACAGGGTATTGCCGATTTGGAGGCTAAGATAGCTCGCAGCAAACGCCGGATGAGTGAGGTCAAAACCAACAAAGAATATCAGGCCATGGCCCGTGAGATAGACGAATACAAAAAAGAAATATCTCAGAAGGAAGACAAGGCACTGGAGTTGATGACGGAAGTGGAGACCCTTGCAGGTAAAGTGGCGGAGATGGAAAAGGAGGTGGAAAAGCAGAGAAGCATCGTTGCCGAGGACAAAAGGCTCCTGGAAACTGAAACGTCAGTCCTTAAAGAGCGCCTGGACCGTCTGGAGGTGGCACAGTCGAAAGTCAGGGACAGGATGGACAAAAACATTCAAAAAAAGACGGAGTTTTTACTGCAACGCCAGGCAGGGGTTGCAGTGGCGGCTGTGGACAACGGGGTCTGTTCCAAGTGCCACCTCAACATGCCGCCTCAGAAATTTATCGAGCTTCAGAAAGATGAGAACCTTATGCAGTGCCCGCACTGCCATCGGTTCGTTTACTATTCCGGGCATGAGTGTTACCAGTTTGTAATTGATGATCTTGACGAGAGCATGTGAAAGGGGGGAGGACTTTTAGTTGTTTGAAGGTGAGTGTTTGTGATTTTTAGAACGAAAAGGGTTGCCATTTCCTTGTTCCTGTAATAAAGAGGTTGGTCCTGACGAGGGAGGAATGAGTTTACGAGCATTAGATGATGAGAGGTGACGGATTAATGGCCACGTATGGTTTAAAAATTTTTTCGGGCAGTAGCAACCCGGAGCTGGCAAAGCAAATTTGCGCATCCTTGGATATATCTCTTGGGCGTGCCATGTTGGGCACCTTCAGTGATGGGGAAATAAGGGTTGAAATCGGTGAAAATGTTCGGGGTGCCGATGTGTTTGTCATTCAGTCGGGAGCCCACCCGGTGAATGATCATCTCATGGAACTCCTGGTCATGATCGATGCATTCAAACGTGCTTCGGCCAGGAGAATCACTGCGGTTATTCCTTATTATTCCTATGCCCGGCAAGACCGAAAAAACAAGCCGAGAGTTCCCATCACGGCACGGTTGGTGGCCGACTTGATCACGCGGGTGGGCGCTCACCGTATCCTCACCATGGACCTGCATGCGGGGCAAATCCAGGGCTTTTTCGATGTTCCCGTGGACAATCTCTACGCTTCACCCCTGTTGCTTCCTTACATTCGTGAGCATTTCAACGGGGATCTGGTTATCGTTTCCCCGGATGCCGGTGGAGTTCCAAGAGCCCGGGCCTATGCGAGTCAGCTCAAAGCGACCCTGGCCTTGATCGACAAACGCCGTTCCGACGCCAATCAGGCCGAGGCCATGAACATCATAGGGGAAGTGGAAGGCCGGACCGCCGTGGTGCTCGACGACATGGTCGATACCGCCGGAACCCTGGTGGAAGCCACCAAGGCTCTGCTTGATCGAGGGGCAAAAGCGGTGCATGCCTGCGTGACCCATGCGGTGCTGTCCGGACCGGCCGTCGATCGCATTGAAAGCAGCCGCCTCGAAAGTCTTGTGGTGACCGACACGCTTCCCATGCGGCCTCAGGCGGCTAAGTGCTCAAAAATTCAATGCATCCCGTCTTGTAGGCTCTTTTCTACCGCCATTCGAAACATTCATAATGAAGACAGTATCAGCACGCTTTTCGAAATTCTACACTGATTCCAAATAGATGTAGTTTTCTGCCCTGCAACGCGATTCATATCTCTCGCTCCCAAACTAAAGTTTGGGGCGAAAGATATCAGTTGCGTTGCAGGATGTCTTGTTGTTCCCAAGTCCGCGGGCTTTCTGTCGCACTCTCGTTGTGATATGCTTGCATCTTTCGAGATCGGACGTCCATGGAATCGCTCTTTTGCCGGTTTCCATCGGATGCTCTTTTCTCTTGAATCCACCGGATTTCGAGCCGACTTTTTGTTTCTCGGATGGATGCCCGCTTATCATGAAAAAGCCTTCCTATATCTATGGTATCGATGATCATCCCCCCTTTATCCACTCGTTGCTCTACGCCTTCCAGTGGGCCATCATCCTGTTTCCGGCTCTGATTGTCGTGGCCAACCTGGGCGGGAAGGCCCTGGGGCTGGATCCTGAAGGGGAAGTTAGATTTTTCCAGATGACTCTCTTCACTTCCGGCCTCTTCACCGCGATTCAATGCCTTTGGGGCCACCGCTACCCCCTGCTGGACGGGCCTTCCGCCGCACTGTTGCTCACTTTCATCGTGCTGGCCCCTCTGGGGATCGAGGTCATCCAGGGAGGGATGCTGCTTGGGGGACTCCTGCTCATGGCCTTCGTCCTCACGGGACAGTTGAGAAAAGCCGTCAAGCTCGCCACGCCCAATGTGGTGGGTGTCATCCTCATGCTCATTTCTTTCACGCTCCTGCCTCATCTGGCCCGGACCATGATGGGCATGGATGCTCTTCATCCCGAGGGCCGGCCCCTCATATTTTACTTGAGCATGCTTCTGGTCATGGTCATGGCCATGCTGTCTCACTGGCTCACGGGGTTTTTGAAAACCATCGCCCTTTTGTTCGGCATGGTCTTGGGAACCCTGGCTTTCAGCTTTCTCACCACATCCGGTTGGGATTCCCTCCTCCATGCCGGCTGGTTTGACATGCCTTCTCCCTGGATGCCGGGAACTCCCATATTTTACTGGCCGGCGGTCATTGCCCTTGCCGCTTCCTACATCGCGGTGGTTGTCAACAGCATCGGCAGTCTCAACGGCATTGCCGCGATCACCGACGCGGATCGTTTGTCCAGGGGGACCGCGCGGGGTGTTTTCCTCAATGGTCTGGGGGGAGCGGTCTGCGGGCTTTTCGGTACGGTGGGGCCGGCCACTTACAGCATGAGCCCGGGAGTGGTGCTTGCCAATCGCGTGGCCAGTCGATACGCTACGGCTTATTGTGGAATACTTTTTGTTGTCGCGGCATTTGTGCCCAAGGTGGCGGCTTTGCTGGCCGCCGTTCCCGCTCCCGTGGTGGGGGCGGCCCTTTGCGTGGCCATGGGAGCCCAGGTCGGAGCGGCTCTTGCCATCGTGGCCTCCAGGGGATTGACAAGCCGCGACTACTATGTGGTAGGGTTACCCGTTGTTTTTGGGACACTGGTGGCGTTGTTGCCCGAGAGTTTCCTGATCGAAATGTCTCCTGGTTTGAGGGTTTTTCTGGGCAATGGACTCATTGTGGGCATTGCCCTGGTCCTTTTGCTCGAACACGTGCTCATGAGAAAGACAGCCGACCGGCCCTGACCCTTCGAGTGGGGCTTGTGATTTCGGCTCGCGGAAGGTGTGACCGTCAATTTTTTCTGAAGGAGGGGGTACCATGGCTGATCCCAATGTGGTTTGCTGTCCTCGATGCGGTGTTGCCGTTCAGGTTTATAGAAATCCGTTTCTCACGGTGGACCTCATCGTGGAAATGGAATCGGGGGGCATTGTGCTCATCGAGCGCAAGAATCCGCCTCATGGCTGGGCTCTTCCCGGAGGATTCGTGGACTACGGGGAAAGCCTCGAAAATGCGGCTCGGCGGGAAGCCCTCGAGGAGACGGGCCTTGTGGTGAGCGATCTCCGCCAGTTTCGGGCTTACTCCGATCCGGACCGTGACCCCCGCCACCACACCGTCACCATGGTTTTTGCCGGAAGTGCTTCAGGAAAGCCCAGGGCTGCCGACGATGCAAAGCACGTGGGGGTTTTCACGCCCGACGAGCTTCCGCCTCTAATGGCATTCGATCACTTGAAAATCTTGACCGATTACCTGGAAGACAAGGCTCGACGGAGGACATAGGGTGGACACTGCCTTATCGTGCCCACCCTTGTTCCCCAAATCGAGTGGATCAAAAACCGCGCGTTCCAAGGTGCGACGGTGTCTTTGACGATGAGTGGCGAAATGCAAGAGCGCTCCCTGGAATCTCCCATCAACATCATTCAGGATGGAACCGACCTGAAAGTGGTTTTGTCCGGTCCGTGGACCATTGCCCATGGAATGCCCGTTTTTTCTCAGGTGAAGGCAAAGCTGGATACTCATCAGGGGCTGAAGCGGTTGGTCGTTCATGGGGAGGATGTTTCCCAGTGGGATTCGGTTCTGCTGGTGTTTTTGGACCGCCTGGGCAGGTTCTGCCGTGAAAGGCGGTTGGAGTTGACTTTCCATGGATTTCCCGAAGGGGTCGAGCGTCTCATGAAGCTCGCTTCGGCGGTTTCTCGCAAGGAAACCGCCGAAAAGTCCCCTCCGAAACCCTTTGTCGAGCGCATGGGCAGGGAAATCATTCAATGGTTTTCCGCTGCCGGGGAGATGGTCGATTTCGTCGGCCAGGCCACGATTGCCTTCGGGAAGCTCTTTCGTGGAAAGGCCAGGCTGCGTCGCTCCGATTTGCTGGTCGTCATGCAGGAATGCGGTGTGAACGCTCTGCCCATTGTGGGGCTCATCAGCGTTCTGGTGGGGCTCATTTTTGCCTTTGTGGGAGCGGTCCAGTTGAGGATGTTCGGCGCTCAGATTTTTGTGGCGGACCTGGTGGCACTGGCCATGACGCGGGAAATGGCGGGCATGATGACGGGAATCATCATGGCGGGCCGTACCGGTGCCGCCTTTGCCGCTCAACTGGGTACCATGCAGGTCAACGAGGAAATCGACGCTTTCCGCACCTTCGGTATCGTTCCCATGGAGTTTCTCGTTCTGCCCAGGATGCTGGCCCTGGTGCTCATGATGCCCATGCTCTATCTCTATTCCAATTTTCTCGGAATTTTGGGCGGAGCCGTCGTGGGTACCACCATGCTCGACCTGCCGTGGATGCAGTACCTGCAACAAACCAAGGCGGCGGTGTCTCTTACGGATTTTTTTATCGGTTTTTCCAAGAGCGCGGTTTTCGGTATGTTGGTGGCCTTCGCGGGGTGCCTGAGGGGAATGCAGTGCGGGCGAAGCGCTTCCGCCGTGGGGCAGGCGGCCACTTCGGCGGTGGTCACGGGCATTGTGTGGATCATCATTGCCGATTCCATCGTGGCGGTGATCACGAGCATCATGGGGATTTAGCGTTTTATGGCGGGCGAGGGCACAAATATCGGGGAAGCTCACATCTCCGTATCCCATTTGGACATGGCATACGGCAGCTTCGTGATTCAGAAGGACCTGGATTTTGCCGTCGGTAGAGGTGAAATCTTCGTCATCATGGGCGGCAGCGGTTGTGGCAAGAGCACCCTTCTGAAGCACCTGGTGGGACTCATGGAGCCCGCGCGAGGCAAGGTTTTTTACGGTGATGTCAGTTTCTGGGACTGTGAACCCGAGGAGCGGGACCGGATCATGCGTCGTTCCGGAATTCTTTATCAGAACGGGGCGCTCTGGAGTTCCATGACCCTTGAAGAAAATGTGAGTCTGGTTCTGAAAGAATACACCCGGCTGAATGCTTCGGACATTCGCGATTTGGTTTCCTTGAAGCTTTCCCTGGTGGGGCTTGCGGGGTTCGAAGATTTTTACCCTTCCGAAATCAGCGGCGGGATGAGAAAACGGGCCGCGCTGGCCAGGGCCATCGCTCTCGATCCCGAAGTGTTGTTTTTCGATGAGCCGTCGGCGGGGCTGGACCCGGTGAGTGCTCGCTTGCTGGATGATCTCATTCTCGAACTCCGTGACAGCCTGGGAGCGACGATCATCGTGGTTACTCATGAACTGGCCAGCATTTTTGCCATCGCGGACAACTCCGTTTACCTGGATGCGGAAACCAGGACCATGATCGCTCAGGGGAATCCCCGTAAACTGCTCGATGAGTCCACGGATGAGAAAGTCATTCGTTTTCTCACCCGTGGAAAATCGGGCTCGATGTGAAGGTTGAAGGAAACTATGAGCAAGAAAGCAAATCCCAGGTTGGTGGGAAGCTTTGTGTTGGGGGGCATTTTCCTTGCCGTGCTCAGCTTTTTTTTGCTGGGTGGAGGAATCTTTCGGGAAAAAATCAAGTGCGTGGCCTTTTTCGACGGCTCGGTCAAAGGATTGAGTGTGGGGGCTCCCGTGGCTTTTCGTGGGGTCAAGGTGGGCACGGTCACCGATATCCAGTTGCTGGTGGAAAGAGGGAAGCTCAACTACCGCATTCCTGTTTTTTTTGACATTGAAAAGGCTCGCCTGAAAGTTGACGGTGCTGAAGACCGCTCCTGGGATTTGAACCTGGACCGTCTGGTCGAGAGGGGGCTGCGGGCTCAGTTGACCGTGCAGAGCTTCGTTACGGGGCTGCTTATGATCGAGCTGGATTTCAGGCCCGACACTCCCGTACGGCTTGTGGGAAGCATCAAGGGCCTTCCGGAAGTTCCCACCATTCCTTCGGATCTGGCGGATTTCCTGAAACGATTCGAGAAAGTGCCTGTTGAAGACATGTTTTCGCAGGTCACGGAAATTGTGCGAACCTTGCGAATTTTTTTGGATTCCCCCGATTTGGAACAGGCCCTTCAGGATGTCCGTGATACCCTGGCGGGGATGAACGCCCTGGTGGCCAAAGTCGATGTACGCGCGGATTCCCTGCTCAACGAAGGCACACTGGTTTTGAGCGAATTGCGGAGCACTCTCACTGTATTTAACGAGGGGCTGGCGGGTATCCTACAAAATCTTGACGGCACTGTAGGAGCGGCTCGAAACGTGGCCGTCAGGCTCGATCAGCAGCTTCCTTCCATGATGGTGGACATGGAGGAGACTTTGAAAGCCGGTCAGAGCGCCATGCGGCAGGTTGAAGCGGCCCTGGAAAGGGTGGAGGCTTCCGCCCGTGACGACTCCCCCCTCATGTACACCCTCCAGGAAGTGTTGACGGAAGTGGCAGCGGCTTCGCGGTCCATGCGTGTGCTGACCGACTACCTTCAAAACCATCCCGAAGCCCTGTTGCGCGGCAAAAAACCTTGAGAGGATAAAAAATGGATCGACCCGGCAGGTTTCCGGCTCATTTCGCGATCATATTGATTCTTCCGGTTCTCTTGGCCCTTTGCGGTTGCCTGGGGGGAGCCGGCATATCACCGAGAACTTTTTTGCTGACCGCCTCACAGGACTTTACGGATATGGACGGTGTGTCTCGTATGCCGTTGTCGGAGCATCCCCATGTGCGTGTGGGTGTGGGACCCGCGAAGATACCTGAATATTTGAACCGCCCACAGATTGTATCACGTGCCGTGGGCAGTGAAGTCAACATTGAAGAATATCATCGCTGGGCGGAGCCCTTCAAGGACGGCCTGCCGCGTATTGTGGTCGATCATTTGTCGAGCCTGTTGGGAACGGACCAGGTTTTTGTGTTTCCCTGGAGAGGCATTCGCAACCTGGACTATCGGGTGACCATGGATATTTTGCGCTTTGACGGAACGCTGGGAGGAGATGTGTCCCTGGAAGCCGTGTGGACGCTCTTTGAGGGCGACAAGGGAGAGGCCGTGAAATCCACACGGTCGTCTTTCACGGTGCCCTGCCGTGGGGATGGTTATGAGGAGCTGGTCGAGGCTCACAACCAGCTCCTTTTCCTGTTGAGCTATCGGATTGCCGAAACCATCGAGGGGCACATGCAGCCGACCGGCATGAGCCGGTGAGCTGCAACGGCATCAATAATAATACCAGATGGTTTCGTAGTCGGACACGTCCTCGCCTATGTCGCCCAGGCGCTGAAGGTAGTCCAGGATGGGTACGTCCTCGCTGGCGAAAGTCGAGGACATAAAGCCCGAGATGTTCTTTTCCCAGGGGTGGAATTCGTACAGGCGCGAGCCGTCCGGTAAAATGGCGATGAGGTCCCGGTGCTGATAGGCTCTCAAGTAATTTTTCCCCATTCCAGGCACGTTGTAAACGGCTTCGTCCGTGCGTGACAGCCCCGGCAGCAGCCTGGATTCCTCGTTTTGCTCCTGAAGGAGCCTTGCTATGGGAACACGGTACGCCAGGGTTTCTTCCTTGCCCTTGGTGTTGAAGGTGTAATAGGGTTCCACACCGATCAGGGAAAGGTTGCGCCGCAGGAAGGCTGCTTCGAAGCGCCGGGAGACAAAAAAAGTGTAAACCAGTTGGTTGAATACGGAAATGCCCCGTATCCTCAAGCGCTCCACGGCCTGGGCCGTGTCCGGGGTCAGTTCGTAGGGGTGTTGGATGTGGGTCACAAGGGCCACCTGGCGCTTTCCGGGAATGCGGTGCCTTGCCAGAAGGTCGGCCAGTTTTTCCGTGATGCGCATGGGGGTGGTGACGGGCGTTCGGGTTCCGATGCGGATGCGCTCCACGGAAGGAATCCGCGCGACCCCTTCTAGGATTCGTTCGAATTCCTCGTCATTCATGGCGAGGGGATCTCCACCGGTGATGAGCACTTCGTGGAGGGCGGGATGCTCGCCGATCCATTTGATGGCTGCGGCGATGTCGTCCGGGGGCGCCAGGGCTCCCGGGGCCATGGCATCGTCGATTTCCCAGTTCCTCTGGCAGTACACGCAGATTTGCGGACAGGTGTTGAAGGGCTTGAAAATGCAGATACCGGGATATCTCCGGGTTACCAGGTCGATGGGCGACGTGTCGCTTTCTTTCATGAAATCCAGGCAAAACCTGCTGTTCTTGTCGTAAGATCCCACCTGGTCCACATAGGCCTGGGGTGGAATGACCTGGGCTCGGACGGCTCGATCTCGCGTGGAGCCTTCGTCATCGTCCATGAGAGACAGGTAGTGAGGGGTGATGCCGAAAGGAATTCGCAAACGGCGGGCACTTTGTATGGCCTCTTTTTCCCGTGGAGACAGGCGCACCAGATCGTCGATGAGATCGGCATCCTGTAAGATGTGATCGTATTGCCATTGCCAGTCGTTCCATTGCTCTTCCGAGGCCTTGAGCCGGGACAGAATTTTTTTGCGCCTTTCGTTTCTGCGCCGGACGGCATCCGCTCCCAGGCCGGTGGGGCACCTGGCGGCATATTGCTCCATGTCTTCGGATAAATCGTCCAGTTGGTGGGACCTTTCCAGGGCTGCTTCCCGTCCTTCCAGCCGGCTTGTGGCCAGACGTGAATCCGCCGGTTTTCTGCCCGGTCCCCTGCCCTGGAGCCCCAGGAACAGGTAAAGCATTTCCGCATAGAATGAGGGCGAAAGGTCCGGTCTGGGAACTCCGGTTACAACGTCGTAAAGAGCTTTTGCAGCGGAAAAACCGGCCTGATCTTCAGACCTGCGTGTCAAAATCATATGGACCACGCGGGCGCAATCACGCACTCTCATGATGGAGCCCTCGGTGAAAGAACTGTAATCGTGAAAAGTTTCGTACTCCAGGCTGTGAGCGTGCTCGCTGAGTTTTTTTCGGAAATCGCCTATGGAATAGGACGACCTGGCGATGTCCACAATTTCGGGGACCTTGGAAATGAAATTTTCTCTTGTGTAACGGGTCATGTCGAGCATAGGGTAATCATCCTGATTTCTTTGGTTGGGTGACGGCTTGAAAAAACAGGGTACGGATTTCCACGAGCCGTCATTTTTGATCCGGTTTCGGATCAATGGGGTTCCAGCCGGTATCCAAAAGGTATTTGTTTGATTGATGACGTGGGTATGACGGTCACCCTTTTGGGTGGCGCGTGCCACGAAACTTCAACCAAGAGGCTGTCTGAAAAATGTCATTCAGCAGGGTCAAACCGGCGTTTCCTCCTGGGTTTTCATGCTGGATGGGGTACGGACCCGATTCTATAAAACACATACCCGACCGAGGTGCAATTTTCAGGCAGCCCCTTTAAGTATGACTAACAATATAGCATGTAATGGTTTACCGACTCAAGAGGCATTAAAAAACAGTGGCCGTCAACGGCATTCCCGTGTCCAATTTCATTCATGTTTTTTGAAAGTCGATTCCATGGACGTTTATCGGAAGGAGGAGAATACGGAGATGAAATCTTATCGCAAGGAAATATGGTTTGAGGTTCCCACACGAAGAGCCTTCATCAACATGACACCCCAGGTGGAAGCGTGTCTCCGTGAAAGCGGTATCCGTGAAGGACTGCTCCTTTGCAATGCCATGCACATCACGGCATCGGTGTTCATCAACGACGATGAGCACGGTTTGCACCACGATTACGAAAAATGGCTCGAAAAGCTGGCCCCTCACGAACCGGTTTCCCAGTACAGGCACAATGTGGGCGAGGACAATGCGGACGCTCATATGAAGCGCCAGATCATGGGACGTGAAGTGGTGGTGGCCGTGACGGAAGGCAGGCTCGACCTGGGGACTTGGGAGCGGATATTTTACCGGCTGCGCCGTAAAGCCCCGTCTCTTCAGGGCGGGGATATAAGGCGCATT
>CAZRWT010000009.1:0-66460 GCA_964603955.1 uncultured Syntrophobacteraceae bacterium
TCGAGCAATTGAGCTTCATTCATAAGAGATGTCCTCTCCGGTTGTGTTCATGATTTTCGATATTTTTTTGATGATTTCTTTGATTTTCCTAACTTTTCTTCTTGCGGTACAAACGCATGTAGCGTCTGAAATGCCTGTCTTCCCCGATGATGGCTTCTGCCGTTCTCACGGCTCCCATGAGCAGCGCTTCCGTGGGGTCCAAAATGACCGCGTCCAGCCCGGCCCACACGGCCATGTGCAAAAAGGCGGCGTTGATGTTGGCCCGAGCGGGCAGTCCGTAGGACACATTGGAAAGCCCGAGAACGGTTTTGCAGCCGGGAAAACGCTCCCGCACCGCCGTGAGGGTTTCGAGAGTGACGATGCCTTCTCGGGCGTCCGTACTGATGGGAATCACCAGGGCGTCGAAGTAAACGGTCTCGATGGGAATGCCCATGCGCCCACAGGCTTCGACGATCTTGCCGGCGGCCGCCACGCGCCCTTCCACCGTTTTGGGAATCCCCTGTTCGTCCATGGCCAGGGCGATGATGGGCGCGCCGTAACTTTTGGCCAGGGCCAGGACGGGTTCCATGCGGCCGGCTTCCGCCGTGGTGGAATTGATCATCACCTTCCCCTGAGCAGCCTTGAGCCCCGCTTCGAGCACCTGGGGATCGGCGCTGTCGATGCACAGGGGTTTGTCCACCGCTTCCCGGATGACCTCGACAGCCCACTCCATGGCGGCGATTTCATCCTTGCGCCCTCCCTTGCCCGTGGCCACGTTCACGTCGATGTAGGCAGCGCCTGCATTGGCCTGTCGGACGGCCATTTCCGCCAGCTTTGCCGCATCCCCGTTCATGATGACCCGCTTGGCCGACGGGATGGTGGCATTGATGTTTTCACCGATGACAATCAAGGTTTTACCCCCTGTTTTCTAGTCCATGATGAAAGGTTTGAGGCCGGGAATTTCCGCCTTGAGGCGGGTTCTGACATCTTCGGGAATGTGAGACACGGGCGGCGCGTCCAGAATCTGCCGGGCCTTTTCCGTGGCACGCTGCAAAGCATCCTTGCCCCCTGCGGCCATCCACCGTTCTCGACTTTCCCGGTTGCTGAGCTGCGGCTGATAATGCTCGGCACGCATGTGCTTGCGGGTGTGGCGTTCGGAAACGAAATGTCCCGAAGGCCCCACCTTCTTGAGCAAATCGAAAGCCATGGTTTCATCGTTTACGGTGATGCCCTGCACGGCTCGCATGACCATGCCGATGATTTCGTTGTCGATCACCAGCTTGTCGTAGGAAGCGGTCATGCAAAATTCGATAAATCCGGCCGCGTCATGGATGTAATTGCCTCCGGCCAGGGCCACCAGAAGGCTGGTGACGGCCGATTCGTATCCCGATTGGGGATCGTTCATCTTGGCGTCGGACATGCCCGCCGTGGCATAGATGGGGATTTTGTAAAACTGGGCGATTTGAGCCGCCGCAGCGTTGATGAGGCCCATTTCCACGGCTCCCGCCAGGTATTTCATGTCTCGAAGGTCCGTCACCGAAGCCACGCATCCGTAGAGCACGGGGGCTCCCGCGTTGGCCAACTGAGTCATCATGACGCCCGCGAGAGTGTCCACGTTGAGCACCACCAGGTTTCCCGCCAGAGTGATGGGAGACGTGGCCCCGCACAGGGGTTCCGCCGGCACGGCAAGGGGGATGCTGTTGCGGGCGGCTTCGATGGCCAGGCGGCCGTAATGCTCGTCGATGACAAAGGGACTGATAACGCACGCCACCATGGAAATGAAAGGACGCTTGCGCAGAGCTTCGGGAGACCCGGCGATCATTTCCGCCATGCGGATGACGTTGCGGACCCCTTCCACCGTATAAACACCCCCCATGACGTGCTTTTTCGTGCGGTTGAGAGCCGCTCCAAAGCGATTCACGTCCACTTCTTCCATGGACAGATCGTTGGGAAACACATTGAGCATGTAAAAATGGATGTTATCGAGGGCGTCCACCACTCGAGCCATGTCTCCGATGTCTTTGAGCTGAGACCTGCGAGCGTCTTTCGCCCCCGGGTCCTGGACATTCAAGGCCGTACCCCCTGTTCCCAGGTGAACACGAGTGTCCCCGATGGCGCAATCGAGTTCACCATTTTCAGCGCGGCCGCAAAGATTGATTTCGGAAGGGGCGGTGCTCAGAATTTTTTCCACGAGGGCGGGAGGAATTTTCACGATTTTTTCCACGGGGTTCACATCGGCCCCCGCTGCCGCGAAAAGCTCGATAGCTTCGGCACAACTCACCTTCACCCCAACTTCCTGGAAAACCCTGAGGGTTGTTTGATGAATTTTTTCAATGTCTTGCTGACTTAAAGGCTTATAAGAGCCTCCGGACAGTCCTGATCGTTTCATGCTGACTCCTAGGGCATGTGGACACAAATAGTAATAGCCCACATGCGGAAGAAAAATTCTCGGAACAGCTCAGGCCGAAAGAGCTCGTCTTTCAGTGCATTCGAGCCGGCGACATTCTTCGCAAGGATTGTAAGTAGAGACGGATTGAGCGTACTGAGGGAGGGAGATTCCAAAAATGCCGGATACGGATTTGCGCTGTGACATGAGGAAACTGTCATTGAGCGTGACCGAAAACTGATTATTATCAATGTAACGAAACAGCTTCTTTTGCTCACACAGGGACCAGTCGCAATACCCCGGACTGAAGCGAATGGAAATTCCGCGACCTTTCCGACGATATTCGGACCGCATCTGCTGCCAGAAGCTCTCGACCATGTTTTCGGCAAGGAGAGAACCCATGGTATCCAGAATATAGGCTTCGGAAAGGTGATTTTGTTCCATCAAGCGGGATACTTCTCTATCCACGCTCTTACCGATGGTCGCGGCAAAACACACCACTTGCTCACAACCCCTGAGGGCTTTGGCAAGTTTGAAGCTTTTGAATCGCGTACCATCCTTAAGTTCCGTTATCCCCCGCCCCACGTGAGCCACGGGAACGGTTTTATAATAAAGGGAGGGTGTGAGTATCTGTTCCATCTTGCGGTCAAGTTTTTTGATTTTCTGACGGCTGGAATAAGACATCTTGTTGGATCGTTTCTGTCCCAGCCGAAGGGCCAATTTTTCCTTTTTGAGACTCGGAACGATTTTCAAGAGTGGCATGTGCGTGTCCTGCTGTTGTGTTAAAGACTTAAAATCCTGACATCATTAATAATAACGACAATCAGGCAGACAAAAAATTTTCATCCTTTTAAAGTATTCCAGAGGTTAAGGTTATCGATAGTGATTGATCCGACCAACAAACCGACTGAGTTAGGTTAACTTACAGATTTTATGGTTAAACAAAGATACATACTCAAAACAAAAGCAACATAACAAGCTAAATCGAATATGTCAACCGATAATCTTGATTTATCGCGAGGCGTGAAATTACCTTACAGAATTCACCAAAAAGCTTTTTTCATTGACACTACAGGAAGCTCTGTCTATAGTGCGCTTCACATTCGCCGGAGTGGTGGAACTGGTAGACGCGCTGGACTCAAAATCCAGTGGGGGCAACCCCGTGAGAGTTCGATTCTCTCCTCCGGCACCATACCCCAATGCCTTTCCCTCAAAAAAACGAATACGAAAACAGTCTGGATATCCATTGGAAGCCGTCGGAAGTATGGACCGGGGCTGTTTCCGGAAAAAAAATTCCATTTTCCCATATTTTTGATGACGATATCCGCAATTGGAAAATTTATTCCAGGAAATCAACCATATACCTACCCCTTTAGCCTGACTCGATGCTCAGTGTTCAAAGCGCAACACCACCCTCTGTTTGTCCCGTACGCTTTCGACACTGACCCTGTCCGCATACTGGGTGACGAGAAAACCGGACAATCGAGCCAGAGCCTGTTCGTCCTCCAGCAGTTCTTCGGGTGAAGGTCTGTGGTTGGTGACGATCAGTTCATCCCCTTCATATTCGGCGCAAACACTCAAAGTGTACTCATCGAAAGTGACTTCCAAACGCATTTCCCTGCCCATTGCGGCAGGGTCCATCATGGATTCGTGCAGTTCGGCACAGGCTGCGGCAGTCTTGCGGATGACATCCGCCCGGGCGCCCCATTTGCCTCCCATATCTTCAAAAAAATCGTGAACTCGATCTCCTGCGCCATCGCTCAGAGGCAGGGTCAGAACGACACGATCGGCAATGCCGATGCGAAAGAGCAGGTTCAGGAGTACTCCCGTGGTGGATGTGAGAGCGATGGCCGACCCGAAGATAGGCATGAACTGAGGGGGAACTTCCGCATAGATTTCCGGGGCCACAAGCACGCTCGTGCCCATGACCAGCGAAATGCCAACCACAAAAGTTTTGCGGGAATCGATCATGCGGGTCATAACGATGGACCACCCCGTGACAATCATGAAGCAGGCGGCATAGACGATGATGCCCCCGAGCACCGGTACGGGCATGTTGCTGAGAAAATAGGCCGGTTGAGGAAAAAAGGCCAGGGCAATAAAAAAAATGCCGGCGGCGAACCCGATATGGCGACTGGTGGCTCCGGAAGCATAGGACATTCCGATATTGGAGGAAGATGCGGCCAGGCCCGTCCCGCCCATAAGCCCTGCCGCCAGGGTACCGACCCCCTCGGCGGTGATCCCGTTTTTAACCGAATGGATGTCCACCCGCTTCCAGTCCAGATCGTTGATTTTCTGGCAACTGATGAGATCCCCGGTGAGCTTGAGGGAAGCACAGACGGCAGCTATGAAAAAGGGCAGCAGAAACTTGATGTCGAAGGAAAACCCGGGGTGATCGAGGTGCGGCAACGTGAAAACGGCAAGGTCCGCAACCCCGGTCAAGACTTCCATGGACAACACCCCAAGGGCGTAGGCCGCCACATAGCCAAAAACAATGCCCAGCAGGATGGAATAAAGCTTAAACCCTTTTTTGCCCCAGACATTGAAGCCCACCAGGATGGCCAGGGTGCCCACCCCCACCAGAACGTTGCTGAACATGACGGTCTCGTTGCCACGCCCGATGCCGAACATGGACTTCACGGCATAAGGAGCGAGGGCCAGCCCCACCATGGCCACAATCAAACCGGCCACTTCCGGAGGAAACAACATGCGCAGTTTACTCGCCGTCCGGCCCAGCAAAACTTGCATGAAGCCCGCAACCGCGGTCATGCCCACCACCAGGGATAGTCCCCCCGCTTGCGCTGCCGCCACCGAAGCCGGGAAGTAAATGAAAGTGCTGGTGTGGAGGCAAAAATACCTCGAACCCACGCCCCATTTTCCCATGGCTTGCAAAACGCTCGCAATCCCACCCGCAATGAGCCCCACATTGACCAGGGACATGGTTTGAGAGGACGACAGCCCCACGGTTTGAGCAAAAAAAACGCCGGCCATGAGACTGGAAATGAGCAATGCGCCGTGCTCGATCCCGAGGACGATCAGTGCCCAGTTGGACGGCCTGTCGTTGACTCCGTATTCGAGGTTGGGCGGCTTGCGCGTTTTTTTTAGATCTTTCATGGACGGGTCCTCGCGAAGGGATGAGTATGAATCCCTTCATGTTAGGCGGTTTCCGAAAATAAACATCTCCGGGAAGAACCCCTTCCCGGATCGCCTATCCTAATCGTTCGGAAACCAATGCGCGACAAAAAATTGGGAGAAATATCGGATTGTCCCCATGGTCGAGGCATTGAGCACGCACACCCGGCCGCTGAGTGAGTCCCCAAACGAAGCCCCGTTCAAAAACAAGCAACCTTCTCCCCGACGGCCACGCCCCGCTCCCGGCATAAGGCCAGGATCACCCGTGATTTGGACAGCATTCCCGGAATGTTCTCGATCCACTTTCGGAAGTTGGA
Organism: uncultured Syntrophobacteraceae bacterium; assembly: GCA_964603955.1. Lineage (GTDB taxonomy): Bacteria > Desulfobacterota > Syntrophobacteria > Syntrophobacterales > Syntrophobacteraceae > SLCH01. The sequence goes on from CAZRWT010000009.1 coordinate 5,815, forward strand.
AAATTCCTTTTTTCGCCCCACCAGCAAGTAGGGGTTGCCGATTTTTTCTTTCAGGGGATACTGTATGTTTTTTTCCATGGTTTTCTACTCCCTTTCCACTTTCCATTCCGCCACGTTGCGCTTTTCCGTGTCGAAGTCGATGCCCACGAGGATGAGCTGTTTGCCCCTTTGACGGTAAGGCAGGTGGTAGCCGTTCTCCCGAATCTGTTGCAGGGCAGTGTCGGCGCCCTGGTTGCACTTGAATTCCATGATGTAGATTTTGTCGCCCGCGTGGGCTACCAGATCAATGCGACCGTCGCTGGTGAGCACCTCGCAGCGGGTATCTACTCCCGAGGCGCTCACCATCAGGTAGAACACGGTGTGGAAGTAGGCTTCGTCGCGCTTCATCTCGAGGGTGTAGGGGATGGAGGCGTAAATGGCGGTCATGGTTTCCATGAACGCGGGCAGGTCGTCGGCCGTGAGGTATTCGGCCAGGAGCAGGAAGCTCGAGGGGGTGCTCCCTCGAGTGCAGTCATCGAGCAGCATTTCCAGGAAAGCCGTTTTGACTTCCTGGTTGGGATAGTCGAAGGTGTAGAGGCGCCCCCGGACATCCTCGATGGTCACATACCCCGTTTGAAACAGCAGGGCTTCGGGCTGCAAGCGATCCAGGTCATAAACACTGAACATGGCTTCGGAAACCTGCATCTTTTCGATCTTGGGCAGATACCACCCTTTGTCCCGGAGGAGGTTGACCAGGAAGGTGGGGGTGCCCGTTTCGAACCAGTAGTTTTTGAAAGCCTGTTCGTTGAGTGCCTTCAGAACGGAAAAGGGATTGTACACCCGGACGTCTTTTTCCGAAAAACGGTAACCGTTGTAGTGACGTTGCAGAGTATCGAGCACTTCCCGGGGTGTTTGGCCGCTTTCTTGCGCGAAATGCCGGATATGATCGGCAAAGCGGGTTTCCAGCTCCCCATGGGTATAACCGAGCATCTCGGCATAATGGCGATTCATGGTGATGTCGTCCAGGTTGTTGAGGTCCGAAAAGATGGACACCCGGCTGAACTTGGACACCCCTGTGATGAAAACGAACCGCAGCACCCTGGCCACATCCCCTCCCTTGATGACCCCGAAAAACTGCTTGAGAATATCCCGGTTGGCCCTGGCGATGTGGATTTCCGCCTCCCCCTTGCCCAGGTGGTCGATGATGGGCTTGTCGTACTCGTCCACGAGGATCACCACGGGGCATCCGGTTTTTCGGCTCAACCCGATGATCAACTCCTTGAACTGACTTTCGATGAGGGGCGCATCGAAAGGCAAATCATTGGCCTCGGCGATGTTGGCCATGGCTCGTACCAGGCCCGTCTTCAAATTTTCCGGTGTGTCACGACCGATTTCATTGAAATCGAGCAAAATCACGGGATGCTCTTTCCACTCCCAGCGAGCGTTTTCGGCGATCCACAGTCCCTCGAACAAGTCCCTGCGCCCCTCGAAGAGGCAACGCAACGTGGAAATCGTCAGGGATTTTCCGAAGCGTCGGGGACGGGACAGGAAATAATAATCCCCTTTGCTGACCATCTGGTGAATGAACCGGGTTTTGTCCACATACAGGTCGTTCTTTTCGCGGATGCTTCCAAACGACGATTTGCCGATGGGCAGATTTTGCAAATCAGGCATGGCATTCCTCCATTTTCAAGCTCCATTAATCGCTACGTGCGGCGAATTATATTGTCATCCTACGACTGCATTTTCGTCTCCAGTTGCTTCCCACCCCGCCTCACGGCGACGCAGTTGAAGCCCGTAAAATCACAAGATTTACACCGAAACACACGGATGGACGGATGAATTCCCTCGTCATGCACATGGTCGCATACGGTACAAGTCCTCGCCGTACCTCTTTCATCGAATTTGGCCGTTTTGCGTCCTCGAAGGATGGATTTATACCCGAGGATTTCGATGAGCTTTCCCAGAGGATTGTTGCTTTGGGCTGCACTGTTGATGTGTCTATCGACAATACGGTTTTCAGGTATTGCTCCACTTCGGAGTCGAGAATTTTTTTACGGTATTTTACACTGAACATCACATGTTAATTATAATTATAATCTGTATATTCATTGTCGGAAACGGCCTTATTGCATGGTTTTCTGGGGGCAGTGCCGTGGCTGTCAAGTTGTTCCCGCGCGTGCAAACAATTCATTAATGGCGGACATGAGCCTGGTTCTCCCAAAGGGTTTCACCAGCAAGGCATTCACGGCCATCTCACGGAGGAGGTCGCGCCGCAACCCGAAAAGACGAGACGACACGGCCAGAATGGGAACCGGCCGCCCCCCCTGTTCCTGCTCCAGTTCACGCATCAACCGTGCGGTCTCCCAACCGCTCATTTGGGGCATGTCTGTTTCCAGCAACACCAGGTCGTAAGAGCCTGCAACGAACTGATCGAACGCCTCGAAACCGTTTGCGGCCGGATCCACAAAACAGCCGCATTGTTCGAGGCAGGTCTTGAGGATAACCCTCGATGCGGGGTCCCCATCGGCCAGTAACACCTGAAGGGGACCCGGCGGGCAGGTGGACCCGGTCATGACCACTGGATTGAGATCCAGATTCAGTGCTTTTATAACAGCAGCCGACACCCGTGCGAGAGAAAATGGCCAGAGCAAGATCACCGCATCTCGTGGCATGGGCGGAAGTGGTTTTTCAGGGCCGTAGGAGGTTCCATTGGGCAAAACAATGATGAACGAAGGCCTCGCTCTTTTCTCTTCATAGGAAAAAAGGGGCATAGTACCGGGAATTCCATCATGAGATCCGTCCACAAACTCCGGAGCCAGTAAGACCAGGTCATGAGGGTTGCCCGCATCCACGGCCAGAGCCATGAGCCGCCGGGCTTCCGCCGGGGTTTCCGCTTCTTCGAAACACAGGCCCAGGGCCCCCAGATGCTCGCAAAGCACATGACGCTGTGCGTGACTGCCGTCCACAACCAGCACTTTGAGGTGTGTCACCTTTTCCCTGAAAGTCAACAGCCCTGTTTCCATGCTTCGAGGAACGAGGGAAGCCGTGAAGGAAAGGGCCATTTCACTGCCGGATTTCGAACCGGCCAGGACATCTCCCCCCATGGCCCGAATGATGGATGTGCAAGAACTCAAGCCAAGGTCCGGCACAAAGCGTCGGCCCCTCCCCCGATTCGCCTCGGCAAGCCCCTGGCGACTCATGATCCGGTCATGGTCCGTGCGAATGCCGGGGCCATCGAGTTCCACGGTAAAGCGGTATAAATTTGGTCGCCCCGTCTTTTCCACCAACAGGACGATTTCACCTTCATGGGCACGTCCCAACGCATCGATCAGAAGACCGGTGAGAGCCCGCCTCAACCTGTCGGGATCTCCCTGAACCGTGGGCTCGATGGAGGGGTCTATCCGCACACGCAAATCGAGACCTTTTTCGCGGGCCGGTAAGAGCATATTCTGGGCCACCTTTTCGGTCAGGTCATAAAGGCTGAAGGGAGTGTCATCGAGAGCGAAGCTCCCATTTTCCAGACCAATCCGGTCCATGACATCATTCACAGCCAGAAAAAGATTTTCGGCGGCATGACAGGCCAGCTTGAGCATACCTCGCTCATCTTCCGACACGGGAGAGGCGAGCAGGATTTCATGAGCGCCCATGATGGTCGTCAAGGCAGACCGAACGCTTCGCTCCAGCATTTCCAGCACCTCACCCCCAGGCAGGCACGACGGTTCCCGAGGCTCCGTCATGTCCTCGGCCCGGCATACTTCTTCAGCGGCAACTTCAGACACGGTGCAGCCCTCCGGCTTACCCTCGCCGCAAGGCAACACGTCCCGGGGGGCAGGAGCGAACGGGACGGAAGAAACCAGATGCCGGGCCAAATCGGCATGAGAAATGACTCCCAGGCACCGGCCCTGCTCATTCACCACTACCAGGTGAGCGATACCCTCCCTACACATGAGCGAGCAGGCAGTCGGAATATCGGTCCGACCGGTTTGGACAGGCACCGTCCCGGTCATTAAATCCCGCACCGACAAGGCAGCCGGGTCCCTCCCCTCCCCCACTGCCTGCACAACACTCCGTTCCGTTATCATGCCCACGGGCCGAGAGCCGTCCATGACCACCACGCAGGCAACTCCTTGCCGGACCATGAGCTGCACTGCATCCATAGCCGGCACTTCAGGACCGATGCAGACCACATTTCCATGAAGAATATCTTCCAGTAACTTCCCCGGCATGTCAGCTCTCCTTTTCCGATGTGTCTTTGGGATCACAATCGCCATGAAGCTCGATGGCTTTGAAGCTCCTACCGAAACTCGGATCCTCCTCGACCAGTTCCAGAAACAACCTGACACAATCCGGACACAGATGACTGCCCTTGGACTCATGAATGATCCCAAGTGCCTTGTTCAAAGGCATGGAATCCCTGTATGGACGGCGGCTTGTCAAGGCATGAAACACGTCGGCCACCGCTATGATTCTTGCCCATGGATGAATGGAATCTCCCGAAAGGCCCAGGGGATAGCCGGACCCATCGATCTTTTCGTGGTGCTGCAAAACACCGGGAATGATCCCGGCCATGCTGGGAATGGGCTTCAAAATTTCCGCCCCCTTTTGAGGGTGCTGTTGAATGATGGTGAATTCCTCATTGGTCAGGCGTCCGGGTTTGAGAAGGATTCCATCCTGAATGCCGATTTTACCGATATCGTGGAGCCTGGCACATAACACCAGGTCTTCGATCTCCGCTTGAGAGAAATTCATTTTCCGTGCAATGCCCATGGAAATGGCCGCAACGGATTCGGAGTGGCCTCTGGTGTAAGAATCCCGAGCCTCCAGAGCGCGAATGAGGCTCGATATGCTTGCCACAAGCATATCCCGATCATGGATCAGACGCTGCTTTTCATGCAGCAAGAGCCGGAAATGATCGGATAAAAGCTTTTCCACGGAAATGACCAGCTGGTCCACATTGAAAGGCTTGACAATGAAGCCGGAAGCCCCCTTCTGGATGATTTCGCGCATCACCCGACGATCACTTTCCGTGCTCATAACCAGTATGGGCACATCATCCAGAGCGGACCTGGCCCGGATGGCCTCACACAGCGCCATCCCCCCCATGATGGGCATGTTCACGTCGGTTATTACCAGGTCGGGTTTTTGTCGGCTCAGGTATTCCATTGCTTCCTTGCCGTTATCGGCAAGATCGACCTTGAATCCGGTTTCGGCAAGACCATTGGCCACCACGGATCGGATATACCTGGAATCATCCACCACCAGGATGCGCCTGTTGCGCAACATGGCGGTCTTGTTGAGGGTGTCTCGAATCCGAGGAAGCAAGTCCTGACTGGCGTTGACCTTGGCCACATAGGCTGCGGCCCCTATTTTGAATCCCTACTCGATATAATCATCGCTTTCGGTGGCACTCAAAATGATGACCGGAATATGCCGCGTGGCCTCACTGCTCTTCAATGCCTTACAAAGCTCGAATCCGTCCATTCCCGGCATGTCGATGTCCGTTATCACCAGATCCAGTTCATTCTTGCGCGCCAGGTCCAGCCCTTCGAGACCATTCTCCGCTTGCAAAATGACAGCATTAAAAGACGCAAGCTGCCGAACCAGAACTTTACGAATGGTCCTGCTGTCCTCGACAATCAATATGCGCGGCGTATCCATGTACAACCCTCAGAAATCCCCTAAAGAAAACAAGTCTTCACGCCTCCTCTCATGGCCGGGTTTTCTCAGCCAATGCAGCTTCGATCATTTCCATGAACTTCTCCATGGTCGGCGCACCACGAATAACTTTTCCGTTGATGATGTAAGTCGGAGTACTGTTTATACCACTTGCCCTGCCGTCTTCTCGGTCTTTCAGTACGGCTTCGGCATGTTTTTCACCTTCCAGGCACTCATCAAAGCGTTTTGTATCGAGGCTCATTCGACGGGCATAGGTTTTGAGCTGTTCCTGGTTGAGCCCTGTGCTCGACTCGTAAACCAAAGTCTGGTATTCCCAAAACTTTCCCTGGTCGCCCGCGCACCGTGCGGCTTCCGCGGCTTTGAAAGCCAGGCGATTCCGCCTCAAAGGATAATCCTTGAAAACCCAGCGAATTTTACCTTCGTAGCGCTCTCTGACTTGCCGTACATTCTCATGGGCACGGCGACAGGCGGGACACTCGTAATCGGAAAACTCCACAACAGTGACAGGCGCATCCTCGGGCCCCATACCATGGTTGCCCGTTATATCCACATGTACGAGAGGCAACCTGGGCTCCCGGAGATAAACCTTGACCTCGTCCTCACCTGCAAGAGACCAGGCATACTGATTAACCATCCGGTTGGACTTCAGACTTTGAAGGTGGACACGAATCCGATGTTTGAGTTCGTCATGGGAACCCCTCCAATCTTCCCACCTCGACATATTTTCCGAATAATATTGAATCACTTCATCTTCAGAAACCTCGACTCCGCCGGCAAGAACTTCCTTACTCACCAGGTCTTGCAAGCTTGTGCCTCGACGCTCTGCCTCTTGTTGCAAAAGCATTTCCACAATCAAACGATCCAAAAGTTCCTTTTTCAGACTGTAGGCTTCCTGTTGGAGTTCGAGAAGTCTTTCCGCGACAGGAACTTCAACTTCCTGGAACGTAATGGCCTTTCCCCGCACTTCGGCTGCAATGCGAGATTCCATGGAAACCGCCGCCTCATCCTGTTTCAGAGAACGATTTTCTCTCACAAGCCAGGCATTGGACACCATAAGAAAAAGCAGGCATGCGGCGACACATTGCCAAAAGTTTTCCCGGTTGATGATCACAAAAAAAATCGAAAAAACGACAACAAAATTTATCAGGCAAAACACACACACTATACTTGTGGATATCATGATCCACATGAGGCTCAGTTCGACACCCACCCCCAGGGCAACCAGCCAGTGAAGCCATTGAGGAAAGCGAAGGGCAAAGATTAAAAGAAGAAAATAAAAAACAAGCCCCCAAATCCAGAGCTGTACCCCCATAAACGTGAACAGGACCGCCTCTTGGCACCCGCCGGTGAACCCTGAACAAAAGGCTGCCAGCCAGGGTACATGGGCTTCAAGACCTGAAAAAAGGGCCACAATGATCCCGCCGGCTCCTAAAATCAAAAAGGCGCGCCCCCGCTTAACCCCCAACTGCATAACAAGTATTCCTCCCTTTTGATTACGATTCTGTTTTGACATAATCCAACACCATTGTTAGTCGAAAATGGTGAAAAGAGTATTCATTGACCCGGCGTTCCCTTGGAGATATCAAAAGTGATCGCCATGGCCCAACGAGTTGCGACAAAATGTGAAAGTATCAATATTTTCGGACAAAATACACAAAAAGTTGTCTGTGTATCCTGTTTACCCCATGAGGAACAGATGAAGCGGCAGGTTATGAAAACAGAGCAAAAGGAACCCGATGTGCAACTTTCTTGTTCCCAAGCTCCAGCTTGGGAACACACTTGCCCGGAAGCTCCAGCGTCCCGTTTCAAAGCGGGTGGAAGCCGGAGCTTCCACAACAATAAAGACCGTTCCCAAACTGGAACTTGGGAACGAGAGGTTTGTCAAGGGGAGCATCAAAGCCGGGCCAACAGAGGAAAAGAAACACCAACCCGGCATAGAAAGCTCTCAAACTATTGACTGTGATGCCTCCCCCGCCTGAAGGCGGGGGCTTCCCACTTCTCAGGCCGCAGCTACCGAAGTAGTCTGACGCAGGCCTCCATGGGCAGAGACGGTGCAACCAGCCGCCTTAAGTTTTAAAATAGCCTGATTTCTGATGTTGCAGGCTGCGTTGATGTCCCGGTCATGAAAAGATCCGCACTCCGGACATTGCCAGGTTCTCACGGAAAGGGGCATGGTCTCCATTTTGTGGGAACAGGTGGAACACGATTTTGATGATGGGAAAAAGGTGTCGATTTTAACCAGCCGCCCTCCCGCACGCTCAAGCTTGTATTCCAGTTTTGTGACAAAGCCCGACCAGCCTGCGTCGGAAATAGCTCTGGATAGTTTGCGATTCTTCAGCATGTTTTTGACTTTCAAGGTTTCCACACCAACTGCTTGGTTTTTGTCAGCGATGTTTTTTGAAAGCTTATGCTGGAAATCGTCTCTGGCGTTTTTGGTTTTTTCATGGGCCTTTGCCACAAGGAGCTTTGCTTTGGCCCGTTTTTTTGAAGCCTTTTGTTTCCTCGAAAGGTTCTGCTGTTTTTTTCTCAGGTTTTTTGCAGCACGTTTTGTAAATCCGGGGTTGGGAGTTTTTTCACCGTTGCTTGTTATTGCAAACTCTTTCAGACCCAGGTCTATGCCGACAACCTCGGTGAAGTGTTCGTCCGGCGCAGGTACACAAACGCCATCATCACAAAGCACGGACGCATGATATTTCCCGGTGGACACCCTTGAAACAGTAACGGTTTTTATTTTCCCTTCTATAGGCCGATGAACAACCGCCTTCACCCATCCAACCTTTGGCAGGTATATTTTCCCGTCCTCAACAACGACACGCTGAGGGTATTGGATGGATTGACGGGGGGAATATTTCTTTTTGAATTTTGGCTTGTCCGTTCTTTTCTCAAAGAGGTTTTTGAATGCCGAATCAAGGTTGCGGATTGTCTGCTGAAGAACCTGGGAGTCCACATCTTTCAACCATGGAAACTCCTTTTTCAAAAAGGGGAGCCTGTTGATGAGTTCAAAACAAGATATTTTTATGCCAATTTCAAACAGCTCGTTCTTAAATGAAAGGGCTTCATTATACACAAAACGGGAACACCCGAACTGCCGGGCAAGTTTCTGCTCCTGTTCGTTTGTCGGGTAGATCCTTATTTTGGTCGCCCTGTACATATTGGCCTCTCCGCTGTTAGTATTTGACATCAAGTAGTTTTTTGACTATATTCTATATAGGTCTTTCCTGTTTGTCAAGGCAAAAAAGGGGGCGACATGGATGTAAGAAAAGGGCGGTCTGTTGTTTACGAACTTCACGCACACATGATTTTTGTGACTAAAAAAAGAGGAATGGTTCTTTCGGGGGAAATGCTTGAATATCTGAAAGAAGTTTTTACCCATGTTTGTAATTGCTTTGATGCGGAACTGAGGGAATTCAATGGAGAAAAAGACCATGTTCACCTGCTCGTTTTTTATCCGCCCAAGGTAAAACTTCCGGAACTTGTGAACAGCCTTAAAGGCGTGTCAAGCCGACGGTTGAAACAACAGTTCCCCAGGCTTGAAAAAGCATGGTCCGTTTCAAGCAGCCAAAATGCACTGTGGTCTCCATCCTACTTTGTCGGCTCGGTCGGAGGGGCACCGCTAGATATCTTGGAACAGTACATCGAAAACCAAAAAACACCCTAAAACCGCGCCGTAAAACCCCGCCCTGAACGGCGGGGTTTTACGGCGCTTCTGATAAAAACGGTCTCCACCCTATCATCGTTCCATTGCGAGGGCGACGAGCCTGTCCAATAAAGCGGAGAAAGGATAGCCGGCTGCTTCCGCGGCCTGGGGGAAAAGGCTGGTGGCCGTCATGCCGGGAATGGTGTTGGTTTCCAGAACATAAAGGTCTTCACCCTGTACGATCATGTCCGTTCTGCTATAACCTCGACAGTGGAGGACTCGATGGGCACGCAAGGCGTATTCCTGCGCTTTTGCCGTGACCTCGGGGGAAAGTCTCGCGGGACATATTTCTTTGGTGGCCCCGGGAGTATATTTTGCCTCGTAGTCGAAAAACTCATGGGATTCTCCCGGAATGATTTCCACAAGGGGCAGGGCTTGCAGGTCGTCATTGCCCAGGACCCCTCCGGTGATTTCGACACCCTTGATGAATTTTTCCACGAGGATTCTCTTGTCGTATTGCCAGGCCTTTTCCAGCGCTTCCGCCAGCCCGCCCTTTTCTCGAACGATGCTCAAACCGATGCTCGACCCCTCGTGTTCCGGCTTCACCACCACGGGAAGTCCCAGTTCATCCATGATCATCCGTTCCCCGTTAGCTCCTTTCCCACGCTCGACCACCACGTAAGGCGCCACGGGAATGCCCTCACGGACGTACAGCTCTTTACTGACAATCTTGTTCATGGCAAGCGCACTGCCCAGAATTCCGCTTCCCTGGTAAGGAATATCAAGAAGATCGAGAAATCCCTGGATGGTTCCGTCTTCTCCCAGCCTACCATGTAAAATGATGAGGGCGGCATCCATGGAGGGGGCATCTTGTGCCAGCTTGGACAAATCATCTCGCGGGTCGTAGCGGAAAATTTCATAACGATCTTTATCCAGGGCGGCAAATACCTGATTGCCGCTGTTGATGGATACTTCCCGCTCCGCCGATTTGCCCCCGGAAAGAAGGGCAAGCCTGATTTTCTTTTCGTTCATGGCAATCTCCCTGTTGGAAAGTTTAAATGAGATCGAAGCTCATGGGTTGAACAACGGCAAGCATTCAACGGTCATGATTTCTCTGGATTCCGGCCCGATGGTAAGGTTCTGAAAAATCCTTTCCTCGATTTGCCTGTACAGGCTCAACTTGCTCCAAATGCTTATTCGGTGGTGGGGAGCCCTGGCATAGCGATTCACCAGGTCCAGGAATCGATCATCGAGGGTAACCACTTCGTCGTGTCGAACGCGCTTGTCCGCATAGTTCACCAGGAGAGATTCACTGATAGTGCCCAGGGCTCGTTGAGAATCCATGGTGGCATGTTCTCGCACGATGTCCGCCACGACAAAAAAACCGTCTTCCTCAAGAAATGCTGCTCCCAGCTGTCCGTGATCCTCCCCTGATTGGATACTGCGTGCTTTTCCCAGGTCATGTAGGAGGGATCCCGCGTATATGAGCTTGAGGTCGAGCTCTCGGCCTTCCTGCACGAGCAGGCGACCTAAAAAGCTTGCAAGGCCTGCCACCTTAAAGGAATGTCTCTGAATGTGCCTGGGCATTTGATGATGCTCCATGAGTTCCAGGCATTTTTCAGGAGAGGGAATTGCCGCCAAAAACATAAAATGTCTCCCGAACAGTAAGGTTTAAGAGGATAATGGCAACCGGATGACCTTTTATATAATCACAATGCAAACAAAAAATCAGCCGCGTAATGTAAAGAAAGTGAAAAAAAGAAGTTCCTACGATGATCCCACCGGCAACCAAGGGTTACAAAAAATTTGAAAGTTCATTGTTGATCTCCAACCAATCGCCCACATTGGATTCCCTGAAAAAGCTACGCATCGGTTTTACACTGGAGGAAGGTTTTGTGCGAAAAGAGGCGAAAAACAAAGTTCGAGTTAAACTCTCATGGAGATAGGCTGCCACATATATTGTTAAGAAATTGAATTTATTTTAAAAAACTTAGCTTATGAAAAACGGTGAAGGTTCAATACGTTAGACTTCCACATCCTGTAACATCCATGGATCGTGATAAAATTCGAGGGACCACCATCCGCCTGAGAACCTCCACGAAAGTGACCATATCGGCTTTGACCAAAAAGACATTCTTCGCTATTTAAAGAGCCGACCTCGAACGAGTGGTGACTTTCACGTCGCAAAGTGCTTGCGAGTCTGCACTGCACATTTCCTCTGGTCCGGATGGGTTGACACGGGTTTGTACAAAGCTGGGGTTATTGTCTCCGCAGATGCTCTGTCGGTGAAATACAACAGCTTTTTATGTTTTTCAGGAAAAAGTTTTAGTTTTTTTGTCCAACTATTCAAACATTGATCCGCATTCCAATGCGGTTGGTGTTTTGAAAGGGAATGAGCTTTCTTATGGATCGAGAATGGCAGCAGATAAAGAAGAATCTTCAAAAATTCTTGTCCAAAGGTCAGTATGATCTATGGGTTTCAACCATCGATTGCATGGGTATGGAACAGGGAAAAACCCTGGTCCTGGGATGCAGAAACCGGTTTCACATTGAGTGGTTGAGGGAAAAACTGGAAGATCGACTCATTCCGGCTGCAAGGGAATTTTTTCCAAAACTGGACCACATTGAGTACCAGATCGTCAGGGACGGCATTCCCGCCGGCTTACAGCAGGAAGAAGAAAACACCGGAGGACCACGTCAAATCTCCTTTCATGAGCTCATCAAACGATCCGGTCCGTCTTTCAATCCCAGGTTTACCTTTGATCACTTTGTGGTGGGACAGGCCAATCAGCTGGCTTATGCAGCATCTCTTTCGATGGTCAACGGCTCACAGTTTCACAATCAGTCCCTGTATCTCATGTCGGAAACGGGACTGGGAAAGAGCCACCTGTCCCATGCCGTCGGAAACCACTTCGTTGCCACGAAACCGGGCCTTCGGGTACAATATGTCACGGCGGAGCAATTTGCCAATGAAATGATCTTCGCTCTCAAACACGGGAGTATAGAAGCTTTCAAGAACAAGTTTCGAGCGGGCTGTGACGTACTGCTTCTTGAAAAAGTGGAGTTTCTGAGCGGCAAGGAAAAGGTTCAAAGCGAACTCATCTATACCCTCGATGAACTCATGGACCGGGGAAAACATGTGCTCTGCACAGGCAGCTCACACCCCAAAGACATTCCCAAACTTTCGGGTGAACTCAAGTCGCGGCTTTGTGGAAGCCTGCTGGCACCCATCGAATCTCCCGATTTTTTAACACGCATCGAGATCATCAAGCGTAAAGCAAATTCGGAGAACCTGGATTTGCCCATGGAAATCGCCGAGCTGCTGGCCGAACGCATAACAGGCGATGTTCGCCAGATTGAAAGCTGCCTGGTGGGTATGATGGCCAAAACGAGCATCCTGGGCATCCCCATTTCCATTGAGCTGGCAAGGGAAGTCACCGACACCATGCTCGACAACCTGCCCAAAATCACTGTGGAACACATTCAGAAGATTGTGTGCGCCGCCTTCCAGGTAACCATGGAGCAACTGGCTTCTCCGCAAAGACGCAAAGACATTGCATTGGCGAGAAAAGTCGCCATGTACCTGGCTCGCCGGTACACAACGGAATCTTTGAACGCCATAGGCAAATTTTTCAAACGGAGCCACAGCTCCGTATTGTACGCTGTAAATGGTGTTTCAAAAGATATCGATGGAAAAAACAACAGGCTCAAGGAGCAGGTGGAATATGTGAGTCGCCGTCTGGAAAAGAGTTGCCTGAGCCTCTAAGCCCAAAAGTAGAATGTTCGGTTGCCGCGGGAACAAATCGGCATCACTTGGTTTCGTTGATTCGTTCCCTAAGCACTCCGGAACACTTGAACGTCACGACCTTCCTGGGAGAAAGCATGATGGGGTCCCCGGTTTGGGGGTTCCTTCCCCTCCGCTGGTTTTTCTCCTTGACGCTGAATTTACCGAATCCGCTTATCAGAACATCTTCTCCCTCCTCCAGAGTTTGTTTCACGAGTTCGAACAACGTTTCGATGATTTCAGCGGATTCGGTTTTGGTGAATATATTTTTTGCAAATAAATTCTCGACAATATGTGCCTTGGTCAGCGTCATAATCCTACCTTTCTCGCTGTTTGTACAACTGATCAGGGACGCAGCGTGAAGCAAACCCGTTGAGGATGAAACCAGCCGTCGTCCAAAAGTACTTCATCCTCAACGGGTATACATCCTGGATACATACACATTGTTCAGAAACCACTAATAGAACACAATTCATTGTTTTTCAACAAAAAAATAGGGTTCCCACTTAATGCGGGAACCCTATTGCCGTTCCGATTGGTGGCGGTGCAGGGCTTCGAACCCCGGACACTACGGATATGAGCCGTATGCTCTGACCGACTGAGCTACACCGCCGCAAGCAGGGAGTTATTTAATGTAAAAGATGGATGGAGTCAACCTCAAAATGACTTCCATGTTTTATCCCTGCCGAAACGAATTGCAAGTGGGATTGGAATTGACAAAACAAGCCCTTTCAGCTAAATGTGCATAACTTATTGAAGGTAAAATCATTTTTCTGATTTATGCAGGACTTTGGATTGCCGAAAATGATACAGCTGAAAACGCCGTCCACTAACGTACGAAAGACGCCGGAATAATATTTTACCATATCTCTGAACGTGATTTTTTCATGAGGAGGTTATGTTTTGGAGAAAAACAACGGCGATAGTAAAGGTTTGTATGAAGTCAAAATCATCAGCGATTTTGCTGCCGCTCACCAATTGCGCAATTTCCGCGGCAGGTGTGAAAATCTCCATGGTCATAACTGGAAGATAGAAGTGATTGTGAGAGGAATGGAACTCGATGACAGTGGAGTCCTGGTCGATTTCGGGGAAGTCAAGCAAGCCACTCGTGATGTGCTGGCACAAATTGACCACTGCTATCTGAATGATCATCCTTTTTTCAAAGAAAGAAACCCCTCATCTGAAAACATCGCCCGCTTTCTTTTTAAAGACCTGTCCCAAAAAATCAATAATGAAGCTCGTTGGGTATACAGTGTTTCCGCCTGGGAATCCAATGATGCCTGTGCGACCTTCTTTGGAGAATCTTTGCAAATGTGATCCTGACTTACTAATGGAACGGAGGAGTAACAAATGTGGGGTTTAAGCTCCAGAAACGCAGAAGGGATTTTGTCGCGCAGACCTGGATTGACCTGCCTGTCCTGCTTGAAATTTTTGCCCGCGGTGCTTTTGGCGGTGGTGATCGTTTTATGTCTTTACGGAGTTTCACAACACTTGCTTGCGGAAGTACATGCTGTCGAAAACCATGAAATGGTCGAACCGGCCGGGAATGTAGGTGCAGAAAAAGAGAGAACGGCTACGGAAGAATCTTCGGTGATGGTTCTTGCCATGAAAAAAATCGAGGATTCGCCGGGAGAAAACCGGTCATTTGAAGGTTCCGGCGGCGTCCCCCTCCATGCGTCCCATGATCCCGCACTTGGTGGTGTTGGGGAGCGGTTTGCTTCCCTAACCACTTCCGCTCAAGATCCCAGCATTCAATTTGGAGATAAAAACTCTCCCTATGCCGATACAGAAGAAAATGGCGGGGATGTTGTCGTGTTGCCTCAAATTTCATCCGTTCCGGGCATCACCTTTGTAAACACCATGATAGGCCTGCTGGACCATGAAATCAACGGCCGATTCCTGGGTTGGCGACCCAACGATCTCATCATCGGCCGCTTTACGGACAACGTCAATAATTTTCAATTGGGAGTTCTGGAAGCTGTACGTTTCACCGCTCTGCGCCTGAAAGACAGCCTCACTCGAATGGGAGATGGGGACAGTTATGATCCGGATTTGGAAGAGGCATCGAGCCTTCTCATGAACAGGGCCACCCAGTTCTGGTTTCCCTCTGCGGAGAGTTCCTATTCCGGTGCCTTGAAGCATCTGGACCGGTTTTTAGACAAGCTCGATGACGGGCAGAAAAATTTTTATTACCGTAAGGACACACTGCTTGCGCTGATAAGCGCGTACAAAGACCTCCTTGGAAATGTGAACAAAACTCTTGTAGATCCTTCCGTCAGCTGGTTTGAGACAGACAACCATTTCTACTATGCCAAAGGGGTCGCTCACGTTTTGTACGAGATGCTCAAAGTTGTCCGGGTAGGATTCCAGAATCAGCTTGAAAGCACTCCTTACGGTATTGAGGTCATGGATAAAATCCTCCACGAACTGCACAGAGTTGAAGGCATGACCCCCTGGATCGTCATGAACTCCAGCCTGGATGGTTTTTTTGCCAATCACAGAGCCAACATCAACGCCCCACTCAGCGAAGTTCTCAACCTCATGACATTGATGGGGCAGCTTTGATCAGACCATAAGCAGATAAAGATTCTTTTAACCGTCACCTGCCGGTATGTTCGATGATTCTCCAAGCGCTTTTCGAAACTTTTTCTTTTGATCCAGGTAGTATTGGAGGTTGTCCGGCTTCAGTTCCACAGCTTTCTGTATGACTTCCAATGCTTTTTCATATTGCTCGTTTACAAAATAGGCTTCAGCAAGGGTATCCAATATGTAGGGCCGGACTTCCAATCGAGCAGCTTTATGTGCCAAATCGAGGGCTTGTTCCGGATTGAAAAAAGGTTCGGGAGCCGTTGCATAAAGCCAGGCAAGATTGTTCAGGTTGACGGCATGCCTTGAGTCGATTTCCAGTGCCATCAGGAGCATTTCTCTGGCTTCACCATAGCGATCCTGCTGCAACAAAAGCCCTCCATAAGCTCCATAAAGCTCGGCATCAGGGACATCGAAGTTCAAAACCTTTTCCAAAAGGTGGGTGTGATACCTCTTTTGCCAGGCATCGAAATAAGGGGTTTGTTGAAAATGATGGAGCATCAGAGTGGAGCTCAAAGCCAGCAGAAAAAACATGCATGCCATGGAATAGAGCTTTATGTGGTGCGCTTTTATCAAAGTTTTGTCTCGAAATGCCTTGGACAAAAATTCCATTCGCTCCCGAATACTGTAGTGGTGCCAGTTGGGAGCATCGTCGGCCTGCCCTCCGATAATGGCGATTTTCTGCAAAGAAGAGATGAGCGCATACGGATGCCCTTGCAGCTTCATGGCGTATAGATCAGCCTGTCGTTCGCTGTTTCTAAGAAAAAAACCGAAAATGAATCGAAAATAAACCACCAGCATCGCGAGAAACGGCAGGCCGTAAGCTATGGAAAAAAGAGTCCGACCAAAACTATCGGTGGCTGTGGCCCAGGCAAATGCAGTGCTGTTTTGTAAAAGCCACATCATGAATACATCATTGACGGCATTGGCAAAGATAAAATAGGTGATGAAGAGAAAGAGGAAAAAGGGGATATGAAGATGGCGAACATGCCCCATTTCATGCGCCATAACCCCGCGCAGCTCTTCCATGCTCAAAATGGACAGCAACCCCTTGGTAACCAGGATATACCGGAGCTTAGGAAATATGCCGATAATTCCAGCTGTCAGAGATTCTCCTCCCATGATGGGCCATTGACAAAGATCTCCAACAGAAAACCCATGGTCTCTGCAAAAGTCTTGCATTGCCTTACTTACCACCGGATCTTCTA
Source organism: uncultured Syntrophobacteraceae bacterium (assembly GCA_964603955.1). Classification (GTDB taxonomy): domain Bacteria; phylum Desulfobacterota; class Syntrophobacteria; order Syntrophobacterales; family Syntrophobacteraceae; genus SLCH01. Next base: position 22,688 of record CAZRWT010000009.1, read on the forward strand.
TGGGTTTGCAGCCCCACAGCTTCACCACAAACCAGGGACCGAACAACATAAAAAAAAGCATCAAAAATCCGAGCAGGCCTGCCTGCCCCCATGCGGAGTTCAACCACTCCCCCATGCCCAAAGCTATGGTGAAATCAATGGCCAGAGAGATAAAGAGCCATGGGGCAAGAATACCGAAATTAAAGGCCCACTGAGCTTTGATGTAAGCCTGCCGTGTCAGCGTGGAATTATGGATGGAGGCATGAACCTTGTAACTTTGAGACCACATGACCATCAGATGAAGCATGTAAATCAATAAAGGGACCAGACTCACAACTGTGAGGGATTCTCCCACAAAGGGGACTTTTATGAAGTAGTATTTGATGTTGAGTATGTAAACATTGAATGCAAGAATAACCAACGCCGCCAGGGATAAAACGGACTGAAGCCTGTTATGACGGGATATGGCTGAAGCCCCAAGGCCTTCGATCTGCACGAACCGGTTGAGTCTTTCGTAAAGCAACCGGCAAACAAACCGGAAAAGTACAAGAAGGCTCGCTCCCCCAACGATCGTGGCCGACAAGGAAAAAACGGGCTGATCTCCCGGGTGTTGGAGACCGAACAGAGACAGAGCGATCACAAAATAGATGATTTGGGTGTACATGAGTTCGTATCGAGCTCCAGCTTACATTTTTATTAAATTATGGAAAAATAAGGAGTTTTGATCCATGCTGGACAGTATTCTATTCACTCCTATCGGAATCGTTCACTCACCCTTTAAGACCAGAGAGGGGATGCCCATTCAGTCTGCTGCGGCCAGGGATGTTGCCGGCACCATTGAACTGTATGAGCCCTATGCTGATGGCCTCAAGGACCTCGACGGTTTTTCACACATTTTCGTCATTTATCACTTCCACCTTTCAAAAGACTACAACCTCCACGTCATTCCCTTCATGGATACGGAGTACCGCGGTCTTTTCTCCACGCGAGCACCACGGCGTCCCAATCCCATAGGCCTTTCCATCCTAAGGCTGGAAAAGGTCGAGGGGCGCATCCTCCATGTACTGGACGTGGATATCCTGGATAGTACCCCCCTTCTGGACATAAAGCCATACGTCACCAAAATAGATGCTCGTGTCACTCAAAAGGAGGGCTGGTTGTCCGATAAAGTGGAAAAGCTGGAAAACACTTGCGCGGATTCCAGATTTGTGAAGCGTTGAAAGATTCTCGTTTACGGCCGGAGCCCAGGAATGGGAAATGCCGAGAAGGAAGAAAACGGAGTCCCGGCAATGTTTGATATTAAATGGTGAACTTGATCCGTCCCTTGCCCAGAAGATCATGTAAATGCAGGATGCCTGCAAGTTCTCCGGTTTTGGAGACGACGGGCAAGACAGTGATGAGGTGCTTTTCCATGAGTTCCAGGGCTTCGGCGACGGATTTTTCCGCTTCGATGCTCATGGGAGCCTGGGTCATGACTTGGCCGATGGGGGTTGTGGCCCAGTTTTCGAACCGATCGAGGGTGCGTCGCAGGTCGCCGTCGGTATAGATGCCCGTGAGCCGTCCTTGCGTGTTCACCACGAGGGTGGCTCCAATGCCCTTACGGGTCATTTCCTCGAGAGCATCGGGAAGGAGCGTTTCCTCCCGTACCTTGGGAATGGCATCCCCTTGCGTCATGAGTTCGAAAAGGGGGATGCGGAGCCGTTCGCCCAGGTGGCCGCCGGGGTGGAAGCGCCGGAAGTCCTGGGGCTGAAAGTTCCTCATTTTGATGAGGGCCACGGCCAGGGCGTCTCCCATGGCCAGTTGAGCGGTGGAGCTGGCGGTGGGGGCGAGTCCGAAAGGACAGGCTTCCCGCTGAACTCCCGTGTAAACGGCCAGGTCGGCCTGGCGCGCCAGCGTCGAGTCGAGATTGCCCGTAAAGGCGATGATGCGGGTGCCCGCCCGGCGCAGGCTGGGGAAGATCATGTTGAGTTCGTCGGTTTCGCCGCTGTTGGACAGGGCGAGGATGATGTCTTCACCACGGACCATGCCCAGGTCTCCATGGACGGCCTCGGAAGGGTGCAGGAAAAAAGAGGGCGTTCCCGTGCTGCTCAGCGTCGCCACGATCTTCCGACCCACGATTCCCGATTTGCCGATGCCCGTCACGATGACCCGCCCTCTGGTCTCGAAAATCCACTGGACGGCCAGGCAGATGGCGTCCCCCATGTGATCCAGCAGGTGACGCAGCCCTTCCGCTTCGATCTCGAGAACGCTGCGTGCCGTGGCGAGGATATCGCTCATCCCCGAAGCTTCCAGGTGGAAAAAAGATTCATGGGCATGGCCGGAGGACGGACAGCCCTTCTCGTTGCTACTTTGGCCTGAGGGACCGATGGTGTTGTTGTTCAAGATATCTTCCTTTGCATGAATGCGTTTCCGACAATCGTACCCATTCAGCCGTTATTTTTGCTGGTGCTCGAGGCAGTCCTTACCTCCCCGGTCCTTGAAAGCCACCGGGTAATTCCCACTGAAGCAGGCAAGGCAATAGGGATGCTCGTCCAGCGATGATTCCGCCCCGCGCAGCAGCCCCTCGAGGCTGAGGTAGTTCAAGGAATCCAGCCCGATGAAATCCCGAATCTGATCGACGGTGTGCGATGCCGCCACCAGCTCCCCCTTAGTGGAAAAATCAATGCCGTAAGGGCAGGGAAACCTGTGCGGCGGACAGCTCACCAGCATGTGGATTTCCCTTGCCCCCACCTGTTTCAATGCCTTGATGCGCGTGTGCGTCGTGGTGCCCCTGATGATGGAATCTTCCACCACCACCACGCTTTTTCCGTCGAACAATTCCCGCACGGGGTTGAGCTTCACCCGCACGCCGAAGTCCCTCATGGCCTGGCTGGGCTGAATGAATGTCCGCCCCACGTAATGGTTGCGGATGATGCCCATCTCCAGGGGAATGTGGGACGCTTCCGCCACTCCCAGGGCGGCGTAATTGCCCGAATCGGGAAAAGGAAGGATCAGGTCGCCCTCGAGGGGACCGTTTTCTTCCGCCAGCAGTCGCCCCAGTCTCTTGCGGAATCCATAGACGTTTTGACCGAAAATGTTGCTGTCGGGGCGGGCGAAATAAATGAGTTCGAAAATACAATGAGCCGTCCGCACCTGGGGAAAAGGTTTGATGGAACGGATGCCGTGCCGGTCAATAATGACGATTTCTCCCGGCTCGATGTCCCGCACGTAGGATGCTTCGATGAGGTCCAGGGCACAGGTTTCCGATGCCAGAAAGTAGCTGCCGTTGAGTTCTCCCAGGCACAGGGGGCGAAATCCGTGGGGATCGCGCACGCCGATGAGCTTGTCCTTGGTACACATCACCAGGGAGTAGGCTCCTTGAATGCGCTTCATAGCTTCCACCAGGGCTTCTTCCATGCCGTATTTGAGGTTCATGGCCATGAGGTGCATGACCACTTCCGTGTCCATGGTGGTCTGGAAGATGGCTCCCTTGGATTCCAACTCGCGTCTCAGTTCGTAAGCGTTGACCAGGTTTCCGTTGTGCCCGATGGCGTAGTGTTCGTTGTCGTGAAACACGACGAACGGCTGAGCGTTGGACAGCAACGAGGACCCCGTGGTGGAATAGCGCACATGCCCGATGGCCAGATGCCCCTTGAGACTGTTGAGGGTCTGTTCGTTAAAGACATCGGCCACCAGGCCCATGTGCTTGTATTCCCGCATGTGGCAGCCGTCGGAAACAGCGATGCCCGCGCTTTCCTGGCCCCGATGCTGCAAGGCATAGAGGCCGAAATAAGTGAGCTTGGCCGCGTCCTCGTTGCCAAAGACTCCGAAAATGCCGCACTCTTCACGTCTTCGAGGCGAATAAGGGGGCAAGGTTTTCATCGGTTCAACTCCGCGTGATACTCCTGGATGGTCTTCACTCCCCAGTCACCCTTCTGGAGTTCCTCGACCGCTTCCGCCAGGGCTCTCGCTCCCGCCACGGTCGTGGTGTAGGGGACGTTGTAGGTCAGGGTGGTCCACCGGATTTCATAAGCATCCGAATGGGTCTTTTTCCCGAGGCTCGTATTGATCACCAATTGTATCTCATTGTTCTTGATCAAATCGACCGCGTTGGGCCGCCCTTCGTTCAGCTTGTGGACCCTCTCCGCCGTGACTCCGTGCTCGCTCAGGTATCGGGCCGTTCCCGACGTGGCGATGAGCCGGAAGCCGAGCCGCTCGAATTTGCGGGCCGTTTCCACGATTCCGGGCTTGTCGGTGTCGTGAACGCTGATGAAAATGGTCCCTCGAACGGGCAGCCGGTATCCGGTGGCGGCCTGGGCCTTGGCGAAGGCGATGCCGAAATTGTGGCCGATGCCCATCACTTCCCCCGTGGATTTCATTTCCGGTCCCAGGAGCAGGTCCACCCCCGGGAACCGTCCAAAAGGAAACACCGATTCCTTGACGGACACATGCCGTGGGATCACTTCACGGTCGAATCCCAACTCCTTCAAGGATTTTCCGAGCATGACCCTGGTGGCCAGCTTGGCCAGAGGCACCCCGACGGCCTTGCTCACGAAGGGAACCGTTCGGGAAGCCCGTGGGTTCACTTCGAGTATGAAAATTTTACCGTCCTTGATGGCGAACTGGACGTTCATGAGGCCGATCACCCCCAGCTCCCGTGCCATGAGCCGGGTCTGGCGCCGGATTTCTTCTTGCAATTCCAACGAGACGGTGATGGGAGGAAGCACGCAGGAACTGTCCCCCGAATGAATGCCCGCCTGCTCGATGTGCTCCATGATGCCGCCGATGACCGTCGTTTCCCCGTCGCTCAGGGCGTCCACATCGAGTTCCACCGCGTCTTCCAAAAACTGGTCGATGAGGATGGGGTGCCCCGGAGAAACATGCACCGCCGTTTCCATGAAGCTTTGCAACATGGCATCGTCGAAGACGATTTCCATGGCGCGGCCCCCCAGAACGTAGGAAGGGCGCACCACAACCGGGTAGCCGATTTGCCGGGCGGCATCGAGTGCGTCCTCGTAGGTGAAGGCCGTGGCGTTCCTGGGCTGCTGGAGCCCCAATTTTTGCAACATCTGCTGGAACCGCTTGCGGTCTTCCGCCAGATCGATGGCATCGGGGGACGTTCCCAGGATTTTGGCTCCGCATTTTTCCAAGGGCACCGCCAGGTTGAGGGGCGTCTGGCCTCCGAACTGGACGATCATACCCATGGGTTTTTCCGTTTCCATGATGTGGAGCACGTCTTCCCGTGTGAGAGGTTCGAAGTAGAGCTTGTCCGACGTGTCGTAGTCCGTGGACACCGTTTCCGGGTTGGAATTGACCATGATGGATTCGATGCCTTCCTCCCTGAGCGCAAAGGAAGCATGCACGCAGCAGTAGTCGAATTCGATTCCCTGGCCGATGCGGTTGGGTCCGCCCCCGAGGATCATCACCTTGGGGCGCGACGAGGGGCGGGATTCGTCTTCCGTTTCGTAAGTGGAATAGTAATAGGGGGTGTGCGCCTGGAACTCGGCGGCGCAGGTGTCCACCAGCTTGTAAACGGGGGCGATGCCGTGCTTGCGTCGAGCCTGCCGCACCGTTTCTTCGTCGGTTTCCGTGAGCTGCCCCAGTCGTGTGTCGGAAAACCCCCAGGCCTTGGCGAAACGGAGCGCCTCGGGATTTTCCAGGAACGGCGGGCGGTCGGGGGCGGGGTGGATGAAGGTTTCGAGGTCCATCAGTTCCTGGATGTGGTGGAGAAACCAGGGATCGATCCAGGTCAGGTCATGGATTTCCTTGATGGAAACTCCGAGCTTCATGGCTTCTGCGATTTGCAGGAGGCGTTTGGAATTGGGAATGCGCAGTTTCTGCTTGAGCTGCTCCACGTACTGTCCGTCCCTTTGCTCGGGAGGGTCCGGGAAGCCGTGGTGGCCCGTTTCCAACGAGCGGACGGCCTTGTGCAAAGCTTCCTTGAAGGTGCGCCCGATGGCCATGGTTTCCCCGACGGACTTCATGGCAGTGGAGAGGTGGTCTCGCGTCTTGGGAAATTTTTCGAAGGTGAAGCGAGGAATTTTCACCACGCAGTAGTCGATGGTGGGTTCGAAAGAGGCACAGGTTTCCCGCGTGATGTCGTTGGCCAGCTCATCGAGGGAATACCCCACGGCCAGCTTGGCGGCGATCTTGGCGATGGGAAACCCCGTGGCCTTGGATGCCAGTGCCGAAGAGCGCGATACCCTCGGGTTCATTTCAATGACCACCATGTCCCCATTGGCGGGATTGACGGCGAACTGGACGTTGGATCCCCCCGTTTCCACTCCGATTTCCCTCAAAATGGCGATGGAAGCGTCCCTCATGACCTGGTATTCCCGATCCGTCAGGGTCTGGGCCGGCGCCACGGTGATGGAATCCCCCGTGTGAACCCCCATGGGGTCCAGGTTTTCGATGGAACAGATGATCACCACGTTGTCCATGTGGTCCCGCATCACTTCCAGCTCGAATTCCTTCCACCCCAAGATGGATTCCTCGAGCATCACCTGAGTAACAGGACTGGCGTCCAGGCCCCCCTGGGCAATTTCCACCAGTTCTTCCCGGTTGTAGGCCACTCCGCCTCCCGTGCCCCCGAGGGTGAAGGACGGCCGCACAATGATGGGAAAACCGATTTCCCGGCCGATGCTTTCCACCTGGGCCATGTTGTGAGCGATGCCGCTCCGGGGAACCCTCAACCCGATGTGCTTCATGGCTTCCCGAAAAAGCAGCCGGTCTTCCGCCTTGTGGATCACGTCCAGGCGTGCCCCCAGCATTTCGACGCCGTATTTTTCCAATATTCCCGCTTCGGCTGCCTGCACGGCGACGTTCAAAGCCGTCTGCCCCCCGAGGGTGGGCAGGAGGCCGTCGGGGCGCTCGCGCTCGATGATCTTGGCCACGGCTTCGACGGTGATGGGTTCGATGTACGTCCGGTCGGCCAGTTCGGGGTCCGTCATGATGGTGGCGGGATTGCTGTTGATCAGGACGATCTCGTAGCCCTCCTCGCGTAGAGCCTTGCAGGCCTGGGCGCCCGAGTAGTCGAACTCGCAGGCCTGGCTGATGATGATGGGTCCCGAACCGATGATGAGTATCTTGTGAAGGTCTGTTCGTTTGGGCATGGGCTCCTGTCCTCAGATGTCCTGATGCTTTTTCATCAAAGTCGCGAAACGGTCGAAAAGGTAAGCCGCATCATGAGGCCCCGGGGCCGCTTCCGGATGATATTGCACGCTGAAGGCCGGGATGTCCCGGTGTTCCATGCCTTCGAGGGTATTGTCGTTGAGGTTGATGTGCGTCAGGCGAACGGGCACATGGTCGAGAGAATCCATGGCCACGCAAAACCCGTGGTTCTGCGAAGTGATTTCCACCTTGCCCGTGGTGAGGTCCTTCACGGGCTGGTTGGCGCCCCGGTGGCCGAACTTGAGCTTGAAAGTCTTCCCCCCCAGGGCCAGTCCCATCATCTGGTGGCCGAGACAAATGCCGAAAACGGGTTTTTTACCGAGAAGCCGTCGGACGGTTTCGATGACGTAATGCACGGCCGCCGGGTCTCCCGGGCCGTTGGAAAGGAAAATTCCGTCGGGTTCCGTCGCCAGGATGTTTTCCGCCGGGGTGTCGGCAGGGAAAACGAGCACCCGGCATCCCGACTCCTCGAGCTTCCTCAAAATATTGTACTTGATGCCGCAGTCGATGGCGGCCACCTTGAAGGGGCCGTCTCCGGCAGCCCAGGGATTTTCAACATCCACCGGGCGAGGTCCATTGATCCAGCGGTAAGGTTCGCGGCAGGTCACGTGCCGTACCAGGTCGATTCCCGATAGGCCGGGAAAAGCCCGTACCTGCTCCATGAGTTCCGTCACGTCGTCCGTATCCGTGGCGATGATGCCGCGCATGGCTCCCGTCACGCGGATGTGGCGCGTGAGGGCTCTCGTGTCGATGCCTTCGATGCCGATCTTGCCGTGATCGTCCAGGAAGCGGCGCAAGTCCTTGGTGCTGCGCCAGTTGCTGACCAATTCCTGGTATTCCTTGACCACCAGGGCCTCGACCTGCACGGCGGCGGATTCGAGATCCTCGTCATTGGTACCGTAGGTGCCCATGAGCGGGTAGGTCATGGCCACGATCTGGCCTTTGTAGGAGGGGTCCGTGAGCACTTCCTGGTAACCGGTCATGCTCGTGTTGAAAACGACTTCCCCCAGCGCCCGCCCCTGCCCGGCAAAGGTGAACCCCTTGAACAGGGTGCCGTCTTCGAGCAGGAGCAGCGCTCGGGGTTTGTTCCACGGTGAGATCATGTTTTTTCCTCAGTCCTTGCCGTTTTTTGCCGGCCTGTGATGCTGCCGTTGCCCTTCATCCAGGCGGCAAATATCAACCATGTTTCCCCGGATGGCAATACCTTTCCCGGTTCTCGCCCATTTATGTTTGCCGCCCGGTGTGTTTCCCTTGTTCCTGTCAGGAAGTCTTGTCAGGAAGTTCCGGTCGGGAAGTTCACGCCATGTGCAACTTTCTTGTTCCAAAGCTCCAGCTTGGGAACACACTTGCCTGGAAGCTCCAGCTTCCCGTTTCGGAGCGGGTGGAAGCCGGAGCTTCCACAATAATAAAGGCGTTCCCAAGCTGGAGCTTGGGAACGAGCGGTTTGAGCGGTTTGTCAAAGGGAGCATCAAAAAGTTGCACGTTGCACATGGGGTGAAGTTCCTGTCAGGGCTTCGCCGAAGCCAGGCGCCCTTCGAGGCGATCGAGGTCTTGGGGAGTGTCCACTCCATGGGTGTCGTCGGGGGAGATGGCCACCATGATGCGCCGGCCGTTTTCCAGGGCACGCAGTTGTTCCAGTTTTTCTTGGGCTTCCAGACGTCCTTCAGGCAGTGCCGTGAAAGCCTGGAGGAAGGAATTGCGATAGGCATAAAAGCCGAGATGCTTCAGAAAGGTCGTGGGTGTTTGGGAGCCGTCACGCACAAAAGGGAGGGGAGACCTCGAGAAATAAAGGGCCGAACCATCCAGGGCCGTCACCACTTTGACCACATTGGGGTCCAGGTATTCCCGTGCGCTTGAAGATGGGTGGGCGAGGGTGGCCATGGCCGCGTCGGGGCTTCCTTCGAGAGCTTCCACCAACACCTGTAGCATGTCCGGGGTAACCAGGGGTTCATCCCCTTGCACGTTGACGACCATGTCTTCATCAGCCAGGCCGAGGATGCGGGCCGCTTCGGCGATGCGGTCCGTGCCGCTGGGGTGATCGGGGTTCGTCATGACCCATTCGCCTCCGAAAGAGGCCACCTCACGAGCTATTCGGTCATCATCCGTGGCCGTGACCACTCGATGAACCGATCCCGCCCGGGCCGTCCGCTCATGGACATGCCGGATCATGGAGCGTCCCGCAATGAGGGCGAGGGGTTTTCCGGGAAAGCGGGTGGAGGAGTATCGGGCGGGTATGACGGCCACAATGTTCATAAAAATCCTTGTCGTCCTTTTGCCTCAGAAATTATTAGTGAGATAGATGCTTGAATTCAAGCTGTCAACAAGCGACAGTCCACAAATATTAAGCAAACCGACTTCTTTGTCAAAAAGAATTCGGGATAAATGAATCATTGCTTTTGCTCCACCTGCTCAAAGCACGGAATGCAGTAAATCCGACCGCCGTAGCGACGGGTACGGGATTCCATGGTGGATTCACCGCAGACGCAGCAGTCCAGGCTATCCAGTATCCCGGCAGGACGCGGTGTGGGTCGATCCGTTTCGGAAACGGTAAAAAGTTCCTCGATAGGGGCATTGAAGATGCGTTCGCGAGCTTTGGCCTTGAGTTCCCCTGCCCTGAGCTTTTCCTCTTCGGTGGCTTCCCCGGAAACAACCTTTTTCATCAGCTCACGCATTTCATCGCCTTCCGCCCCCTGTGTCGGCCGCTGGAACACAACCCGCAAAGCTTTGCCGTCTTCACGACGATAGAAAGTAAAGGCTGTCTTGCCGAAATCCTTGTGGATGAGATTGCCCTTGCCGAAGGTGCAGCCGGTAAGCACCTGGATGCCGTCCACGCCGCACATGTCCGTTTCCACCACGGCGGTGATGGGCGTCTCGTCATTGTGTCCCAGTTCACGCAGGCATAATTCGGCGGCACGCATGCCGATCCACAGCCCGGGACACTCATGGCCGTGAAAAGCCACGGCCCTTTCGATCTGCTCTTGGGTCAGGGTACAATTCATGAGTTCACTCCTCGCTATGTTGATGATTCATTTTTTACACGTTGTACAATGGTGGATTCATTTTCGGGAATCACCTTAGGCACCACAACCGTCCGCCCCTCATGATGCAGGATATCTACGGGCACCCCGTAAACCACCTGGATCATGTCCGGGGTAAGCTCTTCGATGCCCCCGCAATGGAAGACCTTCCCCTCCTTGATGAACATGAAAGCATCGGAAAACCGGAAAGCCATGTTCAGATCATGCATGGTAATGACTGCGGCCAGTTCGTGTTCACGAACCACACGGCGTATGGTCTTCAGGATTTCCAGCTGATTTTTCAGGTCCAGGCTGCTGGTGGGCTCATCCAAAAGGAGTACCGACGGCTCCTGAACCAGGGCTCGGGCAATGCATACCTTTTGCAATTCTCCGCCGCTCATTTCATTGATGTGACGCAGGGCCAGGTGTGCCAGTCCCAACTGTTTCAAGGCCGCGTCCACCTTGCGCAGATCGTCTTCAGTTATTTTCCAGCGCAGGTGAGGCTTGCGCCCCAGGAGCACGGCATCGAAAGCGGTCATCCTGCCGGCTTCGTTGCGTTGAGCCACATAGCCCAGGCGTCTGGCTATTTCGACGGCGCTCATACGAAAAACGTCCGCATTATCGACCATGACGGCACCGGCTTCGGGTTTGAGCATGGCGTTGATGCAGCGCAGAAGAGTGGTCTTGCCCACACCGTTGGGTCCGAGGATAGCCAACACCCGGCCACGTTCCAACGCAAAGCCCAACCCGTGTAGAACCCTACGCCCCCTATAGCCGATACGGAGATTCTTCACATCCAGGATCATCGATTTCTCCCCCGGATCAACAGGTAGAGAAAGGTGGGCGCACCGAAAAAGGCGGTAAGAACGGACACGGGCAGTACTCTGGGAGCCAGCATGAGACGGGCCGCAGTATCTGCCGCCAGAAGCAGACAGGCCCCGGTCAAGGCCGCAGCAGGCAACAGAAAGCGATGATCGTCACCGATGATGCGGCGCACGATGTGCGGACAGACCAGACCCACAAACCCGATGATGCCCAAAAAAGAAACGATCACCGCCGTGACCAGTGACCCCATAAGCATGCCGGCCATGCGTACCGCACCCACACGTACGCCCAATCCCATGGCCGTCTCGTCTCCCGCGTCGATGGCATTGTAGTTCCAGCGGTTCAGTATGAAAAAAAGCATAGCCGCAGCCACCACCACGGCCATGAAAGTCACCTCCGACCACCCTGCCCTCCCCACGTCGCCGAAGGTCCAAAACACCATGGCCGCCAGTTGCACATCGTCGGCAAAATACTGCAAGAACATGGTCCCGGCAGAAAAGAGCGATCCCAAGGCCACACCGCTGAGGACCATCACTTCCGGACCCGCTCCACGGATGCGAGCAATGGCGATGATGATCAGGGAAGTGACCATCCCGGCCGTAAACGCGCAAATGGTGGTCAGATAAGGATCGACAATGCTCACCACCCCCACCTGACTACCTTGCAAAGCCCCGGTTCCCATAAACATCACGGCAAAAGCGGCGCCAAAAGCTCCCGCCTGGGAAATGCCCAGGGTAAAGGGCGAGCCCAGGGGGTTGCGTAAAATGGACTGCATGGCCGCACCGGCAGAAGCCAGACCGGCCCCCGCCAGCATGGCCGCCAGAGCATGAGGCAGGCGGATGTTACGAATGATGATTTCATGGCGGACATCTTCACCCAGACCGGAAAAGGCACGAACGACCTCCCAAGCCGGAATATGTACTGTTCCCAAAGAAACAGCGGAAATGAGCAAAAAAACGGCAAAAAGCGCAAGGCCCACCAGAAAGAAAACCTTGCGCCCGACGTAAGCGGTGTACTCGGTGGAAATCTTTCCATGATCGAAATGAGACATCGGACAATGGGTTCAATTCAGTGGAAGTTAAAATAAAAAAGCTATCCGCATAGTGTTGCGCATCGCATGCTTTGGGGAAGGACCATCAGGCTACCGGCTCCGCTTTTTCGCATAGGAGGCAGCTTCCATTCCGGCCACGCAACCTTCTCCCACCGCTTTGGCCATCTGCCATGGAGGACCGCAAATATCCCCGGCCGCATAGACTCCGGGTATATTGGTTTTCTGCTTTTTGTCGGCGACTATGTACTTCATGGATTCAGGGTCCAGAGCAACCCCCAATGTAGCCGCCAGTTCAAGAGCCCCCTTCGCTCCCAATTCGATGAAAACCCCTGTCACATCGATCCGTTCCCCAGAATCCAGGCGGACTCCTTGTACCGCTACTTCCCCTTCAATTGCCTGAATCCATGTCCCTGGATGCGTCACAATGGCGCTTTGCTCGACCTGGTACTTGAGGTGTTCGTTCACTCTCGGCTCTTTAAAGACCAGGTGGACTTCACTTGCAAGCAAAAGGAGATGCAGGGCACCGGAAAAGGCCGCGCTCTCATTGCCGACAACGACTACCGGCTCATTTTTAAAAAAGTTACCGTCACACTCCACGCAATAACTGACTCCCTTGCCCAGAAGTTCCTTTTCTCCAGGAACATTCAATCGGTTTCGAGAAATCCCCATGGCAAGAATCAGGGCAGCGGTACGGAGCATTTCACCGGACTCCAGTTCAATCCGAAAGGCTCCATCCTCGTCGGGGCGGATCTTTACAACATCGACATCGAGTAGGTCCGTACCGAACTTTTTAGCCTGAAGCCTTCCCTGTTCAAGAATGTCTTCTCCTGAAACCTTTTCCATACAGCAGTAATTTTCGATGTGGGCTTTGTACAAGGACGACTTTTGAGGGCGCCCCAACAAGGCAACACGCACTTTGGCACGAGCGGCATGGACAGCGGCCTGCAATCCTGCCGGGCCGCTGCCCAGAATGACCACATCATATTCCGAATGAGCTGACTTCATTCACTCCACCTTTCGATAAAACCTTTCAACATCAAGGGTTTGTAAAAAAGTTTGACAAAAACCTCCAAAAAGCCTTTGTTCAATGTATCCCACTGCAATCCGCGATTGCAAGAGCATCATGAAAAACAGCTCGATGGTAAACGCGGGAACCTTTTGATCCTTAAAAATTCAAATTAGTATTGCTATTCTCTTCTTCTCCTTTAAAATTCTGCACTCGATTTGTCTCGGACGGAACAAGACATTGATGTCTTTGAACGCCCGACCTCTTGTCCTTTTCAATCTCAAGGGGTTAGAAAATGCCTTTCGCATGTCGAATGGACAAAACCTGGCTTATGGCAGTTGAAGGGATTTTGTAACGATGAAGGAAAAAGAAGGGTTTTTGAAGCAAACCCTACAAGCTCTGGCCTCCATGAGGTTGACTCTTTTCATTTTCTTTGCACTGGCTACGGCTTCCATCATAGGAACCCTTTTCCCCCATGGAATGAGCGGATCGGAAGTTCACCACCATTATCACCCGACCATGGCGGCAATCATCGAGTCACTGGGGTTGCACGATTTGTATCGTACCACATGGTTTCGAGTGCTCTTGTTGGCTTTGTGCATCAATATCGTGGTTTGCAGCGCCAAACGACTGCCCAAGACCATGAAACTCCTGAACCGGCGAGATGAAGAACTTTCCAGTGAAAAACTGACCCGGTTTTCCCATAGCTTTCAGATGACAACGGCCGTACCGTTGGAAGATGCCGGAGGCTCCCTTTCCCATGCTGTCGGTGCTGAATTCGGCCCCTTGAGGAAAGTTTCCGAATCGGACAGGTACGCAGCCACGGCGGAACGAGGCCGATGGAGCGTGTTTCTCGTATATGTCGTTCACCTGAGCGTGATGATGATTTTGATCGGTGCTCTCCTGGGCTCCCTTCTAGGATTCAAGGGAATCATGAACATTGTTGAAGGGAATGCATCGTCAACCGTTATACTCAGCAAAGGGCACGAAAGGCTGGAGCTCCCCTTTGCCGTACGTTGTGATGCATTCTCCGCCACTTTTTATGAAATGGGATCTCCCAAGGAATATCGTTCCGATCTGGCGATTCTCCAGGAAGGGGACGTGGTTTTGCAACGGTCCATTCGTGTGAACCACCCCCTGACCTACCAGGGAATCACTTTTTATCAGTCCACTTACGGGACTTTTTTAGATCGTGTGGAAGTTGAAATCACGGACACGGATTCGAGCAAGGGGATGGTCCTGAACATGAGGCTGCGAGAACCCCGGACCATTCCAGGCACCACGACCCAGGTGCAGGTGATGGATTACCGGGAAGACATGCCGATGGGTCCCGTCGTGGTCATGGCCATGCTTCGCGAGGGAGAGGAACCCACAGGAGCCTGGATTCTTGCCAATGAGCCTGATTTTCACGGCAACAAGATATACAATTATCGATTCGCGATCAAAAATATGGAAACGGCTCAATATACCGGATTGCAAGTCAAAAGCGATCCGGGAGTATGGATTGTGTACGTGGGATTTTTGGCCATGCTCATAGGCATCATCATGGCTTACTATATGAGCCACCGGAAAATATGGGTGCTGGCGGAACCACATCCGGATACACCCTCCACAACCCGTATTGTAATAGCGGGAAGGACCAACCGAAATCCTTTGGGTTTCGAGGAAGAGTTCGAGCGTTTATGCCGTACAGTCGAACGGCAACTCGAAAGCAATGATAAAAAGGATGCCATCAAATGATTGAAAGCTCACTGCTGTTAAGCATATCCACTTTCGCTTTTCTCCTCGGCTTCATTTTTTACCTTTCAGGCGTGGTTTTTTTACAAAAACGTCTCCTATTCCTGGGAACTGTTTCCGCATGGATCACGCTTTTCATCCTGACCGCAGGCATCCTGTTGCGATGGATCGAATCCTACCAATTGGGCTACGGCCGGGCACCCCTGTCAAATCTGTACGAATCTCTAGTCTTTGCCGCCTGGTCCATCACATTGATTTACCTTCTTCTGGAAATGCGTCACCAGCACAAAGCCCTCGGGCTCTTTCCCATGCTCTTTTCCTTTCTGGCCATGGCTTACGCTTCTTTTTCACCCAGCATGGACTCGGTCATCAGGCCCCTTGTGCCGGCTTTGAAAAGTAACTGGCTCATTATCCACGTGGTCACCTGCTTTTTCGGCTATGCGGCATTCGCCGTATCTTTCGGGATCAGCGCCGTATATCTCTGGAAATCCAAGCAAAACATCAATCCTCATCCAAAAGGAGTTGCCGCGCTCCTTCCATCTCTGAAAAAGATGGACGAACTCAATTATCAGATGGTGTTTTTTGGGTTCATATGGCTGTCCTTGGGTATCATTTCCGGTTCGGTATGGGCCAATTCCGCCTGGGGAACCTACTGGAGCTGGGACCCAAAGGAAACCTGGTCCCTCATCACCTGGCTGGTTTACGCGGCCATCCTGCACGCGCGCAACATGAAGGGCTGGCGGGGCAATCGCGTGGCATGGCTTTCCCTGGTGGGATTCGGTTGTGTTCTTTTTACTTATTTTGGCGTAAACTTTCTCTTGAGCGGCCTTCACAGTTACGGACAACTTTAGAATAAAGGAAAAAACTTATGTTCGGACTTGGGATCACGGAAATCCTCATCATTGGGGCAATCATCCTTTTGTTCACTCGAGCCAAAAAACTGCCCCAAATCGGTGGCGACCTGGGAAAAGCCATCTCCAATTTCAGGCACGCTTTCCGTGGTGGGGAAAAGAGGGACGGCGAAGTGAAGAAGATTGACGGATGAACTTCCATACAGACATTGCATTTTGCAGGAGTTTCCTTCCATGTTTGGAATAGGCTTTCCCGAATTCCTGGTCATCCTGGCGGTTGCCTTGATTGTTGTAGGTCCGAGCAAGCTTCCCGATCTGGCCCGTGCCCTGGGAAAAGGTTACGCTGAGTTCAGACGGGCAACCAATGAGCTGAAAGAAACTTTCGACCAGGATGAAACGGTTCGTGACATCAAAAATGAGTTTTCGTCGGCACAGAAGGAAATGTTTTCGGCCAAATCCGATGTGGAGCTTTTTACCTCCCGAAACACGGATGCCCATCATCAGCAAACTTTATCACTACGGCAGGAAGACTCAACCAATGCCACGGAAGTAAAAAAATCATCCTCTCGGAACACACCTGAACCCATCAGAAAAAAAGAAGACGCCGGCTCGTAAAACCGCACAAGCAAATGGGTACAAGGAGAAATCGTATTCATGTCCGACGATAAAATGCCCTTCACCGAGCACCTTGAAGAGCTGCGAAAACGTTTGATCGTATCGATCCTCGCCATATTTGTTGGCTTTCTCATCTGCTTTGCCTTCAAAGAAAAAATATTCGAAGTGCTCATGCTGCCATGGATCGAAGCCCTTCCCGAAGGCCACAATTCCAAATTGATTTACACCGCCCCGCATGAAGCCTTTTTCACCTACATCAAAGTTTCTTTCATCGCGGGCATCGGACTTGCCTGTCCTGTAATCTTTTTTGAAATGTGGCGCTTCATTGCTCCAGGCCTCTACGAAAATGAGCGCAAATATATTTTCCCCATTGTATTTTTTTCCAGCTTTTTTTTCCTTTCTGGAGCTTTTTTTGGGTATTTTCTGGTATTTCCCGTTGGATTTCAGTTTTTTGCATCCTTTGCAAACGATATGATCACCCCCATGGTCAGCACAAAGGAGTTCCTGTCTTTTTCCATACGCCTGCTTCTAGGATTCGGCATCGCTTTCGAACTTCCCATTGTTGCCTTTTTCCTGGGCAGACTGGGCCTGATCAGTTCGGAATTCCTGAAAAAACAACGGAAATTCGCAATCCTCGGCATTTTTTTTCTTTCGGCCATCCTGACACCGCCGGACGTGGTGTCTCAATTCATGATGGCCGGTCCCCTTTTGATTCTCTATGAAATCAGCGTCTGGATTGTTTATTTTTTAGGCAAAAAAAAGAGCACTGAAAATGTAAATCAAGAAAACAAATCGCACGTAACTCGTTCAAATTAACTGCATCCACCTATCTATTTTGCAAAAGATACTCCGGAGTTTAGATCATGAAACCATTCGTACTGGTCGTGGCAACGCGAAATCAAGGTAAATCAGAAGAAATTCGAGATTTTCTAAAAGATTTCCCTATCGAAGTCAAAGATTTGAATGATTTTGGCCCAATTCCTGAGGCTATTGAAGACGGCAACACTTTTGATGATAATGCCTACAAGAAAGCGAGCTTCACCGCCAAAGTGCTCGGATTGCCCGCTCTGGCCGATGATTCGGGGCTTGAAGTAAGCGCCCTGGGTGGAGCCCCGGGGGTGTTTTCCTCCAGGTACGCCGGTCCCAATGCATCCGATGAACAGAACAATGAAAAGCTTCTCTCGGAAATGAAGGGAATCAACGACAGGAAGGCAAGGTTTTGTTGCGTCATTTCACTGGCCACGCCTTCCGGTCCCGCTCTCACTTATGAAGCAACCTGTGAAGGGGTCATCCTGGATTCACCACGCGGCACGACAGGGTTCGGTTATGATCCCTTGTTTTATTATCCACCGGAAGGGAAGAGTTTTGGTGAAATGACGCTGGAAGAAAAATCAAAAGTGAGCCACAGGGGAAAGGCCCTGGCCGAGCTGAAAAGTGAGTTCTCCAAAGTCCTGAAATGGCTGGAAATGAGGCAACAGGAAGAGTACCGCATGAGGGGGCTGGGAGAAGACATTTGTGTTCATTGACGGGCATTCACGGAAAAAGGAAAACAAATGGAAAAACATCTACTCCTTGCAGTTGGCGACGACATGAGTTCTCTACATGGCGTGCGTTTTTTGTGCTCTTTCTTTGAGCACAAAGCTTCGATCCAGGTCACCCTGTGCTACATCGCGTCAAGTTTCGACCCCAAAGACCCACGATCTCAAGCATCATCAATGAGCTCCACAGACAAAAAAACGTTCGCTCCACCTCCCGTCGGCCATGAATCCATCGATGCAGGCATGGATCTTCTACTTTCCAGGGGATTTAAAAAAGATAAAGTCAATGCTGCCTACAAGGACAAAAAGCTTGGTACGGTCAAAGACCTTGTGCATGAAGGTCAACGAGGAATGTACGACGCGGTTGTTTTGGGCAGACGGGGTTACGCCATGTTCGAGCAGGCTTTCGCCTCCAGTGTAAGTCGCCAGATGCTGGAGCAAAACATCGACTTTCCCCTTTGGGTATGTCGTCAACCGGAAGAGAACCGGCAGCATGTGCTGGTCTGCATGGACCCTTCGGAACCCAGCATGCGCATTGCCGACCATGTGGGCTTCATGCTCGAAAAAGAAACCCGTCACGACATCAAGCTGTTTTATGTGGATGAAGGCGGTGCGGGCAATACCAGGGAAACCCTGGAACGTGGAAGACAACTGCTTTTGAAAAACGGTATCGATGACAAACGGATTTCCACGCAAATCGTCCGGTCGTCCAATGTGCCCGATGCCATTCTTTCCGAAGTTGAAAGAGGAGCGTACTCCGTAGTGGCCATGGGTAGGGGAGGATCCCCTCAAAAGGGCCTGCTAAAGAAATGGCTCATTGGCTCTCGAAGTCTGAAAGTTTTTGAAGAACTGAGCAAAAGCGTCCTCTGGTTGAGTAAATAGCCTCCCCACATTTATAAGAAAATGCCCCTGTCCAAAATGCGGCAGGGGCATTGCCCATGTTTGAAGCCTCTCGTAGAAGTTGCACATCGCGTAGAGGTTTCGTTTTTCAAATCACCCATCTTACGTTGGGTTATCCGATGGAACATCGTCACTCGGGCTGAGGACCGGCTTTCCTTACCTCTTCAGGAGTTTTTTCCTCAAATTGCTTGAAATTCTTGTAAAACATTTCTGAAAGTTTTTGCGCCTGCTCATCGTAGGCGTTTTTATTCGGCCAGGTGCCGCGCGGATCCAGAATTTCCGAAGGAACATCAGGACATTCCACGGGAACATCGAGATGGAAATTGGGGTCCTCACGGGTTGGAATATCAGCCAGCTGCCCATTGAGCGCCGCGTTGATAATGGCCCGGGTATGAGCGATGCTGATTCTCCGGCCCGTACCGTAAGGCCCTCCACTCCAACCGGTGTTTACCATCCAAACTTTCACATCATGAGCGGCAATGCGATCACCGAGCAGCCCCGAGTAAACAGAGGGTGAAAGCACCATGAACGGGGCTCCGAAACACGTGCTGAAAGTGGCCTGGGGCTCCGTAATCCCTCGTTCCGTACCGGCAACCTTGGCCGTATATCCCGAAAGAAAGTAATAGACTGCCTGAGCGGGAGTCAGCCGTGCAACGGGAGGCATGACTCCGAAGGCATCGGCGGTGAGCATGATGATGTTTTGGGGATGCCCTCCCCGGCCTCTTCGCATGGCCGACGGGATGTGAGCAAGGGGATATCCGGCACGAGTGTTTTCCGTGAGTAAGTCTTCGTTCAAGTCCACCTTTCCCGTCACCGCATTGAAGCCGACATTTTCCAAAATGGTGCCGAATCGCCGTGTTGTTTCATAAATTTCGGGCTCGGCTTCCCGTGAGAGGCGAATCACTTTGGCGTAACAGCCTCCTTCAAGGTTAAACACTCCATCCCGGCTCCACCCATGTTCATCATCACCGATCAAAATGCGCGAAGGGTCTGTAGACAAAGTGGTTTTTCCCGTGCCCGAAAGGCCGAAAAAAATAGCCACGTCTTCATCCTCTCCCTTGTTGGCGGAACAGTGCATGGTGAGCACATCGCGCTGGGGAAGGAGGTAATTCAACACGGTGAAGATGGACTTTTTAAGCTCGCCCGCATAGTGTGTCCCACCGATGAGGACCAATCGCTCCCTGAAGTCGATGACGATGAAGACTTCGGATCGCGTACCATCCAGTTCGGGTATGGCGTGGAAGTTGGGCGCATGAAAGACAGTGAACTGGGGCACATGGCTCATCAGTTGATCATGATCCGCCTGGATAAAGAGATTTCTGGCGAAAAGGCTATGCCAGGCGGTCTCGGTGATGACCCGGATGGGCATGGCATATCGGGGATCCGCACCGGCAAAACAATCCTGTACGAAAAGATCCTTGCACTGCCAGTAGGCCAGCAAGCGCTGTTTGAGAATCTGGAAACGCTGCGGTTCCATCTTTTGGTTGATTTCCCCCCACCATACTTTACTTTCCGTTTCCTCATCCCAAACAATGAACTTATCTTTGGGAGCCCGTCCTGTGTATTGGCCGGTACGCACCACCAGGGGCCCCAGATGGGACAGACGTCCCTCACGCCTCCGAATGGCCTGTTCGTAGAGAAAAGGGGTGGGAAGATTCCAGTAGATTGCCCCTGCATTGAATATTCCGTGGTTTTCGAGACCGTAATGACTCCTTGGGGTCATGGCTGTGTTCATCTCCTGCCTCCTCTTCCGGAACTAAAAAACAAGGATTGCGTTCTCATCACCCTGTCCCTTTCATGTGTTTTTGAATGCTCATCTCCATATAACTGTCTATATAAAACGTCATGATCATGATACCCATTTGCAGGTTTCCGTCAAATCTTTAGTTCGACATTATGAAGAAAGATCAACCAAGGGCATCTTATTCCATCATCATGGATACCACCGGGGCAAATTTCCACCAAACTCAAAAATCAGATTGACATATTTTTTTTTGAGCTTTCATTTTTTTTTAATGCCATATACGATTTCTCACTGACCTCTCTCGTTTTTCCTCCCCAAGCTGTAATTCCGGAAAGGAGAAAAGGTCCTGCGAGTTTATTCGCCAACAAGGAGTTCAAATGCTGTTGACAATGAAAGGTGGTTGAAATTGAAAAAGTTATCCAGTTTTTTTCTCTGTCTGATTTCGGTCATCATCCTCATGCTGCCATGCCGGATTCTTGCACAACCTGAAGACAACGACGGCTGGGCGCAAATATTGCCTTCCATAAATACCGAAGTGCTCGAAGTGAGTCGCCAATCCCTGCAAGTGCAAAACTCCATGCACGATCTTCTGGAAAAGTTTCCCGACCCATTCATGGAAGAGAAAAGGAGATACCAGCAGTTGGAAGCCATATTGAGGCACCAGAGGGACAATCCCCTCGAGGCTCGCAACGTACTGCTGCGACTCAATCATTTCAGGTATCGTCTTCAGAAGGACATCGAGCCTTTTAGCCAGATTAAAAACCAGACAACCAACCTTGCAAAGCTCTGTGCCAGGCTGGATCAGGAACTCACGGAAGCCGGGAAAAATATCGTTCAGGATTTGAAACCCGAGCTTGTCGCCATCAGGAATCGCCTGAAAGAAACCATGACAAGGGTAGATTCCATGGATAAAAAAGTGAGTACGACCCTGGAAACAGGTCAATACCTTTTAGAAGGCCTGAATGCAAAACGCGGGAAATTGCTCGAAACGTTGCCGGATTTGTGGAAAAGTTTCTTTCTGGAAAGCCATGGGATGATCCTTGCGCCACAGAACAGGGAAGAAGCCGGCACGGTTTTACAGGCGTGGATCGGCACGTTGCCGAACTATTTTCTACCCACCCCCGAACAGACCAGGGAAATCCTGCTCGCAGCCCTGGCCAAACTCGTGACCATTTTCATTCCTTTGCTCCTTGCAGGCTCACTACTTTTCAGAAAAATTTTTCCTAAAGAATTGAACCGGAAGTTGTTTCCATCGTGGGCTTTTTTTTGCTTTTCGCTGTACCTGCTGATTCTCTCGTTGGGAATGATCTACTCCAGAACGGTTTTCCTGTCCATGGCCGCCCATGTGATGATGGCCCTGAGCCTGGCCCGGCTGGCCTGGACGATCCGGCTTGCACTCAATGAAAAACCCATGGAAAGACTTCCCAACCACTACTACTATGTTCTTTTTGCCCTGGCGGTTTTCTTTCTACACTCCACGGCACCGACCCAAGTAATCGGAACACTCTGGTCCTTGACCCTCGTCGCCTGCGGCTTCATGTCTCTCAAGCTGTCAGGGAACAGGCACTTTTTACTGGACAAAACTCTTGCTTACCTGGCTCCGTGGTTCTTTTTTCTGCTCGCGGCCATCTCCATTTCCGGTTGGAGCAACATCACCATTATTTTTTTCATGGGCATCTTTTACCTCATCCTTGGGTTGGAAATAGCGCTGAGCTTCGACCTGATCTTGAAAAAACTCGCGGACAGGATACCCAACGAAAAAATTCACGCCTTGCTCAAGGCTTTGCTCATGGGCCTGGGCATTCCCGTGGCCTGGACGCTGATTTTTATACTCACGGGAATCTGGTTCGGCACCCATATGGGAGGAATTTTTTACCTGGCCGGAATGTTCGATGTACAGGTGGGATGGGGAGGCATTTCGTTCAATCTCATGCGTATCGTCCTGGTCATAGCCTTTTTTTATCTGGCCATGGCCGCCATATCCATCGTCAAATCCACCCTCCACCAGATGGCTTTCACCTGGTCCAAAATCCCTCCCAATGCAGTGCCGTCCATACAAACCCTTTCCACGTATGCCATATGGGTGATCTTTTTCTTTGCGGCACTGAAATTCATGGGTGTCGACCTGACCGCCTTCGCGGTCATTGCGGGTGGTCTCAGCGTGGGCATCGGCTTTGGCATGCAGAACATGATCAACAATTTCGTTTCAGGATTGATCCTGCTCATCGGTAGGCCCATCAAGCATGGAGACACCATCCAGCTTGGGGACCTCTGGGGGTCCGTGGTCGATATCAGCATCCGCACCACCACGGTGCAATCCTTTGACAAGGCCATCATCGTCGTACCCAACTCGGACCTCATTGCCAGGCAGCTTACCAACTGGACCAGTGACAACCGCATCATTCGCAGGGACTTGAATGTGGGTGTGGCTTACGGTTCCGATACCCAAAAAGTACAAGAACTTCTGTTCAAGGTGGCCGAGGAAAATCCCCACGTGATGAAAGATCCTGCCCCGTCGGTAATTTTCAGCAACTTCGGCGACAGTTCCCTGGATTTCATCCTGAGAGTCCATATCGAGGACATCAATTACTCTGTCAGCGCCATATCCGCCATGCGCTTCGAAGTGGATCGGATTTTTCGTGAAAACAACATAGAAATCGCTTTCCCACAGATGGACCTGCACCTCCGATCAGCTCCGGCCTTGCGAGATCTGCAGCAACCGATCCCAGACAAGGAAGAGCGATGATTGACTGGTTGATTGATTCTTGCCCGAAGAAGGCAGGTATTTTGGGATGGTATTCCCTTGCGTCACCAACCACACTGTCACCATTTGGGGCAATCCGGACAGTGAATGGAGTACATTCGTTACCCATAGTGGATAGCCAGCCAGACGGTGTCTTCCTCCGGAGCCGTCCATTCCACCCGGTGTTTACGATGAGCGGGGATGTTCACGTGATCCCCCGGATTCAGAATCAGAACCTCATCGACGCCTTCCAGGGCCAGGGCCGCCCTGCCCTTCAGCACCATCACCCATTCATTTTGCTCCTGGTCGTACCAGAAACCGCCGGGACTCCGATGTCCCCTGGAAACAATCCTTTCCAGGCGAAAATGTTGGGACTGAATCAAATCCTGAAACAATTCATCTTTCAAGTCACCGGGGATGTTCGCGAACACATTGGAAAGGACCATAAACGCTCCTGGCACCGGCTATTGCCGGCGGGTTGCCGGAGATCGATACCGTTCTGAAATAAAAGGGCCGCCCCAAAATCCCATCGAAGAGATTTCGGAGCGACCGTATATCGCGTAAGGATTCATGGGAACAGGCCCGGGGGAGAGCCCCCTTGTTCCGGCATCAAATGTCGTAGTAAAGCTTGAACTCGAGGGGATGCGGCCGCATACGCATGGGATCCACTTCGTGTTCCCTTTTGTACTCGATCCACTTGGAAATGACATCTTCCGTGAACACGTCACCCTTGAGGAGAAATTCGTGATCCTTTTCCAGAGCGGCCAGAGCTGCATCGAGGGACCCGGGAGTCGAGGGAACATTGGCCAGCTCTTCGGGTGTCATGGAGTAAATATCGCGATCCAGGGGCTCTCCCGGATCGATCCTGTTTTCGATACCGTCCAGGGCGGCCATGAGCAGAGCACTGAAAGCCAGGTAACCGTTGCAGGACGGATCGGGGAATCTCACCTCGATCCTCTTGAGCTTGGGAGAAGCGGAATACATGGGGATACGCAACGATGCACTCCGATTGCGACTCGAGTAAGCCAGGTTGACGGGAGCCTCATAACCGGGAACCAGGCGCTTGTACGAATTGGTCGTGGGATTGGTGATGGCGCAAATGGCGGCCGCATGCTTGAGAACCCCGCCTGCGGCAAAAAGAGCCATCTCGCTGAGCCCGGCATACTTATCGCCTGCAAACAACGGCTGATCGCCCTTCCAGATGCTCATGTGGATATGCATGCCCGACCCATTGTCTCCAAAGAGAGGCTTGGGCATGAAAGTGACCGTTTTACCGTTTCGATAAGCCACGTTTTTGACCACATACTTGTACCACTGGAGCTGATCGGCCATATTCACCAAAGTTGAAGCTTTCATGTCGATTTCGGCCTGGCCTGCCGTGGCCACTTCATGGTGTTGACATTCGACGGTCAACCCTACCTGCTGCATGGCCATGACCATTTCCGTCCGCAAGTTCTGTTGAGTATCCACGGGGGGAACAGGAAAATACCCTTCCTTGTGCCGCGGCTTATATCCCAGGTTCGGATTTTCCACCCTGCCCGTGTTCCAGGTACCTTCCACGGAGTCAATGGAATAGAAGGAATAATGAGAAGCCAGATCGTAGCGAATGTCGTCGAATATGAAAAATTCCGCTTCGGGACCAAACCAGGCCGCATCACCAATGCCCGTGAACCTGAGATAATCTTCCGCCTTTTGAGCAATATAGCGAGGATCTCTCGTGTACCTTTCCTTGGTGAGCGGGTCCACCACATTGCAGATCAAGGTGAGGGTGGGAACGTCCATGAAAGGGTCCATCCGCGCCGTAACGGGATCGGGGATGACCAACATGTCACTGGCATTAATAGGCTGCCAGCCACGAATGGACGAGCCGTCGAAACCATATCCATTTTCGAAATCCGATTCTCCAAATTCTCCGATGGGAACCGTGAAGTGCTGCCAGGTTCCCAGGAAATCCATGAATTTGAAATCGACCATTTTGGCGCCCTGCTCTTGAGCGAATGTCAAAACATCTTTCGGGGTCATATGTTCCTCCTTAAGAGAATTTTTCGGGTAAAGGCAAAAACAATCACGAACACAAAACAAGGTTGAGCAATAGTCTTGCCAAAAGGCACAAATAACTAAAATTGCTAAATATTCAACTTAAACCCTATAAGAAAAGGCACATAAAAAAGACCAAATGAAACAAATTTGATACAAAATTTCATCCTCGTAAACAATTTTGTATTTCCATGAGGACCGATCAAATCAAAACAAGGCCTTCCAACGACCATGAAAATATAAGCCCGATAAAAATCAAACGATTACAAAAAAAGCAAGCCCATACAATGGACATACAAAATTGTCATACTCACAGCGGCGTATGTATTACGCGCCTGTTGGGAAGTCCGATACGAACCTTCTTGAACTTAAAATACAGCAAGACACTCGATGAGCTTTTCCTGCAATCGGCGATGGAGTTCGGCATCCAGCAATTTGTTTCCACTCAGGTCCGTCACGTAAAACACATCGGCGACCTGAACTCCCGGTGTGGAAATCTTTGCCAGTTGAATGGTTATTTCCAGTTGAAAGAGCGTCCGAGTGACGGCATGCAAGATCCCAGGACGGTCCCAGGTATAAACTTCGATGATGGTGTAGAAATCCGATGCTTCCTCATTGATGACCACTTTATCATCTTTTTTGGGAATATCCCTGCTTTTCAGTAAAGTGGACTTCCTTTTGTGGGCCAGTATTTTTTCGAGATGTTCCGGGTCTTTGAGGACCTTGGTCAACTCCGTCTCTACTTTATCCCAAAGCTCCGAAGCTCTCAAAGGATCGGGTAACTTCTCCACCAGGATGATATCGATGGCAATCCCCGATTCCCGAGTAAAAATATCGGCCGAAAGGATATTGAGCCCCCTGGCCCACAGGACTCCGGTGACGAGGGAAAACAAACCGGGGCGATCTTTCGTGGCCAGGGTGACCTGCCACATGCCTCCATCCACCTCCCTGGTGCGAATGGAAAGGGTAGTACCGTTCAGTTCTTTTTCCATCCGATAGTGAAGCACCATGTCTTCGGGCCGTTGAGACAGCAGGTATCGAAATGAAAGGCGGTCCAGCCATGAAGCAACTCTTTTTTTCTCCGCATCGTCTTCCACCAGATCGAGAACCTGGTCCGAAACTTCTTCGGAGCGCCCCTTGAGGTCCTCTCCCTTCCATTCACCACGTAAAAGCAGCCGATGGACTTTCATCCAGAGTTCACGCAGCAAAGAGGCTTTCCAGGTGTTCCAGGCCCCAGGCCCCGTGGCCTTGGAATCGGCAATGGTGAGAAGGTAAAGCATGTCCAAACGCTCACTGTTTTCTATGAGAACAGCACAGCGTAAAATGGGTTTCTCATCCATCAGATCACGCTTGAGGGCCGTTTCGGCAAGAAGCAGGTGGTTCTTAATGAGAAAGCGCAGCAAATCCGTTTCTTCCGTGGACAGCCCCATCCTCTCGGCCATGGAAAAGACCATGTCGGCCCCATGGACGGAATGATCCTTGCCCTGGCCTTTACCGATATCGTGCAATAGCGCGGCGAGATAAAGTATCTTGCGATTTTGGAGCCCTTGAAACACTTCCGGTAGTTTTAAAGCTATAAGGGTTTCGTCCTGTCCATTCTCCATTTGATGCAATTGCCGGATGGTTCTTAAAAGATGCTCGTCCACGGTGTAAAGGTGATAGACATCATGTTGAACCCGGTATCGCACGTGGGAGAATTCAGGCATGAATACATCCAAAAAGCCTGTCTCCAACATGACCTTCAAAACGGTGAAGGCCTTTTCCCCATGTAAGAGGATATCGAAAAACTGCTCAATCACTTGAGGGTCTCGGCGAGCCTCCTCCGTAAACGCATCGAGATGCTCCCTGATGACCTGTCCGGCCTGGTGATGAAAGTGCGCATTGGATCGAGCGGCTTCCCAGAAAAAACGCATGATGATCCGAGGGTCTTTTTGCACCCATTCCGGCTCCATGAAATGGAGATGTCGGCCATCCAAAAGAAAAGGGCCGGGAAGGACTTTATTGCGACGGTATTTGCGAGTTGACTTTGTTTGAGCTTCCTCGATCCTCTCCAAAAAAAAGGTGGTGGTGCGACGAATGCGCGCCGTATGCCGATAGTACAACCGCATGAATGCCTCGACGGCCGATCCTTGCCGACCGTCCATGAACCCCAGGCGCAATGCGATATGTTCCTGCTCCGGAAAGAGTAACTGATCCTGGCGGCGCCCGCTCAACTGGTGCAACTGCAAGCGCACGCGCCACAGGAAGTCATAGGCACCATCCAACCACAATCTTTCCTGGGGGGTAAGCCAACCGTTCTCCGCCAAATGATCGAGGTCCGGATCGGCAAAAAAAACAACTCCGGCCCACCTCACAAGCTGAAGGTCCCTCAACCCTCCCACCCCTTCTTTCACATGAGGTTCGAGAAGGTAGGAACTCTCTCCGTATTGCTGCAAGCGCCCTTTGCGATACTGGCCGAGATTTTGTAAAAATTTGTTGCGGTTTTGCCGTCCGAAACTCGTGAGCAACCCTTTGCGCCATTCCTCGTAAAGAGGACGATTGCCCGCAATGAACTGAGTTTCCAGGTAAGTCGTGAGGGCAGAAAAATCCTCTTTCATCAGACGTTTGATGGCTGAGGGGGATGCCGTCACATGCCCCACCTCGAATCCGCTATCCCAAAGTCCGTAGACCAGTCCACGAAGAATTTCTTGCAACGATTCCGGAAGCTTCCCTTTATAAAGAAAAAGAATATCCAGATCGGAAACAAAGCTCAACTCCCCTCTTCCGAACCCGCCGACGGCAACCAGAGCCCATGAATCATGGGAAGATTTTTCCTGTTCGAAAGCCCGTGCAAGAATCTCTCTGAAGTGCTGCGCGTAGGTCCTTACCGCCAACAATCCCGGGACATCACCGCGGCACATTTGCGTAAATGTTTGACGGGTCTCCTTGAGTTTTTGCAAGAGATGGTGAAACCGCATCTGAACCATGTCATCCTTCCAGAACCAGGGTGAGAGGGAGATGGCTCCTTAAAAAGGGAAATGTGGAGATTGTATGAATTCCATCTGCTTTCTCATTATCGTTACCGACGCCCAGCCGCACCAGGCCGTTACAAAGCGTCTTCTCCCACTTCGCCTGTCCGTATGCGAATGCATTCTTCCAACGGAACCACGAAGATTTTGCCGTCACCAATTTTCCCCGTATTGGCCGCGGAACGGATTCCTTCAACCACTTCGGCCACCTGGTGATCGGGAACGGCCACCTCGATTTTGATCTTGGGAAGAAAATCCACAACATATTCCGCGCCTCTGTAAATTTCAGTGTGGCCCTTTTGACGGCCGAAGCCACGAACTTCCGTGACCGTCATTCCCTTAACGGCCAGGTCCGTCAGCTTTTCCTTGACATCATCCAGTTTGAAAGGCTTGATGATTGCCTCGATCTTTTTCACTGATTTTCAACCTCCATATTTCTGAATATCATGCATGCAATCCTGTGCTTTCTCCAAATAGTCGAACTCATCGGTGGAGAAGCTCTCAAATCATCTTACCCTCACGGTACCGCTGAGCAATGGGATTTCTTCTTCCCATCCCGAAAGCCTTCGTCGTCACCCGAAGGATGGGAGGTGCCTGCCACCTTTTATACTCATTATTGTCCACACAATTGACCACCCATTTTACCGTTTCGGCATCCCAACCCTGAGCTATAATCTCATGGACCGACAGCCCCTGCTCCACGTAACACGATAAAACCCCGTCTAGAACGTCGTATGGAGGCAGAGTATCCTGATCGGTTTGGTTGGGCCTCAACTCGGCAGTAGGCGGGCGGGAAATGGTTCTCTCGGGAATCCAACCGTGGCGTTCGTTGAGCTTGCGGGCCAGCTGATACACCATGGTTTTGGGCACGTCCCCCAATACGGCGAGACCACCATTCATGTCGCCATACAGGGTGCAGTAACCCACCGCCATTTCCGACTTGTTTCCGGTACTGAGGAGCAATCGGTTGAACTTATTGGACAGGGCCATGAGCAACAACCCACGGAGCCGGGCCTGAAGGTTCTCTTCCGTCACATCACGGGGAATGCCTTTGAAAACCGGCTCCAATGCCTCGCATGCCGCATCGAAGAGTTCACCTATGGGCAGCGTTTCAAAAGAGATTCCCAGGCGACGAGCCAGCTCTTCCGAATCCAAGAGGCTTTCAGGGGAATTGAAAGGTCCCGGCATGCCCACCCCCAAAACATTTTCAGGCCCAAGAGCCAGGCACGCCACACAAGCAACAACAGCGGAATCGATGCCCCCGCTCAGACCGATCACCGCCGACTTGAAACCGCATTTGGCCGCATAGTCACGGAGCCCCATGGTCAGAGCTTCCAATACTTCTTCCGCCTGATCCATGGGAGCACAGTGCATATCTCCCTTTCGAGCCCGGGTGTCGTAAACGACCAGGTCTTCCTTGAAATCAGATCCACACGCCACCAGGTTTCCCTGTTCATCCCAAACCATACTGTGGCCGTGAAACAGGAGTTCGTCATTGCCCCCCACCTGATTCACATAGGCCACCACGGATTTGGAACGCACCGCATGCCCCTGCAAAAGACTGCTCACCAGCGAGGCTTTGCCCAGGTGGTAGGGCGATGCTGAAATATTGATATGAATTCCCACATGCGCCGCTTCCAGTTCGCAAACCGGATCACAGTGATAGAGCGTTCTGGGAAGGAACTTGGGGACATTCCATATGTCTTCACAAATGGTTATTCCCAGCCGCTCTCCCATGAAATCGACCCAGGAAGCTTTAGAACCGGGTTCGAAATACCGTTCCTCATCAAACACGTCATATGAAGGAAGCAGTCGTTTGTGAGCCATGGTCAACACACGACCGTCATGAAAGAACAGGGCGGAATTATGATAGGGTTTCCCCACCCCGGTTTCATTGTCGGTCACCACACCGCAGATGACGCCGATGCCCCGTGACGCGGCACTGATTTGATGCCAAAAGCGCTGGCTGTTGCTCACGAAGCTTTTTCTGTCCAGGAGATCCCGAGGCGGGTATCCGAGCAGGGCAAGCTCGGGAAAAACGACCAGGTCCGTTTTCACCGATCTGGCCATTTCAATGTAACGGCAAATTTTTTGCGCATTACCTGCAAAGTCACCAATGATGGGATTGATTTGTGCCAGGGCCAATCGCATTTTTGATTCACCTGATTCCAGAAGGGTTGGCAAAGAAGATGAACAGACGTGTCATCACTGCCCCACGCCGAAAGATGATATTTCGCCCCGGATGGGGGGTCCTGGGCTGTCCACGCGGACTCTGAAACGGCCGGGATCGATACCGTATTTATTGACCTTGTACTGTATGATGCGCTTGGTGGTGCCGAGGAGCCGGGCAGCCTGAGACTGGTTGCCTTTTACGTCCTTGAGAGCATCGGTGATGAGGTCCCTTTCGAAAGCACCCACCAGGGCTTCGAGTTTTCCCCGCCTGGTACCCTGAGTTCCCACGGGCTTCATCTGGAGGGTCGGCGGCAAGTGCCATGCCTCGATGGCTTCACCCGTTGCCAGGAGCAGGGCTCTCTCGACACAGTTTTCCAGTTCACGAACATTTCCCGGCCAGTGATAAGAGATGAGCATGTCGATGGCGCTTGTCGAAATGCGTTTGACGTTTTTGCCCAATTCTTGCGAGTACTTGAGCACAAAGTAGTCGGCGAGCAAAAGGATATCGGGGCCTCTTTCCCTGAGCGCGGGCAAAAAGATGGGAAAAACATTGAGCCGATAGAAGAGGTCCGATCGAAATCCCCCCAAAGCCACTTCCTTCTCCAGGTCCTTGTTGGTGGCAGTGATCACACGTACATCCACCTTGACGGTACGGGATGATCCCAGGGGCTGGAACTCCCTTTCCTGCAAAACCCTCAGAAGCTTGGCCTGAGCAATGGGTGAGAGTTCCCCCACTTCATCTAGAAAAATGGTTCCCCCGTGAGCCTCCTCGAATCGCCCACGCCTGCGAGTCACCGCTCCCGTGAAAGCCCCCTTTTCGTGCCCGAACAATTCGCTTTCCAGCAGACTGTCCGGCATGGCCGCGCAATTGACCTGCACCAGAGGGCCATTACGTCGCTTGCTGTTGTCGTGAATGGATTTGGCCACCAGCTCCTTGCCCGTTCCCGTTTCCCCATTGATCAGCACGGTGGTGTTGGTATCGGCCACCTGATCGATAAGACGCAGCACTTCATACATGACCTTGGAGCGACCGATGATATTGGTCGTGGGGCGTTTTGCTTCCGCAAGCATGCGCCGCAGCCGGCGATTTTCTTCTTCCACCCCCCTGACATGCACGGCTTTACCCAGAAGCTCCGCAACGGCGCTCAGCAACTCCACTTCCTTGTCCAGGCTTTCCACCTGGTGAGCCAGCTTGTCGGCGGACAAAACTCCCGCCACTCGCCCCTGGTAGAAGATGGGCACGCATAAAAAAGACAGTTTGGCTCTGTCCAGAGACTTCCTGGCACCCGTTCTGTCGAGAAAGTGCGTTTCTTGTCCGAGATCGGCTATGGCCATGGGACGTCCCGTCTGAGCCACCTTCCCCGTGATGCCCTCTCCCGGCTGGTAGGATATTTCCCCGGCTTCAATGTCAACACCCCGTGCCACGTCGAGCCATGCTTCGCCGCTCTGCATCCCGAGAATGGAGATCATTCCCCGTTCCATTCCCAACCATGTGCTCAAAATGTCCAGGGTGCCCTGGAGCTGTTCCTTCAGCTCCCCCGCTTTGGACAAAACCCTGGCAATTTCGTGAAGTGCCCTCAACTCCAGGTAACTGTAATTTTCCCCCACAGATACAAA
This sequence comes from uncultured Syntrophobacteraceae bacterium, assembly GCA_964603955.1. GTDB lineage: Bacteria > Desulfobacterota > Syntrophobacteria > Syntrophobacterales > Syntrophobacteraceae > SLCH01. The sequence goes on from CAZRWT010000009.1 coordinate 54,677, forward strand.
ACCTCCCTTTCATGACTCAAAATATTTGTACATCCTTCATACTTTAACTGAACAAAATTGTCACTAAATTCTTTCACTTCATCAAAAGGATTGATCAATGGATCAAAATTCATGTAGTTTGGAAATGAATAATTCGTCCATGGCCTTTAAAGGAAAATTTCATAAACGTGCTCAAATGGTTGGAAAAAACATCATGCAGGATTACCTGGTTCGAGTGGTGACGAGGGAAGGACATATTCGTGGGCTGGCCTGTGTGTCAACCCTGCTGGTCGATGAAATTTGCCGCCGTCACGGAGCTTTTCCCACAGCTTCGGCAGCCCTGGGAAGGGCTTTGACGGGTGGCGCCCTGTTCGGAGCTTTGTTGAAAGCCCGGCAGAGCGTGGCCATCAAATTCGAAGGTGACGGTCCCCTGAAAAAAATCCTCGTGGAAGCCGACAGCAACGGAACGGTGCGAGGTTACGTGGCCGAACCCCAGGTGGATTTGGACCTCAGGGACGGAAAATTCGATGTGGCGGGTGCCCTGGGGCGCTCCGGCCTGCTCACCGTCGCCAAAGACCTCCACATGAAGGAACCCTATCGAGGAATCGTCAACCTCTACACGGGAGAAATCGCGGAAGACCTGGCTTTTTACCTGACGGAATCGGAACAGATTCCCTCTGCCGTGGGACTCGGCGTTTATGTAGAGGCCGACGGAAGGGTGTCTTGCGCGGGTGGATTTCTCATCCAGTCCCTGCCCCCTTCCAATGATGAAATGATACAGGAAGTGGTGAGGCAACTCGAGGGACTTCCTTCCATCACCGACCTTTTGAGGGCCGGAGTCGATCCGGAAGGGCTCACGAAAATGATCTTTAAAAACATTCCCTACGACATTCTGGAAAAACGTCCCCTGTCCTTCCAATGCTCTTGCAACCGTACAAGAGTGGAAAAAGCACTGCTTTCCCTGGGCAGGGAAGAGCTTGAATCCCTCTCGCTGGGAAAAAAAAAAATAGAAGCGAACTGTGAATTCTGCCGGACAAGATACGTTTTCACCGAACAGGACCTGCTGCGACTCAGGGACGAACTCGCCCCGCAGGGAGCCCTCCTCCATTGAGAAGCTCCAGCCGTACACGAAGCCCCCTCATGACTTCACAACGCACAAAAAACAACCTAACAGGGTTCGACCTGGTGTGCGGGATCGAGCAGATCGAAAACGGTTTTGACGGGATTGAAGGTTTCACGGGGCACGTCCACGGCCACCGTGATCCAATCGGACATGGACCCATTCCAGAGCCCGGGAAGTTCGAGGGCCTTGAGTTCCTTCCCGTCCTTGGATTTTTTGCTGATGAACACGGCATCGGCGTCCACAAATCGAGCCAGATCGAACGGTCTGCCCTCGAAGTCCCGCACACCGCAAACGATATCCACGGGATTGAAATGTGTCGATGACTCCCACATTTGCTTTTGACCGTCGTCGTTCATGTCCACCTGGGCCTTTTCGACGATCTGGAGGGACAAGGTCCCTTCACTCCCACGTACCCAGAAGGGAGCACCTCCCGGTTCTCCCACGTTCTTCACCACACCGCAGACCCTTATGGGACGATTCAAACGTTTTTTGAGGTACGCCGCTTTCCGATCGAAACTCCAGTTCCCAAATTCGTCGGGAAACAGCATGGCAAGCTCTTCTCGGGCAAATCTCGCAGCTTCGTCAACTTGCGTGGAAGATGGCTCCGAGCACAATGCCCGCAGCAACCGATGAACCTCTCCCTGAATTTGAACCAGCATCCCCCCGAGGATTTTTTTCCAGCGGCACTCTTCTTCCTGAAAAATATCAGGGACGACATTGTCTATGTTTTTGATATAGACAATGTCACCCTTCAAGCCATTCAGGTTTTCCAGGAGGGCTCCATGTCCCGCGGGGCGAAAAACGAGCTGTCCGCGGCGGTCACGAAAAGGCCGGTTTCCCATATCCACGGCAATGGTATTGGTGGATGGATTTTGGAAGGAAAAACCGATTTCATAATTGACCCCGAAACGCTCTTCGTAGCAATTTCGAGCCTTTTTCAGGGTTTTCATGAAACGGGCTTCATGCTCCGGAGACACCGTGAAATGGATGCGGCATAATCGGTCGCCATTGGTGATATACTCCACGGATTCGACTAGGTGCTCCTCGAAAGCCGTGCGCCCCCCGCAGGTGTAACCGTGAAATTTGAGCAATGCCTTGGGCAGGGAAGCATACCCGAGCCCGTTGTCTGTGAGGAGGTATTCCAGGATGGGCATAAAACAGTGCTCCTGAACCATAACGTCCAGATCGAATCCGTTACGGGCCAGAGCATCGATGAGGTCATCAAAAAAAGCGAAGCATCCCATGCTTTCAAGGAAACGCAGGAAGTCGGCAGCGACGGAAACTCCTTGCTCTGCCCGCATGCGCAGCTCCCCGCATTCCAAATATTGGGGCATGTGATAGATTTGGAGCAGACTTTGGAACATGCGGGTCGCCGCCCCCGATGCAGGAATGAACTTGGAAAACCGTCCCTGTTCCGCCGCTTCTTCGTGCAGGCTCATGTATTCGTCTATCCGGGAATCGTCAACCAGACGGATACCGTCATCAGGACCACACGGCTTTTCCAGACGAATGAACCAGTCGGACCTCTGAAATATCCGAATCTGCTCTTCAACGACCGATTCGTCGATTCCCAAAGACTCCATTTGTATGCGATCCACATCAAGAAATTCGACGGTTTCCATCCCTAGTACCCCATTGCTCTACCTCGTTTGCATTGCCCATTGATACCTGGTGCCAAACTGAACAAATCCGCTCGATGGGGAATGAGGAAGAGCGAAACGCACCACTCACGCCCCTCGATACATTATTGAATGAATGTCTCTATTTTTGCGCGAGCCCTCAGCGCCAGGATGTATTCATCCTTCCCTTTACTCATTTTCTCCTGCTCCAAATGCTGCTCGATACGCTCACTGACTTCTTCGTAAGGGGTGAGTCCAGCTTCCTTCCTATCCGTGACTTTGATGATGTGATACCCGAATTGCGTTTCCACCACACCGCTTACCTCACCGGGTTTGAGGGCAAAAGCGGCATCTGCAAAAGGGGCAACCATCCGATCTTTCGAGAAATAGCCCAAGTCTCCTCCCCTTTCGGAACTGGGGCAATCCGAATGCTCCCCGGCCAAGGCTTCAAAAGATTCCCCCTTTTTGACCCTGGCCAAAATGTCCTGGATTTTTTTCTCGGCTTTCTTTTTATCGCCATCGCCGGCATCAGGGCTCACCCGTACCAGAATATGACTGGCCCGCACCCTCTCCGGGGCGTCAAAAAGCTCGGACCTGGAATCATAAAAACTCCTGGCTTCTTTCTCGGTAACAGCCACTTTATCGGTCATCTGAACGGCAAGCAGCTTTTCAATGGCCATTTCCTCGGCAACCTGGGCTTTGAAAGCCCCCTCGGTAAGCTCCATTTGTGCGAGGTGGGACTGAAAAGCCTTTTCATCGCCAAATCCGGCTTTAATGGCACCAATCTGATCATCGACCTCTCTATTGCTAATGGAAATGCCCTGTTTTTGGCTTTCCTGTACGAGAAGTTCCCTGTTTATGAAATTTTCAAGCACGATGAGACGTATTTCCGCAAGTTGCCCCTCGTCGGGACTCTGCCCCATCCGGGCAAGATGGTGCTCGAAACGCTTCATTTCGCTATTCAACCTGTCCATGGTGATCACCTTACCATTGACAACGGCAGCCTTCTCTCCCGCAGTCCCTTTTGTACTTCCTGCCGCGGCCGCTATTTGTATGTGTCCCTGCCCCAGGGCAACTTCTTTTTGCGATGTCGTTTCCAGAGCCTGGCTCCATGGAGCGACTCCTACCAGCAGCAAGCAAAGCGTCGATGTGAAAAACATCTTCAAGTTTTTTGAACGCATGAATTAAAAACTCCTTTATTGATTCTCGAAAAAGGAACTCATAAAGAGCAACGCCGCCCATTATGAATCCGGCAAGATAACTGTTTTTCCTCTCCATTTCTCCCTGGATCGCTCACCCCAATTAAACCCTTTTCCCCAATAAGTCCAATTGATTTTCAAGAAAAAGCGATGGGCTGCATGTGCATTTTTCCTAAAATACTTCGTGCAATCCGCCGCTCCCTTGCACCATGAAACTTGATGTAATGAAATACGGGAGTCAGTTCAAATCCCCGGATCAATTTGTGATCGCCTCCAAATCCCGGATCCATCAACCGGTAGCCATGGGCAATGGCATACTGGATGGGATAATAATAGCAGAGCACAAAATGGAGGAAAGGAATCTCTTCAAAGCAACCCCAATAGCGGCCATACAAAACTTTTTGCTTGTGGTAAAAGAGAGCGGCGGCTTTGACCTCTCCCTTCAAGGTTGCCAGACAGATACTGATCCGATGTTTGAAATTCCTCTGCAAAAGATCAAAAAAACCATCTTTGAGAAACGGCGGAATATCCATGCCCATATGCTTTTGCCAGGTGCGCAAATAGAGCTTTCGCATCATATGAAACAATTCGGGAGTAGCTTCCACCCCCGGCACCATGGCCATCTCGATGCCCCTGCTTCTGACGGCCTGAACCTCCCGTTTGATTTTGGTCCTGCGACTGGATTTGAAGGTCGCTAGATACTCATCGAAGCTTTTAAAGTCTCGATTGAACCAATAGGAATAATGAGTTCTGAACTTCAGGTATCCTTTAGATTCGAGAATCGAATGCACCTGAGGAAGCCGCGAGGAATAAAAGTAGAGCCTGGAAGTATACAGACTCCTGGTTTCACACACATAGTCGATGTAATCGAGCAGCAGGCGCGTCATCTTCAGACTATCCGCACCCTGCCTGTAAAGGAACTGGTAGTCGGGAACCGGTGTGAAAGGTAGAGTACCCACCAGCCCCCGCTGATAGGGAATACGGGTCAACTCGGAAAGAAACTGTATCAGACCGCCGTCTCCGAACTCAACCCAGGACCGGTCCCGCTCATACATGGGAGCCAGTGCCGCCACTTCGTTATCGTAGTGAGCCAAAATATGCATGGGATAGTAGCCTCTGTCGGAACTCACCGATCGAGACTCCTCCAGGGCGGTGAAGTATTCCCACTCCATCAGAGGGCTCGCTTGCTCGGCCAAACGGTTCCAAAGGCTCGCATCTATATCGACCGCGCGAGAAAAAGTTTCAAAATGGACCGTCATTGAATCCTCTCACTCAACTCCATCGTCCCTCCCGGTTTCTCATGGAAAGTTCCAACACAAAAAAGCTTGCGAGGCTATAGTGACATTGTGAGGCAAGTGGTATTCTCCATTCCGGCCCACGATACCGCACCATGCCGGAACAAAGGTCACCATGTCCCGCAGGTGTTTCCCGCGATTCTCAAATAAGGAGAAAGCACTATGATTCCCCGAGCAATACTCGCAAAAATCGACGACAATCGCCACCAATATGTTGAAGAACTGCTGGGATTTCTCCAAATTCCCAGTGTGAGCACATCTTCCACCCATGCCGGTGATGTACGCCATGCGGCTCAATGGGTTTTGAATCAATTGCACAGTCTGGGATTCGAAGCCGAAATTCATGAAACGAGCGGACATCCCCTGGTCCTGGGACGACACTGCAAGCTCGATCACGGCCCGACTCTTCTCATTTATGGACACTACGACGTGCAACCTCCGGAACCACTGGAGGAATGGCACACCCCTCCGTTCGAGCCCACCCTAAAAAACGGCTATGTTCATGCCCGTGGAGCCACGGACGACAAGGGACAGTTTTTCACTCACCTCAAGGCCGTCGAAGCCGTCCTGGCCGTGGAAGGTAGGCTGCCCATCAATGTAAAAGTATTGGTCGAGGGAGAAGAAGAGATAGGTAGCCCAAGTCTGGCCCCTTTTCTAAAGCAAAACAAAGAGATGCTCCGAGCCGACATTCTGGCCGTATCCGACACATCCCAGTTCAAACAGGGAGTACCGGCCATCAACTACGGACTTCGCGGTTTGCTTTATTTTGACATCGATGTTCAGGGCCCCCAATTTGATCTCCATTCGGGCTATTTTGGAGGTGTCACGGCCAATCCCGCTCAAGGCCTGGCGGAAATGCTCGCAAAGCTCAAAAACAGCGACGGCACAGTGGCCGTCCCTGGATTCTACGATGAAGTTCTTCCCCTGGAAGAATGGGAGAGAACCGAAATGACATCCCTCCAACACGATGACCAAAAGCTCAAGGAATATCTTGGAGTCGAGACTCTTACGGGTGAACAGGGGTACAGCACACTGGAACGTAAAACCGCGCGCCCCACTCTGGATATAAACGGCATATGGGGAGGTTTCGGCGGCGAGGGAGCCAAGACCATCATTCCCGCCAGGGCTGGAGCCAAAGTCAGCATGCGACTGGTTCCCAACCAGACATCCGCCGCCATCGGCCGTCTTTTTCGAACGTACCTGGAAAACCTCGTTCCATCAGGCCTGAAAGTCAAAATCACGGAACTGACAGGGGCCGATCCTGTGCTGGTTTTTCGGGACAGGAAAGCGATTCAGGCCGCCCGGCAAGCCATAACCATCGGCTTCGGAAAGGAGCCGGTTTTCATCCGGGAAGGAGGCTCCATCCCCATTGTCAATGCACTGAAGGAGGAACTTAGTATAGACGATGTATTGCTGCTGGGTTGGGGAAGTCCCGACGATGGAGCCCATTCCCCCAATGAAAAATTTTGCCTGAATGATTTTCATTGTGGAGTACGGTCGGTTGCGGCACTGCTGTATGAACTGGCGTCATACCGGGCAGGAACGGAATAGAAAGTTTTTCGGTTGCAGAGCCCCACGGCCCTGTACGCTATGCCAGATAGAACCCTGACGGGTCCAATTCGCGCAGTAAGGTCAATTCCTCTTCGGTGGGCGCTTGAGTCTGCTTCACCAAAGGGGAAACTTTCAGGTCAAAAGAACAAAAAGTTTTTATTTTTTCCACGGATTGTCCAGGGAAATATTCGGCGAGGTACATTTCCCTGGTGTCGGAATCGAAATAGTACACCCCCATGGTGCTCACCACCACCGAAGGTCCACCTCCCAACATACCGCAAGCCTCTCTCTGCCCCGGCCCCCCCAGGAAACCGGGACTGGTGAGATAATCCACCCGATCCACAAACTTTTTGGGGTCCTGCGGCATAATCACCAGTATTCTTTTTCCTGAAGTGGCCATATCGTTGGCACCACCACTACCCGCAAAGTATGTGAAGGTACCGGGTTTTTCCCAATTGCCCACTCCTGTGGAGTTGATATTCCCGTATTTGTCGATTTGAGCGCCGCTGATGAAGGTGAGGTCTACTTCACCTCTTTGCAGCGCTGCCATAGCTCCCAACATGCCGAACGTGGCATCTCCCGAAGCAAAGAGAACGGGATCGTCTATGGTGATGGCCAGTCCCGCCGGAGCCGTCCCACGAACGGTTCCCCCTTCTGAGAGGAGCGTCACGTGACGTGCGTGGGTCATCATGGCGTAAGACACAACAAGGAGCGGGAGCCCGACGCCGGCAAACACCACTTCTCCATCGCGAATTTCCCTGGCACACCGAATTGCCATCAATTCCGTTGATCGACAATGATTGGGCAAAACATTACCTCATCGTGGTGTATCGAGAAGAAACAAGGGCCCCTTCTCCCTACAATCAATCAGTCGTGCTCATTCAAATATTCATCGGTATAAGGTGGGATATCTATCCACACGGCTGGATCGTGGAAGCTGTAGTGGACATCCATAACAGGCTTGAAACCTTGCAGAGGTTTCAAGCGATCCAAAACTTCAGATCCGAATTTTTGTCTATATTTTTGCAGAAATTCTTCATGATCCCGACAACCATGCACCCATTCTTCAAAAAAACGGGGAAGAAGATGAGCTCTGCGTTGGTACTCACCCTGATACTCACAAAAGCGAATGTCCTGCCCATAGTAACCCATGCAAGCCGACGGATGAGCTCCCCAGGGGCAATGTACAACCGCAAGGGTTTTATAGTATGGAATCAAAGTACGATCCGGATCCGCATGTACCACTTCAGCGTCCACAATTTCTTCCACTGTGGCAATGACTCCTCGGTGACTTCCCATGGCTCCGAATTCATCCGGACTACAGCGCGTTCCCCAACTGATGATGTTTCCCGATGAATCGGCCCGTTGAGCGTGAATGATCCCTACATCGGCACGCCAGGAACGTACAAGAGTGATCTGCTCCCCCGTGAAGGGATCATTGACAACGCGCAGGTCATCCTGGTTGTACCGGACAAGGTCCGTCCCGATGTTGCCCCTGACGGCCATGAAAGGAATTCCAAGGAACCCCCCGAGAAGAGCGCTTGTAGCTGCAAAATTGGAAAGATCATGGCGCTTGACTGTTTCATCCTGGAAAGCACGTCGAATTCCATGGCTGCCTTTGGCACACCAGTTCATGGACCAGGCCACGTGCATTGCATCGACGCATCCCGCGGAAGTCAGCAAATCCAGTCCGCCTACATCCGTGGAAGTGCAAAAGACGCGAAACCCCTTTTTCCCCTGCCGAATGATCTCATGAGTGACAGCCATGGGCACCATGGTTTGAAATCCACCATAGTAAACGGCATCTCCATCCTTAATGAAGCGGGAAACCGCTTCTTTGAGCGACATGCGTTTGTCGACCTGGAAGTGTGCTCCCTGACCGTTTACCGGTTCTTTCTGCATGTCCCAAAAACTCCGTAAAGTGCAAAAGCCCTGACTGACCCGCCACAGTACCGCTCATTGTCGACAAGGCATTGCCGTGTGCCCTCAATCTTTCGAATCTGAGCATGGAACGAAGAGAAAATTTACAAAAGCACCCCTGGCATGGCAACCATTTATCGGCAACCCGACATATTTTAAAAACAGTGAGGCGTGTCAACAAAATCAATGTTGCCAGCCAGAGATATCGGCAAGGGGATTGTACGGGGAGAGGCGGTCGGACATGTGTTTGGTGCCCATCCTCGACCATTTCATCTTAAAAGAACAGCCAAGACAATGGCTCCGGCACACGCAACCGGTTCACATTTCAACAGCTCTCATCGTGGAGGGTTAGAGATGAAGTATACCCCTGACGTTAAATGCCTCCTAAAAACCGCGGGGAAGAGCACTCGCACCCTTCCCAAAACTGTAAACCTCGCAAAAACGGAGGGCTCCGCGCCACACGGAACCCCCCGTACAGGAGCCGCTTGCTTTATTTCGCCACGACTTTTTTCTTGAGGAAGTAACCTTCCTTGTCAATGACTTCACGCATCAGGTGCAGGTCGTCTTCACTGGGCTCTACCATTTCCTTCACATCGGAAGGAATGATCAGTTCAAAGCTGACCAGTTCCTGGATATCCTTGGGGCTGAGACCGGGCTTCACTTCCAGAAGCTTCATTCTCCTGGACTCTTCATCATAACCGAAAACCGCACGATTGGTGATGACGCGATAAGGTCCGGAACCCGCCACACCGGCTTTTTGCCTGTAGTCGGGAGAACCGTCACCAAAACCGATTGAGGTGACGAAATCCACCTTTTCTACAAAGCGCCTTTTTTCCAGGGCCATAATTGCAATGGTTTTTTCGCAGTTGGCCGCCATGGCACCAGCGCCGCCGCTACCCGGGAAGCGAATGGTGGGTTTGTCATAGTCGGAACCTTCCATGGTGGAGCAGATATTTCCGTACATATCGATCTGAGCCCCACCGATGAAGGCAAAGTCCGCATAACCTCTCTGGGTAAGCTCGAACGCAGAGCACAATCCTTTGAGGAAGCAGGCTTTGCGGGCCGCACGGGTGTCACCCACCGAAAGGGGCATGCCCATGTCCAAAATGGGGGCGAGAGACCCGGCTTCATAAATCATGTAAAGGTTGGGAGCGTGGGTCAATTGCGCGTGCATGGCCGCGATGATGGGCAAACCGGTTCCCACAAACACGATTTTGTCGTCTTCGAGAATTCTTGAGCCCGTGTAGGCAATCATGTCCATATCAGTGTATTCTGGCATTCTATACTCCCTCGATTTTCCTGTATTATCGGGTGTTATGGCTTCACTGTCACCAGGCGGCGAATCCACCTTTTGAGGTGACAGCCACTCGGCCAATGACGGAAAAGCAGACCGAAACCAGCTCATGGTTAGTAGATGATCAGCGGTTGCCCGCCATCCATATCTCTGAGCTTCTGAAGCGTCTTGAAGCCGATCTTGTCGAGGAACTCATTGTGATCGGCAACACCGTAGACATATTCATCATAGTACTTTTTGAGGGCATCCTTGCTGCCGGTTTTGCGGAACTCCTCGCCCGCACTGCGGAACATCCTGATGTGATCCATGTCAAACCAGTAGTTTCCATAAACTGCACCGGGATAGCTGGCAAAAGGCTGTTCGATCAGCGCATCCACCGCAGCATAGGGAACTTCCGTAAGGTTGGGATAGGCCCTGATGGCATCGGTGGGAATTATTTTTTCCGTCGTCATAATGACCTGGTTGGCTGCGGTAGCCATTTCCGGGTCGGTACAAAGGGCGCCGAATATTCTGGCATTGCCGTACATATCCGCGCAAGTGGTGTTCATGATGGCCACATCGGGAATGCACGACGGGACAAGGTAAACATTCTCCTTGGTGAAGGGGCATTCGATCATCGTGCCGCGGTTGACCAACTCCATATCGGACCCGCCGTGGTCCCTGATGGGAATGAAGGGGATTCCCATGGAAGCGGCCTTGAAGCGTACGGACATGCCATAGTTGGTGTAGTCGTCTACTTCGATGATGCCGTTGGTGACGAGATGACGGAAGAGAGGCGCGATACCGATGATTTCATAACCCCACCATGCCAGCTCCACGCGACGGATGGACACGCGATCCGGATCGAGAATCATGGCGCCCGCGAGCAACTCGGCACAAATGGATATGGATTGGAAAGAGAGGGTCAGATCCTTCACGCCCTTGCGCACGATTTCATAGATGGTAGCCGTGGGAACCCTGGTGTTTACAAAGCCGCCAATGCACAGGTTCATCCCGTCCTTGATGTACTTGTCGACAGCTTCCTTCATGGTGGTTCTCTTATCACGAAGGCCATGAGGTTTGTTCACAACGGCCTTGCGGGCTTCGGCCGGGGTAGGTCCCCAATACTCGAAAGGTTTTTCTTTATAAGTGAGCTTGGATATATTTTTAATTTTTGAGCTGACGCCGTTCAATGTAATCCTCCTTCTCAAGACTTAACCCAGGATTGATGTCGGTTCTTTTAGAGATGGAATGCCAACACTCTCAATGCTGACTCTAAAAAAACAAGTGGCTATTGAAGCTAGCGGTTCATCCTCCTTTCTCGCGAACCGGCACGAACACCGGCTCATACGCAACAGTTGGAATTGCTGGCCTTAACGCCCTGACGGTACCCTTCCGGGCAACATCGCTATTACCTGCACAACCGCTTGTGAAATTCTATAATTGTCGATCACAATCGAACTCAGATCAAACCACGAGGATTCATGACCTGCGTCATGACCGTCCTAACAACATCGAGTGAGGAGATTCAGCTTAAGGAGATGGGAGCAATGATTCATTGACAGTTAACAGCACCGGTTCACAATCTCACATTGCCTGTTAAAAAGCGTTATTACGGGTCCAGTTCCTACCATGACGATCATGGTCTGTCAATGAAAAAAGAAGAGGCATTGCGACAATTTATTTCATTTTTCAATTTTGTATTTTTCTTGTCAACACATTCAACTCCCAGTATACTTCCTCTTTTCAAAAATCGTTACCCGCTGCGCTGTAAAGCCCCGTCTCTTCAGGGCGGGGATATAAGGCGCTTTCCCTGCTTCCTGTT
>CAZRWT010000010.1:0-59319 GCA_964603955.1 uncultured Syntrophobacteraceae bacterium
CTGCACGGCATCATCGACGCGGAAACGATCCTAGACGCTACCGGCAGAAAAATCGAGGTCTGCCGCTTCGCCAATCCCTTCATCCAGTTGCGCATTTACAACGCCTTGACCTGGGACATGCTGGGCGACAACCTGCCCATCCCGGCCCTGGACCCTCTGGACGAACTGGAAGACGTGTTCCACAAGGAAGAAATCGACCTGCCGGCCCTGCTCGATCGCTATAAGGACTACCTGAAGCGGCTCAAAGCCCGAGGTCTCAATCCCCGGCAGGATCAGCCCCGACGCTCCGACCTGCACTACACCGAAGCCGTGGGACATTTTCACCTGTATTTCCGGCTGCAAAACGCCGTGGGGCGGCTGTGCGGGGTCAGCCCGGAATTTCCCACGGGCAACGGCCGGGTGGACCTGCACCTGCGGTGCCGGGAACGCCGGGCGGTGATCGAGGTCAAGAGCTTTAGGGACCAGGCCGAGCTGCGTCATTCATAGGAGCAGGCCGTTCTCTACGCCCGCCGGCTCGGCCTGCCCACCATCACTCTGGCCCTTTTCGCCCCCCTGGAAGACGAGAGCATCCTGGCCCGCCTTTCCGGCACCCACGAGCAGGACGGCATCACGCTGCATGTGACGGCCATCGGCTGGGTGTGAGGGCCGCCGGGTGCCAAAAATGTCGGCGGTGCCCATGTTTTTGGCACCCGGCTACGTGCTTTTTCTGTTGTGCGATTTCTTGCAAAATGCTGGAATAGCAATGTTTTTGTAATGGTATGAATCGTGCTAGCGTGTTCTGTTGTGTTGTATTGTGTCGAGGGAAGCAACATCACCATTCTAACAGCAAAGGAAGATCGTTATGAGGAAAATGCGCAAACAACTTTCGGGAACAATAGCCCTGGCATTCACGCTCTGCCTGGCCGGGATGCTCATGGCCGGTGCGGCTTTTGCCCAGCAGTGCGTGGACAACGGAAACGGGACCGTGACGGACGTGACTCGAGGTCTGATGTGGCAGGCGGAGACAGGCGGCCCCATGACCTGGTATCGGGCTGCCGTGCCACACATCAGCTACACCCAAGGACTCGGGGGACATACTGACTGGCGGATGCCGACCAAGCAAGAGCTGCAGTGGCTGTATGGTTCAGCACAGTGCCGCAGTTTGATAAAAGTGATCAGCTACGGATATTGGTCGGCCACCACCGAACCCCCGGAACTTGCCTGGCTCGTGGCTCCCTCCGGCGCAACCGGCCTCGAGCCGAAGAACTTTGACGACTACTATGTTCGCGCTGTCAGGGACGTACAGTGACCGGTATTCGGGCGCTGTTGAATCCCATAAAATCGGCACACCACATCTCCAAAGGATATGCAGATTTTTTCTTTGAATGAAGGGAAGAAAACACACCATGTTCAAAAAAGCAATTTTTCCAGGCAAGTACATTCAAGGCCCCGGCGCTCTGAGTGAGTTGCCCGCTGTGATGAAGGCCCTGGGGGCGAGGGGGTTGATCCTGGCTTCGCCAACGCCCCGTGCGAAAATTCTTCCTATTATCGGTCTGGATGGGGTATCCGGTTCAATCCTCATCGAAACCTTTGGCGGTGAATGTTGCGAAACGGAACTGGCACGCATCTCCGACATCATCCGGCATGAAAGGGTGGAAGTGGCGGCGGCCGTGGGCGGCGGCAAGACCATCGACACGGCCAAGATTGTCGCGGACCGGGCCGGCATTCCGTCGGTCGTCGTCCCGACCATCGCTTCCACGGATGCGCCGTGCAGCGGGTGCGCCGTGATCTATTCCGATGACCATGTGTTCGAGTCCGTCTGTTATCAGAAGATGAATCCGGCTGCGGTGATCGTGGACGAAAACGTCATCGCCCAGGCCCCGGTGCGCTTCCTGACGGCCGGCATGGGTGACGCCCTGGCCACCTGGTTCGAGGCCGAATCCTGCCGCCGCACACAGTCCGCCAACGCCTGCGGCGGTTTGAGCACCACGCTGGGATTGCACATTGCCAGGTTGTGTTACGACATCTTGCTGGAATATGGCCTGGTCGCTAAAATCGCGTGTGAGAACCAGGCCGTCACCCCGGCGTTCTCGCGCATCGTGGAAGCCAACACCCTGCTCAGCGGAATAGGCTTTGAAAGTGGCGGCCTGGGCGCAGCCCACTCCATTCACAATGGGCTCACCGCACTGGAAGAAACCCACGCATTTTATCACGGAGAAAAGGTTGCTTTCGGCGTGCTGGCCGGGTTGCAGCTCAGCGATGCTCCGCCCGCCGTTGCGGACAAGGTCTATGCCTTTTGTGAAAGCGTAGGCCTGCCCACCACCCTAGCCGATCTCGGCCTCGCGGACCCTGATCGATCCAGGCTGATGCAGGTGGCGGAAAAGGCCTGCGCCCCCGGAGAATGCATCCATAACGAAGCAGGTGCGATCAAGCCCGAAAACGTTTTGCACGCCATCATCGCCGCGGATGCCCTGGGCCGGGCAAGGAAGGCATGACCAATCCGGAAAAAGCGAAATGTAGGGTGAGCACAACGCTTTATCGTGCCCACCAACCCCACGATTTCTAGACAGCTTTTTTCAGGAGAACGAATCGAGGATGAACCGGGACATGTCGCAGGAAGACCATTACCGGGAACGGGAATTGAGCGATTTTCTCGCGCGCAGTCGAGGCAAACCCGGAGCACTGATCCCAAGCCTGCAGAAGGCTCAAGACCTTTTCGGCCACCTCCCCGAGGAATTGCAAACCCGCATCTCCCGTGAACTGCGCATTCCCCTGGCGGAAGTGTACGGCGTGGTGACGTTCTACTCCCAGTTCACCATGGAGAAAAAAGGGCTGCACCACATATCCGTTTGTCTGGGAACCGCCTGCTACATACGCGGCGCCGGGAACATACTCGAAGCCATCCGGTCGCAGTTGAGCATCGAGGTGGGACACACGACCGAAGACGGCCTGTTCACACTCGACACCGCCCGCTGCCTGGGAACCTGCGGTCTGGCTCCCGTGGTCCTCATCGACAAGAAGGTGTATGGACGCCTCGATCCGGGCAGAATCAAGACCATACTCGATCAATACCGCCGGAAAGCACGGGAGTGAGGCCATGACGAACATACCGGACCTGGAAAGGATCAAACGAGACAGGCCGGCCCGCCGGGCGTCGTCACGCCGCATGGTCGTGGGCATGGCGACCTGCGGCATCGCCGCCGGGGCTCGGGACATCACGGCGGAACTCGAGGCTTCCCTGGCGTCGCACGGGCTCGCCGATGTTTCCGTCGAGCAGACCGGCTGCATGGGGCTTTGCTTTCTCGAACCCATGATGGAAGTCCACATTCCCGGCGAAGAACCCAGCATCTACATCCATCTCACCCCGGAAAAGGCTCGGAAAATCGTCGAGGGGCACATGCTGAGGGGCGTGCCGGTCGATGAATACCTGCTGCACGGCTGCCCCCTGGAGGGCCAGGTACGAGTGGCCTTGAGAAATTGCGGCATCATCGACCCCGAGGACATTCACGACTACATCGCCCATGACGGCTATGCCACCCTGCAGCGCGTTCTCACAGGAATGTCCCCTGCGGAGGTGACGGGCGAAATCAAGGCTTCGGGACTGCGCGGGCGAGGCGGAGGCGGCTTTCCCACGGGAGTGAAGTGGGAGCTGTGCGCCGCAGTTGAAAGCTCGGAAAAATACGTCATCTGCAACGCCGACGAGGGCGATCCCGGCGCCTTCATGGACCGGTCCATCCTCGAAGGGGACCCTCACTGTGTGCTCGAAGCCATGGCCATCGCCGCGTTCGCCATTGGAGCCTCAACGGGCTACATCTACGTCCGCGCCGAATATCCCCTGGCCGTCGAGCGCCTGACCCTGGCCATATCTCGAGCCGAAGAACTGGGACTCCTGGGAGACGACATCCTGGGCAGCGGTTTTTCCTTCCGCATCGGAATCAAGCAGGGATCGGGAGCTTTCGTCTGCGGCGAGGAAACGGCCCTCATCGCGTCCATCGAGGGAAAACGGGGAATGCCCAAACCCCGCCCCCCCTTCCCTGCTCACCAGGGACTGTGGGGAAAACCCACCCTCATCAACAACGTGGAAACCTTCGCCAACGTGCCGACCATCCTGCGCATGGGAGGGGCCTGGTTTGCGGCCATGGGCACGGAGCGGTCCAAGGGCACCAAGGTGTTCGCCCTCGGCGGCGACATCAACAGGACGGGACTGGTGGAAGTGGTCATGGGAACAACCCTGCGCCACATCGTTCATGACATGGGCGGAGGAATCCCCGGAGGCCGACCGTTCAAGGCGGCTCAAACCGGCGGCCCCTCGGGAGGCTGCATTCCTCTCGAACACCTCGACACCCCCATCGACTATGAATCCCTTGCGGCCATCGGTTCCATGATGGGTTCCGGCGGCATGATCATCATGGGCGAAAGCGCCTGCATGGTGGACATCGCCCGTTTTTTTCTCGAGTTCACCACCGAGGAATCCTGCGGCAAATGTCCTCCCTGCCGGGTGGGAACGCGGCGCATGCTGCAAATTCTCCAAAAAATCATCGCCGGACAGGGAGAGGAAGAGGACATCACCAAACTCGAGGACCTCGCCCAAGGCATGAAACTCGGCGCCCTGTGCGGCCTCGGGCAGAGCGCCCCCAACCCGGTGGTATCGACCCTGAAATACTTTCGCCATGAATACCTGGCTCACGTCAGGGACAAAAAATGCCCCGCCGGGGTGTGTCCGAACCTGATAGTTTATGTGATCGACCCGGATGTGTGCGTGGGCTGTACCCTGTGCGCAACGGTGTGCCCCATGGGGGCCATCACGGGACAGCCGGGGGAGCCTCACACCATAGACCCGAACCGGTGTGGACGATGCGGCACTTGCATGAGCCAATGCCCGTCCGGCGCCATCAGCAAGAAATGAAAGGGAGCTTGATCGTGTAATGGACCCAGGGCCTTTCGTTTCATCCTCACTTGCAATATCATTGCAACCGAACTTGACATGGCGGTGGATCATGCCGACCAAAGTCCAATAAGGCCATTTCCGACAATGAAGATACCGGTTGACTCTCCCGGGAACGCCGAGCCCCAGCTCGGCAGGGTGTTGAAAGGTGGGGCGCCTGCCGCCAACCCGCAAAATCTATACACGGGCAAAGCCTTGCCGAGCTGGGGCTCGGCGTTCCCGGGAAGGGCTTTTCCCAGGAGGGATTTCTCCGGGGATGCTTATTTTCGGAAATCACCCGATCAAGGTGCCAATATGCAAATCTACAACATTCATGATGCCGAAACCCATTTGTCTCGGCTGGTGGAGCAAGCCGCAAAAGGTGAGTCATTCATCATCGCCAAGGCAGGCAAGCCCATGGTCAAGGTTATTCCCCTCGATGCATCGGAGCCGTCCCGTACTGGACGGTTCGGCTTTATGGCCGGACAAATCAGTGTGCCCGATGACTTCGACCGGATGGGCGAATGGGAGAATTCCGGCTTTTACGAATGTAAAGAGAAAGAGATGCCCACATGAGTGAATTCACATTGACCATTGACGGGCAGGTCTGTACGGCAAGGGACGGAGAAACCCTCTTGCGGGTTGCAGCCCGGAACGGCATCGCCATACCGACCCTGTGTTACCATCCCAAGTTGTCGGTGGTGGGAGCCTGTCGCATGTGCGTCGTCGAGGTTGCCGGAGCACGAGGGCTGCTGACGGCCTGTTCGACCCCCGCAGCCGCCGGCATGGAAGTGCTCACCCGGTCGGAAAACGTGGTCCGCTCGCGCAAGAACGTCCTCGAGTTGCTCCTGTCCGATCATCCCATGGAATGCCTCACCTGCGAAGCGGGCGGAAAGTGCGCTCTACAAAAGTACGCCTACGAATACAACGTCACCGGCGACCGGTATCGGGTTCCAAGCCGCGACCATGCCGTGGATGCTTCCAACCCTTTTTACATTCGGGACATGCGCCTGTGCATCACCTGCGGCAGGTGCGTCAGGGTGTGTGACGAAATTGTGGGTGCCGGCGCCCTGGGATTCTCCCACCGGGGGGACCGGACCTTCGTGGGGCCTCCATTGGGCCGAAGCATCAGGGAAACTCCCTGCGTTTCCTGCGGCAGTTGCGTGGACGCCTGCCCCACGGGAGCCCTTCACGAAAAGCGGGGGCGGCATCGCCTGCGCACCGCCCATGTCCGGGAAGTCGAAACCATCTGCGGTTATTGCGGCGTGGGCTGCCGGGTCGGGCTGCTGGTGGACGGCAATGAAATCCTCGGAATCAAACCGACGGACGGCCCCGCCAACGAAGGGTTCCTCTGCGTCAAGGGAAAATTCGGGTTCGATTTCATCAACCACCCGGATCGGCTCAAGTCCCCCCTGGTTCGCAAGGATGGGGTGCTCGTGGAAGCATCCTGGGACGAAGCCCTGTCCCTGGTGGCGCGGCGGCTGACCGACATGGGGCGGGAGCACGGCCCCCAAAGCGTCATGGGTCTGGCTTCCGCCAGGTGTACCAACGAAGAAAATTACCTGATGCAAAAACTTTTCCGGGCGGTGATCGGCACCAACAACATCGATCACTGCGCACGTCTCTGACACTCGCCCACGGTTGCCGGTCTGGCAACAACCCTGGGCAGCGGCGCCATGACCAACAGCATCGCCGAAGTGAAGGAAAACGACGTCCTGTTCCTCATCGGCACCAACACCGCCGAAAACCACCCGGTCATCTGGTACCAGATGGTGAGGGCGCTCAAGAAGGGCGCCACACTGATCGTCGCCGATCCAAGGGAAACCGTCCCGGCGCAAAGGGCTCACCACTTCCTCCAGTTGCGCCCCGGTACCAACATCGCCCTCATCAACGGCCTGATCCATGTCGTCCTGGCCGAAGGGCTCCACGATGCGTCCTTCGTGGCGGCTCACACGGAAGGGTTCGATGCTCTGGAAGCTGCCGTGGCCCGCTACACTCCCCAATACGTCTCGCAAATCACGGGCGTGCCGGCGGAAACCATCGCGGCGGCGGCGCGAGCCTACGCCGGAGGCCAAAGCGCCGGCATCTACTACGCCATGGGGATCACCCAGCACACCACTGGCGTGGACACGGTGCGTTCCCTGTCAAACCTGGCCTTGATTTGCGGCAACATCGGCAAGGAGAACGCCGGAATCAATCCTCTACGGGGCCAGGGCAACGTGCAGGGAGCCTGCGACATGGGAGCCCTCCCGGACGTGCTGCCGGGCTACCAGCGCATGGACAATCCCGCAAGTATAGAGCGGTTCGCTACAGCTTGGGGCGTGCCCCTGCCGTCGCACCCCGGCATCAGGGC
This sequence comes from uncultured Syntrophobacteraceae bacterium, assembly GCA_964603955.1. Classification (GTDB taxonomy): domain Bacteria; phylum Desulfobacterota; class Syntrophobacteria; order Syntrophobacterales; family Syntrophobacteraceae; genus SLCH01. The sequence continues at coordinate 7,257 of CAZRWT010000010.1, forward strand.
TTCGGAAACGGCCGATGCGGTTTTGGAGGGAAGAATCCGTGCCTTGTACGTCATGGGTGAAAACATGATGGTTTCCGATCCCGACGTGAATCACCTGGAAAAGGCGCTCGACAGGCTGGATTTCCTGGTCGTGCAGGACATTTTTTTGTCGGAAACTGCGGCACGGGCTCACGTGGTGCTTCCCGCCGCATGTCATGCGGAAAAGGAGGGAACCTTCACCAACACGGAACGCCGGGTGCAAAGACTGCACAAGGCCGTCGAACCGCCCGGGCAGGCTCGACCGGACTGGGAGATTCTGCGGGACATCATGGTCCGCATGGGACACCCCGCCGACTACTCGAACCCCGAAGACATCATGGAGGAAATCAGGGCGCTGACTCCCCAATACGGCGGGATTCGATACGGGCGCCTGGACCCCATGGGCTTGCAGTGGCCTTGCCCTCACGAGGACCATCCCGGCACCAAATTCCTGCACGGGAGCGGCATCGCCCGGGGCAAGGGATTGCTCGTAGCCGTCGAACACGCGGAAGCACAGGAGCTGCCCGACGAGGAATTCCCCCTCGTCCTGACCACGGGAAGGGTGCTCTACCACTACCACACCGCCACCATGACCGGACGGGTGGCGGGACTCCGGGAGCTTTCCCCCCACGGCTTCGTGGAAATCAGTCCCAAAACAGCAGCAAGCATCGAGGTCGCCGACGGCGATCACGTCCGTATCGTCTCGCGGCGCGGCGCCATAACCGCCCAGGCTCGGGTGACGGAACACATCATGGACGGAGTCGTGTTCATCCCGTTCCATTTCGCTCGAGCCAACGCCAATGTGCTCACCCACGCCGCCCTCGATCCCGTGGCCCGCATCCCGGAACTCAAGGTGGCCGCCGTGCGAATCGAGAAGCTGGAGGGATGGTTGGGGGATTAACCGGTCAGGAGAACTTTCATGGGCTGTCCATTCTTTGCCCTCACATAGCACATCATGTTAGTATGGAACGGATGGTATGGAATCCGTTCCATACATGTGCAAATGTTTGATGCTTTGTTTGATTGGTGCGAAAACAAATTGAAATGAACACCAGGCAGCGCAAAACACTCTCCGAAATCTTTACCGACCCGATAAACGGGAATATTGAATGGCGCAGCATCGAATCTTTGCTCGTGGCTCTGGAATGCCGGGTGATCGAGGGAAGAGGCTCACGGATCACTTTCATCTTGAATGAGCAACGCGCCGATTTTCATCGACCCCATCCAAGGAAAGAAGCACTACGTTATCGTGTGAAAGATGTGCGTGAATTCTTGCAAAGAGCAGGTGTGACACCATGAACGAAATGACTTACCGAAACTATTCCGCGAAAATCGAATATGACCCTGAAGATAAAATCTTTGTGGGACACATTATGGGAATTCGAGACATTGTCGGCTTTCACGGCAACACCATGGAAGAACTGGAATCGGCGTTTCACGATGCGGTAGATCACTACCTGGAAGTGTGTAAAAAAATCGGGCAACCGCCGCAACACCCATATTCAGGCAAATTAACGCTGTGGATTCCTCCGGAAATCCATATGGCAATCGCCACGGCAGCAAAAACCAACAAAAAAAGCATTGATCAGTGGGCCACAGATGTTTTGAAGCAAGCCGTCATGTCCGAAGCGAGGTCATAATTTTCGATCATGTTAGGCGATTTCCGAAAATAAACATTCCCGGGAAGCCCCATCTCCGAAAAGCCCCTACCCCTATCCGTGAGATTCCACCGGTATCTTCATTGTCGGAAATGGCCTAAAATGTCTCACGGTTCTTTCTTGCCGATGCGATGCAGACCGCCGATGTCCAACAAGAGAAAGCGGTCCGGGTCCAGTTCCCGCTCGGCGATGGCGCGTTCGAGGTCCAGGCGTGGGTAGCCCGTGGGATTGTCTCCCAGACGAAAGGTGCCCCACTGGGTGGGAATGAAATAAGACGCCCCCAGGTCATGAAACGCATCGACAGCTTCGTCCACGTCCATGTGGGCGTAGTGCATGAACCAGCGAGGATGGTAAGCCGTTGTGGGAATGAGCGCGTAATCGATGCCGGGAAAGCGCCGCCCGATTTCCCGATACCCGATGAAATATCCGCCGTCACCGTCGAAGTAAACGGACACGTCGGGCGCGGCGATGAGGAAGCTCGCCCACAGGGCTTCGTTGAATCCCTGTCCGATCCTCCTGGACCAGTGTTGCATGGGCAGGCACACAAGTTGGACGTCTCCTTCCAGCGTGAGGGATTCCCACCAGTTCATTTCCACAATATGGGCACGGCCCAGCCGAACGAGATAATCCTTGTTCCCCAAAGGCACATAAAAACGTGTCTGATCGGGAAGGGCCTGTATGCTCTTCTTGTCGAGATGATCGTGGTGGTTGTGGGAAATGATCACGTTGATCGGCTCAGCACCCACAACTGCCATGATCTCGTCCATGGAAATCCCCGGAGGCGTTTTGCGTTTGGGCAGAACAGCCCGGTCGGAAAAAATGGGGTCCGTGAGCCAGTATTGCCCACCGATGCGCATGAAAAAAGTACCGTGCCCCACCCAGAAGATGAAATCGTCCCCTTCGATGGCTTTGATCCGGGCTGCAGGGTCTGGGACAACCTTTGGAAGGTATTGTGTTTCTTCCTCGGAGTATTCCTGTCGGGACGAAAAGCGCCAGCGAAGGAGGGTCAAAAAACTCTTTTTCTCCATGGGCATCCAGGGATTGAAAAAAACTTCGCCGTCATGATTGGGAGCATAAAGGTCTTCCGTTTTTACCGACAGGACCTTTTCCCGCCAGGCCGCCTCATCAAATCTCGTGTCGATGGCGGCGCAACAGGAGATCAGGATAAGCGCTCCAACAGCAAGAAAAACCAGCAAATATCTTTTGCGGAACTTCAATTTTTTTCTGTTCTGTACCAAATCAACTCCTTTACGACTTTTGCAGGGACGGCACAGCACCATGCCTTATGGTTCGGAAAATTTTCCCCGCAAAGGACCATGAGGCATGAGCAACAAGGTTTCCTTTTCAGTTTTTTTTTTGTAACCTTTTCGGTACAATATCCACACTTAAGATGTAAGGGCAACCATGGGGATGTGCAAGTGTATCCTTGCAGAAACCTCCCGAGGACGGCCCGCGGCAGGCAGCCGTTTTCATAACGCAAGGACCCGAAAAAGAAAGGAAAAAATGATGAAAACTCATAGCACCCGCTGGATCGTCCCCATCATTTTTTGCGGATTGCTCTTCATACCCTGGCCGACAATAGACGAAGCCCACGGCCAGAGACGCTATGAAGGGTCGCCAAGAGATGAAAGGGTTTACAGACCTCCATCACAAGGACAAAGGGGATCTGCCGTCCATCAACCCAGGCATGGCCCTCCTCGAGGTTACCACCCCGCACATCGGAGGGACTATCGTGCGCCATACGGAGAACCCTCCTACACACACAGGGGACCTACCCATACCTACAGAGGACCGGCACCCCGCCATCGACCGAGGTTGCCCGTAGGATCGGTGGTTCCCCGCCTCCCTCCGGGACACCGAAGGATTCTTTATCAAAATCACATTTACTACGAATTCTCGGGGAACTACTATCGAAGAAGCCCCTGGGGTTATGTTGTGATCAGCATCCCTTTTTTCCTGCGCTGAGCCCTCCCACATCATGGAACCATTTCGGCCTGCGGGCTGTCCGGGTTGCCTGAACCCGGACACCTGCCGCTCATACTTCTATTCCCAGCAGGATAATGTCGTCTTCCGCATCATCGGTGCCGTACAGGTCGCGCACGATGATGGGTAGGGCGTCTGCCATGGGCACGTCGATAGTCGCACGGCAGGCGGCCATGAGCTGCTGCATGCCGTCCTGACGTTTGCCGCTTTTTTCCACCAGGCCGTCGGTGTAGAGGAACAGGCGATCACCAGGCTTGACGGGCACTTCCATCACACCGAACACGGGATCGGGGAAAACTCCCAGGATATCTCCTTCCTGATGACAGATGGACGACTCCCTCTCGCGGTTGGAAACCAGAATGGCGGCAGGATGCCCGGCGTTGACCAGCATGAGCCTGTTGACGCTTCGATTCAAGCGTGCATAGATGGCCGTGAAGTAGGCCGCTTCCGGAAGCACGCGCCGCAGGGCATTGTTGATCATGCGGCACAGATCCGGGGGCGTGTAAAGTGCCGAAGCGTATTCACTCATGAGCGTCTTGAAAGATGCCGTCCACAAAGTCGCCCCCAAATCGTGACCACTGGCGTCGGCCACCACGTAGTCCGTGATGCGCGTGCCCGAGGGAACGACATCGTAAAAATCTCCCCCTGCCTGGAGGTTTTGCCGCACATAAGCTTGAAAGCCCGCTTCGGGCAGATCTTGCGGTTTGGGCATCAAGGACTGCTGAGAGGCGGAGAGGCGCTGTATGCGCTCGGCCTGCAAGGCAGCCAGAGATTCGTAGGCAGCCCTCAGGCGCAGGTGCGTGCGCACACGGGCCAGGACTTCCGCACCCGCGAGGGGTTTGGTGATGTAATCCACTGCCCCTGCGGCAAACCCCCTGACCTTGACGGAAAGGTCATCGTTGGCCGAAATGAACAGGATGGGCAGACCCTCCAGGGAGGGATCGGCCGTGAGACGTTCACAGAGGTCGAGACCGTTTCCATCGGGAAGATGGACATCGAGGAGGATGAGAGAAACGGCATGATCGTGGGCCAGTGCCTCGGCACCTGCCAGGTCATATGCGCACAGGGTATCGAATCCGGCACCCTGCAAAAGCTTTTCGAGAACATGCGTGGTAGTCGGGTCGTCATCGACGATCAAAATGCGCATGAAACAGCTCCTTATGGATTGCAAAACACAGGTTCAAACATTGCCTGTGGCGTGTTCGATCAATCGCATTCCGCCTTTTTGCTTTTTTTTTCCTCGTACATGAGCCTGTCCGCCTTGGTCATCAACGCATCCAGTGAACATGGAGCTTCCGGACTCATGGCATGGACTCCCATGCTCAAGGACAGAGCATAAGGATGTTGGGTATCGGCGTTGTGACGGGCGATATTTTCCCGCAGGCGCATCATGAGTTCATCGACGGTGTCCGGTTTTTTTTGAATGGTCAGCACCACGAATTCGTCTCCCCCCAGACGCCCGATCACATCCGTTTCCCGGAAAGTTTGCTTCAGGATATGCGCGCAGTCCCGGAGCACTCTATCTCCCTCTTCATGCCCCAGAGTATCGTTGACTTCCTTGAAGCCGTCCAGATCGACAAACAAACATACCAGCCAGAATCCCAAACGAACGGCGAGCTTCAGCTCTTTTTCCGCGAAGGTCATGAAGCCTCGACGGTTGTAAAGACCGGTGAGGGGGTCCGTGGTGGATTCTTTCAACAGGCGCTCACGCAACTCGACGTTTTCGGTGATGTCCCTGATCGTCACCAGATGCACGTCCTGGCCGTCCCAGTAGGATTTCACCACACGCATGTCCGCAGTCAGGATTTTTCCGTCGGAGCGGGTGATCTTGACTTCCTGCCGGTCTCCCTCTTCCAGGGGCAGGTCGAAGAAGGGCCTGTCGATGAATTCATCGATCGTCCGATTGAACAGGGTGCGGGCGGCCGGGTTCACGTACTTCACCTGCCGACGCTCATCCACCACCAGGATGGCATCCTGGATGGCATCCATGAGCGTTTTGAAATTGTCCTGTGCCCGTTTGATATTTCCCAGTGCATTGCGGTAATCGGCCCTGGCTTTTTCCAGATGATTGCCCTGGAGCACCGCGGCTTCGAAGGTGGACAGCAGAAGATCGATGATCTGGAGACGATCCGCGTCCAGTTTGTGGTGCCGACCGGCAAAAAGCACTTCCACGGCCAGCCGGGTACCTCCCGCTTTTCGCAGCTCCTTGTTGGCCAGGATATGGTGGATACGCTGAAGCAAATGCTCCTCGTCGTAAGGTTTTGTGAGGAAATTGTCCGCACCGCTATGGAGACCTTTGATGACATCCTCTGGGTCGGACAGTGAGGTGAGCAAAACCACGGGGATGTCTTTGAGATTTTCATCCTGCTTGATTTGCTTGCACAGCTCGAAACCGTCCATTTCGGGCATGACCACGTCCGTGATGACAATGGTCGGTTTTTCTGCCCGTGCGGACTCCAGACCCTGAACTCCGTCTCGAGCCACACGAACGATATAATCTGATTTTTCAAGCACATGGCGCAAGCGTAAGGCCTGTGTCAGGCTGTCTTCCACAATGAGAATTTCCACTTTATCCTTTTTATCCTTCATTGAAATACCTTTCACAACAGGCCCGCTTCTGCTCCGGTATGCATGGGCTCCGACGGTGAAAGCACCCGGCTGCTTCAGCATAAGACCGAAAAAATCTTTTCCCCTTACGCATAGCAGGAATCGTGGTGATGCTCAATGCCTGGTTTTCAACAGCTCCACTAAAGTCACAGCCATTTTTTCCGGGGGCATCACATGATCGGCGGCTCCCAGCCGTATGGCCTCTCCCGGCATGCCATGCACTGCCGAGCCGGCAAAGTCCTGGGCAAAGGTGATCCCGCCCGCATCCTTGATCAACTTGAGTTCCGCCGCGCCGTCCACGCCCATGCCGCTCAGGAGTATCCCTGCCGCATCCTTACCGTAAACCTTCGCCACGCTGCGGAAAAGATAGGAAACGGAAGGTCGCACGGAATGTTCCGGAGGGGTCCGGGCCAACACCACGGTACGGCCTTTGCTCACTCCCATGTGGTGCCCTTCGGGAGCGATATGGACATGCCCTCCGAGAACCGGCTCCCCTTGCCGGGCGACATGGACAGGAAGAGGAGAAGAAAGGTTGAGCCAGTCGGCAAGCCCTTGAGTAAAACCGACGGCGATGTGTTGAACGATCAGTATGGGAATGGACAGATCGCTGTGTAAACCGGCGAGAAACTGCTGGATGGCGATGGGCCCCCCGGTGGAAGCCCCCAGAGCGACAAGCTCGATATTCCTGTGCGCCCTTCCACGGATCAAATGCCTTGCCGGTTCGGATGTTCCGGATGTTTTGGGTCTGAGCTTACGAGGGGTGACCAAAGCTGCCTGCTTGACCGCGGCGATGAGTTCCCCGGTGCTTTGAGCGGCTTCGAGGGTGCCGTAGCCCGAGGGTTTTCTTAAAATGGATACGGCGCCGGCTTCCATGGCCTTGAACGTTTTTTCCACATCCATGGGTTCCCAGGCGGAACTGATGATCACGATGGGTCGGGGCCGAGTTTCCATGATGCTTCGAGTGGCCGCGAAACCATCCATCACCGGCATGATGAGGTCCATGACGATGACGTCGGGCTTCATCGATTTGAGACAATCCAGGGCGGCTTTGCCGTTTTCCGCCTGACCGATCACCCGTATTTCCGGATCGGAATCCAAAAGGTAGGACAGATAATCTCGGGCAGACTTCGAATCATCCACCACGAGGATTTCAATCATGATAGGAATCCTTTCCTGCCGGATATCCAGCTTACTTCCACACTATACCAGTCGCTTCAAAACTTCGAGAAGATGACTCTGATCGAAGCTGCTTTTGACGATATAAGCGTCGGCTCCCGCTTCCACTCCCCGCTCCCTGTCCTCGGGAGACGCCAGGGAAGTGACCAGGACGACGGGCAGTTCCTCGAGCTTTTTGTCCGCCCGAACCTGCCGGGTCAACTCGAATCCGCTCATTCCCGGCATTTCCACGTCGGACACCAGAATATCGTAAGAGCTTTCGCTGAGAACCCTCCAGGCTTCCATGCCGTCCACAACCGACTTCACTTCGTAGCCCGCCGCCCCAAGGATGTTCGTGAGCAGCATGCGGGATGTGATGGAATCCTCGGCCACCAGGACGGATTTTCGCTTCACCTCCGTCGTCGCGGCAGTCGAGAGGGCCAAGGCCGTCGCACTCGCACGCAAAGCCGACCGCATCAAATCCGTCACATTTAAAACGGGTGCCACCCGTCCCGATCCCAGCACGGTAGCCCCGGCGATGTTGCGCAAACGGACCAGTTGCCTGCCGAGATTTTTGATCAGGACTTCCTGTTCGTTGAGGATGGCCTCCACGGCAAAAGCCATGCGCTTCGATCCGGCAGTGAGAACAACCGCAGTGATCGTATTCCGATCTCCCGCGGACTCTCCAGGCGGAGGAAGCTGCAATACCTGTCCCAGGCGGACCAGGGAAGTGGGGGTATTGTCCACACAGATTGTTTCTCGGTTTTCGACCCGCCTCACCTCTGCCTTTTCGAAGCGCAAGACCCGCTCCACGGTCGATGTGGGCACAACAAAAACGTGTCCGTATTCTTGAATCAACACTCCCCGAAAAGTAGCCAGGGTCAAGGGGATCAACATGCGGAAGGTGGTGCCTTTGCCCTCGACGCTTTCAATGGATATGTCGCCTCCCACCTTGTGGACGGCTTCTTCTACGATGGCCATTCCGAGTCCCCGGCCTGAAATGTCCGTGATGATGGGGCTCGTGCTGACCCCGGACTGGAAAATCAGTCCCCAAAGCCCATGATCGTCCAACCGGGCGACTTCTTCTGCGGAAATCAAACCGCGTTTCAATGCCGCTTCTCGCACCAGGTCCGTATCGATGCCGTACCCGTCGTCGCTCACCAGGATCTGAACCTTGTTGCCCTCGATATGAGATATACCGATGGAGACGGCCCCGGCCTGCGGCTTTCCTCGCTCCCGCCGCACCTCGGGAGGCTCGATGCCGTGATCCAGGCTGTTTCGGAGCAAGTGGATCAGGGGATCTTTCAATCGCTTGAGGATACGTTTATCGATCTCGATATCTCCACCGGATATGGACAAAACAGCGTCTTTTTTCTGCGCACGGGAAATGTCCCTCACCATTTTGGGAAAAGCCTGCAACAGTGTGGAAAAGGGCTGCATCATGGCCGTTTTGGTGTCGTCCAACAGACGATCGACCAATAGGCCCGCGGTGCGGCGATCCGCTTGCAGCATATCGAGAAATTTTTCCAGCCTGTTTTGGACTTCCATCATGCGGGATAAATTCCAGTCCCAGGAATCCAAAAGAGGATTTTTTCCCCCATGCCCGCCGTTTTGTCCCGCCGGACGACGGCCTGCCGGGACGGGCCTTTTCATACCCGGCACACTGGTGCCCGCTCTTTCCAACTCCTTTTTCCAGGGAGCGAACAGGGCGAGGATGTCTCGCAGCTCAAAAATGTGCTGTTCAGCAGCCAGTTTGATGGAAATGAGTTCTTCTCCTTGCAGGAGAATGCCGTCCAGCTTGGAGGCTGAAATGTGAATGGTGTCCGATGCCGAGGAGCTTTCCTCCGGGGCGTCGGCGAGCGGGAGGCAAAAGGCGCCCCCAGGAGGGGGCGGAGGATCTTCGGCAATCGGGACCGGAGGGATGTGAGGAATAGCTTTGGGTATGGAAAGCGTGGGTTGATCCATGAAAGGCATCGTTGTTTCTAGTTTTCCAGGGGATGCCCCTTCCATGTTCACAATGTGATCGATTTGCTCCACCACGGCTTCGACCGTTTCATCGCTTTGGGCTTCGGGGGAAGCGAGCAAGTGCGAAATGGTATCTGCGCCGCGCTGGAGCGTGTCAAAACCCTCCGTGGCAAGAGTAACCAACCCTTTTTTGAGAGCGGAAAACACATTTTCCATGGCCTGGCACACGTTGCCCACGGCAGCCATGTTCACTGCGCGTGCCGCCCCTTTGAGACTGTGGGCCGCGCGAAAGACCTCCTCGATCAGATGTTCGCGATCCTTTGCATGCTCCCCTTTCTCCATCCGGATGAGACCGTTGACGATGGTTTGCAGGTGTTCCTCGGCTTCGACGGCAAAGGCCTTTCGTAACTCCTCCAGGAATTCTTCTTCCGATCGGCTCATGCCCTCACTCCCTTCAAGCGGAGCCCGTGACGGCCGGCATTTTATAACGCTTCATCAGACCATTGAGATTGTGACCCATTTCCCTGAGTGTTTGGGCCGAGGATTCGAGCTGGCGCATGCTGATGAGGTTCTGATTGCCGGCCTCCTTGATATTGTCCATGGCCTGGGACACCTGGGTCATCCCCTCGAGCTGCTCGTTGTTGGCCGCGGCGATTTGAGCGGCCGACTGGGCGGATTCGGCAAAGCTTCGGTTCAATGCCAGGATGGATTCGTTCGTGCTTCCCGCTTCTTTCAAACCTTGATCCACCGCCTTCGAGCCCTGTTCCGTGGCCATCACCACCGCGCTCACGGCTTTCTGGATATCGTTGAGGATGGTTCTCACCTGGCGGGTAGCTTGCTTGGATTGTTCCGCCAGGCTCTTGATTTCCTGAGCCACCACAGTGAACCCCTTGCCGTGCTCTCCCGCCTTGGCCGCTTCCACCGCCGCGTTGACAGCCAGAAGATTTGACCGTTCGGCAATGTCGTCCACTGTGGCGGTGATTTCCCCGATGGTGTGGCTCTGTTCGCTGAGCCGCATCACCGTTTCCGCGATAGACGCCATTTGTTCACTGATGAGTTGCATTCCGTCGGTGAGGGACTCGATGGATTTTTGCGCGGCGTGGGCTACCTGGAGACCGTCCTTTGCGGAAGAGGCCACCTCTCTGGCTTTGCGATTTGTGGCATCCGCCGTATGGGTAACTTCTTCCACCGTGGCAGTGGTTTCCATGACCGAAGCGGCGCTTTCCTGAGCTCCGGAAGTCACCTGGGACACCGTTGCCGCGATTTCGGCGGAGGCCGTGCCCAGGAAGGTGGACACTTCACCGATTTCGCGCATCTGGCGGATAATGTTTTCCGTCATTTCATGAATGCTTTGTACAAGCACGCCGATTTCATCCCCGCGCCCGCGCAATTCCTTATCGGCTTGCACGGTAAGATCACCATCGCTGATACGGCTCAACAGGTCAGCGCTCGAGGCGAGGGGAACCGTGATGTTGCGAGTGATCAACACGGAGAGGAAAACGGCCAACACTATCCCCACCCCCATGGCGAGGAGATTCACCCGGACGAGATTATCGGCCAGGACCGCGTCTTCTCCGATCATCCGACTGGTATTGGCATGATTGTTGGCGGTGGCTGCGTTGAATGTATTTCCCATGGCATCCGATATGGGAATGGTACGCAGTACCAGTTCGTCGTACTGACGGTATAGAGCTTTTTTCCGTTCGGGATCGGTGCTTTGGAAAAGCTGCCGGATGATCCCGTCCAGATCCGCATGCATGGCCCGCCATTTGGCGTACTCTCCCTTGAGTTGCTCCAGCAATTGAACGCCTTTGGCGCTCATGCGAGGATTGAGCAGATATCGCTCCCAGGCTTCATCGATGATTTTCCAGTTGTTGGCGCGAGCCTCCATGATTTCTTTTAATTTCTCGGAAGCATCCGGGCTGGATTCCGTCAAAGCCATTTCCCTCGCACTAACCCGGACGGCCATGCGCTGATAATTGAGCGTGGACAGAGCCTGAAGATCCGGGATGCGGTAATTTTCCAGGTTGGCCAGGCTTCGGGAAAGTTTCGAGAGGCTGTAAAGACCCGCGGTCCCCAGCATCAAAGTGACCATGACGATGATCGTAAAGCCGAAACCGAGCTTTTTTCCCATGCCCATATTTCTGAAGATCGCTCTTTTTGCCATCAGGTAATGCTCCTTCTTGTTCGCTACATTTCCACTTCTTCGTTCACCACGAGAGATTTGTCTCCCAACAACCTTGCCGCATCGAGCATCACGAGGTCTCTTCCCGCCACACCGCGCAGATATGCCTTGCGGGCTCCCGTCAATGTGGGAGGCGGATCATGCACCTGGTCGAGAAAAACCGACCGTGCATCCACAACGGCATCCGCCAGGATACCCATTTCCATCTCCCTGGACTGAAGCACGACAACCCGCGTGGAACGGGTGAGTTCCCGGTGAGGCAACTGGAATAAAACCCTCAAGTCCAGGATGGACACGATCTGGCCTCGGATGTTGATGATCCCAAGCACGTGAGAGGGGGCGGAGGGAAGAGAGGTCCATCCCTTGAGAGGAAGCACTTCCCGAACATGCAGGGACTCGACGGCATAGAGTTCGTCACTCAAAGTGAAAGCCACCACCTCGATGGAAGCTCTTTGCGCATCCCCTTTTTCCAGGGAGCGTGCCAGAGCTTTCGCTCTCTCCCGAAAAATTCGTTTTTTTTCTTCGTTGGAAAAATTCCCGTTCATACAAAAAGCTCCTGATTTTCCAACGCACGTATGGTTTTTCGCAGCTCTCCGGCGGTCGTGCCGTCCATTTCAGGGAGGACGGTTTCCAGCGGCGTTGCATCGAGCAATTCCACCGCATTACGTAAGTGTCGGCGGGCATCCATCATTTTTCCCCCGCGCAATGCCAGGATTCCCAGTGCGTAATGAGCGGCGACAAAGCGGGAATCGAGGTACAGGGATTTTCTGAGCGCCCCCGCGGCATCCTTAAAACGCCCCAACTCCTGGAGAATCATGGCCTGGAGGAAAAAGGCTGCCGGATCGGTTTTGTGGATGTTCAGCGCCTTTTCACACCACTGGAGCGCCTGGTCCGGGCACCCGCGATTTGCCTGGATGCGGGCCGTCAGGAGGCAGGCCCCGGCTTCCTGGTCGGTTTTCAGCGAACATGAAATCCTTGTCTGAAAAAATTCTTGCAACCTGGCTTCCGCTTCTGCATGGCGTCCACGCCGGTAATGAGCCAGAGCGTCTTCGTAGAGCTGCTCCGGCTCCCCATCCGGAGACATTTTTCTTCCCGACGGAGATGCATTGGGAAATAGCGGCTCCGCCTGAATGTGTGGCTTTGCGGAAAAAGGTTTCTTTTCGAACGTCACCTCTGTTTTGGCGAATGCATGTAGATCACCCCGTGGAGAAGCTTGACGGCTTCGGCCATGATGGATCGGAAGTGAAAACGGCTCTTTGGCGTCTTTTGACGTTTCCCCTTTATGCACAAGCTTTTTGCGGGACTTCCGGTAAAGGGTGGCTCCCGGAAAATACGTCGCCGTGAAGTCGGAATCGAGCAGGACGGAAGTCTCGCTGGGGGCGACCACAAGCCACCCCCCTTCGTTCAGGCAGCGATGAAAGCGCTGAATGAGAAGTCGAATTGTTTGAGGCATGAAATAAATCATGACGTTGCGACAGAAGATCACGTCCAAGGGACCGTCTTCATGTAAAAAAGGAGGGTCGTGATCGGAAGCCAGGTTGTACTGGGAAAAGGTCACTCGCTTTTTAAATCGAACATCGAGGGCATAGCGGTTGTTGCCCTGTTTTTGAAAGCACCGCCTGCGCAAGGCCTCGGGGGTGGCGCGAAAAGACCATTCGGTATAAATGCCCTGCCGGGCTTTTTCCAAGACGTGCGGGTTGATGTCGGTTCCGTGAATGCGGATGTCCCAGAGGCCGCTGTCCGGAACCGCGTCGTGGAGAAATATCGCCAGGGTATAGGGTTCCTCGCCCGAGCTGCACCCGGCGCTCCAGATGCGGAGACGGCGCCCCCTACCGGCATTTTGTTTCAGCAGATCGGGAAGCACCTCGTTTTTGAACGCATCGAGAGTTCTTGTTTCACGAAAGAAATACGTTTCCCCCACTGTCAGATGAGCGGCCAGTTCTTCCAACTGACGATCGGACAGGGGAGATGCCAGCAGGCGTTCGATACAGGCATGGACATTCGAGTGGCCCTGCTCGTCCGCAAGGTTGCTGACCGCCCGCCAGAGGTCCTTGCGCCTGCCCACGGAAAAATTGAGTCCCATTTTTTGTGCTACATGTTGACCCAACAGGTCCAGGGAGGGGGGGAAACCATCCTGTACAACATGTGGAGACGAATCAGGCATGATCGTCTCCCGTAAGAGAAGGGGCGGCGAGAGAAGAAGTCATGGCGGCCGCGAAAGCATCCATGTCCTGGATCAGAACGATTTCATCCCCGAGAAGGGCCGCTGCTTCCGTTCTCCATGATGTACCTTCCACAGCTCCGTCGGAGGAAAAAGCAGGAGTGACGGGATGGGCGGACAAGTCCGTCACCCCTGCCACCAGATCCACCAGAAGCACCAGGAGCCGACCGTTCACTCGAATGACGATGAAATGATCGGTCAGCTCCATTTCTCTTGGAGCGAGGCCGGTCAACGGGCGGAAATCGACGACCGGCACGATATTCCCCGCCATATTTATCACTCCCCGTACAAATGCGTGAGCATCGGGCAAGGACGCAACTTCCGCCGCGAGAGCCACTCGCTCCACCAGGGCAACATTCAGCGCATAGTGTCTTTCTTCAACGAGGAATATAAGAAAGGAGCCCGCGGCACTCATTTTGTTCACACTTTAAATTGTCCCACAAGGGATTTCAGTTGTTCGGAAAGCCTGGAAAGTTCGGCGGCGCTTGCCTGAACCTGTTCCCCTCCGTTACGGATTTCTGCGGCATCGGCATTGATGCCCGCAACATCCTGGGCCATGGACCTGGAAACCTCCGCGGTTTGAGCGATGCGTTCATTGGAATCCTGCACGCCCGCCGATGCCTGGGCTATGTTGAGGGCCACATCCCGCGTCACGGCCGATTGCTCCTCGATGGCCGTGGCGATATTTGCCACCAGGTGCCCCACCTCACCGATGATCCCCATGATCTTCTCGATATCCGCGATGGCTCCGCCCGCACTGCTCTGCACTCCCCCGATCCTGGTCTTGATGTCCTCGGTGGCTGCCGCGGTCTGCCGTGCCAGTTCCTTGATCTCGTTGGCCACCACGGCAAACCCCTTGCCCGCCGCACCGGCTCGTGCCGCCTCGATGGTGGCATTGAGGGCCAGCAGGTTGGTCTGGGAGGAAATGTCCGCGATGGTTTCCGTCACCTGGCCGATTGCCTGGGCTGCCTGCCCAAGATCGTGCATGAGGGCGGACACCGCCGCGGCCTGCTCGGATGCATTGGCACTGATGTTACGGGCCGTTTCCGTGTTGGAGGCGATTTCACCGATCGTGGCACTCATCTCTTCGGTAGCGCCGGCCACGGAAGAGAGATTAGTCGAAGCCTGCTCCATGCCGGCAGCCACCGAGGTGGTATTGGCGCTGGCTTCCTCGGCTGCGGCCGCTACCGTGGAAGTTCTTTCGGACATGGTCTGGACGCTCTGGGCCGTTTGCGCGCTCACCGCCGAAAGCTCCGTGGCCGATGAGGCCACCGTGTCGGCGTTGGCGGATATGTCCGCGATAACCTTGCGCACGCTGTCGGTCAAGGTCGCCGCAGCCTGGGCCAGCAATCCGATCTCATCACCACGTCGTACATCATTATTGTTTACGTTGGCGGTAAAGTCGCCGTCAGCCATGGTGACGAGGTGAGTGGAAACACGCCCGAGGGGTATGGATATTCCACGACTGAGCACGATGCCCAATATCACCGCCAGCACAACACCCAGGACCATGGTAATCAGGGTGACGATTTTGAGAAAACCGGCCATTCGTAGGGCTTCCGCGGCTTCCGACGCGGCGATCTCCGCATTGATCTCCACAACTCGCTCCAGGTGTCCCATGGCCTGGTGCTGTAGCTCCTCTGCCCGTTGCATGGTCAGGACAACGATGCGCTCTTGCAGTGCCTCGGCACGTCGAGCTTCAACAACTATCGCATCAAAACCTCTAAAGACTTCTTCGGCAGCGGGTTGCATGACTTCTCGGAAGACACGGGCAGCCTCGTCTCGATCGTCCCTTTGCATGGCTCGACGGATTGTTCCGGTTACTTCATGAAAACGATTGTGAGCGACGCTCATGTCCCCGATAACAGCCTGGATGGTCTGGTTCTCGGTCTGGAAATTCCGCAGCCAGCGACCGAAATTACAGGCTGTCGGGTCTTCGCCTCCGGTAAAGGCATCTTCCGTCAGCAACAGGTTGGCCACTTGAACCTGCAATGCATAGTGGTCGCCACGGAAAAGTTGAATATTCGCCAGGAACTCATTCGGGTTTAAAATGCCGATCCGGTCCAGCTCCCGGTGCAGAGCCAAGGTTTCATCGGTAATCTCTACCCATTGGGGAAGCAAACGTTGAAACGCCTGCCATTCCCTTGCCTCGTCCTCTCTTTGCGGAAGAGGCTCATAGACGGCCATGGCCGCCCGATAAGAAGTCCTTGCTTCGGCGATGTTGTTGTATTGGGCCTGGCGGACAGCCGGGCTGTTATCGGGATTGAGCAATGTTCGCTGCGCCTCGATAAGTTCCAAAAGAGCGATTTCCATTTCCATGACGCTTTTTACGCTCGGTAATCTGATGCGACTGACTTCTTCGATGGCGGCTTCATTTTTCATCATGCCGTAATATCCCACACCGCCGACGAGCAAGACGATGGCCGCCACGACAAGAAAGCCTCCCGTGAGTTTTTTGCCGATACCCATGTTTCGCAAGTTGATCATACGCTCTCTCCTCCAAGTAGCTTGCGGATTTATATCCCTTTTGTAATGATTTCAGCCTGACGCGATGATTTTTATTTTTTCCGGTAAAACACCGCTCGCAGGTAACGCTGGGGTTCGAATTCCGGACACAGGCCCGCGATGGATTCGGTGGAGCCGATGATGAGAGCTCCGTCGCGGGCCATGACACGACCAATGTTTTTGAAAAGACGAATCTTATCGGGCTCGGTGAAGTAGATGGCCACATTACGGCAGAAAATGACGTCGAAGGGCGATGGGGCAACGATAGGCTCCAGAAGGTTTGCCCGCCGGAAGGTAGCGGTGGCTCGCAGCTCGTCCCGAACTTTCCAGCGATTACCCGCAGGTTCGAAATAGCGATTGAGCTTGTCCGGAGTCATGCCGCGATCCAGTTCCATCCGCGTGTAATGGGCATAACTGGCCTGAGCTACGGCCGTGTCGGAAATATCGAGCCCCAGGATGCGGATGTCGTAACCCTGGAAGCTCCCCAGCAACTCCTTGAGAACGATGGCGGTGGTATACACCTCCTGACCCGTGGAGCAGGCAGCACTGAGGATACGAATGGGGAGAGGGCGCAGGCCCATTTTGGTGCGCCGGTCGATGAGTTCGGGAAGAAGCTTGTGGCGGAGCAGTTCAAAGGGGGATGTGTCACGAAAAAAAGAGGTTTCGTTGGTGGTGATGGCATTGATGACCTTGTTGCGCAAGGTCTTCATGGGATCATTTTTGGTCTTGTAGAGCAGCTCCGCCCACCCTCCGGCGCCGGTCTCGCGCAACAGGGCGGCAAGACGAGTTTCGATGAGATAACTTTTGGATGTATCAAGATGGACGCCGCAAACCTCGTGGATATATTTGCTCCAGGCGCTCAATTCATCCTTTGTGAGCGGTGCGGTACGGGTCATATTCTGCCTTCCCGAACCGCCGAGACAACCCTTCCGGCGATAGCTTCCAGGGGGAGCACCGCATCCACCACTCCGGCATCGACAGCGGCCTTGGGCATACCGTACACCACGCAACTGGGTTCGTCCTGAGCGATGACGAAACAACCGTGACGTTTGAGCAGGCGCAATCCCACTGTACCGTCGCTGCCCATTCCCGTGAGAATCACTCCCATGGCCTGTCCGGGAAAATTGTTGGCCACCGACCTGAAGAGGTAATCCACTGCCGGCCGGCAGTTATTCTCGGGAGGATCGTCAGTGATCTGAATGACCTTGCGCCCTTCCGATCCGGATACCAGACGCATCTGGCGCCCCCCTGGAGCGATATAGACCGTGTCGGCCTCGACGGTCTCTTCATGAACTGCTTCACGGACATTCAGCGCGCATTTGGAATTGAGGTTTTCCGCCAATGTCTGGGTAAACAGGGGAGGCATGTGCTGGACGATAAGAATGGGCACACCAAGCCTGCCCGGCAAGGCCGGCAAAAGGGCGGCCAGCGCATTGGGTCCTCCGGTGGAGACGCCGATGAGCACCAGTTCCGGCCTGGTGCTCCCGGCCACTCTAGCCATGCGCCTGCTGATGTCCGCTACGGACACATGAGGAGTGGGAGGCTTTGGCGCCGGAACTTTCCTCGCATCCGGGACAGGAGAAGGAGTCCGAAGGATGCCGCGAACGCTCAGGCGCAGCGCCAGTGCCTTGATCCTCGGGGCCAGCTCCGCGTGGAGTGCCTCCCGGCTCTTTTGTGCATTGGTCGTGTCGGGCTTGGTGACAAAATCAAACGCACCCCTTTGCAGGGCCTGGACGGTCAGGCGCCCACCCCGCCTGGTCAATGCACTGACCATGATCACGGCGGGCATGTCTCCCGAAGCCTTCAAGGCATTGAGAGTCTCGAGGCCGTCCATTTCGGGCATTTCCACATCGAGAGTCAACAGGTCCGGACGCAGCTCACACACCTTCTGCAAGGCTATTCTCCCGTTGGATGCCTGGCCCACCACTTCCACACCGGGCAGTGAAGCGAGCACCTCGGCCATCACACGGCGAAACAAAATGGAATCATCTGCGATAAGCACTCTCATGATGATGAAGCATCCTGTCCCAAGGGAAAAAAAGAGAGTCTGTTCCCCCTGTTGTTATCCTTTCTGATCATTCATCGCTCCAAACGAAAAGGGCTTCTGGATCGAGGATGGTTGTGAGCCGATCCCCTTCGCGCCATACCCCCCGCAACCGACCGCGCAGGACGGGGTCCATGTTGGCCGGAGGGGCTCCGATATCTTTTTCATCCAGGGTCATGGCATCGGTTACCGCGTCCACCAGAAACCCGAAAGATTCCCCCTGACGTTCTATGAGTAAAAGGCGTGAGTCCGAATCGATCTCGACGGTTCCCAGGCCGAGATGCTCGGCCATGTCCACCACCGTGACAATGCGCCCGCGCAGATTGCGAATGCCCGTCACTCCCAGCGGTGCGCCATGCACCCGAGTCACTTCGCCCACCTTCACCACTTCCTGCACCAGGCGCGCGTCCACACCGAAAGAGGCATCGCCCAACCTGAAACCGGTCAGCAACAAACCGTCGGTCGTTTCCACATCGTCATGCATACACTCGCTCCCTACACTTTGAACTGTCCCACAAGGGCTTGCAGTTGCTCGGAAAGCCTGGAAAGCTCAGCCGCGCTTGCCTGAACCTGTTCCCCACCGTTGCGGATTTCAGCGGCGGCGGAGTTGACGCCCGCAATATCCTGAGCCATGGACCTGGAAACCGAAGCGGTTTGAGCAATACGCTCATTGGAGTCATTCACCCCTGCCGACGCCTGGGCGATGTTGAGGGCCACATCCCGCGTCACGGCGGATTGTTCTTCGATGGCCGTGGCGATGTTCGCCACCAAATGGCCCACCTCGCCGATGACGCCCGTGATCTTTTCGATATCCGTTATGGCTCCGCCCGCGCTGCTCTGCACTCCCCCAATCCTGGCCTTGATGTCTTCGGTGGCGGCGGCGGTCTGGCGAGCCAGCTCTTTAATTTCATTGGCCACCACGGCAAAGCCCTTGCCCGCCGCACCGGCCCGTGCCGCCTCGATGGTGGCATTGAGGGCCAGGAGGTTGGTCTGCGAGGAAATGTCCGCGATGGTTTCGGTCACCTGGCCGATTGCCTGGGCCGCCTGTCCGAGTTCATGCATGAGAGCGGACACCGCCGCGGCCTGATTGGATGCGTTGGCGCTGATGTTCCGGGCCGTTTCACTGTTGGAAGCGATTTCCCCGATGGTGGCGCTCATTTCTTCGGTGGCACTCGCCACGGAGGAAAGGTTGGTCGTGGCCTGCTCCATACTGGCCGCCACCGAGGTGGTATTGGCGCTGGCCTCTTCCGCGGCAGCCGCTACCGTAGCTGTTCTTGCGGACATGGTCTGCACGCTCGCGGCGGTCTGACCGCTCACGGCCGAAAGCTCGGTGGATGAAGCGGCCACGGTCTGGGCACTTTCGATCATTCGTTTGAGCAAACCACGAATGCTTTCAACCATGGTGTGGAAGCTGCGCGCCAGATCCCCCACCTCGTCACTCCGTTTGCGAAGTTCTTGAGGCACCTCCCGGGAGAAATCTCCCTTGGCCAGCAGACTGGTAAAATCCATGCATTTTTTGATGGGAACCGTGATGTTGCGGGAGAGCACCAACCCCAATACCACGGCCAGTAATGCGCCTGTAACCATTATAATGGTGCAGATGACGATGAGACGAGTTCCCCTTGCAATGTCTTCACTGATCACCTTTGCCGTATTGCTGGTGTTGTTTTCGATGATTTCTTCCAATGTACGGCCGAAGGATTCGGAAGTGGGAATCATGCGATTCACCGCGGATCGGTACCTCGCGTAGGCTCCCACCGCTTGATCGGGTGCCGTTTCATGCCTCAATTGATCGATGATGCCGTCGAGTTCCACGTAGTGCTCCCGCCAGGCGCGGTAGAAACCTTGCACATTGCCCACAAGCTGCCTTCCACGGTCTGTCATACGGGGAATGTTGACCATTTGTTCCCAGGCCTGGTCGATATTGCGCCAGCTGGCCGCACGATCCCTCTTGATTTTTTCGAGAGTCGCCTGCCGATCCGCTTGATCTTGTGTCAGGAAAACATCGAGTGTCTGGCCTCGAATGACCATGCGCTCGTAGTTGAGAGTTGCCAGGGACTTCAAATCGACGATTCGGTTTTCGCCGATGTATCGGAGGTCCCCGGTCAGTGCCCTGGTGCTGTAAACACCTATCCCCCCAACCACGAGAGCAATCAACGCCACGATGAGGAAGCCTCCCGTCAGCTTCTTCCCAATTTTCATATCATCCAGTCCCAGCATAAAATGTTTTCCTCTCAGAATGGATTTTTATCGTTATCTCAGAAAGTTTTTCACGCTGCATCATGCATTTTCATCATCTTATGCACGCTATCCAGCAGCCTGTCCCGGTCCAGCTTGATTTGATAATCATCGATGCCCGCGGCGTGTCCACGGGCCATGTCTTCATCGCCCGCCAGGGATGTCACGGCGATGATGGGGAGCCCGGCAGTGCGGTCGTCACCACGGATGCGTTCGGCCAGGCCCAGGCCCGTCAGGCGCGGCATCTCCACATCGGTGACCACGACACGCACCGCGTCGAGGTTCATCAGAAGCAGCTCCCAGGCAGCCTCCCCATCGGGTGCATCCAGCACGTTGAGACCGTCTTCCTCCAGGTATTTCTTGACCTGGGTACGGAAAAAATCCGAATCTTCGGCCAGGAGCACGGCAGCCGGACGGCCTGTCGGTGTGGAGGGAACGTCACGCATTTCAACTCTTTCCCGATTCCAGTTCGGGTATACCGCATCCACAAGCTCATAAATGTCCGCGATGAGAGTAGTGCGGTTGTGGATGATGGCCGATCCGGCAATGCCCCTCTGACGCTGGGTGACCTGATCGATGGACGAATCCAGTTCGATGACATCCACGGGCATGGCACCGAGAAGACCGACCTCCCGACCTCCTACCCTGGAAACCAGAACCACCAGGTCTTTTTCATGGTCCACCGGACTCACGGAAGCGGCATCGGAGAGGCTGACAAGCGGCAGGGAACCTCCCCGATACTGCATGGTGCGTTGCCCCCCGATATATTCCACCTGATCCGGGGTGATGCGTTCGATGCGCTGAACCAGATCAAGAGGAACGGCACAAGGCTCGCTGGGGTTGTTATGAAAAAGCAGCAAGGAATGGATATCTTGCAAGCGCTGGGCCTTTTCCAGTTCGGCTAGTTGTGCCGCTCGCTCGGAACCGGAAACGGACACCACCTTGGCCTTTTCCGCAAGGCCCGCCATGTCCAGAATGAGGGCCACGGCGCCGTCTCCGAGTATGGTGGCCCCTGAATACTCGCGCAGGTTTTTGAGCCGGCTGCCCAGGGGTTTGACCACCACCTCCTCGGTATCATGAAATGCCCCAACCACGAGCCCATAGGACATGTTGCCCGTGGTGACCACGGCGATCTCGATGGCCGAATCGGGTCTCCTGCGGCGATCTCCGCGTTTACGCGGCCGAATGGAGGTGTTGTCGGACGGGTCCTGTGACGACGAGGAGGGAGCCGCATTGTCCCGGCTCGTCAGGGGGTGTCTTGCCGAACGCCGATCGGCGATTCCCGTGCGCCGATCCACTTCGCGTCGTCCGGTTTGCGGGTCGATGTAGGTGGGTATGGCACCCAAAACATCGGCAAAACGCACCAGGGGCAATACCCGATCACGCAAAAGGAGGACTTCCGAGTCTCCCACGATCTCGATGCGGTCCTTGACCTGCTCGGGGCGCAGCCGGAGCAGCTCTTCGATGTTGGCCTGGGGAATGGCGAAACGCTCGCCCTCCACCGAGACGATCAACGAGGGAATGATGGCCAGGGTCAGGGGAAGCTTGATACGAAATATCGAACCCTTGCCCACTTCCGAGGAAATTTCCACCTGGCCGCCCATGCGATCGAGATTGGTCTTGACCACGTCCATCCCCACCCCGCGTCCGGACACGTCGGAAACATTTTGTGTCGTCGAGAGACCGGGAAGGAAGATGAGAGCCTGTTTGTCACGGTCAGAAAGTCCCAGAACCTTTTCCTCTGTTATCAACCCTTTACGTATGGCCGTCCGGACCACTTTTTCCGGATCGATTCCCTTGCCGTCATCGGTGATTTCCACCACCACCTGGCCCGCTTCATGGCGGGCTTCTATATGAACCGAACCGGCAGGGTCTTTTCCCGCACGAAGCCGTTCCTCGGTGGATTCCACGCCGTGGTCCACCGCGTTGCGCACCATGTGAGTGAGAGGGTCCGAAAGCCCCTCGATGAGGGTTTTGTCCAGGGCCACATCCTTGCCCTGGATATCGAGCCGGATTTCCTTGCCCAGGGACTGGGACAGGTCGCGAACCACCCTCGGAAACTTGGAAAATACGTTGCCGATGGGTTGCAGACGTGTCTGCATGATCACATCCTGGAGTTCGGAGGTCACCTGGTTTATTCGCTGATCGGCGGCATTGAGCAGACGGCGATTGTCCTGAGTCACCGCTGCACGGAGCTGATTGCGACTCAGCACCAACTCGCCGGCCAGGTTCATCAGGTTGTTGAGGAGTTTTACATTGACGCGCAGGGTTTCTTCCACCGCACCCGCTCCGGCGGGCGCGGACATGGAGGCGGGTCGCCTTGCCCCACTCCGAATGGAAACCGGCGCGGCGGGGTGAGACTCATCTTCCCCATTTTCTTCGTCTTCGAACTCGGGCCGTGGTTGAGAAACGGGGGCAGAGGGAACCCGAGATCGAGGAGCAGGGGATTCCACACCGGGGGAAGGCACAGGTGGAGGTGCAACCGTCTCGGGAACCTGCACGGCCCCCTCGGGCAGCCCGACACGAGGGTCGAATATGAGGTGAATCCTGTCCTCGGAAATGGTTTCGAAAATACCGCCGATGACGTCCGGTTCCAGAATCGTGGCCACAACCAGGCGCAAGGGCACACGATTGCCGATGGGACCTTCAAGCGAGCCGATGGCCTCGAAGTCCACGGCACAATCAAGCAGCTCACCTGTCCCGGTAAGATTGCTGAAAAGGGAGAGGATGTTCACTCCCTTTTTTTCTATGTCATGGATCAGGTCACAGTCCACCCAGTAAATATATTGGCCCGTTCGACCCGCTCGATCCACATCCGTCTGGGGCAGAATGATCCGACCGACATTTCCCGGCCCCATGAGAGTCACCTGCCCATAAAGGGAACCTTTTTCCTCCGTGGGCAGATAGGAAGATGCCAGTCCGGTGAGGCTCACGAGCAAATCGGAAATGTCCGCCTGTTCACTCTCGGCCGTGTTGTTGATCATGTCCCGCAGGCGATCGAAAGCGGCCAGGAGGATATTGGTGATTTCCGCATTGGGTGCCATTTTGCGAGACCGGAGCATGTCCAGCACGGTTTCCGCCTTATGAGCCAGGTCCTTGACTTTGGTGAGCCCGAAAAATGCACTGCCCCCCTTGATGGAATGGGCCGCACGAAAGACCTTGTTTACCAGGAGATCATCGATGTCGGCGCCACCTTCCTCGATGGTCAAAATATCCGCCTCGATGTCGGCCAGGTGCTCCCGAGATTCGTTGATAAATTCCTTCAGCAGATCATCGTCCATCGGCGGCCTTCCCCTCGTCTGCCGTTGCATTCAACCGCTCTGCCAGTCGCATGCTTTGGAGCAGCTTCAAAATATCGGGAGGAACATTCACCAGGCGGGTTTTCCCTCCTAGCGGCACAAGGCTGTTGTTGGCGGCGATCAGCAAACCGATGCCGGTAGAATCCAAAGAATCCACAACGGCCATGTCAAAAGCCACCAGGCGCCCCCCATCGGCGACCTCCGCCTTGAGGGCAGCCTGAAGCTCCGGAACCAAAGATGCCGTCAGCCGTGCTCCCAAAGATACCCGAACATTCTCACCATCCCTCGTTATCTGAAAATTATTCATGTGAGGCGCCTCCTCTCATTTCTTTTTTTAATCATTCAGACAAAACGGAGAGTTGACAGCACTCCTCTCCTCGTACTTCAGAAGCGATGATTCGCTCTTCTCTCAACCCAGTTCCCATCATGGTTTTCATTCGGACAAAGGTGTGAAAAATCGAAATGTGTTCATGCAAAGTCGGTCGGCGGAGTATATGGGATGTCCCGGCCGCGCACCGCTTGTTGAACCAACTGGTAAAGGACCGCTCACCTCCAGGGATCGGATTAGAGTGAACCACGACACAGCCGGGGATACTTACCGCTGCTTCCTTCCGGACCTGACGGGGTTTGTATTCGACTGTTGCGCGGTGTCCAATCGACACCTGGATTAGAAACGACCCACCCAGTTAAAGCCCGCCAAGAGGGATTCAGCCTCGCTGAGCGGATTTCGAGCGACAGGGCACCGCTAACTCCCCGCCTAGCACGACCGGGACTTTATAGATCGTCAATAACCGAGACATAGTTACTAACATCATTGAGTGCGAAATGCAAACCCTATTGAACTTCACGGCCACAAGCTTTTGGTGAACATCGCTTTCCTTATTTCCATGTAACTTCTCTCCACCGCACCATGGGGAGCGACAGGATTGATTCGAGCAATGATATCTTCCGCCTGGACCATCTCCCCTTCGGTTTCCTTTAAAATCTTTTCCAGCCGGTAAGACAGGGAGGTGAGAATCCTGTAGCTTTCATCGATCACCCTAAACCGTTCGGGATGGAATTCGGGAGGGTACCGGCGAATGAGGCGCACATAGGCCTTTTCGATTTGTTGCGCATCGGCTTCGATATCGAGATTCAAGTTCTTCAACGCTTCCTCTCGGGTCATGAGTCCATTCCTCTCAACGTTTTTTACCGGTTTTGCCCCTGGATTGAATTCGCGTCTTCAGGTGCCTCATGAGTTCATCTCGAATCCATTCCAACCCCTTCTCCCCTGAATCGACCCGTATCGATATGATATTGAAAAGCCTGATGGCCAGGGTTCCATCATGGCGAACACCTTCGAAAAGATCAAAAATTATGTTCATGACCTCTTCGAGCCTGTCTTGGGGCATCTTGCGGAAATCTTCGTCATGATCCTTAAAAAATTGGAGAAGCTGTTCTCCCATAGGGTGTTGCTTCGGCCTGGAATCAGCAATCAAAAGGTCCAGGAGCGAATCGAGTCCATCGGACATTCCACCCATGAGAGGGGATGCCGTCACAATGATCATGTCATCGAAATACATGGAAAGGGAGGGATCGGACCAGGTGATTTCATACCATTTTTGCAAACCTTCCCTGTCAAGGCGACCGTTTGGAAAGAGAGTCAAGAATTCGCGGATTATGTTCAGTTGAGGAAAATCCTTGTACAGGAGGCGTATTTCCCGTTTTTTGTGTAAAAATGCCTCTTGAACATCTTCGTGTAAATCCCTGCCCATAATCATGTTTGAAAAGGGATTGTCGATGGAACCGAGCACACTACAGGCCGCGACAAAATGTCCCCACACCCTGTAGACAAAGTGTTCGGTAAGTTCCCGATCCGGCTGCAACTTGATCAAAATGGTCGCCATGGCTCGGGATGAAAGGCACAGGTAATCCCCCCACTGTTTTGTGATCCAATCCAGATCCTGTTTGTCGGGAAGGGGCAGATCGTTAAAGATGCGCTCGACCACCGATCGAAGCCGGCCGGTTCCGCTTTTACGGTCCGTGACGATACCCAGGAGGGCAAGGCGCTTGCCCATGCAGCCTGCCGCCGCCGCCCGCGCGATCAACAGGTATGGAAAGCCGCCGCCGTCTTCGTCCTCGATAATATCCAAATCTTGAGCAATCATGGGATCCATGATGCGAACCAGGTTTTTTTGATCTCGTTTGCTCAGATCGGACTTCAAGGTAACCAATTCGGTCAGGATATGGTTGTAGCAATAAGCCAGGAGTTCGGCCAGACTTCCGATTTGCTCCGAATCTTCGTCGTCGGGCGTGCGGAAACCATCGCATTCTTGGTGGAATGTAAGATAGATACTTTTGCGTATCCGGGTCAAAATTTGAAATTTTTCCTCGATTTCGGCGGAAACAAAAGACTCTTTAATAGCAAATGTATCGTGGAGTTCAAGAGCACTGGGATGTTCCAGGGCCAGGTCCTGAAGCACCTGATCGGCTTTTTCCCCCACGATATGGGGAGCCAGGTATTCCAGGCGATTCAGGAAAGCCGCGAGCCACCGCGCCTGAGGCCTTTGCCCGCAGTTTTTCAAAAACAAAGCCGCCTGCATGCAGAAGGGAAAGCGCAAGACCTGCCCGAGGGGTTCGGGAAGACGCCTGAAAATGGAGGCCAGGGAACGATCTGCCTTGCCCAGATCAATGGACCTGACCTTTTCGAGCGGTCCCGTGAGAACCGCTTTATGATTGAGCTTGCGAAAGTGCCCGATTTCCTCCCCGAGGGCTTTCACGGGTGCGGCAATATCCAACCCGTTGAGCAAACGAGCCAGGTCCTGGTAATGACGACGGCTGATCTTTTCCGGTTGCTTCACGAACCGCTCCAGAAGGGTGAGTATCTTCCTGGAAGGACCTTTGTCATCGCTCAGGGACCGGGCTTTCTCATAAAGAGCCTGAACCGGCGGACTCAGGCCCCCCACGGCTGAAAAGCTCCCTTCGGTTCCCGCACCGCCCATAAAATCCCGGAGAGCCAGGAGGAAGTTCATATCCGGGAAAGACGGAATTTCCGACAGGGCCTCCGTTTCTCTGCAAAATTCCTGGAAAGCTTCAGGGCTTCGCACTGCCCTCCCCGCCAGATCCCGGCAGACACGTTCCTTTTCTTTTTGAAGATCGGGTGAGGCCGGCTCGTTTTCCATAGTCTTGAGCCAGTCCCAATACCTTCCGGTTTTCTGGAACTTTTCGAGTTCCCGTTTTATTTTTTTTTGTTTCTTTTTCTTAGCCAAGGTCATCCAACTCTTCTTGAAGGTTTTCCAAACTTTCCAGGAGACGATCTTCCAATTCATCCACCCGGTCCATGTCATCATCCTTCAAAACCTCGTCTTCATAGCTCTTTATGAGCTCGAGAAGGGTTTTCGCCGCACCCGGCGAGAGCCTCGGGTCCTCCAGCAGCTTCCTGGCTTTCTGGGAAACATAGTTCACGGGTTTTTCCCGCAACTCCGGAAGCTCTTCCTGGTTCCGGGAAACATCCTTCACGTTCATGGCCACGGTCTTGCGGTTTTCATGGCCCTTTTGCTCCACGGTCACCTGCACGATCCCCTGAAGGTCATAGGAGAAAGATATGGTAACGGCGGAACCTGCGGGAACCGGGGCCAAATCGAACTTGAATTTACCCACCAGGTTGTTTTTCCTGCAAGAGATGCTTTCTCCCTGGTAGACTTCTACTTTGATCCTTTCCTGGTTATCGACCATGGTGTAGTAGACGTTGGAATGAGTCACGGGTATCCGCGTATTTCGGCGGATGATGGTGGAAAAGTAGTCGGGTTCTCCCTTGGTGAAATCGAAATCGTCGATGGTTTTCACCCCCAGGGAGTGGGCGGAAACGTCAATGAGGATTTGTCGAATGGGTTCCCCCATGATGATCCCCGCCTGGACGGCGGCCCCCAGGGCAACGCACAGATCCGGGTCCACCGAGTGTTCCATGGGCTGGTCAAACATGTCGGCAAGCATTTCCTGAACCGCCGGCATGCGCGTGGAACCGCCCACGAGAATGACACGGTCCAAATCACCTTCCGAAATGTCGGCTTCTTCAAGAGCTTCCCGGACCTTGCGACGTGTTTTTTCAATCAGGTCCCGAGTCATCTCCTCGAACTCGCCGCGACTCACCTCCATGCTCAGATTGACGGGCTCCTGGTTTACCAGAGTCAGCCCCACTTCGTTGACCTGGACATAAGGATTTTGCGACAAAGCGATTTTCGTCTTTTCGGCCAGGTCCTTCAGACGCACCTGCAAGGGGAAATCCTGAGATAAATCGGTCCCCGACTTTTCTTTCAGATGAGCCAGGAAGTGGCCTTTGAGCCTTTCGTCCAGGTCGTCTCCCCCCAAGGCCGTGTCTCCACAGGAGGCGAGCACCTCCTTGAGGTCCCCCCGCAACCTGAGAATGGACACGTCGAAAGTGCCGCCCCCCAGGTCATAGACCAGGACCGTTTCGTCCGCATCACCGGAATCCGAGCCGTCATACACCAGGGAAGCCGCCGTGGGCTCGTTGATGATGCGCAGAACTTCCACTCCCGCCAGTTCTCCCGCACGAATGGTGGCACGCCTCTGAGCGTCGTCGAAATAGGCGGGTACCGTGATGACTACTTTCTTGACCGGTACTCCCAACGCCCCGGACGCCTCCCGGACGAGGTGCCTGATGATCAGCGATGAAATGTCTTCGGGACGGTACGATTTATCACCCGCCACGATAGGGATGTCTTTCCCCATGAGCCGCTTTACGGATTTGACGGTCAGGTTGGGGTAAGCCATGAGGCGATTGGCCGCCTGTCTTCCCAAAAACACCTGATCGTTTTCCGGATCGAAGCTCACCATGGAGGGCACAATGGGCTGCCCTTCCTCGATGGAAACAGCCTCGGGAACTCCATCCCGAAGGTATGCAATGACGGAATTGGTGGTGCCGAGATCGATACCGCAACAAATTTCTTTCATATAAAACTCACTCCCATATCATCGCCGGAGGGGGGCTTGGGTAATTGTCCAATGGTTACTTTAGCAGGTTGCTTGACCGTTTCGTCCAGGAGAAAACCCGGTTGGAGCACTTCCTTGACAACGGGCGCCTCCAGAGAGACGACAGGAGGCAACATCACATGGTGCAGCCTCGGGTCGAAAGGCTCTCCCACCTGCCGGATCATGAGAACGCCCTTCAAAGACAGCAACCGGTCCAGGCGAATCCAAAACAAATCGAAGGCCTCACGCCGTTGAGGCGACAAAGCGAGCTGTTCACGAAAGGAACGATCGAGGTAAAAAAAAGACGTGGCAAGCTCCATGAGAGGCCCCAGCGAAGGATCTTCAGACTCATCGGGTACCCGAAAAATCTCTTCGCGTATTTCATCCACAACGGACGCCTGCTTTCGGAGCATCTTTCTAACAGCACCGCATTCCGCGGCAACCATCCCCTGTATTTCCTCCCGCAACTCTTTCTGCTCTTGTATTTGCTCCCTTGATTGTTCGTATATTCTTTGCTCTGTTCTTGCCAGTAACTGTATCTGTTGATCTATTGATTTACATATATAATCTCCGGTTTGTTTATATACTTGTGACTGCTCGTGTATTTCAGCTCTTATAAGCTGCTGCTCTTTTATTTGTTCATATATTTTTCTGCATACAACTTCTTCTATTCGTTTTTGTTCTTGTACCTGCTCAAAAACTTGATCTTCTATATATTTCTGTAATTCCTTATATAATCGCTCTTGTATTCGTCCTTGTAACCGCTCCTGGATTCTTTCCTGTATTCGCTCTTGTATTCGTTCTTGCAATCTTTCTTGCAGGCGTTCCTGTACTCGCTCCAATTCCTCTTCTTGTATCAGTTGGTGCTTACATTCCCGTATCCCCTCCCCCGTTTTTTCCTGTGTCCCATTTTGGAGGGAAGATTTCTCACTTTTTCTGTAGCGACCGAAAATACGTTCAAACATTTATTGGCTATCCCGAGCTTGATCCCTATAAGATTTCCAAACACCTGACCAATAATAAAAGGTAAACTTCTTCAATTAAAAAAATTATAATTCATTTTTGACGACATGTCAGCGCATAAATGGACTTCTTGATGAAAGGATTGTCATGGCTTCGACACGCTCGCACCCGGGGAGATGAAAATCATCCCGGTGCCGATCTTTCAATCATTTTTGCAAAGGAGCGATCCCATGAGTGCTCATTCCTCCAATCCTCCTCTCCATGGACGTAGTACAGATGAACAGCCCGGCAGATATCATCATCCGCAAGGGGCTGTCGGATCTTACCGGGAGGGAACGATGAACTCGCTCATGGGAACCCGATGGATCTTTCTCCTTGCTGCCGCGCTGGTGTCGTGGACCGGAATCGGACTTGCCGGGGATGAACCCATAAGTCCGCCCAAAAATTCTGTCGTCCCCTTTATCAGCGTCAGTGGGGACCACGCCTATCCGCCCTACGAATACCTGGATGGCGGCACGGCGACGGGATTCAATATCGAACTGATCCAGGCCGTGGCCGAGGTCATGGGCATCCGGATGGAAGTGGCGCTCGGCCCCTGGCGGGATGTCCGAAGACAACTCGAGGAGGGGCAGATACATGTTCTGGCCGGAATGTATTATTCCGAGGAACGAGCGAAAGATGTTGAATTTTCCGTCCCCCACACCATGGTTTCCTCCGGACTATTCGTCCGGCGCAATTCCGGAATCCGCACCCTGGACGACCTGCCCGGTACGGAGGTTCTTGTCCAGGCAGGGGACATCATGCACGATTACCTGGTCTCTTCGCCCATGGCCGTGCGGGTTATTCCGATCCAGGACCCCGTGGAAGCCTTGCACCTGCTGTCCGAAGGGAAACATGACGCCGCCCTGCTTTCTTCCAAGGTACAGGGGATGTTTTTCATCAACCGGCTTGGCCTGGACAATCTCCGTGTGCTGGAAACGGGTCTGCCTGCCCGAGAATATTGTTTTGCCGTTGCCAAAGGCAATGAACAACTCACTCATCGTCTGAACGAGGGGCTGTCCATCATCAAAGGGGACAATCGCTATCGACGGATTCATGACAACTGGTTCGGCGTGTACGAGGAAACGGGGATCTGGCATAATGCCCGGCCGTATCTCCCGCCAATCCTGCTTATCCTGGCAGTCCCGGCCCTGGCAGGCTATGTCTGGTCCTGGACGCTCAAACGGACCGTCGCCAGGCGCACCAGGGAACTGGAGGATTCCCGTCGGCATCTGAACAGGTTTTCGCGATTCAATCAGTTGCTGCTGGACACCTCTCCGGTTTTTATCACGGCCATCGATTTCAACGGCAAGACATTGATGATGAACCAGGCCATGCTCGATGCCCTGGAATACACCAGGGACGAGGTCGAGGGTGTCGATTACCTTGCCGTCTTTGTTCCGGAGGAAGACCGGGAACATCTACGTCGCCTTTTTGAGGACCTTATGCGCGATCACGTGCCGACCGTCAACGAAAATAGGATCGTGAGCAAATCCGGCAGGATATACGTTGTGGAATGGCATGGTCGGTCGGTAAGCGCAACGGAGGAAGATGCCGGTTTTTTCGTGGGGATGGGCATTGACATCACCGACCGCAAGCAGATCGAGGAAGAACGGGAAAAGCTCCAAGTCCGTTTGCACCAGGCTCAGAAAATGGAATCCGTGGGCACCCTTGCCGGTGGTGTGGCCCATGATTTCAACAACCTTTTGCAGTCCATGTCCGGCAACGTCCAGCTTCTGTTGAGGGACAACACAAATGAATCCATGGCCGTGAGGCTGCACGGCATTGCCCGGTCCATCGACCGGGCGGCACGTCTGATCAGGCAGTTGTTGTTGTTCAGCCGAAAGGCCGTGGTCGAGCGGCAGCGTCTGGATCTGAATCGAGCGGTGGAAGACGGGGCCGGAATGTTGGAGCGGGCCATTCCCAAGATGATTTCCATCGAACTGAACCTGTCGGACGACATCCGGCCCGTCGAGGCCGATCCCGTACAGGTCGAGCAGGTGATACTGAACCTGGGGAGCAATGCCGCGGATGCCATGCCCGACGGCGGTCGCCTGATCCTGGAAACAAGCAACGTGCTCCTGGAAGAGCCTGCCGATTCCCACCTGAGCCTCAAGCCGGGGCCGTATGCGCTCCTGGCCGTTACGGATACGGGTTGCGGCATGGACAAGGCCACCCTGGCCCAGATTTTCGATCCCTTTTTCACCACCAAGGAAGTGGGTAAAGGTACCGGGTTGGGCCTGGCCTCGGTCTACGGCATTGTCAGTAGTCACGGAGGACATGTTCTGTGCTACAGTGAACCGGGCCGGGGCACGACATTCAAAATCTACTGGCCTGCGGCACGATCCATGGCCGAAGCAGGGGAGCCCTTTCATGGTGACGAAAAAACCACCGAAATCCGGCAGCCGCCTCCGGCTTCTTCCAACGGCCCGACAACCATTCTGGTAGTGGATGACGACAAGCAAATTCTCGCCCTGACCCGAGAAGTCCTGGAAGACCTGGGCTACACCGTTGTGACGGCTGTCTGCGGGGAAGATGCCCTGGCAGTTTATACTGAAAAGGCGGGAAAAATCGACATGGTCATCCTGGACCTGGGCATGCCCGGCATGGGAGGGCGTCAATGTCTGCGGGAACTCCTGGATATTGACCCTGGTGCCAAGGTGCTCATTGCCAGTGGTTACGCGGAGAGCAGGCTGATCGAGGAAATCCGGCAGTCGGGAGCCGCCGGTTTTCTCGGAAAGCCTTATCGGTTGAACGATCTGGCGGCCAGGATACGGGAGGTACTGGATAGATAAGGCGATTTCCGAAAATAAACATTCTAGGGAACGTCCTTGCATCCAGGAAAATTAGCTTCCTGGATACGCAGACATCCAGCCTGCGACGGATACAGGCGACGGAGGCATTGGTATAGTCTTTCCCAAAAATAGCCTTATCTGAAGAAATGGAATTTCGACGACGTGATCTTTCCGGTTTTTGGAAATACCGCTGCACCCTGCACCCTTAAAAAAGGAGCCAATCCATGAGCGTTCATTCCTCCATGCCTCCCTGGGCCGTTCGGCCCCTCGTGCCCGAAGAGGTTTACACGGACCGGGCCGAGCACCTCGAATACCTGTACGAGTATGCCTTGAAGACCGTGACTCGCCGGGCCATGTCCACGGTGCTTTTGGGGCAGCGGCGCATGGGCAAGACGGAAATTTTCAAGCGGGTGGTCAACCGGTTGTTTTTCGAGCAGGAGAGATACGATGACATTCATGCCTCGGTTGTGCCCGTGTATTTCAGCTTTCAGGATAGGGTCATGGACCGATGGGATTTCGCGGAAAAATACGTGGAGAATTTTTTGCGCTGGTATGCGGCCTTTCGGCTGCGTGACACGGCTCTGCTTTCTCAAAAGGTGTTGGATGCTTCGGAGTTGCTTCGGGTTATCCGCCAACGACTGCCTCTGTCACAGGGGCTCGAGGGCGCATTGAATCTGGCTGAGGCTTTGCCGGGGCGGAATGTCATCATGCCCGAAGAATGGGCACTGTGGCTGCCGCGTCGCGTTTCCGACTGGGACGAAAGCTCCATCGTCATGTTCCTGGACGAATTCCAGAATACCCGCCTGCCCCAGTATAACTTCGACATTGTGGGACTCATGCAGGAGGCGGTGGAATCGCCCACCTGTCCGCACTTCGTGACGGGTTCGGCCATGAGCATCCTGGCTGCGGAAATCCTGGGGCGGGGGGCGCTTTTCGGGCGCTTTCGCAGCAATCCCATCGGTTCCTTAACGGAATACTGGGGGGCGGAGCTGGCCTTGCGCTGCGCCCGGTATTTCAAGGCCGAGGTCTCCGAGGACATGGCTCCCTTGGTGGCCACCCGGTGCGGGGGCAATCCCTTTTACATCACGGCCGTGGTGCAACAGTCGTTGGAGCAGGACAAGCCCCTGGTCAGCGAAGAACGGATCAACGAAATCCTGGCGGTGGACCTGTCTTCGGGATTCATCTGGGGGGAGTTGAGCGACCAGGTGAATCGGTGGATCGAGCGGGTCAACGAGCACGGCATCACCAAGTGGATTCTTTACCTTTCTGCCCTGGAAGAGGGGGAGCGCATCGACCTGGAGCGCATCCGCAGCGAGTTGTGGGAGCGGGATCGTCAAAAGGTATCCATCGAACAAATCCGGGACGTGCTCATCAAGCTTTCTCGGGGGGATTTGGTGGAATTTCTCGAACTGGGCAACTGGTTCCGCAAGGTGGATGATCCCATTCTCGTCGAATTCCTCAAGGTCTGGGGCCGCATCACCGTCGAAGGCCGCAGGGCCGTCACCGTGCAGGACGAACTGCGTACTCTTTACAGGACGATGCAACGCCGCATTGCCGATCATCTCGGGTACCTGGGGGAAATTTACATGGCCCAGGTGCTGTGGAACAGCCAGAACAAGACCCTGCCCGGCCGGTATTTCCACTCGAAGGAGGACATCCCGGTGAACTGGCGCTTCAGCTACATCCACCACCGTGTGAGGCTGGGTGCGGCGGCCGATCTCGAGGTGGACGTCTATGGCGCTGCCGGCACGGAGGTGTGGCTCTGTGAAAGCAAGTGGCGGCGAGACCGCAAGACCGGCGTCAAGGATGTGCGGATTCTGCTCGATAAGGGCGATTGGCTTCGCAACGCCAAGGGTGGCGACCTGGAAATTCTGCGCCTGTGGTTTTTCTCCCACGGCGGCTTCACCAAAGAAGCCGAGGCGCTCATGGCCCGGCACGGGGTACTCCGGTGCGACCGGGACGATTTGAACGCCCTCCTGGCCCATGTTGGACTCAAACGGCTGCCGGACATTTTCGGGGGGGATGATGGCGGAAAAACGAAGATGGGGCGTTGAATCCCGAGATTATTTATGAAAATCGTTCAAGCTGCTCACAGTCATACATTGCGCCAAAACCTTCCAAAGGAGGCCACGTATGCGTCATTTTCATTCTTACGGTCCGGTGGATTGCAGGCACCATTTTTGTGTGCATCGTAAGGAACTGGTCCGGCGTTGTGCTGAACAGCTCGTCGGCATACCCGATGAAGCCGGCCATTATTTCACCATCTGGTCCCCTCGCCAGTGCGGCAAGACCTGGCTCATGCGGCAGGCGGCAAAAATAATTGAAACCGAGTACCCCGATCGGTTCGCCATCGGCATGATGTCCATGCAGGGGATAACGCTTGCCGCCGATAATCCGCTGGAAGACTTCCTGGAGCATGTCCCGCGCCTTTTTCGGGACGCTTTTGGCCTGCGGCTGCCCGGCCCGAAAACCTGGGCGGAATGGTCGGACATTTTTTCCAGGCATGAAACGGTGTTCGATCGCCCGGTGATCCTGCTCATAGACGAGTTCGACAGCCTGCACCCGACGGTCATCGACCGCCTGGTGACCCTGTTTCGGGACATGTACCTGAAACGGGAAAGCTACCTGTTGCACAGCCTGGCCCTGATCGGAGTGCGGGCGGTTTTGGGGGTGGATTCGGAACGGGGGTCGCCCTTCAACATTCAGCGCTCCCTGCACGTGCCCCATTTCACGGTGGAGGAAGTGACCGAACTGTTCGACCAGTACCAGGCCGAAAGCGGCCAGGGCATCGAACCCGAGGTGGTCCGTGCCGTGTATGACGTCACGCGGGGGCAACCGGGTTTGGTGGGATGGTTCGGAGAGCTTTTGACGGAAAAGTACAATCCGGGTGCGGGAACGGTCATCCGTTGGGCGACCTGGGAGGGCGTGTACCGCTCGGCCCTGGTCAAGGAATGGAACAATACCGTGCTGAACCTGGTCAAAAAGGCTCGTGGGGACTACCTGCCGCACGTCCTGGAACTGTTCGGCCGTCCGGACCTGCCCTTCAGCATCGACGCCCAATGGTGCAGCTATCTGTACCTGAACGGGATCATCGACTCCGAACCCGTGGTGGACCAGCAGGGGCAAACGACGGAAATCTGCCGGTTTTCCTGTCCATTTATCCAGCAACGCCTGTTCAATGCCCTGACCATGGACCTGATCGGGGATCGGCTGCCCATCCTGGCGCTGGAACCGCTGGACGGGCTCGACGATGTGTTCGATCCCCCCGAGTTGAACCTTCCTGCCCTCCTCGAACGTTACAAGGCATACCTCCAACGGCTCAAGGCCCGAGGCATCAATCCCTGGAAAGACCAGCCCCGGCGCTCGGACCTGCACCTTACCGAAGCGGTGGGTCATTTCCACCTGTATTTCTGGCTGCAATGCGCCATTGGCCGGAGGTGCTCCATCAGCCCCGAGTTTCCCACGGGCAACGGTCGGGTGGACCTGCGCATCCGCTGCCGTGAGCGCCAGGGCCTGATCGAAGTCAAGAGCTACACGGACCTTTCGGATTTGAGACATTCTCGTCGGCAGGCCGGAGCTTACGCCCGCAAGCTGTCCCTGACCTCCATCACCCTGGCGGTGTTCGTGCCGGTGGACGACGAGACGGTTCTCGATCAGCTCAGCGGAACGGAGGACCTCGAGGGGGTGCGGGTACACGTGACGGCCATCGGGTGGACGTGAGCGTCGGGCAACTCACTTCGAAGAACCTACCCTGAAAACCTTTCACCACAGAAAGGCGCAGAAGAGAGGCGCAGAGATAAAAAAAGGAGCAATCCCATGAGCGTTCGTTCCACCATACCTCCCTGGGCCGTTCGGCCCCTCGTGCCCGAAGAGGGAAAACCTGCGGATCATTAGCGCGCGAACTGCGACTGCACACGAGAGGAAGCGTGATGAAGAACAAGCAAGAAGAACTCACTGATGAGTTGCGTCCGGAATACGAATTTGACTACTCAAAGGCCGTTCGGGGCAAGTACTATAGACAACTTTTGTTAGCGCGCATAAGGGTTGTGATCTTGCAGTAAAGGGCATAGCGATTCTTACACCAAGGCCTCCGAAAGCCCATAAAACCTGATTCTCAGCGCCTCTTGCCTGAGAAGGCAATCTGTGCATCACAACCCTTATGCGCGCTAACAAAAATTTGTTTGAAATTTTAAGCAGTTATGTGTGTAAGCTTAAGGATCATTTTTGTATTCGTGGTATGATCAACAATTTGTTGTGCCAAGCCATGGCTAATCTTTTAGACAATATTTTCATGCTTCGTTGTGACCCCGTGGGTCATGCAGGTTGACGGGAATCCACAGGGGCGCTGGTCTGGATTCCCGCCAAAGGACTGCGGGAATGACGGGTAAAGGAATTTTCAGACAGTTTCTGAATCACGGATTCCCACAGATTAATGGATTTCACGGATTTTCGAGCCGGTAATCCGCACCTTTCCCGCACATCAATTCCCCCGGCACCCAATCCGTGTCATCCTCG
This sequence comes from uncultured Syntrophobacteraceae bacterium, assembly GCA_964603955.1. Classification (GTDB taxonomy): domain Bacteria; phylum Desulfobacterota; class Syntrophobacteria; order Syntrophobacterales; family Syntrophobacteraceae; genus SLCH01. The sequence goes on from CAZRWT010000010.1 coordinate 44,415, forward strand.
AATCCGTGTCAATCCGTGATTCAGACAGTTTGTGAGACACGCGATGAGCGACAAGGAAACGAAACCGTTCGACGGGGCCGAGGCAGCCCTGGCCGCCATGAACCCCGGTGCCCCTGGTTCAAAACCCACGGGCCGGGCCGGACACGGGAGTTCACCGGCATTCTTTTTTATCTTGGCGAGACTCCCCTTTCGCTGGGTGAGAATATCTTCGGCCTTCCACTGTCCATGTTCTGGGCCTGGCAGGGGGCAGGATCAGCGAAGCCACCGTTATCATCGACCTTCTGACCTTACATGGTCGATAAGAAGAATTCAAGCGCCCACAAGCTCATTTCCTTCCCTGTTTTTCCTGAACATGCTATCAAAGCTCAGGGGGTGCGCCGGCGTATTGCCTGCCCCGGCGGCTTCGGGTATTGAAGGTTGAAAATAAAATAGCCGGAGTTCAGGGGCCCCCCCCATCCCTCTGCATGTCTCCCTGTCCCCTGTCTCCCAAAAAATGGTATGGATCCTATGTTTGACAAGATATCCCTCAAGGCGGCCATATTCACTTTTCTTATCTGTTTTACCGTGACGGCCGTGGGCCTGACCGGCTTCCTTGCCTTTTACAGCGGAAACCGGGCCGTTAATGATGTGGCCCGACAGTTGCGGGAGGAAGTCACCCAGCGCATCTATGAGCATGTTCGAGAATACCTGTGGGTTCCCCACCGCATCAACCGGGCCAACGCCGAGGCATTGAGGGGATCGAGGGCGGCCTGGGACGATCAGGATGCCCTGGTGAGCCGTTTCAGCAATCAGATTTCCCTGTTCCCGTCGGTTTCCAGTATCTATTTCGGCAATACCCGGGGAGGACTGGCCAACAGTGGACGTGAAGCTTCGGGCGACGCCCGGTATATTATCGTTACGGACGATTTCAGTGCCGGAAATTTTCGCAAATATGCGCTGGACGACATGGGGGAGCGTGGGGAAGAGACGATCGTTCTGAGTTCCTTCGATGCTCGAAGCCGGCCCTGGTATGCCCGGGCTGTCGCTCGGGGTGATTCGGTCTGGAGCGATATCTACATCCTCTTCACCGGACAGGACATGGCCCTGGCGGCCAGTCGCCCCATCTACAGCGATCAAGGGCATGTCCTGGGGGTGGCCTCCGTGGATGTTTTCCTTTCACATCTTTCCGTCTTTTTGCAGAAATTGCGTATCGGCACCACGGGCCGGGCCTTCATTTTGGAACGCAACGGCCTGCTGGTAGCCGGTTCACAGAACGAAACGTTCGTTGTGAACCACGATGTCCCCTCCCTGAGCCGTCGCATTCATGGGCTCGACAGCGGCGACCCGGCGGTTCGTGAGGCCGTTCGTGCTCTGACAGAGCATTTCGGGGGAATCCATCGGATTGTGGGAATGCATCATTTGGACTTTCATGTCCAAGGTAAAAAACACTTTCTCCAGGTGACAACACTGGAAGACCCTTGGGGCATTGACTGGGTCATCGTCGTTCTGGTTCCGGAAGCCGACTTCATGGCCCGAATCGATGCCGACAAAAGTGCTATTTGGGCACTGATGTTCCTGCTCCTGGGGCTGGCGCTTATGGCTGCGGCTTTCCTGGCTAGAGGAATCGTTCATCCCGTCAGCGCTCTGGACAAGGCGGCGAGCAATCTGGCCGCCGGCTCCGAACCGGAAGAAATTCAGGAAACTTCACGATTTATCGAGGTTGACGGCCTGACACGATCTTTCAATCGGATGGCTCGCCGGCTTTCCCGTGCCATTGCTGATTTGCAGAATGAACTCGATGAGCGCAAACAGATGGAAGCGGAACGGGAAAGATTGAATCTCCAGCTGCTCCAGGCGCAGAAAATGGAATCCGTGGGCATTTTGGCCGCTGGAGTGGCCCACGATTTCAACAACCTGCTCCAGATCATCGCGGGCAATGTGCAACTCCTGCTCAACACCACCCCCCAAGACCATCCCGCTGCGGATCGTTTGCGAACGGTCCTCGGGGCCGCCGACCGGGCGGCCCAACTCGTGCGCAAGTTGTTGCTTTTCAGCCGCAAGTCCAAAGCTGAGCCAAAGCGTGTGGATTTGAATCACGAAGTTTGGGAAGGGGCCAAAATGATCGAGAGAACCATCCCCAGGATGATCACAGTGAAGCTGGCCCTGGACCCCGATGCATGGCCCCTGCATGCAGATCCTGTCCAGATCGAACAGGTTTTGCTGAACCTGGGTTCCAATGCGGCGGATGCCATGCCGGACGGCGGCACTCTCCTCATCGAGACCGCCAATGTGAACCTGGATGATTTCTTTGTCGAGAATCACCCGGATGTGAAACCCGGTGCTTACGTGCTGCTCAAAGTGTCGGACACGGGTGAAGGCATGGGGAAGGACATTCTGGACCACATTTACGATCCCTTTTTCACCACAAAAGAAGTGGGTAAGGGAACCGGCCTTGGGCTGCCGACGGTTTACGGCATCGTCAAGACTCACCGTGGACACATTCGGTGCGAAAGCAGTCCGGGACAAGGCACGAGCTTCAGCATTTACTGGCCTGCTGTTCGAGAAATGGGCGAGGTGAAAGTGGTGGAAAGGGAGGGAGACGGGGGGAATGCAAGTCTGCCGGAGGGCACGGAAACCATCCTGGTGGTGGATGATGAGGAGGATATCCGGGATCTGTCCGAGCAAATCATGAAGAGCCTGGGCTATACGGTGCTCAGTGCGGCCGACGGCGAAGAGGCTTTGGCCATACACGCCCGATACGGGAAGAAGATCGATCTGGTTTTGCTGGACCTGAGTATGCCCGGCATGGGTGGTCGCAAGTGCATGGAGAAACTGCTTCAGCGTGACCCGAGCATCAAAATCCTCATTGCCAGCGGCTATGCGGCCAACGAAACCGGCGTTCTCGCGGCTGGGGCCAGTGGTTTTATCAGCAAGCCCTATCTGTTTGCCGAGTTCATGGAAAAGGTGTGCGAGATGTTGAACAAGGGGGCAAAGTCAGGAACTCGCCGTTGACGGATTTCGGGCGTCAGCCCGCCGCAAGCCTCGCCACTTCAGTGGTAGAGGTTGGGCGTTTTTTGGCTTCAGCCCAAAAGTGTTTTTGTTGCTGGTTCTACCGGATTCTGTGGTTCTAGCAAAAACAGCTATTTATAGGATGCTCGAACCTTACCTCACAATGGTGATCTACAAAATTTGTAGATAATGGGCTGTAAGGATTTCAAGTATTTACCAAAATGCTATAAATTTTGTAGATCAGATTATCACGGCTTGGTGTTTACAAACCACAGAATCCGGTAGAATCAGGGCAATTTTTGAAGAAAGGCAATGAATCCATGCACGCCGGCTTGGAGTTGCCCGAGGATGATTAGAAAAAGCGACTTTTGCTGCATTGCAATTTTTTATTATCGTGGTATCGAAACGTCAAAAGGGCTCGTGGGAACTACCTGCCGCACGTTCTGGAACTGTTCGGCCATCCGGACCTGCCCCATCCCCGTAAAAAAGGTTTGCCATGAAAGAAGACAGCTATCGGCGCATTATGGATTGTTCGTTTTTCGGCTATGCCTGTCACAGGATCATTCTCGATGGTGAAGGGAAGCCGATGGACTATGAGTTCGTGGAGGTCAATGCCGGTTTTGAAAAAATAACCGGGTTGAAGGCCGAAGCCATTGTCAACCGCAGGATTACGGAAGTGCTGCCGGGCATTGTGGGCGACCCCTTCGACTGGATCGGCTTTTATGGACGGATCGCCCTGCACCTTACGGAGGAAGAGTTCGAGCAGTATTCGGAACCCCTCGGTCGCTGGTACAAGATCAATGCTTATGCACCGGAAAAATTTTATTTCACGACCGTCCTCCAAGACATCACCAAAGAGAGGGAGCATTCGGAACAACTGGATCGGTTTTTTTCGGTCAACCTCGATCTGCTCTGCATTGCCGATACCTCGGGCCATTTCATCAAGGTGAACAGGGAGTGGGAAGCCATTCTCGGTTATTCGGCGCAGGAACTGGAGGAGCGCACCTTCCTCGAATTCGTCCACCCGAACGATCTCCAGGGCACCCTGGCGGCCATGGCCGAATTGTCCGGGCAGAAACCGGTGCTCCAGTTCGTGAATCGCTACCGGTGCAAGGACGGCTCCTATCGACACATCGAATGGCGCTCCCATCCCCATGGCTCCCTGATCTATGCTGCGGCTCGGGATGTGACGGAGCGTATCCGAATGGAAGAAGAGCTGCGCAGGTCACGGGAAATGTTGCAGTCGGTCATGGATACCATCCCCCAGTTCATTTTCTGGAAAGACAGGAATTCCGTCTATCTGGGCTGCAATCAGAACGGGGCGCGTATTGCAGGGGTTGCGTCACCGGAAGCCATAGTGGGCAAAACAGACTATGACCTGGCCTGGAAAAAGGAAGAGGCGGATTTTTTTCGGGAATGCGATGAACGGGTCATGAGTTCCGGCAAGGCCGAGTATCATATCATTGAGCCGCAATTGCAGGCGGACGGCAAGCAGGCCTGGCTGAACACCAACAAAGCCCCCCTCCGGGACCGCGAAGGCAATGTGATCGGCATCCTGGTCACCTTCGAGGATATTACCGAGCGTATCCGGATAGAAGACAAACTTGCTGTGAGCGAAGATCGTTTCAGCCGGGCCATTGCCGGGACCGGTGCAGGCCTGTGGGACTGGGATATGGTTGAGAATACCGTGTATTTCAGTCCGCTGTGGAAGAGCATGCTGGGGTATGAAGATCACGAAATAGAAAACGATTTTTCGGGCTGGAACAAGCTCTGGCACCCGGAGGATGCCGTCCGGATTCAAAAGGCCATCAACGACCACCTCGAAGAGAGGACGACAACCTACGAAATCGAACACCGTCTGCGTCACAAGGACGGCGGTTGGCGTTGGATTCTGACCCGGGGCGACATCCATAAAGACACTGCAGGAAAAATGGTCCGCTGGGTGGGAACCAATATCGACATCACCGAGCGCAAGCGGGCGGAGGAGAAACTGAACGAGTATGCCCGGCAGATGGAACTCAACAATATCGAGCTGGATGCTGCCCTGGTGAGGGCCGAGCAGGCCGGCCGTGCCAAGGGGGAGTTCCTGGCCAATATGAGTCACGAGATTCGCACGCCCATGAATGTGATGATCGGCCTGAGCGAGCTGCTCATGCAGACGAACCTGAGCCACAAGCAGCGCGACTATTTGAACAAGATCAGCACCTCGTCGCGCATGCTCCTGGGGATCATCAACGACATCCTGGATTATTCCAAGATCGAAGCCGGTCGGCTCGAGCTGGACCGGCATGCCTTCCATCTGGACGAACTGCTGGATCAGTTGAAGACCCTGTTTGCCGTCACGGCGGATGAAAAAGGGCTGGAACTGCTGTTCCGGGTCGCCCCCGATGTGCCCCGCACTCTGACTGGCGATTCCCTGCGCCTGGGCCAGGTCCTGACAAATCTCCTGGGAAACGCCCTGAAGTTCACGGAGCAGGGGCAGGTGGTGTTGACCGTGGAGATTGCCCAAGAAGACCGGGGCCTCCCGTTTCAACCAACCCATTGGGACGATTCCGCCGATGGGGCACGGACAGCGAGCCTGCGCTTCGAGGTGTGGGACTCGGGCATCGGTATGGACCGGAAGCAAATGGCCCGGCTGTTTCAGCCTTTTTCCCAGGCGGACACCTCCACCACCCGCAGGTACGGCGGCACCGGACTGGGGCTGGTCATCAGCCGACGGCTGGTGGAGCGCATGGGCGGGGAGCTGGCCGTGGACTCGGCACCGGGGCAGGGGAGCATTTTCTTTTTCGAACTGATCCTGCCGGTTGTCTCGGGAGATATGGACCGGCCGGGGCATGTGCCTCCTTCGGCGGGCCATGCTCCGGGCAGGCCGCCCATCCCCTCCTTCGCCGGTTCCTCCATCCTCCTGGTGGAAGACAACCTGCTCAACCAGGAAGTGGCCCGGGAAATGCTCCACAAAACCGGCGCCCGAATCACCATCGCCAACAATGGCGCCGAGGCCGTGGAACTGGCCCTGTCCCAACCCTTCGACATGATCCTCATGGATTTGCAAATGCCGGTGATGGACGGGTTTGATGCCACGCGGCGTATACGCGCAGAAGAGGTCGGAAGTCACAAGTCGGACCTCGGAGATCGGATTACCGACCCTCGGGTTTCAGATTTCAGCCCTCGTCCCTCTCACCGGCGCACCCCCATCATCGCCCTTTCCGCCGCAGTCATGGAAGCCGACCGCAACAAGGCCCGGGAAGCGGGCATGGACGCGCACCTGGCCAAGCCCATCGACAGCGCGGAGCTGTACCGCACCTTGAGCGCATGGCTGGAGAACCGGGGGGGTGCGGCCGTTTTGTCAAGCTCTGCCTCTCAAGTGGGAGCATTGGTGCTTCCCGCACTGGATGGCTTTGAAATGGACGGGAGATTGAAGGCCTTTGACGGAGATGCGGCTTTTTACCTCAAGATGCTCCACCGCTTCAAAGACCAGTTGAACGGTGAATTTGCGGACATGGGCGAAATGACGGACCGGGGCGGGAGTCCCCCCGATCCCGAAGGGGTGAGCGCACGGCGCAAAGCCCACACTCTCAAGGGGCTTGCCGCAATGGTGGGTGCCGTGCGCCTGACCAGTGCGGCCACGGCCATGGACCATGCCCTCGGTGTGGGAGTCCCCATTGGACCCGAGCTGCGCCGGGAGCTGGCCGAGGCACTGGAGCAAACCCGCATTCAGTTGCGGGCTTTGCCTCCCTTACCTTCCCTTCCCGAGGGAAACCGGGAGGTGCCCGTCGAGGACGCTGTTCCGGCCATGAGCCGCCTGCTGGCCCTTTTGCGTGCCGGGGAGCTGGTGGAAAGCGATCTGCTGGACACGGTGACGGGTTATTTACAGCAACGCCTGGGCGACAGGGAGGCAGGGGAACTCGCAAAGCTCGTGGACGAATTTGAACAGATCAGGGCCGCAGCCCTGCTCGTGGAACTGGCCGAAAAAGCAGGAGTGCCGTTGACATGACCCCAGTCTGACACTGGAATAACAAATTTCCCGTTCCAGAAATGACCCGAGTACAAACGAATGATATACATCTGTAAAATGTATATCCGGAAGGAGATGACCACGTAAGTCTCAATAATGGGGTAACAGCCTGGCCATTCGGTTGCCCGCCTCGGTGGTCGAAGCACTGAAACTCCGTGAGGGCGACGAAATTGAAATGGTGATCGCCGATGAACGCCTCTTTCAAGTAAGGAGGAAACCCGAAACCGAAGCCGTCCTCGCCCGGCTGCGCCGGTTTCGAGGAAAGATGCCTGCCGATTTCAAGTTTGATCGGGAAGATGCTAATGCCCGATACTGAAGCGTTCATCGACACCTATATCCTGCTTTATCTCTTATGAAACCCATGACAGGGGGAGGGTTGTTGCTGAACGGTACGGGATGAGCGTGTACGATGCAATGATCGTGGCCGCCGCTCTTCTCGGGTGATGCAAAACCTTATATTCCGAAGATATGCAGGACGGACTGTTGATCGACCATCAGTTGCGCATCTGCAATCCATTCACCATTCAAGCATCATCCGGGTTTCGAGACTTTGATGCTTGAGAATGTTCAGAACGTGATCCGTGGCCATGGTGTGTGTTGCAGGTCCCGGGTCGTTACCACGGCTTAGCGTACTTATTCCACAAACGATCAATTTTTTTGAAAAACAAGATTTTGGCTTGACGACAAAACAACGGCAACCTGCTATGAATACAATTGAATCTGAAAAACGATAATCGGGTTTGCCGGGGTGAAACCGCAGGTTGGGGCGAGGGAAGTGAAATCCGGTCCATCTCTTCCCCCTGTGTCCATTTCGTCCATCCTGTCCACTTTGTCCACAGCTCCACTGGCAGGCCGGCTGTCACCGTGAACCGGGCCGCAACCCATGGACCAATGCGATAGCTCCAAAAGCAGGAAAGAACCATGTGGGATCGACAATATGGATATCGACTCAAATTCTATCGAGCTTCCCTGGGCATGACCCAGGAGAAGTTGGCCGCTCAAATCGACCTGTCCAAGCAGCACCTGGGGGAAATCGAACGCGGGGTCGCCACGCCTTCCCTCGATACGCTGTTCCGAGCCTGTGAAGTCTTGAAGATCACTCCCGCCAATTTGTTCGTGTGCGGGGGAGCCGATGAAGCCGGGAAGGGGCACCGCTCCCACAAGGAACAACACAAGGGGCGGGTCCCCGAAAAGCCCGCCGTGCGGATGATTGCGACCACGGGCACATGGACCATCGACCTCGTCCACGGCAAGGCAGCCTGGTCCCGGTCCTTGTGTCGTCTTTTGGGCCGATCCTTGGTTCGAGCCCCCTCCCACAAGCAGTTTCTCAAGCATCTTGCCCAAGAGGATGCCGTGTCCTTCACTGCCTTTTACAAGGAACTGACGGCAGGTGAGATTCCTCCTCCCATGACCTGCACGATCACTCGAAAGGACGGTGAGTCCAGGATTCTTCACATCCATGGGGACCTGCTCCCTCACGGGCACGCCTCGATCTGGCCCTGAAAACGGCCAAAATGGGTTACTGGCGCTACGATTGCGCATCCCACCGGGTGGAATGGTCCGACGGGCACGAGGCTCTTTTCGGGATTCCCATGAGCGAGTTCGGAGGCAATCTCGATGCCGTGCAGCAAATCGTGCATCCCGACGATCGTGCCCATGGCATGGAAAACCTCAGGAAGGCCCTGGAAGAGGATGTTCCCTTCGACAACACGTACCGCGTCATCCATCCCGACGGCAGTGTACGCCTGCTGCATTCATACGGGTACGTGTCACGGGACGAGTCCGGAGCGCCCATGGACATTTTTGGAATCACCCAGGACGTTACCCCCGCATCACAATCCTCTTGAAACTGAAACATTGGATTGGATGCCCATAACTTTCCGTGGCAGCTTTTATCCGGCGCTACCCCGATTCCTTGGAAAATGAACCATGCCCCATCTGTTTAGAACTTTCCAACTTGACTTACAAAACTATCCCAACTATTCCTGTCTTACGCCATGTGTAGGGATTCGCCATTATCGTTATTTAGGAGCAACTGTACCAGGGGGAGGGGAAAACCTGCGGATCATTAGCGCGCGAACTGCGACTGCACACGAGAGGAAGCGTGATGAAGAACAAGCAAGAAGAACTCACTGATGAGTTGCGTCCGGAATACGAATTTGACTACTCAAAGGGCGTTCGGGGCAAGTACTATAGACAACTTTTGGCCCAAGGCGCCAATGTTGTTGTGCTTGATGCAGACATAGCGGAGGCTTTCCATGATTCGGCTGCTGTAAACACGGCTCTGAGATCCCTTCTTGATCTGACTCGCGCCACCCAGCGCCTGACACGTCGCTCCGGCAAACCCGCAAAAAGCGCAGGCCGCTGAACTTTTCGTTGTGTGCAAGGCAAATAGGCAATACCATAAAAGTCGCAATGCCGCAAAATTCGCCTTTTCTAATCATCCTTGGGTAACTCCAAGCCGGTGTATGGATGCCTTAATTGGCGATACCGCAAAAGTTACCCCGTAGAACGCGGCATTGCCAAACTGCCTGAATCACGGATTGACACGGATTCGAGGATGACACGGATTGGGTGCCGGGGGAATTGATGTGCGGGAAAGGTGCGGATTACCGGCTCGAAAATCCGTGAAATCCACTAATCCGTGTCAATCCGTGATTCAGACAATGAATGCAGGCATAAGGCCCTTCATCGCCCTGGACAAAATGGTCGGAAAGCAAGGCTGGAAGCCTGTGCGGCCATTGCTTCGGACCATGCCGGGGGAAGATTCTCCCGCAGGGCTTCGTTGAGATGCTCGAAATATGAACCTCCTCAAAATATTTATCTTCCGCAATCCTGTTGATTTTCCTTATAATCGTTCAAAACATACAAAAGCAAGACTACAGTTTGATTACAAAGCAACAATAATCTGCTATTAGCACAACTAAATCTGTAAGGGCCGGATGTTTGCGAATTCGACTGAGTCGAGCGGGTTCCGGCGTTGAATCACACGATCAGGACGGCCTGAATCGGGCAGGTATAAGTCAATGGTGGGGAGGTGAACATTGAAGAACGCAAAGTTTGGTTGTTTTATCTGGTGCATGGCGTTGTTTTTCGCTGCCGTGAAAATCGTTCCGGCTTCTGAACCGGCGCCCATCCGCATTGGTCTGAACGCCGACATGTCCACTGCGGACGCTGAATCCGGGACGGCCATCGAGCGTGGGGCATTGATCGCCATGGAGGAGATCAATGCCGCGGGGGGAGTTCTGGGGCGGCCCCTGGTCCTGGAGGTGCGAGACCATCGCCGCAACCCGGCTCGAGGGGTGGCCAATGTGCGGGAACTGGCCGGGATGGAAGACGTGGCGGCCATCGTGGGTGGGAAGCACACTCCGGTGATCCTGGCCGAACTGGAGGTCATTCACGAGTTCGGTATCCCCTACCTGGTGCCCTGGGCGGCAGGTACGACGATCATCGACAACGGTTACACTCCCAATTATGTCTTTCGGGTTTCCGTGCGGGATGAGCATGCGGGCGGGGTGCTGGTGGAGCATGCTCAGTCCCGGGGGCTTCGACGCCCGGGGTTGATCCTGGAGCAAACCGGCTGGGGGCGTTCCAACGAGCGGGCACTGAGAGAGGCCTTGATGGATCGAGGACTTTCCCCCGTGGGAATGGAATGGTTCATCTGGGGTGAAAGATGCTTTGAAAAAATACTTGGTCGGCTCATGGCCTCCAATGCGGACGCCCTGATTTTCGTGGGCAACGCTCCGGACGGCGTGAACTTTATCCGCGCACTGGCCGACAATCCTCAAGCCGCCGCCCTGCCGGTCATTTCCCATTGGGGCATCGTAGGTGGGGATTTCGTCTTGCCACTGGGCAAGAAGCTGGATCAGGTCGATCTGGTCTTCCTGCAAACCTTTTCTTTTTTTGCTCCGCCTTATCCGGACCGGGCCGAGCAGGTGGTGCGGGCCTACACCCGGATGTTTCCGGAATCCGGGGACATCCGGGACATCACGGCTCCCACCGGTGTGGCCCACGCCTACGATCTGGTTCATCTGTTGGCCCTGGCCATTTCCAGGGCCGGAGTCACGGATCGGGCCGCAGTGCGGGAAGCCCTGGAAAACCTGGATTTTCATCGGGGAATGGTCCGTGACTATGCCCCACCCTTCACCGCCGATCGTCACGACGCCCTGGACCGCTCCGATTATTGCATGGCCCGCTACGTGGACGGGGTGATCGTTCCTGTGGAAAAATCAGGGGAAACCCCGCCCTCCAATTCCCTCGCCACCGAAAAGGGCCTTCCATGAAGACGGATTTTTTTCGCTCTCTGACCAGCCGGGTGTTGTTGTGGGTGCTCCCCCCAACCATTTTCCTGCTCCTGGCTCTGTCCTGGGGCGGCATGGTCCTGAGCCGTAAGGCCCTGGATGCGGATACTCAGTCGCGTTTGGAGCAGTTGTTCGATCATGACCTCGCTCTGTTCCGGGAAAACATCCAGGCGGTGCTGGGACAGGCCAGGACCCTGGCCTCCAACGACCTGGTGATCAACGGGCTGGTGGATACCGTGGACCGTGAGCGCTACCTGTCGGTACTCTTCCGCTCCATGGGTGCGGTGGCTGGTTCGGGAGTCCCGGGCCGCTTCGCCCTGTCCGACTTTCAGGGCATGGAGATCATTTCCAACCGGGTGCCGGGCTTCGAGGTCCCTGGTGAGGAACTGTCCCGGAACCGGGCTGCGGTGGTGGAGACGGAAAAAGAACTGGTCCGGCTGGATCGGCGTGGACTGTTGATCGCGGTTCCCGTCCTGGTACATGGCTTTGTGGAGGGGGCGCTGTCCATCGAGCTTCATCCCACGTCCCTTCAACATCTTTTCGATGCCTGGGAGCGGCAGAATCATCCCGTGGCCCTGCTGGACGAGTACGGGAACCTTCTTGCCGGCAACCAGGTTTACCGCAAGAACTTCAAGGGCGACCAGGCCCTGGTGCCGGCGGACTGGCTCGTCGCCGCTCGTACACCTGCCGTTTTCGGGTTCGAAAATATGCGCTTGCTGGTGGGCCTGTCCGTTGCCGACGCCCATGCCGCCCATGACCAATTGCGTTCGAAGGTGGCGTTGACCCTGGTGGTGGCCATACTTGCCGTGCTGACGGCCATTGTGGCGGCCACCCGCCTGACTGCCCGGCCCGTGGCCAGGCTTGGACGGGACCTGTTGGAATTGGCTCGAAAGCAGGACCTCTCCCTTCGCCTTCCGAGGGGCAACCTGCACGAAATCCGGATTCTGACCGACAGCTTCAACCAGACCCTGGCCTCCCTGGAACAATCCTTCACCTCCAACAGCCGCCTCAATCAGCTCCTGGCCAACAGTCCCACGGTGATCTATTCCTACACCCTGGAACAGGGCGTCCCGCAACTGCACTACATCAGCGAAAACCTGCAATCCATTCTCGGCTTTTCACCCGACGATTTCATTTCTCACATGGAATTCTGGTACGGTTGTGTTCATCCCGATGATCTGCCCATTTTTGAGCGCAAGCTCGGCGGCGCGGCCTCGCGGGACGAATACCGGTTTATGGATGCCCGTGGACAGTATCACTGGCTATCCGACCGCCAAACCCCCGTGACCACGCCCGACGGACGGACGGAAATCGTGGGAGCCTGGTGGGATGCAACCGCACGAAAGCAGACAGAAGAGGAACTCCGCCGTCAGAGCGGCCTGATCACTTCCCTCCTCGATTCCATTCCGGACATCATTTTTTTCAAGGATGTGGACGGGGTGTATTTGGGGTGCAATTCCGAGTTCGCCCGGCATGTGGGGCGTGAACAGGATGAAATCGTCGGACTCACCGATTATGACCTCTACTCCGGGGAAGAAGCCGACCTTTTCCGGGAAAATGATCGAAAGATGCTCGAATTGGGCGCATCCCGCCACAATGAAGAATGGATCACCTACCCCGACGGCCGGGCTATCCTCATCGACACTCTGAAAACCCCCTACCGGGGACCGGATGGAGAACTGATCGGCATCCTGGGCATCAGCCGGGACATCACCGAACGCAAGAAGGCCGAGGAAAAACTCCATCTTGAGCGAGAACGCATGGCGAGCATTATCAGAGGTACCAATGTGGGTACCTGGGAGTGGAATGTTCAAACCGGAGAGACGATTTTCAATGAAAGATGGGCAGAAATCATTGGTTATACGCTTGAGGAAATTTCTCCGGTGTCCATTGAAACCTGGATGAAATTTGCGCATCCCGACGATCTGGAAACCAGTGAGGAACTGCTTAAAAAGCATTTCAACGGTCAGTCGGACTACTACGAGTGCGAGTCACGCATGCGGCACAGGACCGGCCGGTGGATGTGGGTACTGGACCGAGGTCGGGTGGCATCATGGACTGAAGATGGCAAACCGCTCATGATGTTTGGAACGCATCTGGACATCACTGATCGCAAGAAGGCGGAGCAGAAGCTGCAAGATTACGCCGTGCAGATGGAACTGAAGAACCTGGAACTGGATGCCGCCCTGGTTCGGGCAGAGGCGGCCACCCGTGCCAGAAGTGAATTTCTGGCCAACATGAGCCATGAAATCCGCACTCCCATGAACGGGGTCATCGGCATGACGAGCCTGCTCCTGGACACGGACCTGGACGACACTCAGCGCCATTATGTCCAAACGGTGCATTCCAGCGGACAGGCGCTCCTCTCCCTCATCAACGACATCCTGGATTTTTCCAAGATAGAAGCGGGGAAGCTCGACCTGGAATCCCTCGATTTCAGCCTCAGAGCCATGCTCGACGATTTTGTCGCCATGATGTCTTTCAAAGCCGAGGAAAAAGGGCTGGAGCTGATCTGCTCCGCTGAACCCGATGTGCCGGACTACCTCACGGGAGACCCGGGACGCCTGCGCCAGGTACTCACCAACCTGGTGGGCAACGCCTTGAAATTCACCGAGAAGGGAGAAGTGGCAATCAATGTGGCCCTCGGGCCGGGTTCGAGGCCCGGCTGCTCGGAAACAGGAGAAGTCTCTCCGGTCAAGATCCAACTGGATGGTGAAACCGGTGGAGGACAAAGCCCGTACCTCGATGCCCCGTTGCAATGTTCCCCGGACGATCAATCCTCCGCGACACTGTGTTTCACGGTTCGCGACACGGGCACGGGCATCCCGGCGGACAAGCTGGACAGCCTCTTCGAAAGCTTCACCCAGGTGGATGCGTCCATCACCCGCAAGTTCGGAGGTACGGGACTGGGGCTGGCCATCTCGAAGCAACTGGCGGAACTGATGGGCGGAGAGATAGGAGTACACAGCCGGGAAGGGCAGGGGAGTACGTTCTGGTTCACGGTGCGCCTGGGCCTTGCTCCCGATACCGATTGGAAGCCTCCAACTGCGGCAAACTTGCACGGGGTAAGGACCCTGATAGTAGATGACAACGCGACCAACCGGGAAATCCTCATGACTCAACTGCTGTCCTGGGACATGCGCGTGGATGAAGCGACCGACGGCCCGGCAGCCCTGGGACTGCTCTACCAGGCCCTGGCCCAAGGGGACCCTTTCCAACTAGCCGTCATCGACATGCAAATGCCCGGCATGGATGGCGAGACCCTGGGAGGGATCATCCGTGCCGAACCAAAATTTTCCCAAATGCGCACGGTGATGATGACATCGGCAGGGGGGCGCGGCAGCGCACAACGATCCCGGCAGGCAGGCTTTTCCGCCTACCTGAACAAACCCGTCCTGCACGGGGAACTCCACGGCTGCCTTGCCCTGGCTTTGGGGGCGCCGGACGGTACCGGCCTGATCACCCGGCACAAGGTTCGGGAAGAACTTCGCAGGATCGCCGATTTTTCCAACCGTAAAGCCCGCATTCTCGTGGCCGAAGACAACATCACCAACCAGCAAGTGATCCTGGCCATGCTCAAAAAGATGGGCCTGAGCGCCGA
>CAZRWT010000011.1:0-56538 GCA_964603955.1 uncultured Syntrophobacteraceae bacterium
GAAGTCAGCTCCAATATCTACCTATGAGTAGATTTGGGTAGGTCTGACAGAACGGCAAACACCATAACATGTGCAACTTTGCCTCTCATTCCCAAATTCCCAAACTTCGGCTTGGGAACGAGAGGCAAAGAAGTCGAAAATCATTTTTCGGACAACAGTTTTGCATCGCCGTGATTTACTCCATATCCTCGCGTTGGTATTCACGGGAGCGACCTTTCGCGCGCCCATCTCCGCTTTTGCATACAATCAAAGCGATTCCCCCGAACCCTATTCTTTTAGAGTGCTGCGTACTTTTCCACATGACCCCGACGCATTCACACAAGGATTGCTGTATCATGAGGGATTCCTTTACGAAAGTACGGGAGGCTGGGGAACATCTTCCATCCGTCGTGTGGATTTGGAAACGGGGCGAGTGCTGGACAGGCGCAACCTGCCGCGACATTTTTTCGGTGAAGGGCTTGCCCTTTGGGAAAACAGGCTGATCCAGCTTACCTGGAGATCGGGCACGGGCTTTATCTATGACCTGAAAACCCTGGATATGATACGCCGGTTTCACTACTCAGGCGAAGGCTGGGGACTCACACAGGACCTCGACGGCTTGATCATGAGCGACGGTTCCTCTGAACTGCGGCGCCTGAACCCTCGAACCCTCCGGGAGTTGAACCGTTTGACGGTTCATGACCGAGGTCTTCCGCTGGCCGGGTTAAACGAACTGGAATACATAGACGGTGAAATCTGGGCCAATGTTTTTCCCACGAAACGTATCGTCCGCATCGACCCGGCGGCAGGAAACGTGATCGGCAGCCTGAGCCTGCAGGGAATCATCGATGGACATCCCCTGCCCTGCCGGGAATCCGTGGCCAACGGCATTGCCTGGGATTCCCACGGCAAACGCATCTTGGTAACGGGCAAACACTGGCCCATGCTGTTCGAAATTGCCGTCACGCCCGGAGCACCCTGAGACCACCAAGGTGGACCACACCAATCTCGTCTTATTCCATGTATTCCCCGGCCTGTGCCGCCCGTTCAGGATTCTCCCCGGGTGGATTGAGCACGATCACGTCCGGCAGGTGAGAAAGTTTTTTTCACTGCCGCCAGCTCCTCGCGCAGTAAATGCGTCTTGGCGGGAGATGCCCTTTTATCGCCCTTGAGGAGCAACTTCAGCCCATCCCGATACCACCGAAGACCGGCTGACGTCTTGATTTCACGTTCTTCCAGGCCCTTGGGGAGCTTGCCCTCTGAAATGCGCGAAAGAACCTGCACCTTGGTTTCATCCTCCAAGGCCGGGTGCCCCGCAATGTGCGAAACCAGTAGTGCCCACTCGGAAGGGTCAGGTCCTCCCCAGTGACTCACCATGACAAAAAGCTTGTAGCAGATCAGCACGATCTCTCGGTCCTCTTCCTTTTGAAATCGCCTCCCACTGAACACCCTCATGGCTTCCCTTCCCACCTGGCCCACCATGGTGAGATAAAACCAGCGGAGTGCCATGAAATAGCTCTCCTTGCTCAGCTCCCTGCCTGCCCAATAGAGGGGATTGGCAATGTTGCGGATATTGACGGCCCATCGAGTCATGCGAAAAAGAATAGGATTTTTCTTGAAAAAACCCACCACGGGGTTTTCATTGATCTTCCGGTACATCATATAGTAGCGCTGATACTCGCTGATTTTCCGGTTCCCCAATATTCGGAAGGGACCAATGCAGGAAACTCTGGCAAGACGCGCGCTCACTCGACGAGCCAGCCCCAACAGATCAATGAGGCCCGCTTCGAATTGAGGATTGGGAGAGTCGGGATAATATACGGCCGCGATGGACCTGACCACCTTGACCGCACGCAAGTTGAGAGCTTCCACATTGAGCTGCAATTCCGATTCGGGAAGATCCCATATCTCACGCCTCAGTTGCTTGATGCGCCCCAGGGCCTCCAGATCCTGAGGCCCAAGGGGAGGCAACTCATCAAGTTCCGTTTCGTCCTGAAATTTCTGTTCGAGCATCTTTCTGAACCGGCGCCTCAACCACCATGCAAGGCCCATGAAAGTGAGCACGGTAGTCAAGGTTACAAGCAGAAAAAAAGCACTCCACCAATGAGTTTGAATCAACCCTTTGAGGGTTTCAAGGACGAGAGCCGGTTCCATGTTTCAAGGTCCGTAAAAATATCTTGAGGATTTATGATGAAGGTTTTGCATCGGCACAGGTCGTTCGAACCACCGGTTACCGCTCCCCTTCGGAAGATTTATCGGCCGACAACTCCCATGGATTGTCGATCCACGCCTGCAATTGAGGTCGGGCTTCCAGGTCCCAGGACGATTCCAGACGATGACTCAGGAATTGACCATAAAGTACGTCGAGCACTTTGGACACCTCTTCGATGAAGTACATTTTTTCCAGAAAAAAGCCGTCCTCTTCGTCATCGTCTTGAAAGTCCTTCGCCTGTTTGGGAGTCTTGAGACCCTTGACGGCCCAGAGCGTACTGTCCAGGGTAAGCAGGTATTCATTGTCGCCCACCATGAGAAAAAGCTGCATTTCCTGAACGAGCTTTCCTTTCTGAAGAGCGGTACGAGCCTCATGGAACGAATTATCCTGAGTGGTACAAACGATTTTTTCCCGCCCCTCTCCGGGAAGGATCAGGACAAAACGCTCCCCTATATGAATCTCGGCGATCTTACCATCTGGGAGTTCCACACGCCCCTCCCCCCTTTCCACGAAAAACCAGAGCCAGGTGAGAAATTCGAAGCCCAAAAAGCGTCCATCCTCCATGGCCGTCGCCGATTTCGAATCCAGGAGCCCCGCCAGGAAGTCTTTCTGCCGATCCGTCAAGCCGGCCATGTGCTGAGCCCAGTTTGCATGATAGAGCGGCACGGGATAGACCTGAAAGTACTTTTCAAAGCTTTCTAAAAATGCATCCATTATTTTGGTGCTGGTGGTTCCCAAAAGCATTTGCCGAGCGGCAGGGTTCCAAACAACCTCGCAGACGGACGGCTGAGGCAGGGCTCGACTTAAAAGGACATTTTGCATGTTCTCTTGCATCTCACGGCGTTCCTGGCGTGGAGGCCACTTGCCGTCATTTTCACTCCGATATTTTTGCAGGGCATCATGCACGAACTTTTTTAAAATAATAGGAGGCACCCGGCGCACATCCACACGGAATTGAAATGCCACGTATTCCCCCTTGTGATAGGCACCGTCATCGAAGGAAGACTCAAAAAAATCGTGCCAACAGGCAAACCCCGAGACTTCTTCCTGCACGTCATCGGGTTCTTTAAATTTCCCCTCTAAAAGTTTTTCGTGGACAAAACCCCAAAAATCCTCCGTCACCGGTTCCGGTACAAAGAACCTGGTAAAGGTCGACGAACTCGATTGAATTCCCATAACACTCTTTCCATTGAGTTGAAGTTGATAGATCTCCGCACCCATGCTGAGCAGTGCATCCCAAAAAACAAAGCCGGTCCTCTGACCGGCTTCTCTTCATTGCGACGTCCCTTCCGTTCATGCACAACAATATCACGGCCGCCGCAAATATGTCTTCAGACTAAAGCCCATGGATCGGGACGGCAGGACCTGTACCCGGCTTCCCCCAAAGACGGTTTCAAAATTTGACGGTTCGGATGATCATTTCGAATTCCTGGATTTCCTCCTGGGTCAATTCCCGACGGAGCAGTTTTCGATGGACCCATATGGGACATTTTTCGTGAAGCGCCAGGGCCACGGCATCACTGGGGCGGCTGTCGAAAAGGATCTCCTCGTCGCCGACGCAAGCAAAGACTTTGGCATAGTAAGTGTTTTCCTGCATGGAATGGATTTCTACCCGATTGAAGGTGACGCCCGCCTGCTTCAATATGGATAGATAAAGATCATGGGTCAACGGTCTTTTGGGCTCCACCAGGCCCTTTTCCTTGGCAACGGCCGTAAGCTCCGCATCTCCTACAAACATGAGAAAATAGCTGGAATCATCCTCCGATTCCTTCAGAATAATCGTGTTGCCCTGAATACGATCCGATTTGATAAAAACTTCCCTGGCCGTAATGAATTCGCTGGAAGACTCCATTGTTACCTCCTGGGTTCTGGAAAGAATATCACCTCACCTTATATCCCATTTCAGGAAGCACTTTAAAGAAATTTTTCGGCCACCCCCAAAGGGATCTTTGTAGGTTCCTCTTTCTTTTCATCTTCATGGCTCCTACAGCCCCATGCCGCACGGCACAAGTCCGAAGGGCCTCCCTTGACAGAGCTCGGAGGAGAGCCTATATAACGCTTGCTCGTTATTCCATGTGAGAATAACCTCCGGGTACATCATCAGGTAACTTATAATTTGGAGATCAAAGTCATGAAAATTTGCATTCCCACAGAACGTCTTGAAGGTATCAACAGCCAGGTTTTTGGACATTTCGGCTCGGCACCCGGCTTCGTTATCGTAGACATCGACACCATGCAGGTGGAAGAACTGAAAAATGGAGACCTGCATCACTCGCACGGAATGTGTCAGCCCCTCAAGGCACTGGGCGGGAAGAAGGTTGACGGCATCATCGTGGGGGGAATCGGCCTTGGAGCCCTGAATAAACTTCAGGCTGAAGGAATCGCGGTGTACAGAGCCGTGGAAGGTACCGTCAGCCAAAACATCCAGATGATCAAGGACGGCAAGCTTCCCCGGTTCAGCCCTCAGTTTACCTGCCAGGGACATGCAGGGGGCTGCGGCCATCACGGTCATGCACACTAAAGCTGGAAAGTAACCCTAGGAAGAGCTTCAACGGGGAGATGTAAAAATGCCCATTCATGAATACTTGTGCTCTCAGTGTGGAACAATCTCGGAAATAATCGTATTCTCTTCTCAAGAAACGGTTAGCTGCCCCAAATGCCAGGGCCGGGATATGCAAAAATTGCTCTCTGCAACCTCAAGTGCTTCAGGACCCAAAAACGGAGGCAGGGTTGCGGGAGCGGGAGACACGGGCTGCTGCGGATCGAGCCCCACCATGCAACAGTGTGTGCCGGGAAGCTGTTGCGGCAAAGCTCACTGACTCCTTTTTTCTTTATAAGGTATGTTCTTTCTCGGAAAGCACTTTAAAGTCGGACACGCCAGCGTGTTCCCTGCGGCGTGTCCTCCAGAATGATTCCTTTCTGCTCCAAATCCTGCCTCAATCGATCAGCTTCCGCGAAATCTTTTGACTTTCTCGCTGCTTCGCGGGCGGCTATGCATTCCTCCACCTGCTCCGGCGAAAGTCCTGCCAGCTTGATCTTGAGCTTTCTCTGCTCATCGGAAAAAACACCGGGGGAAAGCGTGAGGAGGCCCAGGACATTTCCATGCTCCACGAGAGCGTCATGGGCCCTTCGTGCCAGTACGGCAGCAGGACCCTTCAGCTTCTTCTGTCCGAATTTATCCAAAAACCGTTGCAAATGACGCTGCAAGGAAAAAAGATGCCCGATAACCTGGGCCGTGTTGAAGTCGTTATCCATGGCTTCGGTGAAACGACCGGGTAGATTTGCAATCTCGTCATGCAATTCGGCATCCTGCCCCTTGAGCGCTTTCTCATCCGGTTGAGAAGCTCCCGCCGTTTCCGGTGCCCTGGCTTCCACGGCCATAAGGGTATGATAAAGACGTTCGAGACCCCTTTCGGCTTCCAGCACCGTTTCATCGGAAAAGTCCACAGGGCTGCGATAGTGCTTGCTCAAGACGAAAAGCCGCAGGGTTTCCGGATGCACCCGACACAAAACATCTCGAATGGTGAAAAAGTTGCCGAGAGACTTGGACATCTTCTCATTGTTGATGTTCACGAACCCGTTGTGCAGCCAGTAACGAACGAAAGGCTCGCCGTGAGCCGCCTCGCTCTGAGCAATCTCATTTTCGTGATGGGGAAAGATAAGGTCCTTGCCGCCTCCGTGAATGTCGAACGTCCGGCCGAGAAAGCGTTCCCCCATGGCCGAACATTCAATATGCCAACCCGGCCTCCCGGGTCCCCATGGGCTTTCCCAGGCAGGCTCCCCGGGCTTGCTTCCTTTCCAGAGCACAAAATCCATGGGATTGCGCTTGTTGGGATCCACTTCCACGCGAGCCCCCGCAACCATGTCTTCCAGGGTGCGTCCTGAGAGTTTCCCGTACTGGGGAAATTTTTCCACCTGGAAATAGACGTCCGTCCCGGCCTGATAAGCAATACCCTTTTCCACCAGCACCCGAATGATGTCGATCATCTGGGGGATATTGTCCGTGGCAAGGGGTTCGAGACTGGGGCGAAGAACTCCCAGAGCATCCATGTCTTCGTAAAAAGACGCAATGTATTTCTCGGCAATGGTCCTGTAATCCGTCCTTTCTTCCTGGGCACGGCGAATGATTTTGTCGTCGATATCCGTAAAGTTCCTAACATAGGTCACTTCATAACCCAGGTGAAGGAGGTACCTGTAGATGACATCGAAAACGATGGCCGAGCGCGCATGGCCGATGTGACAGTGATCATAAACCGTCACCCCGCACACATAGAAACTGATCTTTCCCGGCTCGAGGGGCACAAAGTCTTCTTTTTTCCTGGTCAGTGTATTGTAAACTTGCAAAACCATCGTCCAAATATCTCCGTACAGCTCGGTTCAAAGGGCTCCGTCACTACATTCAAGCCCGTTTCATGCCATGATTGAAACGTATTTTCCGGATGCGGCTACCACCTTCAGCCGCTCAAGAGCAAAGCCACCGCATAGGCTGCAATGCCCTCCTCCCTGCCGGCAAAACCCAGGTGCTCCGTGGTGGTGGCCTTCACATTGACACAGGAAGAACTCAGACCGGCGCATCTTGAAATTTCTTCCGTCATCCGCGGGATGAAGGGAGACAACCTGGGCCTTTGAGCCACAAGAGTCGAATCGATATTGGAAATCGTGAAGCCCTCTTGAGCCACAAGCCGCACCGTCTTTTCCAGGAGCAGGAGACTGGACACACCCTTGAAGGCAGGATCGACATCCGGAAAATGCCTGCCGATGTCTCCCAGGGCCGCCGCTCCCAGGAGAGCATCGCAAATGGCATGCAGAAGCACATCCGCATCGGAATGCCCCGCAAGACCCAGAGTATGGGGGATGCTCACCCCGCCAAGAATCAGGGGGCGTCCTTCCTGAAATGCATGAACATCGTAGCCGAAACCAACCCGCAATCCGATTCCTCCTTAGCCGCACGTCATCCGAATTCATGTTAGCCGGGACAGAAACCATTCCGCCCATTGCATGTCCTCAGGAGTGGTCACCTTCACATTGTTTTTTTCACCCGGTACAACCGTCACCACCCCTGCGATGCGCTCCAGCAGAGAAGCCTCGTCGGTGCCGACCCACCCGGACTCACGGGCTTTACGGAAAGCATCCAGAAGGAGATTCTTATAGAAAGCCTGGGGCGTTTGAGCCAACCACACCTGATCCCTGGGGTAAGTTCCGATCACTTTTCCTTCATTGACTATTTTCACGGTTTCCATGACAGGGAGGGCGGCAATGGAAGCCCCGGTTTCGCGGGAAGCTCGCCAGACGGCTTCAATGAGCCCGGGAGAAGCAAAGGGACGAACCCCATCGTGAACAAGGACCCACTTACAGGAGGCGGGAAGCGACACGAGCCCATTGTAAACACTGTCTTGCCTTTCGACTCCCCCCGCAACCACGCGAATGGGAAAACGCAGCCCATGCCGCCGGGAAACCCGCTCACACATGGATGCAGCCTCTTCCAGGTGAGCACCGGGAGCCACCACGATGATTTGGGAGAGGAAAGCGAGAGGGCAAAAGACATCCAGGGTTCGTTCGAGAACGGGCTTCCCCGCAATGTCAAGGAACTGCTTGGGCTTCCCACTGCCCATCCTCAAACCGGCCCCACCGGCCGTGATGACGGCGCAGGTCTCGTTTTTATTGTTCATCGACATAATAATGCCTTTGAAAATGCGTTATGTGTCGTGTCAAAGATATCCACTCATTTTTCCATGATGCGCCGGAAGCCCCCCAGGCTACCGTCAGGTAGAAACAGGGAAATATTGAGGTCTGGAGCAGGTCATAAGCCGGGTTCTGTACCCCACGACTTCGTGAAGAAGCTCGTGGACAATGATCATTCCTCTAGCCCTGCCGTTACCGACAGGATCAAGCAACCAACCCGAGAGCTTCGGACGGGCCGCCCTCGAACGCTCTCCTATTCGGTCTTGCTCCGGATGGGGTTTGCCTAGCTCCCGATATCACCACCGGGACTGGTGAGCTCTTACCTCACCGTTTCACCCTTACCCTGCATGCCGCAAGGCGGTTTGCTTTCTGTTGCACTTTCCTGCTCGTCACCGAGACTGGGGGTTACCCAGCATCCTGCCCTTTGGAGCCCGGACTTTCCTCCCGCCCCGCTCGAAGCGAAGCCGGCGATCATTCGACCTGCTCCAAACCTCAAACCAAACATCGCTTTCAAACATCCACACTTTTCATCCGGTCATACGGCGCATGATTGGACTTACCAGAAGAAAAAATGGTTTGCAAGGACCGATTCCCTTGGAGTGCCCCGCTAATTCACCTCATTCCCATGCTCCAGCGTGGAAACGCATACTTGCACCGCTTATGGAAACGCAATCCGCGCGACTCCAACACCAAAGTGGTGGGTTGTCGCGCCGCAGCAGCCCCAAACCTTCAAGCCGGACGGGCAAGGATCACAAGCGTCTTTCCGCCTGTAAGGTAAGATCGTTCAGACAATCCTCGAGTTCCCTGCGAGCCGCTTCCAGTTCTTGAGGGGAGGCATCCTTTTTGACCCATATGGGCGGACCGAAAGCCAGGGTCACACGCGAGAAAGGCTTGACCACCAATGTCCGATCCCAGCTGTTCAGCCTCCAGCAGGGTTTTGCCGCAACACTCATGGGAATCAGGGGTGAGCCGGTATAACGGGCAAGCAGCAGGATGCCTTTTTGCGCAATGAGTGCAGGCCCCTGGGAGCCGTCGGCCACAAATCCACCTCCCGGAGCGTTTTTCAACTGATTTATGATTTGCAGCAAAGCCCTGGCGCCGCCTTTTCCCGGGGAACCCCGGAAGCACTGATAACCCAGTTGTTTCAAAATGCGGGCCGCCCATTCCCCATCCCGGCTCCGACTGACCATGATCATGGCATTCCTATCCCTAAAATAATGAACCACCAGGGGATAGGCAAAGTGCCAGCAGGTGAGGAGTTTGGGACCGTCAAACCTCATGGCCTCCGCTTCATATTCTTTTCCTACGATGGTATACTGGCAGCTCCTGTGGAGCAAACGCAGCAAGCCCGCCGCCAATGGCGGAACAAACGGCAGTTGATCCGCATGGAGATGCCGACGGGAACGTTTTTCATGTGCGGCCGGAGACCGAAGCTCCGTATTTTCCATCTTTTCTCCTCATTTTCCTCCTCCAGAAAGGACATGCTTTTGAAAGTGAGTAAAATAGCATTAATCGGTTTTCGCGCAACGGGTAAAAGTACCTTGGGGCGACTTATTGCCGAAAAGTTGCACTGGAAGTTCCTGGATATGGACAGGGAGCTTTCGAATCGATTCCGCATGGACATTCAAACCTGGGTGAGGGAGCACGGCTGGCCGTCTTTCAGAGCGGAGGAATCCAGGCTCCTGGAAGAAGCTTCGCATGAGCACGGTCTTGTTCTCGCCACGGGAGGCGGTATCGTGGAAGCCGCAACCAACCGGGAAATCCTGAAAAGCAAGTTTTATGCGATCTGGCTCCAGGCAAACCCACAGACCATTTTGGCAAGAATCGGGGGAGATTCCACGACGGAAGCCAACCGTCCCCCGCTAACCAATCTACCCCTGGAAGAAGAAGTTCTGGAAGTGCTCAGGCGAAGGTTACCCCTGTATGAAGAATGTGCCCGACAACAAATAGACACGGAAGGGCTGCCTCCAGGCGATCTCGCCGACCGTATTTCGGAATCTTTAAACATCGATGGGAGATGCGCCCGATGTCCCTGAAAGTAAGACTATTCACTTCATCAACAAGAATCATGTTTTCACGAGTGGAAAATTCGGTACGCATCACCATGCGATCCCATTTTCGCTCACCCACCCCTACCAAAACAAGAAAGGATTGCCATGAAAAACATTCTTTTTATCTTCCTGGCCCTTACGGCATGTGCCTCATCACCATGGACAGCGGACACCGCCCACGCCCAGGCACGAGAACAGAGGCTGGTTCTTTCCTGCATTCAAGTCCTTGAGGAAATCATGGCCATCCCGGAACAGGCGATCCCCCCTACTCTCCTTGCCAACGCAAGGGGCATCGCCATTTTCCCAGGAATGGTCAAGGCTGGATTCATCATTGGGGGGCGCTACGGTACGGGAATCATCGTGGTGAGAAAGCCCGACGGCAGCTGGAGTAATCCCGTTTTTTACAAAGCGTTCGGTGGAAGCATCGGGTTCCAGGCCGGAGCCCAGGCCACGGATGTCATATTGGTTTTCAAAACCCCGAGAAGCCTGGATCACATCAGTGCGGGCAAGTTCACCCTGGGAGGGGATGTTTCCGTGGCCGCCGGCCCGGCGGGACGACATGCTGAAGCGAGCACCGACACTCAACTGGGTGCCGAAATCTACTCCTATTCACGTAGCCGAGGTCTCTTCGCCGGAGTGTCTCTTTCGGGCAGTTCCATTCAAGTGGACTACCAAGCCACCTCCGCTTTTTACGGAACCGCGAGCCTCCTCCCCATGGACATCTTCGCGGAAGACAACCCGGACGCCCCACCCATCACCCAAGACCTGAAAGAAACCGTTGCCAGGTACTCAGATTCTTGAGCGCCGGTCGAGCCATTGCAGAAGCCGGACGTCGATCTCCTCGCGAAGCAGAAAAAGGGCTTCGATTTCATCTTCCGTGGCTTGCTGCATCAATATCAGCTTCTCCCTGCCCAGACCGTGCTCCAGCTTGGGGCACAGATAGTCGATGCACAACATGTGACGCACTTTGAGAATACACCCTCGGTCCCCCAAAAAAGCGCAGCTCCCCCGGCGAATACCCCGTTCATGTAGGGACACTCCCAGGAGCCCGTTGATGAGCAGCAAGGGTGAATCGATTTTTTTTTCAAGGCCCGTGGAACAGCAGCTTCCCTCGGGCTCATGAGCGTCACACTGTGCGCAGGCATCCGAAACGCCCAGATAGCGCATGGTGCGGTGAGAGCGCTCCATACCTTTTTTTAAGCGAGTCAGGAGCTGTTGAACGGTCTTTTCCTCGATAAGCCTTTGTCCATATTGTTCCAACAGGTAGCGGGCAAGAGCGATACGATCATCCAAACTCATCATCTCTCGCGCATCTTTTGAACGATCCGCCCAATGGTCTGCCGCCATCCCGGCGTTTCGCCATATCAGGGCGATCCATTTGTCCTCGCCCGACGCCACCCAACACCCTCGATTGAATTTGTAGCTCATTTGTATGGAAACCTCCCGGATCCGTTCAGAGGCTATGTGAAAATAACGCCCACAACCTGACACAATCCAAACAAACAGCTTTCAGGTAAGCAAAAATTGGTACCGATGTCGAGCTGTTTTTCCGGTAAAGCGTCCCAATAGGACTTCATAGAGGGCATTTACCCGACGAGCAACTCAACTCGGAAACTCAAAAAACTATTTCAGATTCAAAAAATTCAATGCTACAACTCTGCTTTCGTCACGATGGTATTTTAAAAGCAGGCTGGTTGTGAAAGGCGTCAGGTATGAACCAAAATGTTTTGGAACGAGGCATATTCTGTAATCGAACGCTCAACCTCAATGGAATTAAAGCTGTCGGGTATGACATGGACTACACACTGGTCCACTATCATACACAAGAGTGGGAAAGGTGCGCTTACGAGCATTTGAAAAAACTCCTGACCGGCATGGGCCGGGTTCTTGAAAAGCTTGTCTTCGACCCGACCCTGGTCATGCGCGGGCTCATCATCGATGTGGAAAAAGGCAATGTGGTCAAGGCCGACCGATTCGGATACATCAAGCGAGCATTCCACGGCACCCGGCCCATGGACTTCGACACGCAACGCCGTCTGTACCAGAGAGTTCTCGTGGATCTCAACGACAACCGATGGTCTTTTCTCAACACCTTGTTTTCCATTTCGGAAGCATGCCTGTACATGCAGCTCGTGGACATGCTCGACGCCAATCAACTCCCGGGACACCTGGGATACAGAGACCTTTATAATATTGTCCGGCAATCCCTCGACGCAGCCCACATGGAAGGGAAGCTCAAAGAAGAAATCATCAACGATCCCGAACGCTTTGTCGTCCTGGACCCGGAAATGTCCCTCGCCCTGCTCGACCAGAAAAAAGCTGGAAAAAAACTCCTGCTCATTACCAATTCGGAATGGAAATATGCTGCATTCATGATGCAATACGCCTTCGATCCATTTCTTCCCCCACCCATGACCTGGAAAGATCTGTTCGATATCGCAGTGATTCGAGCTCGAAAGCCCGACTTTTTCCTGCTTCCCATGCCCGCGTTCAGGTTGGTGGACGAGGAAGGGCTGCTTCAGGAGCACTTCGGCCCCATGAACGCGGGGCAGGTTTATTTTGGAGCCAACGCCCACCTGGTGGAAGAAAGCCTGGGGCTCAGCGGTGAAGAGATTCTTTATGTAGGCGATCATATTTTCGTGGACGTGAATGTGTCCAAAAGCATGTCCCGCTGGCGCACGGCTTTGATCATCAGAGAGCTGGAAGACGATATCGCGGCGCTGGAAAGTTTCCAGCTGGAACAAAAGCATTTGTCCCGTCTCATGCAGGAAAAAGAAAAACTGGAAGAAAACGTCGCGTCTTTCCGCTTGCAGCTCCAGCGCCTTAACCGGGCATATGGACCTGAACCAGCAGAGGATGCTCGACGGATGGAAAAAAGTATAGGGGAACTCTACCGAAGAATAAACGAACTCGATTCCCGAATAAGCCCTATCGCTCAGGCATCCGGTCGCCTTCATAACCCCCACTGGGGGCTTCTCATGAGGACGGGAATCGACAAAAGCCATCTTGCACGCCAGGTCGAACGCCATGCGGACATCTACATGTCGAGAGTATCCAATTTCTTGCGCTATACTCCTTTCGCTTTTCTGAGATCCCAAAGAAACAGTCTGCCCCATGACTCACCTGGGGAACACGCCTGAAGGGACGAAACGGGCAATAAAGTGCGCGGCAAACAATATTTGGAAAAAGAAGAGTTCAACCGAAACGGTATATAGAAGGATTTTTTCCTGATTTAAGACCTCAAGTTTGAAAAACGTTTTTACTAATGCAAACCGGTGGGAGTCGATATTGTCGAATTTTGAAAAAATAAAGGGCCAAGAAAGCATCATACGAGATCCTCTTTTCTGGGTCTCTTTGGTGGCTTTTCCTATTTTTCTCATGCATATAGGCACTCCCGCCCTATCGGATGCAGAGGCCATGTATGCCCAGATCGCACGGGAAATGCGTGAAACGGGAGATTGGATCACCCCGCATCTCAACGGCAACCGTCATTTTGACAAACCGCCCTTGACTTTCTGGCTCGTGGCCCTGGCCCAAACGGTGTTCGGCACGTCCGAAGCCGCCGCCCGCCTCGTACCCGCCCTGGCCGCATGGGGCACCATTCCCCTGGTTGGGCTAATAGGCCGAAGCCTTTACGGATTTCGCACCGGCTGGATGGCCGCCCTGATTTACGCCACATGCCTGGGACCCTTCATTTTCGGCAGCATGCTCATGCCGGACTCCATTCTCATCTTCTGGATCACCCTGGCCATGCTGGGGTATGTTAGAGGCTTCGCCCTGCAAAAAAACAACCTCTGGCTCTGGACAATGTTCGCGAGCATCGGTCTCTCCACGCTCACCAAAGGCATTCTGGGCCTGGGACTTTCATCGGCCGTCATCGGCCTCCATGTGCTCCTCTCCCGTCGCTTCAAAGAGTTCCTTCAGTGGCCCTTTTGGGTCGGTGGGGCGGTATTTTTGGCCGTTTCAGTGCCCTGGCACTATGCCGTGGCCCTGGCCAATGGAGATTTCCTCGAATATTACTTTATCCGTGAACATTTCCACCGTTTCACGGGGCAGCGTTATCCCTCGGATGAGTTTGTCCCCCTGGGGTTGTTCATCACCCTCACTTTTTTCTGGACCTTCCCATGGCTTTGCATGGTACCTCAGGCCATATGGAAAGCCATCCAGCGGGTTCGGTCCGCCTTGGCCCAAAATTCCCACGATCTTCTGCCCCTGGTGTGGATCGTATTCTTTCTCTCACTTTTTTCTGCGTCCAAGTCCAGGCTGGAATACTACGCACTGCCGTCCATTCCTGCCTTTGCCCTGCTCCTGGGACAATTCTGGAACGATGCCGTAAAATCATCGGAAGAAGGCAAAAGCCTGAAAGCACTGAGCATCCCGTTGGCTATCATGGCACTCCTGATGGCCGTTCTCACCTTGGGAGCTTTTGTTTTCCTGGGGCCTGCCAAGGACATGATATTCCAGATGTTGAGCCAGGCATGGCCCACATCGGGAATCGACGAAACCGGAGGCCAGAGAGAAATTCTGGATCAAATCCGCATGCCCGCCGTGTTGACCTTCGCCGCCGTGGCCATGTTCTCATCGGCAGCCTTTGCCGCTCTGCGAAAAGCCAAACCCTTGCGGGCACAGTTTCTCCTCGCAATCATGATGATTCCCTTTTTTCTGTTGACTCAGTGGGGCTTCCGCGTTGTGGAGCCCTATCACTCGTCAAAAGCGGTGGCGCTGATCGCGGCCGAACACGCGGGCGAACATGACATGATCATTTTCGAGGAACCCCACGAATACATGTGGGTCGGGGGCATGGCCTATTATACTCAGCGCCCCGTATATATCCTCAGAGATCCGAAATTCGACGGGCTGTCATCCCGCAGGCGCGAGCCTCCCGAAAGGTTTCTGGGCCGGGAGGATCTGTTGCGCCTGTGGGCGTCGTCCCGTAAGGTGGTCCTGGTGGGAACGGATGTGGAAGCACTCGTTTCCGAGCTTGCCCGCACGGCACCGCCCCGCATCATCGGAAGTAACGGCCCGTGGGTAGCCATCGCAAACCAATGAGCCGTCACCATACCTGAAGATCAACTCCCGACACGCCGGTTGGATATCGGGAAACCCACAAACGATGCGGTAAAAGGGAAAAAGATGTACGAAGAACACCCTGAAGAAAGCATTGAGCAGCCTCGAAAGAGCAAAACCAAAAAGAAAAAGGAGATGAACGCTCTCCAGGAGTTGGGCGGTGAGCTGATGCATTTAAAAATCGAGCAACTGAAAAAGATTCCCATGCCTGAAGAGCTTTTCCAAGCGATCATCAACGGCCGAAACATGAAATCTCACGGAGCCAAAAGGCGGCAGTTGCAGTATATCGGAGCAATCATGCGCCAGGTGAATGAGGAACCCATCAGGCAGGCTCTACAGCAGATTCAGCATGGACAGGCGGTGGACGTAAGAAGCTTCCATATGGTGGAAGACTGGCGGGATAGACTTCTCCATGGAGACGACACGCTCATGGAAAAGCTGTGTGTACGTTTGCCTGACCTGGACCCCGGAAATCTCCACCGCCTGGTCATGAACGCACGCAAAGAAATGGAAACCGGCAAGCCAAAGGGAGCCCGGCGCACTCTTTTTCGCACCCTGATGGATAGTTACAAAGCTGTCGCGACAACGGAAAGCCCATGAACACAAATACCGTTTGACTATCGGTTCCCGTCGTTGCCATATTCACCGGAAGAGGAAAGGGAATCATGGAAATACAGTTCGTTAAAACCACGGTCACACCTTATCACACGGCGCCTTCCAACGAGCGGGAAGCTCTGATGCTCATGGAACTGTGCGGACGCTGTGCCTACAAGTCGGAAGAAAAAATCACCCGGGATTCCGCAAAAGCTTTCGTTCTCATGCTGAAAAATCGCGGGCACCTTTCCGTTTTGGAGCACAGCAACGCCGTACTGAAAGTCAACCCGGTCCCCAGTACAAGCCATCCTCAAGACGCCTTGGAAGATTTTCGCGACGCAGTGTTGAGTGCCGCCAACGAACGCAGCGGCTTTCACCGGATTTGCTCATTGCCCCAAGGTGCGGGGCTGGCCGTTGCCGGCAATTTTCGAAGCTGGCTGGAAACACTCGAAGTACTCGAATCACAGGGATCCAGTCTCTACCCATTCTTTCAAAACTGCCTTGCCGGGCACTTCCCTGCCATATTTTCCCCAGCAAAAAAGTGTGAATCAAACCTTCCCTTCACTCTTTCCATCCTGAGAGAAGACGAGCAGATGGATATCCTCCGGATGGACCGACAATCGGACCTGGCCGTCTTTATCTTTAAGCTCGTCTGTGATCGAGGAATCACCCATGAAGTGGTCCGCCACCGAGTTTTTTCCTTCACCCAGGAAAGCACCCGCTATGTGAATTACAAAAATCGCGGAATGACGCTCATACTCCCGGAAGAGCTGGAGCCTTATTTTGACGAGCACTCGGGAATTTTGGAGGAAGGATTTCCTCTTGTCGATCTTTGGAAAGAACGGAGCAAAACCATTTTTCAGTGGTATCGTGACGACCTATCGAGAGGACTCAAACCCCAAATCGCCAGGGATATTCTTCCCAACCTCTTGAAGAGCGAAATTTTTGTGACGGGCCGCTGGAGCGGCTGGCGGCATTTCATTGAATTGAGAGACTCTCCGGCGGCTCACCCAAGAATTCGGAGTATTGCCGGGGAAGTGCGTGCTTATTTTAAAGGTATTGGACTGACGGTTGATAAGGATTAAAGGAAAAGTTCAAGCATGAAAGACATTTTTGACATGCAAATGCAGCTCAATATCTGCACATTGAGCAACATCGGCCTGGATTTTCAGGAGATCATGGCCGACCCGGAAAAAAAATATTCATGGATCGAAAATTACCGCAAAGCCCTTTCGGCGGAATTCGCGGAATGGGTCAGGGAAATAATGGAAAACGGGCTGGAAACCGGGAACGCGAAAATCGAGGTCGTAGATATCCTGCATTTCCTGGTGAGTCTCTCCCAGATTGTCGGTATCGATCATGATGAAGCCATGAGTGTATCCGCAAAGGGTCGGACCGCCACAACCGTTGCCCAGGTGATCATTCAATCGTTTTTGGCCCTGGACGAGCTTCAAAACAGCGTCAAGTGGAAGTGGTGGGCCAAAGGGGGAGGTTTCAACCCGGACAGGGCAATCAATGCCGTGCGCGCGCTCTGGCACTCCTTTTACGTTCTTTGCGCTCTATGCGGCATGGACGACGACAAGATCAAGGAGACTTATCTGGAAAAAAACCGGGTCAATTTCATGCGCCAGGCCCGAGGGTACAATGAAGACACCAAGGCGGAAGCGAACAACGAGGGAATACATGCATGATTCATCGAGGGCCATATCGACATTCCATGGCGTTTTCCGCAAAAGATGCATTGGTTTTAGCCTGTGGAGCAAATGTCGATGGAGTTAAAAAAAACACCGCCTCTCTTCGTCAGCTTCGAAGGCATAGACGGCTGCGGCAAAAGTACCCTGATGCTTCATCTTGCTCAATGGTTGCGGGATGCCGGCATCGACTTCATCGAAACTCGAGAACCGGGAGGCACACAATTGGGCGAGAACATCCGCTCCCTTCTCCTGGACCCTCATTACAAGTGCATGAACCGGAGGGCGGAAGTTTTACTGTACACCGCAAGCCGGGCGCAGCTTGTTCAGGAAACCGTCCTCACGGCTCTTCGCGAAGGCAAGTGGGTTTTGTCGGATCGATTCATGGATGCCACCCTGGCCTATCAGGGCTATGGCAGGGGACTGGATCTGGATTTTTTGACGAAGCTTCAGTCGTGGGCCACTGAGGGACTGAAACCGGACAAAACAATTTTGCTCGATTGCGATGTGGGGGTGGCATGGCAGAGGATGCATTCCAGAAATGGTAAAGCGGACCGGATGGAGTTGGAAGCACGGTCTTTCCACGAACGAGTTCGTAAAGGTTATCTCGCCCTCGCCCGCAAAGACCCGCACCGATATATAGTGATCGATGTAGATCGAACCCTTGAGGAAGTCGTGGATACATTCAAACAAGTCTTCAGCAGTACCCTGAATAAAAACTGCTCCTTTTGTACGTGCTAATGTGATAAAAAAGATTGTCGAGATGAACATACCGCTTTTTTCCCAGGAACCATATTTACCGCCATATCGAAACGTTGGAGTCTCTTTGTTTCTCGTTTTATCGAATGCCGGAGAACCCTTCAAGCCATTTTAAGTTTGGGTGCCGAAGAGGAGCTTCAATGAGCGCAAGAGAAAAAGAGGGGCCGGCTCCAAAAGGCTTTGCGTACTTCACTGTGAGAAATATTTCTCATATGAGTGGACATAACCGTTGACGCTCATCGAGAGATGTGCTACTCAAGGGTCACGTCAAGAGCCTGACACGCGAGCACGATCACAACCTCCCGGGAGACAATACCTGAGGATACGGGAAAGGGGGTGTTCGGAATCTGTGTCCGCCTAAACCGCGAACGATTTTTTTGAGCATCCTTTTGGTTTTGAAGGGTGAAGTGTTTGGTTGTCATGAGCAATTTTTCACACGCCTGCAGCGGATAAGAGCGGCTCATTCGCTGCATTTTGTCATCCGCCATAGCTGTCAGGAGAGTTCACTATGGTATTCAACTGGTTTCACCTGGCTTTGATCCTTTTTCTTGTAGCGGGGTTCCTTTTTGCCGCAGGTCCGCTGGTCGCTTCCCTGCTGATCGCTCCAAGAGCCAAGGGGGGTGCTCTCAACATTCCT
This sequence comes from uncultured Syntrophobacteraceae bacterium, assembly GCA_964603955.1. GTDB lineage: Bacteria > Desulfobacterota > Syntrophobacteria > Syntrophobacterales > Syntrophobacteraceae > SLCH01. Next base: position 18,673 of record CAZRWT010000011.1, read on the forward strand.
TACGAGTGCGGCATGCCTCCTCACGGAATGTCCTGGGTTCGGTTCGGCATCAACTATTATTTTTACGCATTGATTTTTTTAGCCTTCGAGGTGGACATCCTGTACCTCTTTCCCATCGCAGTGTTCTATCCTGAGAGCAAGGGTTGGCTTCCCCTCATCAAACTGTTGATTTTCCTGTTTGTCTTGGCTGTATCTCTGGTCTATTTCTGGCGAAAAGGAGTCTTTACATGGCCCAAGAGGATATCCATCTAGTCCAGGCCGTCAATACCCAGGACCCTCCTGTGGTCAAAGTGGAGCTGGTAAACGCCATATTCGACATTTGCCGCTCCATGTCCCTATGGCCCATGACTTTCGGGTTGGCATGCTGTGCCATCGAGATGATGGCGGTGGGCATGGCCCGCTTCGACATCGCGCGCTTCGGCGCGGAAGTTTTCAGGCCGTCCCCCAGGCAGTCGGACCTCATGATCGTGGCTGGCACGGTTTCCAGGAAAATGGCTCCCTGCGTGGTGCAACTGTACGAACAGATGCCTGCTCCCCGTTATGTCATGGCTCTCGGCAACTGCGCCATTTCCGGCGGTCCCTTCTATTTCGAAGGTCAGTACGGCATTGTCGAGGGCGTGGACAAGCTCATTCCCGTGGATGTGTATGTGCCGGGTTGTCCGCCGCGTCCCGAGGGGCTTTTGGAAGGGCTGTTCAAGATACAGGAAAAAATGACCGGGCGGCGTTGGTGGCCCATGCCCAAGCAGGGGGAAGCGGTATGAACCAGACATGGGTGAATCAGCTCAATGCCGCAGGCAATCCCAAGTGTACGGAAATCAAAGGCAGCACCGCATGTTTTTGCCTGGAAGCGCAGAACCTTTTGCCTGCCGTGCGCAAAGCTTACGAACTGGAGCTTTACCTGCAGGATGTAAGCGCGGCCGATTTTCAGGAGGGGTACCTTTTGACCTACCACCTTGGCCACTTCCAGGAACCGGGTCAGGTTGTTTTTCGGGTGATGGTCCCACAGGAACCGGGGGAAGTTCCCAGCATCGGGTCCATCTATCAGGGAGCCGTGTGGCACGAACAGGAATGCTTCGATTTCTACGGCATCATCTTCACGGACCACCCCGATCTCAAGCCACTTCTCTTGGTTCCGGACGAAAATCTTTTTCCTCTGCGCAAGAGCGCGTCCTCAAAAAAATCCTTCCTGGACGTTTTTCCCGGATGCGGTTTGGTGGAAGCTCCCCCGGCTGCGGAAGCCAGAGAAGGAGGAGAAGGAGATGGGGATTCGCAGGCCGAAGGCGAAAAGCCGGTAAAAGCCAAAAAGGTGCCTCGCAAGGCCAAGGATGAAACAGCCCAGGAGGAAGCTCCGGAATAAGGTGCCCGGACCGCCCCTGTGAACTTCGTCCTCGGACGAAGGCTCCACACGGGGCATAACCAACCGTTCCCCTTGATATTGACACAGGACCGCCATGCTACATTACGCACAAGAACAGCTTCAGGGTGATTATTACACGCGCGCCTTTCAGGGGAAGGCTCAGAAAGATACTCTCATTCTCAACATGGGGCCCCAGCACCCGTCCACACATGGTGTTTTGCGCATCATACTGGAACTTCATGGAGAGTACATCCTTCGAGCCGAACCCGTACTGGGTTATGTGCATCGCATGCAGGAAAAAATGGGGGAGGTGAAAACCTATCCCCAGTACATCGCCAACATGGGCCGTGTGGATTACCTGCACGCCCTGGCCTGGAACTGGGCCTACGTGAAAGCGGTGGAGCAACTCCTGGAACTGGAGGTGCCCGAGCGTGCCGAGTACATCCGCGTCATTACCTGCGAACTCAACCGTATCACGTCGCACCTGCTCTGGTGGGGGGCCTACCTTCTCGACCTCGGAGCCTTCACTCCCATCATGTACGGGTTCGCCGATCGAGAACGGGCCATGGACCTGCTCCAGGTCATCACGGGTTCGCGGCTCACCTACTGCTACTATACCTTCGGCGGAGTCATCGCCGATCTTACTCCCGACCTTGTGAAGGGCATCGAGGATTTTTGCGGTTACATGCGCACCCGGTTGCCCATGTACAAGGACCTGGTCACGGACAACATGATCCTACGACAAAGGGTGGACGATATCGGCGTCATCTCTCCCGACATGGCCCGGAGGTATGGAGCCACCGGCCCGGTCCTGAGAGGGTCGGGCATAGAGCACGACCTGCGCAGGAACACGCCCTACTCGATCTATGACCGGTTCGACTTCGACATTCCCGCCTACGAGGAGTGTGATGCTCTGGCGCGGTACATGGTGCGCATGGACGAGATGGAAGAGAGCCTGAAGATCGTCGAGCAGGCATTGAAGGCATTGCCCGATGGTCCCATCATGCCGGCCAAAATGCCAAAAACCATCAAGCCGCCCAAGGGCGAGGCTTATGGAGCCGTGGAAGGAGCCCGTGGGGTCATCGGAGTCCATGTGATTTCCGACGGGACCGCCAACCCGTACCGCATCAAGCTCCGTTCTCCCAGCTACTGCAATTTGAGCCTGTTCGAGGAGCTGTCGCGGGGAACCCTTCTAGCGGATGCGGTGTCCATTCTTGGAAGCCTTGACCTGGTAATTCCGGAGATTGATCGATGAACATTGCCCCTGAACTGATCCACATCGTAATCGCTCTGGCCGCCATAGCCGCCTTCATCGCCCTCAACGGCCTTGTGCTCGTCTGGCTCGAACGGAAAGTGGCCGGTCACATTCAGCGCCGCCCCGGACCTTACGAGGTCGGTCCCTGGGGCCTCCTTCAACCCGTCGCGGACGCCGTGAAGCTTGTAGGAAAGCAGCTGGTCAAGCCGAAGATGGCCGACGGTTTGCTTTACTGGGCAGCGCCCCTTCTTTCCTTCACCCCGGCCTTCCTCTTGTTTCTGACTATCCCTTTCGGGCCGAAGCTCACGGGCATGGAGTTCAACCTGGGACTTCTGCTGATCCTGGCCTTTTCCGGGCTCAATGTCCTGGCATTGTGTCTGGCCGGATGGAGTTCCGCCAACAAATACGGCCTCATCGGAGCGGCTCGGGCGGTGGCACAGTCCATTGCTTATGAAATCCCCCTTCTGCTGGCCGTTCTGGCCATCGCTTTTCAGTTCGGCACGCTGAACCTCACGGAAATCGTGTATCACCAGGGGCCGTGGCCCTGGCAGTGGAACGTGGCGGTTCAACCCCTGGCTTTCATCATTTATTTCATCTGTGCCGTCGCCGAAACGAACCGGGCTCCCTTCGATCTCCCCGAGGCGGAAAGTGAACTCACGGCAGGCTTCCACACCGAGTACTCCGGCATGGGTTTCGGCCTTTTCTTCCTTGCGGAGTACGCCTATATCATCGTGGTGTCCTGCGTGGCTGCGGTTCTTTTTCTTGGCGGATGGCAGGGCCCCGGCGCTCCCGGTTTCTGGTGGTTCCTCCTCAAGGTTTATTCCCTCATCCTGGTCATCATGTGGCTGCGCTGGACCTACCCGCGTGTCCGTTTCGACCAGTTGCTCAATATCAACTGGAAGTGGTTGCTGCCCCTGGCACTGGTCAACCTTTTGCTCACTCTGATCTTTGTGAAGATATGACCATGATAAAGAAGACTCCCAAGCAAAGCACATTGCAGGGCATCAAAAGCCTGTTCGTTGGTTTGAAGGTGACGGGTCATAACTTTGTGATGCCTCAGATCACCGTTCATTATCCCCGCCAGGTCGTCACCAACCTCGATACGTACCGGGGACACGTGGAACTGGTGGCCAAGGAAAACGACCCCATGACGGCCAAATGTATCATGTGCGGTCAGTGCGCCAAGGCCTGTCCTTCCAATTGTATCGAGCTTGTCGTTCGGAAAGAGGAAGTGGAACCCGAACCGGCCGCGAAGGCCGACGACGGTCAGGGGGAAGAGGCAGCTCCCAAAGCACCTGCCAAGAAGAAAGTCAAGCGGGTTCTTGATCGTTTCATGCTCAATTACAACTATTGCAGCTTGTGCGGGCAATGCGTTCAAACATGCCCGGCGGATTCTCTCCGTTTTTCCAACAACTCGTATTTGGCCGGTTTTTCACGGGAAGATTTTGTTTTCGATCTCTTGCAGAGGATGCGGGGCAAACAGGAAGCCGGGTGAGCGGTTGTGCTCGATGGTTGTTCCTTTTGAAGCTTTTGTCGGCCGAAATGAACCAGGGTCGGGAAGTCACAAGGAAATACGGTGTGATGCTTCCTCCCCTCTCACCATCAAACGACTAACGGATGATTTATGATGGAGCACTTAGCGTACGTAGCTTTCGGAATTTATGTTCTGCTCATTTTGGCAGGGGGGCTCATGGCCGTTCTGTGCAGGAGCATGGTTCGGGCCCTGGTCGGGCTGATCCTGACCCTTTTCGGCGTTGCCGGCTGTTATCTCCTCATGGCGGCCCCGTTCATCGCCCTCATGCAAATCCTGATCTATGTAGGGGCAGTGAGCATTCTCATTCTGTTCGCCATCATGCTCACACGGGCTCCTGCGGGGGCCGAGGAAGCCCCGTTCATTTTTCCCTGGCGTTCCATCGCCGCCATTTCAGTGGCTTTCCTTCCCCTTGCCATCATCGGCACCATGATTCGAAGCGGTCAGGTTTCGCCCCTTGTGTTACCGACGGAAGTTCCTCTGGCGGAGCTGGGGCAGACCTTGATCGAGCCTTACCTGCTGGCCTTCGAGCTCATTTCCGTGGTTCTCACGGTGGCCATGGCCGGAGCAGTCATTCTTGGATTCGAGAGGAGAACGGGTAAATGATTGGATTGACTCATCTGGAAATGTTCCAACTGGTCAGCCTGATGCTGCTCGGTTTGGGCCTGTTCGGCCTCATTCGCCGACGCAGCCTCGTCGGCATGCTCATCAGCGTCGAGCTGATGCTCAACGGCGCGGGACTGAGCATCGTCGCATCCGGGCAGCTTACACCGGCTTCGGGTGCCATGGGGCAGTTGGCGACGCTTTTTGTCATGGGGCTTGCGGCCGCAGAAGTAGCGCTCATTTTGGCCATCATCATCGTGGTGTCCAGGCGCTTCGGCCATATTGAATGTAATAACCTTCGTACTTTGAGAGGCTAGCCATGGCCGATACCCTGGTAAGCGCCCGCGTTCTGATTCCGCTGATCATCACGTTTTTGGCTCCCATTGCCATTTACTATCTGCGACACAACCCCAACCACAGGGAAGGCGTTTCCTTTGCCGCAGGGGCCCTCACGTTCCTGGCCGTGCTCTCCCTGGTCCCGACGGTGCTCAACGGCGGGATTTGGCTCTATCCCCTTTTCGTTCTCATACCCGGGGTCGAAGTCAAATTCGCGGTGGACGGTCTGTCGCTCATTTTCGCCCTGGTGGCCTCCTTTTTGTGGATACTGGCAACCAGCTATAACATCGGTTACATGCGGTCCCTCAACGAGCACGCCCAAACCCGCTATTACTTCTGCTTTGCCGTCGCCATCTTCGGCGCGGTGGGCGTGGCTTTCAGCGGCAACATCTTCACCCTCTACCTCTTTTACGAAGTCATCACGGTCTTCACCTATCCCCTGGTCGCTCATCACCAGGATGACGAAGCCTTCGAGGGTGCCCGCAAGTACCTGGTCTATCTCATGGGTACCTCGAAGCTCTTCCTGCTCCCGGCCATGATCATGACCTACATCCTGACGGGAACGCTGGATTTCCACCTGGGCGACATCACCCAGGGCATGTTCCCTGCGGATGCCAACCCGCTGGCCGTGACCATCACCTACATTCTTTTCATTGCAGGACTGGCCAAGGCGGCTCTCATGCCCTTCCACAACTGGCTGCCGTCCGCCATGGTCGCTCCCACGCCCGTATCCGCCCTTCTGCATGCCGTGGCGGTGGTGAAGGCGGGAGTGTTCTGCATCTCCCGCGTGATGCTGTCGGTTTTCGGCACCGAAACCATGGATGCTCTCTTTCTCGGCATCCCGACGGCTTACCTGGCGGCATTCACCATTGTCGTCGCTTCGGTGATCGCCATGACCAAGGACGATCTGAAGGCGCGATTGGCTTACTCCACGGTCAGTCAGCTTTCCTACGTCATCATCGGCGTGGCCATGCTGACCCCCCTGGCCGTAACGGGCGGCAATCTGCACATCGCGCATCACGCTTTCAGCAAGATCACGCTCTTTTTCGCGGCCGGTGCCATTTATGTCGCCACGCATCTGAAGAAAATCAGCATGCTGTCCGGCATGGCATCCCGCATGCCCTGGACCTTCGCCGCTTTTTCCATCGCGGCATTGAGCATGATCGGCGTTCCCCCGGTGTGCGGATTTGTGAGCAAGTGGTACCTGGTCAACGGTGCCCTGGATGCGGGCCATATTCCCCTCATGCTTGCCCTGCTATCGAGCACATTGCTCAATACGTACTATTTCGGTCACGTCATTTATAAAGGGTATTTCGGAGTGCCCTCGCCCGATGTGCACCTCGAAGATTACAAAGAGGCCCCTCTTACAATGGTGGTGCCCTTGTGCATAACCGCCGTCATCTCGGTGGCTCTTGGGTTCTACCCCCACCTGTTTGAACAGTTCATTCTGGCCTTAGGAGGGTAAGGACGTGGAAATGAAGTTTGAAAAATGTCTTGCCGACTGGTTTCGCAACGCCAGGGAGAAATCCAGGACCTGGCTCATGGTTCTTTACATTTTCCTGGGCATCACGGTCGCGTTAAATGTTTTCATTGGGCCGCACGAACCGCATTTTGTCTATGATTATCTGCCGGGATTTTTCGGGGCTTTCGGACTGGTTGCCACGATCATCCTCGGCCGTGTGAGCAAGGGCACGGCACACACTTTTCTTGGCAAGGACGAGGACTACTATGAGCGTGATTAACGGATTCTTTCATCCCAGCCTATTTTTCATCGTGATGGCCGCAGTGCTTCTGGCCTGGAGGGGACAGGGCAACAGCTGGCGTTATCTACTGCCCGTTCCCGGCGTGCTCGCCTTTTTGACCGTCATCAGTCTGTCTCCCGGCACTTTTGGGGAAATCAAGTATCTTGGACTGACTCTGACAACGGGTCGTATTGATCCGCTCGCCATTGTCTTCGCCCATGTTTTTGCCTTGCAGGCGGTGATCGGCTTCATCTATGCCTGGCATGTTCAGGACAAGGCTCAGCACATAGCGGCATCCATGTACATCGCGGGAGCTTTCGGCTGCGTTTTCGCCGGAGACTACCTGACCCTGTTCATTTTTTGGGAACTCATGTCCGTCGCTTCCACCTTCCTGGTGTGGCTGAACCGCCAACCTGAATCCACCGGCGCGGGATTCAGGTATTTCTTGTTCCATACCCTCGGGGGCCTTTTTCTCCTGGCCGGGCTGTTGCTGCGCTACTCCTATGTGGGCACATTCGCATTCACCCCCATAGACCCGGCCACGGCAACCTATTATGACTATCTCATTCTCACAGGTTTTGCAGTTAACGCGGCAGTGATTCCCCTGCATGCGTGGCTTCCCGACGCCTATCCTCGAGCTACCGTCACCGGCGCCGTCTTCATGAGCGCATTCACCACCAAGACGGCGGTTTACGTCATGGCACGAGGCTTCGCAGGATTTGAAATTCTGGCCGTCTTGGGTGTGATCATGACCATTTACGGCGTCTTTTACGCGACCATCGAAAACAACATCCGCCGTATTCTCGCCTACCACATCGTTTCCCAGGTTGGATTCATGGTCGCCGGTATCGGTATCGGCACGGCCATGACCCTCAATGGGGCCTGTGCGCACGCTTATGCCCACATCGTCTATAAGGGACTTCTGTTCATGGGGGCGGGTTGCGTACTGTATGCGGCGGGCAGTGCCAAACTGACGGAGTTGGGCGGGCTGGTTTCCCGTATTCCCCTGGTCTTCATGGGGTACATCATCGGAGCCATTTCCATCTCCGGTGTCCCTGCGTTCTCGGGCTTTGTCAGCAAGACCATGACCATCGAAGGCGCCGCGCAGGCACACCACTACTGGCTGGCCGCCGGCATGGAGTTTGCCGCAGTGGGTACCTTTCTCTCGGTCGGCTTGAAGCTTTCCTACTTTGCATTCTTCGCCAAGCCCGAATACACAAAGCCCCTCAAGCCCATCCCCTGCAACATGTACATCGCCATGGGCATGGCAAGTCTCATCTGTTTTGTTCTCGGCGTCTATCCCAAGCCCCTTTATGATTTGCTTCCGTATCCCGTCGAGTTCGTTCCCTACAGCACCTGGACTGTGCTCATGACGTGTCAGTTCCTGGGATTCGTCGGGCTGGGCTTTTACCTCCTGCGCAACAAGCTGAAACCGGAGGATAAAATGAACCTGGACTTCGACTATTTCTACCGTGTTGCGGGGGCCGCCTGTCTTGCCGTCGCCAGGAAGCCCATTGAGATCATCGACAGTTGGTGGAGCGAGGTTTATGTCCGTGTCGGACTGCGCTTCATCATGCTTTTTGCATATTTGAGTTCCGTTTTCGACAAGAAGGTCATCGATGGGATCGTGGACGGGTCCGCGGAAAATGTTCAACGGGGTGGCGGCGGCTTGAGCAACGCGCAGACCGGGCGACTTCAGGACTATCTCGCGTTCGCACTCGTCATAGGTATTGGCATTTTCGCTCTGGTCTGGTTCCGCGGCTAAAGCGGGAATACTGGTGAAAAACAATGGCCGGCAATTTTTTCTCCATTTGGTCAAAGATGCAATCGGAGTTTTCCACTATGTTTACAAGCGGTTTCCCCGTATTGAGCGCACTCCTTTTTTTTCCGTTGATCGCATCGGCAGTGCTCTTTTTCGTACGTGGTGAAAAGAACATTCGAACTTATACGCTTGTGGTCGGGTTGATCGAGTTGATCCTGGCCCTACCGCTGCTCTCGTTCGACCTCACCATGGCCGGATTCCAGTTTGTCGAGATCAGATCCTGGGTGCCCGCATGGAACATGCAATATTATCTGGGCGTGGACGGGATCAGCATCCTCATGGTCCTGCTGACGGTGATCCTCCTGCCCCTGTGCGTGTTGTGTTCCTGGAGCTACATTGAAAAGCGCGTCCGGGAGTTCCATTTTTGCCTGCTTCTCATGACTTCGGCGTGCGTGGGCATTTTCGTCGCCCTGGATTTCATCCTCTTCTACATCTTCTGGGAAGCCATGCTCATCCCCATGTACCTGCTCATTGCCGTATGGGGAGGCCCCGACAAGCGCTACGCATCCATCAAGTTCTTTCTGTACACCCTCGCGGGCAGCACGCTTTTTCTTGCGGCCATCGTCGCGTTTTTCATCAACATGGGAACTTTCTCCATCCCCGAATTGATGGAAGGCACCTATTCCTTCCAGTTCCAGTTCTGGGCGTTCCTGGCCATGGCCATCGCTTTCGCCATCAAGGTTCCCATGTTCCCGTTCCACACATGGTTGCCGGCCGCTCACGTGGAAGCTCCCACGGCGGGCAGCGTACTTCTGGCTTCCATTCTGCTCAAGATGGGCACCTACGGGTTCCTGCGCTTCTGCCTGCCCCTCACGCCCACAGCCAGTGAATATTTCGCGCCCCTCATGATCGCCATTTCCATCGTGTCCATTATTTATGGAGGGTTCGTGGCACTGGGGCAGCAGGACATGAAAAAGCTCATTGCTTATTCCTCTGTGGCGCATATGGGTTTTGTGACCCTCGGAATCTTCGTGTTCACGGTTCGAGGTGTCGAAGGCGCCTTGATGCAGATGCTCAATCACGGCATCACAACGGGGGCGCTCTTCATGCTTGTGGGTGCCATCTACGAACGCAGCCACAGCAGGGAGATCACGGCCAACATGGGGTTGGGCAAGTACCTTCCCGCATACATGGGCTTTTTCGGACTCTTCGGCCTGGCATCCCTGGGTTTTCCGGGTACCAACGGGTTCGTCAGTGAAGCCCTGGTGCTCATTGGGGTGTTCAAAGCCAATGTGTGGGTCGGTGCATTAGCCATTCCCGGTGTGATGCTGGCCGCCGCCTACATGCTGCGCCTGGGGCTCAAACTGGCCTGGGGCCGGCCCACTCAAGCCAAGTCATGGGCCGACCTTAACGTCAGGGAATGGAGCTACCTGGCTCCCCTGGCCATCCTTGTCATCTACCTGGGTCTCGGTCCCGGCCTGGCGCTCAAGACCATCAACCCTTCTATCGAAAAGCTTCTGCATGATTTTGAAAGCCGAAAGGGTCAGGTAATTGCCGCTCAGATAGAAACACACACGCCTCCCTCGGATGTGCAAATCCACCGATCTCTGATGGCCGAGCAAGAGCGTGCCCCCCATAACGAAAGCGACGTGCTGATGTCTCCGGCAGGTCACATGGATACATCCAGTGATGAAGAGGTCGCCGTACCTCGGCTTGCCGGCTTGGAAAAGAAATCAGGCATTATGACGCGAGGTGAACAGCCGTGATATTTCGACCGGATCTCTTTATCCCAGAATTGTTCCAGCTTGCCATCATCACCGCCCTTTTCGTTCTGGCTGTGGGTAAGCCTTCATGGTCCAAAAACATGGTCTGGCTACCATGGGCCGCCGTGGTGGGTGTCGTCGTATCGGCATTCAGTCTCGGTTCAAAAGGTACACTTTTCTACGGTGCCTATTCCGTGGACGCCCTGTCGCAGTTTTTCAAACTGGCCATCAGCATCGGCTTTGCCATGGCCGTTTACAACGCGGTGAACCCAACCCACCTGGAAGAGGAAAAGAAAGCGGATTACTTCCTGTTCCTGGCCATGAGCGCTTTCGGGCTCATGCTGTTGTCCAGCGGCGTCGAGTTGATCACCATTTACCTGGCCCTGGAAATTTCGTCCTACAGCCTGTACGCGCTCATCCCTCTTCGTAACAGGGATAAACAGCAATCTGCCGAAGCGGGAATCAAGTACATCCTGTTCGGAGCAGTGGTCACCGCCATTGCCATGTACGGTGTTTCGTACATCATGGCGTCCCACCACACCACTTACCTTTATGACCTTGCGCAGAATTCCTGGAGCATGGATCATTTTCCCATGGCCGTGCTGGGTCTCACCCTGTTCCTGTGCGCCCTGTTCTACAAGCTGGCCCTTTTCCCCTTCCATTTCTGGTGTCCGGATGTTTACGAGGGAGCCAGCAACGAAACCGCCGCATTCGTGGCAACCCTCCCCAAGCTGGGCGCGGTGGTGGTTCTCATCCGCTTCGCCACCCTGCTCGACCCCGGCATGCATGTGACGACGATCATCGCCGTCCTTGCCGCCATTTCCATGACCGTCGGCAACATGGCGGCCCTGGTTCAAAAGGACATCAAGCGCCTCCTGGCTTATTCCAGTGTTGCCCATGCAGGTTACGTCCTCCTCGGAATCGTCGCCGGCACGCCGGAAGGCCTCGCGGCCGCGAGTTTCTACAGCCTGATCTATCTTCTCATGAACCTGACCTGCTTCTGGGTCGTGTGCCGAATCTCTACCGACGGGCGCAACCTGGTGCTGGATGACCTGAACGGACTCTACAGGAGGTCCCCCGTGCTGGCCTTCATCCTCGCAGTCTGTGCCTTCGCCCTCGTGGGCCTTCCCCCCACGGCAGGATTCATGGGCAAGCTGTTCCTGCTCAATTCCGCTTGGGCCCAAGGCTACCACTGGCTGGTGATTATAGCAGTGCTCAACACCGCCATCGCCATTTACTACTACCTGAACCTGGTACGACATGCCTACACTGTGGATTCGGAAACCGAACCTCTCCAGATTTCCGGTCCCACCATCGTGTGGGGCGGCATTTTCGCTGCCGTGCTCATCCTTCTCGGCACCGTTCCCGGAACCGTGTTCTCCTACGCTCAACTGGCAGGACAATTCCTGATCCCCTGACCGGGATTCATATCCCAAATTTCTCATACAATACAGATGGCCCTGCAAAGGCATGTTACCTTTGCAGGGCCATCTGTATTTTGCCCGATTGCCTGCATTCATTTGATACTTCTTATTTCGAGTGATTTTTGACGATCACTCCAGAGTCACCACATGGCCGGGTTCGGGAAAAAGGACTTCCCTGTCTTTCACCTCGCCGATAAAAGCCAGGATATCGCCAAGGCGCTCACGCCTCTCGTCCCTTTGCATGTGAACCAGGGCGAGCATCTTCACCTGGGCTTCATGGGCGAAGTTGATGCACTCCCTCACCGTTCCGTGCCCGGCGGTGTGTCCGGCAAACCGGAAGGCCTCGTGGATGGCCAGATCACAGCCGTGAGCCAGAGCTACCGTTTCTTTGGTGAACAATCCATCACCGCTATAAAAAACCGAGTGAGCTTCACTATCGAGGCGAACCGCCAGGGATGTCTGCCCATGCATGTTGAGGGCAAATCTCCATTGCAAGCCCGCACACTGGAGAGAGTGATCCGGCAAAGCTTCCAGAAACCGGATGGGGTATATCAGCTTTTGCGTGAAACCCGGATAAGCCAGTTCCATGGCCTGCGTGATCACTCGCTCGACACCGGCCGGTCCCACAATGACCAGGGGCTTTTCTCTTTTTCTCTCCCAGAAACGCAACAGCAGGGCAGGCGTGCCGAAAAAGTGATCTCCATGAAAGTGAGAAATCCATAGAGCGTCGAGTTCATCAGGATTCGCGGTACTTCGCCAGTAGAGGGGCGGGACCGTGAAACCACATTCAAGAAGCACCGAGCATGGGATGCCGCCGTCGGACACCCGTTTCAAACAAATGGAAGTATTGGGGTAATGTTCGTCACACGCTTCCCCGACACCAAGAAAAGTGATATCCATGACAAACCTCCATTTTTGGAAAAAAACATTCGCCACACCACCAAATATATTCTAAGCTCGCTCGCTATGAAATCATATGCCAAATGGAGTTTAGAATAAATGAGAGGTTTGCTCCTTGCGTGCCGGGTGAACAACATCCCTTGAAAAGTTTGCATGATTTTAGCGCCGGTTGCTACTGTGTTTTTACCCACTTATTGAGCTTCAACCCAATGCTGTTGATCCTGGAGGAATGAGTGAAGATAGAAAATGGATTTGAGTTGCTTGAAGTCACTGAAATTGAAGAGCTTAAAACCGAAGCCGTACTTTACAGGCATGTCAAAACAGGGGCACGTTTGTTGTCCCTGTGCAATGACGATGAGAACAAGGTTTTCGGTATCACGTTTCGTACCCCTCCCAAAAACTCCACGGGCATCGCCCACATCATGGAGCACTCGGTTCTATGCGGATCCCGCAAATACCCTGTGAAAGAACCATTCGTCGAGTTGCTCAAAGGCTCGCTCAACACGTTTCTCAACGCCATGACATTTCCAGACAAAACCTGTTATCCCGTGGCCAGCCAAAACCTCCAGGATTTTTACAATCTTGTGGACGTTTACCTGGATTCGGTGCTGCATCCGCGCATATCGCCATCCATTTTACAACAAGAAGGATGGCATTACGAAGTGGACAGTGTGGAAGGCCCCCTCAGCTACAAAGGGGTGGTTTTCAACGAAATGAAAGGAGCCTATTCTTCCCCTCAGGGTTATCTGGCTGAAAAATCTCAACAGCTCGTTTTTCCGGACATTACCTATGGTTTGGATTCAGGGGGAGATCCCAAGGAAATTCCAAGACTTTCCTACGAGGAATTCAAAGAATTTCACGCAACCCATTACCATCCGTCCAACGCCTGGGTGTTCTTCTACGGCAATGACGACCCCCGAAAACGTCTGGAATTGATCGATGAATACTTCAAGGATTACGAACCGTTAGAAGCAAAAACATCGATTCCTCTACAACCTTACCGCTCAGGCCCTCGAAGGGAAACGCTCTTTTACGCATGGAACGGTCAGGAATCCGGAGATTCAGGAGAAAATAACTCCAAAAGCATGATCACGGTCAACTGGCTTCTCCCGGAAGTCACCGACACGCTTCTAACCTACTCTTGCCATATCCTGAGGCATATCCTCATCGGTATGCCGGGCTCACCTCTGCGAAAAGCTCTCATTGAATCGCGGCTCGGAAGCGATATAGCAGGAATCGGTCTCGAAACCGATCTGAGACAAATGTATTTTTCCGTGGGACTCAAGGGCATTCAGGCCGAAAATGCCGACAAAGTGGAAGCTCTGATCATGGAAACCTTGAAGGGCCTTGTATCCCAAGGCATTGACGAGGAAGCCGTCGAAGCTGCCCTGAACACCATCGAGTTCTCCCTGCGGGAAAACAACACCGGCAGCTACCCCAGGGGCCTCGTGGTAATGCTTCGCTCTCTCACCGCCTGGCTCTATGACCAGGATCCCATTGCTCCATTGAAATTTGAAGCCCCCCTCAATCAGATCAAGGCACGCCTGGCAAACAAAGAGCCTTATTTCGAAACACTCATACAGAAGCATTTTCTAGACAACCCCCATCAGGTGACCCTGCTGCTGAAACCCGACCCAAACCTGGCGGAACGATTGGACTTGGAGGAAAAAGAGAAGCTGGCAAAAATTCAGAGTTCCATGTCTCGAGAGGAAATGGAGGATCTAGCGGCCAACACCCAAAAGCTTCGCAAGCTTCAGGAAACCCCCGATCCCCCCGAGGCACTGGCCACCATTCCATGCCTCAAGGTTTCCGATCTCGATCGAGAAGAGAAAGAAATTCCCTTGGAGTTGATGCGCGAAAAAAGTACGGAAATCCTCTTCCATGACCTTTTCACCAGTGGGATCGCCTATTTGGATGTGGGTTTCGACCTGCACCACCTTCCTCAGGCATACCTGCCCTATTTCCGTCTTTTTGGACGCTCGCTCACGGAAATGGGCACGGAATCCGATGATTATGTAAAGCTCGGTTTACGTATTGCAAGAAAAACCGGGGGCATTTATCCCGATATTTTTGCCTCCTCGATCTACGGCGAGAAACACGCCGCCATGCGTCTATTCCTGAGAACCAAATGCATGATGCACCAAGTAGAGGACCTTTTCGGCATATTGACCGACCTGATCCATAAGACCAGGCTGGATAACCGGGAACGATTTAGACAGATGCTCCTGGAGGAAAAGGCCAGACAGGAACAGAGGATCATTCCCGCAGGCCACATGATGGTCAACACACGATTGAGAGCCCAATTTTCCGAAGCCGATTGGGCCGGAGAGCGCATGAGCGGAGTCTCCTACCTGGCTTTCTTGAGGCAACTCTGTAAGGATATGGACCAACCTAAAACATGGCCGGGAGTCTTGAACATTCTGGAGGACATGAGAAGAATTCTTTTCAATGCCGAAGCCATGGTATTCAATGTCACCCTCGATGCCCCCAACTGGGACCGGTTTCAACCACATCTGCAAGGATTCATCCATGGCCTTCCCTGCGTGAGCACATCCCAGGTTTCGTGGATACCCGATCATCATGACCCTTTTGAAGGTCTGTCCATTCCGGCACAGGTCAATTATGTGGGCAAGGGGCATAACCTTTTTGACGAAGGGTATGCGGCACACGGCTCCGCCCATGTGATATCGGGCTATCTTCGTACATCCTGGCTGTGGGACCGCATACGTGTGCAGGGAGGCGCCTACGGAGCATTTTCCATGTTCGACCGGATTTCCGGTACGTTTACGCTCGTATCCTATCGGGACCCCAATCTTCTCAAGACTTTGGACAACTTCGACCAGGCAGCCGGATTCCTGCGCAATACCCCCCTGAACGAAGCGGAACTGCACAAAGCCATCATCGGGGCCATCGGCAAGGTGGACACCTACCGCCTCCCCGATACCAAGGGTTATGTTTCCATGCTCCGATACCTGGTAGGGGAAACAGACGCCATGCGCCGACAAAAGCGGGAGGAAATTCTCGGCACTTCCATAGAAGACTTCAGACGCTTCGGGGAGTTGCTGGAAAATTTCACAAAGAAGGGAATCGTAAAAGTCCTGGGATCCGAAACAGCATTGAAAGAGTTGGAAAGAAGACATCCCACAAAATTTAAAATCACACAACTTTTATAGTAAGGGCGGTATTGGGAAAAATACGCCGGTGCATTATCCCTGTTGCTGCGATGCAATTTTCAATCGGCTTCTTATGACGCCTTCAGCAAAAAGGTTCTGCACCGGCGCACCAACGAATATCAGGCATTATCCTCTGTCTTGCCCGCACCGATAACTTCATTGGCGAGTTCGGGATACAATCTTCTGATGCATTCCGGGCATAGGCCGTGACTGAAACTGGCTTCAGTATGATTGCGAACATAAACTTCCACCTGGTTCCAATAACCCTGATCGTCACGGATTTTCTTACAGCTCGAACAAATGGGCACGATACCGCGCAGAGTCTTGATTTCACTGAGGGCCCTCTGCAATTCCTCGATTTTCGCGCTCAATATATCCTGCATCTCGACCATCCGCCTGCCCACCTCGATACGGGCCAGCAGTTCCCCCGTATCGAAAGGTTTGGCCAGATAGTCATTGGCACCGGCCGCCAGTCCGGCGACAATGTCGGCCTTTTCACCCTTGGCGGTCAGCATGATTATATAGGGCGGCGGCTCTTGTTCAAGGGCGCGAACCCGCCTCACCACTTCGATTCCATCCATCACCGGCATCATCCAGTCAAGCACGACAAGCCTGGGTGCGTCGGGTTGTCTTAAATTTTCCCAGGCTTCACCGCCATTAGAAGTTTCCAGCACCTCGTGCCCCGCCTTTATGAGCACAGCCACCAGCAGGGTGCGGGAAACCAAATCGTCTTCAGCAATCAAGATACGCATGGGAAAACCTCCTGTTTTCGGCATCGCCCCCGGTTTGTTCGATTCTTTTGTCATTCATCAGTACAACTCTTGCTTTATAGCCAACACGGTCTCCTACAGGTCTCCTACATATCCGGCTCTTATCCGTTCCATCATTTTCGTCACCTTCACCTGGATGCGTCCGTACCGGACGGTTCACCAACCAGACCATGCAACAACTCCCTCAGTCGCTCGATGCGATAGGGCTTGACCAAAACGCCTGAAAATCCATAGCTTTTGTAATCGGCCATTACAGGGTCCATGGAGTAGCCGCTGGAAACAACTACCCGTGCTTTGGGATCGATCTCGAGAATTTCCTGAACGGCCTCTTTACCCCCCATACCGTTGGGAATGGTCAGGTCCATGATCACTGCGTCAAAAGGAGACCCATCCAACATGGCACGCTGATATCGCTCCAACGCTTCTTCTCCATTTTTGACCGTAACCGGGTAAAACCCCAAATGTTCCAACAAATCGGAGGCAATGTCCAGAATCATTTGCTCATCGTCCATCACCAAAATTTTTGCTCTGACATTGTCCGGCAGGGACGCCTCTTCGTTTTGTCGTTCCTGCTCGAACTCCAGACCGGGTGATGCCGGCAAAAAAATATGAAACGAAGCTCCCTGGCCCGGCAAAGAAAAAGCTTCGATATACCCTCCGTGGTTTTTGATGATGGAATAGCTGGTGGTCAATCCCAGCCCCGAACCTTGCGGCTTGGTGGAGAAATACGGATCAAAAATTTTACTCAGGTGCTCACGGGCAATGCCCTGTCCCTGATCAGCCATGACAAGATGCACATAGGGCCCGGATTGCGACGAAACTCCGGGAATTTCCGGATTCATGACGTTCGCCAGCGTAATGGTGATCACGCCTCCGTGGGGCATGGCATGGTGGGCATTGATGACCAGATTGTGAATCACCTGGGCAATCTGACCGGGGTCGACAATCACGGGCCAGAGATCCTCTGGAAAGGAGTATCGGCACCGAACATCGGTTCCATTCAGCGCGAAATCGGCTGTCTCTTGAGACAATTTGCCAAGAGCCACCGGCTCCCGAATGGGTGCCCCTCCGCGAGCAAAAGTCAGCAACTGTTGCGTCAGGTGCCTGGCCCTGTAGGTTGCGGTTTCGGCTTCGGCAAGCCTCCTCTCGGCTTTATCCGGCATGGAGAGGTTGAGACGTGCCGAAGTGATATTGCCCAGGATGGCTGTAAGGACATTGTTGAAATCGTGAGCAATGCCTCCAGCCAAAATGCCCAGGGATTCCAGCTTTTCGGATTTGAGCGCCTCTTCACGTAGCCTTTGTTTTTCGGTTTCATCCCGAAAGGCCAGCACAACCCCAATGATCTGGCTGTTTTTATCCCTGATGGGAGCCGCGCTGTCCGCGATGAGCCGTTTTGTCCCATCCCTGGAGATGAGCCGAACTTTGTCGTCCAGGCGGAAAATGGTATTGCTTTGCAGAACGGTCTCCACGATATCCGGAATGGGTTCCGAATGCTCATCCACTGCCTGAAAGACCTGGGCAAAAGGCTTTCCCAAAGCTTCTTCCCGAGACCAACCGGTCAGTGCCTCGGCAACTCGATTCAACACCAGCACCTTGCCTTCCGTATCCGCCGCTATGACACCGTCACCTATAGAGCGCAGGATCACCGAAAGACGTTCGGAAACCGCCGCGGCCTCTTCCGCCCGCATTTGCGCTTCCAGACCATTTCCCTCAGCCTGAGCCAGAGAGGCTTTCAATGCAGAGACCATCCGGGTGATGGCCCGCATGAGATATTTCGTTTCACCACGGAAAGTACCTGAAACCGAAGCATCGAGATCTCCCTCGGAAACTCTGTTTGCATAGACGACCAGGGTAGCCAGTGGTCTGGAAATGGAAACGGAAAAAAACAAGGCCATGGCAAGAACCAAACCCATGCCCAGCAGGCTCGCGGAGAGGACGGAGATACGAACACCCCTCATTTGAGCTGCAATATCATCGACATAAAGTCCAGTTCCCACAACCCATCCCCAAGGCTCGAACAGCCGGACATACGACTCCTTCGGATAAAGCTCCTCGGTTGCCCCCTCCAATATGGGCTTGGGCCAATCATAGGACACATATCCTTCACCATCCCGCATGGCCACTTCGACAAAAGCCTGAAACAGGTTTTTGCTTCCTCGGACAAAGACCTCCACGGATCCCATGTCTCCATACTGAGCTCGCATGGCACGATTGAAGGAGGGATCATCCAAAACCTTGCCTTCCAGCTCGGGGATAGCGGGGTGCATGACCATTCTGGGATAAGGCAGACCGGTATCGTTGATCCAGATATAGTCGTTGCGAGCAAAGCGCATGTGCTTGATCCGCTTTTGGGCCCGCTCTTGCGCCTCAAGCTCCGACAGCTCACCACTTTGCACCCGATAGTGATATTCTCCTATCAAGGAATGGACGGAATGAACAATGTGCTTGAGAGCCTCCTTGCGACTTTGCAACAAATGGTCTTCCACAAGGGGGAGCAAGTACAGAAAAATCCCTGCCAGGAAAAGAACACCCGGAACAAGGATGAGCCCGAAAACCTTAACGGCAATACTTGCGTCCAAAACACGCTTGATCATGGTAGCCCCCCGATCCGCAGGCGGTAATGAGGTAGGTTGCATGCTATGAAACCTACCCGCCCTCCTCGTCCCATAGGCTGAACCCCGCAGCCGGCCAAAAGGAGTCAAATGCAAATGATTGCATGGAGATTACCACAATTCTTTGTGATTGCTACTCTCAAAACCCTGCGTATCCTACACTGGAACATATCGCCTATCATCATTGCAGGTGGTATTGCAGGTGGTACTTCAACACAACCACTATTGTCATGGAGAATCCTCGATCCCGATATAAGACGACAACCTGCACATCAAAAAAAAGTCCACCAGGCACAATACGCATGGTGGACTTTGGAAGTGTATTTTTTCTTTTCAAGCCTTCAGGAAAGCCGAGTCAGTGCTTTATAAACGCGGTCGAAACCCTCCTTCAAATCTTCCATGGATAGGGCATAGGACAGGCGCAGACAGCGATCCTCCCCAAAAGCCCCCCCAGGGACCACAGCCACATGGGCATGCTCCATGAGGTATTCAGCCAGCGCAAGTGAATCCGTGATCACCTTTCCATTTCCGGAGCGTCCATAATAAGCACTGAGATCGGGAAACACATAGAAAGCTCCGGATGGCGTGGGACATGAAGCTCCTGGGATTTCTTTCAATCGTCCCATGACGTAACGACACCTTTCTTCAAAAGCATCCACCATACTTCGTACCAGACTCTGGTCTCCCCGCAAGGCGGCAACCGCCGCATGCTGGGCGATGGACGTGGGATTGCTCGTGGATTGACTCTGTATATCGGTTGCGGCCTTGATAACCGAGGAATCCCCCAAAAGATATCCGATCCTCCACCCGGTCATGCAATAAGTCTTACTGACTCCATTGACGGTGAAAATCCTTGGACGCAGCTCCTCGCTCACCATTCCCAAAGAAGCCCATTCCTGACCCCAAAACAGGATACGGTAGTAAATATCATCGGAAACCACCAGCACCCGGGGATGTCGTAAAAGCACTTCGGCCAGTTTTTCCAGTTCTTCGCGCGTGTAGTGTGCGCCGGTAGGGTTGGAAGGGCTATTGAGAATCAAAAGACGTGTTCGAGAGGTAACGGCTTTTTCCAGGTCTTCCGGGTCCAGCTTGAAGTCTCGGGCCTGAGAACACGGGATCATTACGGATTCGGCATCTGCCAGAGCCACCATATCAGGGTAGGATACCCAGTAGGGCGAAGGAATGATGACCTGATCGCCGGCTTCGAGAAGCGCCTGAAACAAATTGTAGAGAGCATGCTTGCCCCCACAGGTGACCAAAATTTCCTCATTTTTATAACTTAACCCATAATCATTCCAGGTAATATCACGGATGGCACTCTTCAACTCCACGATGCCGCCCACCGGCGTGTAGCGGGTATGGCCATCCCTGATTGCCTTAACGGCCGCATCCTGTATATGAGCGGGTGTCCCAAAATCGGGCTCGCCCACGCCGAAATTGATAACGTGAATACCCTGTTGCCTCAATGCACAGGCCCTGGCATTGATCGCCAGTGTTGCCGACGGCTGAATTCGAGACATCCTCTGTGCCAATTTCATGATTCCCCCCTCTCAGTTTGCACCTCAATCACTGTCACCGTAATTGACCGTGACCAGATAAAGTCCATGTGCCGGAGCAGTCATCCCAGCCCTGCGGCGGTCACCACCCGTGAGAATGTTTTGAAAGTCTTCCGGTGTTTTTTTTTCCCTTCCCACTTCGACCAGAGTACCCACCAGGTTTCTCACCATGTGCCGCAGAAATCCATTGGCTTCAAAAATAAATTTCAGGTGACTATCCCCAATCTGTTGTAGATCGGCTCGATAAAGATGGCGTATCGTTGACTTGACCGATGAGCCCGCAGCCATGAACGCAGTAAAATCATGCACTCCGTGAATCATCGGTAGACACGAACTCATGCTCGTCAGGGAAAGCGGTTGACGAATGTGCCAGGCAAACCGCCTATCCAGCGCGGATCGAATTTCCCTGTTGAGAATGAGGTACTCGTAGGTCTTGCGTGTAGCGGAAAAACGGGCATGAAAAGCATGGGAAACTTCTTCGGCAATCAGAACAACCATGTCATGGGGGAGGAGAGCATTGAGACCCTTCTGAACGGCCTGGACGCTCAAGGTCGTCGAACTGTAAAAATTAACCACCTGGCCCCTGGCATGCACCCCGGCATCAGTACGCCCGGAGCCGCGCACTTTCATGGGACATCCGAACATAACCTCCAGGCGAGACTCCAAAACCTCCTGAATGGTCAGCACACCCCGCTGTCTTTGCCATCCATGGTAATTGGAGCCGTCGTATTCCAAAACGAGTTTGAAGTTACGTTTGCCGGCAGGCTCACGGTTCATGGCTTATCGCTGAACCGTAAAAATCGGCAAGCCGCCGACATTGCCGCAAACAACCCCCCCCCGAACATCGGGAAAAAACTTGCCGGAGCACTGGCTAGAAAAGACTTCAGGGTTGCCATGGAGCCCACTTGAGACCCATGTCTTCAGGGAAACCCGACATGAGATTCATGTTGCAGACAGCCTGACCTGAAGCTCCCCGCGTCAAGTTATCTATGGTGGAAATAACGATAACTCTGCCTGTTCTGGGGTCCAGACGCCATGCTATATCACAAAAGTTACTCCCCCTCACATGAAGTGTCACGGGCAATGTTTTGGAATCACACAAGCGCACGAAAGGAGCATCACGGTAGAAATCCATGAATGCTTCATCCACCCTGGCAAGGGAAACCCCTTCTTTCAACCGACCGTACATGGTGCTCAAAATGCCCCTGGTCATAGGTACCAGGTGCGGCGTGAACGTAATGCACAGAGACTCACCTGCAAGGAGAGACAGTTCCTGTTCCATCTCGGGAGTATGGCGATGCTGGGCCGGCCCATAAGCCCTGAAACCTTCGTTCACTTCACAAAAATGAACCGTCAGGGATACTCCACGTCCTGCCCCGCTAACACCTGATTTGGAATCGGCAATGATCGTATGGGGATCGATGAGGGAATGAGCGAGCAGAGGTGCAAGACCCAAAATGACGCTCGTGGGATAGCAACCGGGATTTCCCACCAGACGCGCGCTTTTGATTTTTTCCCGGTACAACTCAGGTAGCCCGTAAACAGCCTCCGACAAAAGGTGAGGCGTCTTGTGTGCCTGGTACCACACCTGGTAGGTATCGGCATCCCGAAAACGATAGTCGGCACTGAGGTCCACCACTTTGACCCCACCGTCGAGAAGGTGAGGAACCAGATCCATGGCGGCCTGATGCGGGAGGGCCGTGAAAACCAAATCGGCTTCCGCCGCCAGCCGATCAGCCTCTGGGTTCACGAAGACCAAGTCGCAGAAGCCCTTCAGTGCCGGATAGACGGCATCCAACCGGTTCCCATTTTGCGCCCGGGATGTGATCATGGTCAGGCGCACCTCGGGGTGCGCACTCAACAGCCGAACCAGCTCAAACCCCGTATACCCCGAAGCCCCCGCTATCGCCACACGCAGCATGACCACCTCGCTCAACAAATGAGGGGCTCACGCACAAAGCGCAACGCCCCTTTCAACCAATATCAACGTTATCCCGGTCCCGAAAAAATCGACTTCTTGCGCCTGCCCGCATATTGATCCCAGGCACCGACAGCAAGACTGAAGCGCTATCGCCCTTTCCCCAAAGATTGGAAGGAGAAGAGGCAACAAACATCAGCGTTTGGAATACTGGAATCTGGCACGCGCACCGCGAAGACCGTATTTCTTTCTTTCCTTCACACGCGAATCGCGCGTCAAAAGTCCGGCTTTCTTGAGCACCTGGCGAAACTCGGGATTGACCTCCAAGAGAGCCCGGGAAATACCATGACGGATGGCACCCGCCTGCCCGGACTTACCGCCCCCCATCACATTCACATACACATCCAGCTTCCCAATAGTGCCCGTCAAAACCAGGGGCTGGAAAACAACCATCTTGCTGGATTCTCGATCCATGTAATCCTCCACGGGCTTCTTATTGACCGTGACCACGCCGCTGCCCGCCTGGAGCCTTACCCGTGCTACAGCGCTTTTGCGCTTCCCTGTAGCGATGTACTGTTGCTCAGCCATCTAACCTGTCTCCTCGATCTCTTAAAAGAATATCACAAAGCCACTCTCTCGGGCTGCTGCGCTTCATGCGGATGTTCGGCACCCCGGTAAACTTTGAGTTTCTTCATCAACTGACGTCCCAGGCGATTTTTAGGAAGCATGCCCCATACGGCCTTTTGAATCAGCCGCTCGGGAAACTCCTGGTTCAACTTGCGTGCCGTGGTCGACCTGAGTCCACCCATGTATCCCGTATGACGATAATAGACCTTTTGATCCATCTTTCGTCCCGTCAGTAGAACCTTCTCAGCATTCACCACCACCACGAAATCGCCCGTATCCACATGAGGAGTGAATGTGGGAAGGTGCTTCCCCCGCAGCCGCATGGCGATCTTGCCGGCCATACGCCCCAGGACCTGCGCATCGGCATCCACGACAATCCATTTCCTCTGATCTGCATTGAATTTAGCGCTCACCGTTTTCATTGATTCTTCTCCAGCGATATTTAGTCTGTTTCAAACTCGAAGCTTGCACTTATAAAAAAAGTCACCCAGCTTGTCAAGATCGTTTTCCAGCCGTTCACCCCTTCAGTAACCACCACCAGAGAATCTGGCTCCTCCCCCCGGATCGAACGCTATCCCTATGGGGCCGAGCCCCAGGAGATTGATGGAGAAGGCAATCCGATGATCATCCCTTTCTTTTTCATACCTGAGGCCGATTCCCCAACATCCGCCGAGGTATTGCACACCATAGCCCTGTAGAAACATTTCTTTCTGCTCGAACGAATAATTATGATAGGTCGACAGGTACAGGCTCGGGGTGATCATAAGATTCATGGTGTAAATAAGTTCATCCACGGGCTTTTCTTCTCTGTAATGATAATTGAGACTCGCTACATGCCCCTTTCCACTGTTCAAAGTCAAGTAAAATTCATGGCTGATGTCTTCGCGATTGGTGGAATAAAGCAACGAGGCATGAGTCAGAGTCAAAAACTTCAGGGGCATCAAATCCGTTCTCATGCCCACCGTCGTAAAGCCTCTTCCCGTCTCGGGGAAAAACCGTATATCCTCGGGTAAAGGCTCGATATTGAACGCTTGAAAAAGGCGCACGCGCGCAAACTCATGGATAAACGGAACAGGGTTTCCTTCAGGATCGATATCCATCCTCTTGGAAGTAAAAAAATTGGTAAAACCATAGCTGAGACTATGCTGGAATTGATTCTGATCCAGCCTGTCGAACTGAGGCAGTTTGTCCTGGTTGCTTCCTTCCCCGCTATAAACATATCGTATCTCGGGCCGAAAGGCGTGCTGGAAAGCCGTATAATCCCCCCAGGAAAGAGGATAGACGCGATTGAGACGACTGCTCACGTTTACACGCACATCGCCCTGGAACCTTGTCTGCCGGGAATCCCGAGATTCGCCACTGTCCCAATCCACGTGGTAACTCGTGACACGCCCCCCCACCGAAGGCTCCACGGATAAATAAGATTTCCAGTGCAAAGGATAATGCAGCCGAGGATAGGCATCGAGTCGATATCCCCGTTCACCTTCCCTCCTGTGATAGTGGGCCAGGGAACTGTTCAAGGTGTAATACATGGGAGTTTCCAGCAGATGTGAAGGAATGGTCTGAAAAGATAAGGAGGGAAGTCTTTGAAGGGCAAGATCATTGAGATCCGTGTCCATTTGATCCCAATATCTCACATCCAGACCCAGCAGGGAACTTTCGAAACGTTTGTCCACATAAAGACTGGATTCCCGCGCCGGCATATTCTTATCATTGAGAATCCCACGCCCCGAAGCATCCCGAAAGGCTTTATCCGCAAAAGAAAGAGAGACCCCTCCCCTTTCGAATTCTTTCAGGTAGTTTCGGTCACTGACAAAATCAAGATCGATTCTGGCTTTGATATCGTCGGACAGATCCATGGAGTGGCGTGAGCGCAGCCAGTAGCGATCTCGGGTTTCGAAAGGGTAGTCGTGTTTCGAAAGATGGTCCTTACTCGCCTGATCGCTCAAATAGCTCACCATCCACACGCCCTGTCCCCATTTTTCATGGTTCACGCGGTATTCCAGGGTGCTCATGAACCCTCTTTCAGCCATGTAATGGCCGTAGAAGGTTAAATCCATATCCTCACGAATCGCCCAGAAAAAGGGGATCTCGAGGTCGAAACCCAGTAAATTGGAAAATCCGCCCCAAGGCATCAAAAACCCCGACTGCCGCTTTGTATGCACGGGATACGCCATGAAAGGGAAATAGGCCAGAGGCAAACTGCGTGCCCAAAAAGAAGTGTGCCACACATGAGCGATCCCATCCACGTTAACCTTCATGCGCCCATACTGTAACTTCCAGTCGGGTTGTTCGGGATCGCAGGAAGTCATGAAACCATCCTGGAGGACGTACTGATTGGGACCGGTTTTCGCGATGGATTGCCCCCTGGCGTAAAAACGGTTGGAAGAGTCAAACAGCAACCCATCGTCCACCGTACCGGTTTCTTCATCGAGATCCCACAAAACATGATTTCCTTCCAGCCAATCCTCACCAAAACGAAGCTTCACATTGCCTCGAAGCTCCGCCTTCCGGGTCTCTAGATTCACCTGAGCCCAGTCGGCCCAAAGCGATCTATCACCAGAATAAATGTGAACATTCCCCTCCCCCGTGTAAGTGCTTCTTTGCTGATCGTGGGAAAGCTGTTGAGCAACAATGGTCCATTGCCCTCCAGTCGGCTGCGAAAAGGTTTTATGATCCAGGGACACAAGCCCCCGCCCCTGTGCAAAAGCCACGCTCCACGAAAAAGCGAACAAAAGCAAGACCACAACAAACAAGGCCAAAAACGACTTTTTTAGACGCATATTCTCAACCCGATCCATTGGATTGGCGCATCATCTCACCGGTTCAAATGCTACAACACGGCAACTAAAAAATTCCCGTTCTCTCCAACATTGCTTTCACCTCACCCACAAAATACAGGGAGCCGGTAATACAAATCAAGTCATCCTTATCGGCAAGCTGCCGTGCCTGCTCCAGGGCAGCTTCCACATCCGGGATTACATAATGCTTGACACCGTAAGATCCGGCAAGCTTTTTCAAGAATTCGGGATCGGCGGACCGATCATAGGCGGGCCGGGTAAAAACGGCCGTATGGGCAATGGGCAAGAGCTTTTTGAAAATACCCCGAATGTCTTTGTCGTTCATTATGCCCATGACCAGGTGCAGTTTTCCATAGTTGAAATCCCTTGAAAGTGCCGTTCGAAGAGCATCCGCCCCCTGGGCATTATGAGCCCCATCCAGAACCATGAGCGGGTTTTCTTGAACAACCTCAAGGCGAGCAGGCCATTCCACTCGTTGAAGACCTTCTTTCAGTGCTCCAAATTCCGGCCTTACCAGCCCTCCGGCTTCCAGCAGTTCGAGGACACACAGCGCAAGGGCCGCATTGCCCTGCTGATGCTCTCCACGCAATCCCACGGGCAATGTTTCCCATTCGTGACGGATACCCTTGTAGTTCAAGGTGCCTTCCATACCCGGTTTCACATGGAAATCCCGTCCCAACCGGTACATGGGGGCTTGCATTTTCCAGCACGAAGCTTTTAAAACACTGTACACCGCTTTTTTCTGCATGGCCGTGACCAGAGGC
Source organism: uncultured Syntrophobacteraceae bacterium (assembly GCA_964603955.1). Taxonomy (GTDB): domain Bacteria; phylum Desulfobacterota; class Syntrophobacteria; order Syntrophobacterales; family Syntrophobacteraceae; genus SLCH01. Next base: position 45,567 of record CAZRWT010000011.1, read on the forward strand.
GTTTCTTTCTTGATGATGCCCGCCTTTTCCCTGGCAATGGCCGAAAGGGACGTCCCGAGATACTCTTCATGATCTCGCGATACACTGGTAATAACACTCACCAGGGGCATGATCACATTGGTCGCGTCCAACCTCCCGCCCATACCCACTTCCATGATAGCCACATCCACCTTTTCCTGGGAAAAATAAAGCATGGCCATCGCCGTGACCATTTCAAAGTAGGTAGGAGATTCCAGAGAGTTCATACGGGAACGGATCACATCGAGCAACGCCACAATCCTTCGGGGAGATACTTCCCGATCATCGATGCGAAAGCGCTCGGTAAAGCGCACCAGATGAGGAGACGTGTAGAGTCCCACGCGCAACCCATGTCTGGAAAGCAAACTGGAAAGCATGGCGCATGTGGATCCCTTTCCATTGGTTCCCCCCACATGGATACATCTCAGACCCATATGAGGATTACCGATACCATCCAACAGCCTTTCAGTACTCTTCAACCCCAGTTTGATCCCATACTTTTGAAGACCGTACAAATACTCGATGGACCGTTCATAGTCACGGGACGGTCTGAAGCTCATACCCATACTCTTTTCAATCATTTTCTTAAACATCATCCATGCGACGGATGGAAATCCATGGCAAAGGAAATGTGCTCTTTGAACCTTATCCTCACAGGAACACCCAACTCCTGGGACAATTCGAGAGCCACATGATTTTTCAGCTTTTCCATTCCCTTGATCTCATCTGAAAATAAGCGCTGCTCCACATGCAGCCAGACATCCAGATAGTCGTACAGGTCTTCCCGTGTTTTGAGAAATCGATACCGATCGGGCAGGAATCCCAGAGTCTTTTCCAGCAAAAGTGCGATCTGATAATGGTATACCTTGACTCCGCGAATCATGATCACTTCCCGAGATTGGGGAGGAAACCATTCCATTTTTCTCAGGGTACGCCCACAGGAGCATTTTTCTTCCAGCAGACGGACTCGGTCTCCCGTTCTCAATCGTATCAGGGGAAAGGCCCGGGTAGTGAGCGTGGTCAACACCAGTTCACCCTCACGCCCCATGGGGAGCACCTCCTGCGAGTCGGGGTCGATCACTTCGGGAAAAAAATGGTCTTCATTGATATGCAGCCCCCTGTGTTCCTCACATTCGAAGGCGATGACCGATCCAGGCACTTCCGTCAATCCATAATTGAACCAGGTGGACACATGGAGCTGGTCTTCGAGTTTGCGACGCACTTCCGGGGCGGGCATTTCTCCCACCAGAATGAGAGTCCTCAAGGCCACTGTATTGGGATTTATGTTGGCTCTAAATATCCAGTCGGCAAACTGGACGGCAACCGACGCGCTGGTCACCAGGACCGAAGTGCGGTAATCCTTCAGCACCATCAGCTGTTTTTCAGGGGAAAGAACCGTCAGAGGAATCACCCCCGCCTCGATGGCTTCGGCTCCGTCTTTATAGTCACGCCCCCAGTTGGCCAGAGCCGCTTCCAGCTCAATTTGAACGATGTCGGTGGAGGATACCCCGGCAGCCGTCAGGGCCCGTGCGACCATTTCCTTCCAAATGAGCAGATCTTTTTTGGTGTAGCCGCTCACCGTGGGATTGGAAGCGCCCCCCCGGGCCGTGTGAATGCGCACGACATCCCGCAGGGGAACGGCAAAAAGACCGTAGGGGTAATTTTCGCTGAAGTGCGAACGAACGGTGAAGGGCAGTTTTCGCAAGTCGTCCAGTTCGCGTATGTCCGACGGCTCCAGGGAGCTTTGCTCGAAAAGGTTTCTGTAAAAGGGCACATTTCTGAAAACCCTGTTGAGGGTACTTTGCAGCTTTTCCAGCTGCTCCTGACGCCGCTCCTCCAGGTCCAGGCACTCCTCTGCGCTATTCCACACGGACATTTTCACATCCTCCCATCGGTGAACTCCCTGTAGTCCTTGCCCAGGTAAGCACGCTTCACTTCCTCATCCGCCAGCAGGTCCCGGGCGGGCCCGTCCAGGACAATGTGCCCGTTTTCCAGGACATAGCCCCGGTGGGCGATCTGGAGAGCGGCCCTGGCATTTTGTTCCACCAGCAAGATGGTCATTCCTTCATCGTTTAGTTTCTGCAATGTTTCCAAAATGAGTTGCACGATGAAAGGCGCCAGTCCCATGGCGGGCTCATCCAGGAGAAGCATTCTGGGGCGTGCCATGAGGGCACGCCCTATGGCGAGCATTTGCTGCTCCCCGCCCGAAAGAGTGCCTGCCGCCTGCCGGGACCTCTCCCGCAAAACGGGAAAAAGATCCTGGATTTCTTCCAGATCCTTTTCCACTGCGTCTTTTTCTTTTTTGCGGTATCGGAGGTAAGCCCCGAGCTTCAAGTTATCGAGCACGCTCATGGGGGGGAAAAGCATACGCCCCTCGGGAACCAGGCTCAACCCCTTCTGCACGATATCCGGCGGCTTGAGGCCCGCAAGGGACGCTTTCTCCAATTCGATTTCACCCTCCCACCCCGAATGTAAGCCGGCCATGGTCTGGAGAAGAGTACTCTTTCCCGCTCCGTTGGCCCCAATGAGGGCGATGATCTCCCCCCGACGCACGGACAGGCTCACCCCACCGATAGCCTGGATACGACCATAGTAGCACTTGACGTTTCTGAGCCGCAACATGAATGTCCTTGACTCCTTCCCATTCACTCCTTGCCAAGATAGGCGGAAATGACGCTCTCGTCGGCCTGAATCTCCCTGGGAGTCCCTTCAGCCAACGGGCGCCCCTGGTGCAGCACCAGAATCCGATCCGAAATGCCCATGGTGAGAGTCATATCGTGCTCCACCAGAAGGATGGTCACCCCCCGCTCCTTGATCTGCACCAGGAGGTCCGCAAGCTGCTGCGTTTCCACCGCGTTCAACCCGGAAGCCGGCTCATCGAGCAGCATAAGCCTCGGCTCCACGGCCAGGGCACGGGCGATTTCCAAAAATCTCTGCCACCCAAAAGGCAGGTCCATGCTCTTGTGATGCACAATGTCCTTCAGCCCGACGAACTCAAGGATTTCCATGGCCTTGCGCCGTGCGACCTCTTCTTCCCGCTTCACCCAGGGAAAACGGCCGATGGCCGCCAAAAAACCGCAACGCGTACGCACATGTCCTCCCACGAGAACATTTTCCAGCACCGTCAGGCTTCCGAACAGTTCCACGTTCTGGAACGTGCGGGAAATGCCCATGGACACAATGTCGTGAACCCTGAGGCCCTGTATCTCCCGGCCGTCGTAAACGACCCTGCCCGCATCGGGCGCATAGGCCCCAGTGATGATATTGAACAGGGTGGTCTTTCCCGCACCATTGGGTCCGATGACCGCATGAATGTGTCCGGCCTCGATCCGGAAAGAAACCCCTTGCAAAGCCTGTATTCCACCGAAGGCTTTGGAAATGTCCTCAACGGTCATGACCTTTGTGGAAGGTTTTGGCTCGGGACTTGAGATGGGCATAGGAATCAATCAATCCTCTCGTAAGACCTTGAGGCATAAAAATCATGATGACAACAAGGATAAGTCCATAGATGATCATTTCGTAGTCGGAAAAAACGTGCAGCCATTCAGGAAGCAAGGTCAACAGCGAAGCACCCAGCAAAGCACCCCACACGCTTGCCATCCCCCCGATGACCACCATGGTGACGATCTTAATCGACATGAGAAAATCAAAGGTATGAGGACTGATAAAAGTGACCAGGTGAGCATAGAGGAACCCTGCCATGGCCGCCAAAACAGCGGAAAAAACAAACACTTGTACCTTGAGCCGACTCGTATCGATGCCCATGGCGGCCGCCGCCCGTTCACTGTCGTGGAGAGCGCGGAGAGCCCGGCCGATGCGCGAACCGATGATGCGCTCGCATACCCAAAAGGACAGAAACACCACGCCCCACACCAGATAAACGGGCGAGGAACCATAGTCGAAGCTTATGGGCCCCAATGTGAGCAGAGGAATGCCCACCAGGCCCGAATCCCCACCGGTAAGGGTCCGCCACTGGAGAAACACCGAAAACCCGATCATACCGAAGGCCAAAGTTCCCATGCCCAGATAATAGCCGGAAAGCCGGAGCATGGGCAGTGCCACCAGAAAAGCCGTCACAGCCGTGAAAACCAGGGTGATGGGAAGAGCAAGCCACGGAGACCAGTCCAGATGGATGGTGAGGAGAGCCGATGTGTAGGCCCCCAGGCCGTAAAAAGCCGCATGTCCCAGGGATATCTGACCTGCGTAGCCCATCACCATGTTGAGCCCCAGGGCAAGCAACGTGTTGATGCCGATGAAGGTGAGCAATTGCAAATAATAGGGATTGGACACCCATTGCCCAACACCGACGATGACGGCGACAAACAGGAGCTTAACCAGGAGGGACTTGTGCCTCCAAACACTAGAAACGCTGGACATTCCGAGCCCCCAAAATTCCACTCGGTCGTGCGTAAAGGATCACCAGCAAAATGAGGAAAGCCAGCACATCCTTCAAGCCCGACGCGATCAGCCCCACACCGAAGGCTTCGATCACTCCCAGGAGCAGCCCCCCCAGCACGGCACCCATGACACTGCCCAATCCCCCAAGCATGGCGGCACAGAAGCCTTTGAGTCCCAGCATGGTTCCCATGTCGTAGCTGCTCATGGTGACGGGAGCAATGATCACCCCAGCAACGCCCCCCATGGCCGCGCTCATGGCAAAAGCCGCCAGGACCATTTTTTCACTGGGAATCCCCAAAATCCAGGCTGCTTTCTTACTGATGGCACAGGCTTCCATGGCTTTGCCGGCAAGCGTTTTCTTGAAAAAAAACTGGAGCCCCACCACGATAACGAGAACAATCCCCAGTATCCAGAGGCTTTGAGGCAAAAGGGTCGCCCCATGGATCTCGATGGGCGCGTGTTGGGTGAAGGGAGCCACGCTGTGGGCATCCTTACCCCAGGCGAGCATTCCCACACCGCGCAGGAAAATGGAAACTCCGATGGTGATGATGACCATGACTATGGGATGAGGCTTGCGCACCGTCCTGAGGGCGAATCTCTCCATGACGATACCTATCAGGGCTACCGTGGCCACGGAGAGCACGAAAGCCGGGATCAAGGGAATTTCAAGCACCTTCCAAAAAGAAATAAGAACCAGGGCTCCCACCATCACGAATTCACCTTGGGCAAAATTGATGAGCCCCGTGGCATTGAACAGAAGGGTGAATCCCACGGCAATCACCGCATAAACGGCACCTGTCGTGATACCTGAAAAGAAATACTGCAAAATTTCCTGCATGATATCAAAAACCGGCTTTCATTTGAAAAAAAGTAAACTCCATATGCAACTTTTTGATGCTTCCTCCAACACCCCCCCGACAAACCCCTCACCTCTCACCCCTCGTTCCCAAGCTCCGGCTTGGGAACGCACTTGCATTGGAAGCTCCTGCTTCCCACACGTGAGAGAGGAAGCCGGAGCTTCCGAGTACTTTCGTTCCCAAGCCGGAGCTTGGGAACGAGGGGATCTGCCGCCCTTCACCCTTCACATCATTCCCCGATGAGCTTCCAGCCGCCCTCCTGGATACGAACCATGACAAAGGCATCCGAGGACAGACCGTTGTGATCTTCAGGAGAGAAGTTGAAAACTCCCGTAACCCCCACATGATTCTGAACCCCCTCGAGGGCTGAACGGATTTTTCCCTTGTCCCCGTCGCTTCCCTTCATGGCGGCAGCCAGCAGGTACATGGCATCGTAAGCATAGCCGCCAAAACCCGAAACCGTCAGTTGAAAGCGTTTTTCAAAGTCCTCGATGTATCGGCTCAATACTTCCTTCTGGGGATCCTCATCGGCGAGCTGATCGGCCACAAGGATTTTACCCGTGGGGAGAAAATTGCCGTCGGCCGCATCCTCGGCCAGCTCGATAAACCTGGGAGACGCCACCCCATGACTCTGATAAAGGGGGATATCGATGTTCAGTTGCCGAAGATTCCGGGCCACCACGGCGGGCCCGGGATTGGTCCCCCAGCATACAATGGCTTGAGGCTCCGCACTCCTGATTCTCGTGAGCTGGGCAGTCATGTCCGTATCCCTTCCTCCGAAACTTGCTGCCTGAACAATCTCGATGCCATAGTCGGCCGCCTTGTTTTCGAGCTGATGCTTGCCGCTCTCGCCAAAGGCATTCTCCACGGTGAGGATACCGATTTTATTGATTCCAGACTGCTGCATGTGCTTGTAAATGGTTCCCACGGCCAGAGCGTCGCTCTGAGCCGTTTTGAACACCCAGGGCTGTACCGGTTCAGTGATGGCGATCCCTGCGGCACAGCTAATCATGGGTATCTTGTTGCGCTCCACGATCGGCATGACTGCGAGAGTGGTGGGTGTGAGGCTCGTACCCACTATCGCCGTAACCCTATCCCGGCTGATGAGCCGGTTGGCGGCCAAGACCGCCTTACTGGGATCACCTTCCGAATCATAGATCACAGCCTCGAGCTTGCGACCATCGATACCGCCTGCGGCATTGATCTCATCGATGGCCATCTCCAGGCTTTTCTTTTCGGGATCTCCCAAAAAGGACGCCGGCCCCGTCACGGAAAAAATGCCTCCGATCTTGTAAACATCGGCAGCCTGAACCGCCGCCCCCGGACTCATTCCCAAAACAAGGGCACCTAACGCAAGGATGGACAACAGTACGGAACTTCTTTTTTTCATGATGCTCTCCTTTGTATGCCTCACATGCTGTACAGAACCGAACCCTCGATCACCTTAATGCCGTTTTGAGTAAGTATCCTCACGGCTTCCTCCAGGTTGTCGAACCGGAAGATGATCACCGCATGATCGCCGCTTTGCTGCACAAATGCGTACATGTATTCCACATTGACGCCGGCCTTGTAAAGAATGTCCAGTATCGTGTGGAGTCCTCCGGGACGATCCCCCACTTCCACCGCCACCACATCCGTCTTTCCCACGGTAAAGCCGTTCGCCTTGAGGGCCTCCCTGGCTTTTTCGTTGTCGTTGACGATGAGACGAAGAATCCCGAAATCGGAAGTATCCGCCAGGGACAAAGCACGAATGTTCACCCCTGCTTCAGCCAGAATTCGAGTCACTTCCGACAAACGCCCTGCCTTGTTCTCCAGGAAAACCGATATTTGCTCGACTTTCATGATGTGTGCCCTCCTCTCGCTTTCTTTATAAAACGCGATTATCGATCACCCGCTTCGCCTTCCCCTCGCTTCTCTCGATGGTCTTGGGCTCAACAAGCTTCACCTTGGCGGAAATGCCCAGGTATTCCTTGATATTCTTGGAAATTTTCTTTTCGAGCACCTGCAATCCGCGGACTTCATCGGAAAACACCTCCTCGTTGACCTCGACTCGCACAGTAAGCAGATCCAGATTGTCCTGGCGGTCCACCACCAACTGATAATGGGGCTCCACCCCTTCAATTTCCATGAGCACGCTTTCGATCTGAGACGGAAACACGTTGACGCCTCGAATGATCAGCATATCGTCGGACCGTCCCGTCACCCGACTCATACGCACATGCGTACGGCCACAAATACATGGCTCCCGGTTCAATACGCTGATGTCCCGAGTGCGGTAGCGGATGACCGGAAAAGCTTCCTTTGTGATGGAAGTAAAAACCAGCTCTCCCCTCTCGCCGTCGGACAGGGATTCACCCGTGTCCGGATCGATGATTTCCGCCAGAAAGTGATCCTCGGCGATGTGAAGCCCATTCTTTGCCTCCAGGCATTCAACGGCGACCCCTGGTCCGAGCACCTCGCTAAGGCCGTAAATATCCACGGCGGAAAGAGAAAGCTTTCGCTCGATTTCCTGACGCATCTCCTCGGACCAGGGCTCGGCACCGAAAACACCCGACTTGAAATGCAACTCATTGAAGTCGATCCCCATCTCTTCGGCCACTTCCCCCAGGTGCAGCGCATAAGACGGAGTACAGGTGAGGATGGTCGGCCGGAAATCTTTCATGATGAGAATCTGCCGCTTGGTATTGCCACCCGAAATGGGAATGACCGACGCCCCCAATTTCTCCGCACCGTAATGCACTCCAAGCCCCCCGGTAAACAGGCCGTAACCATAGGCATTATGGATAATATCGCCCCGGGAAGCCCCACCCGCAGCCAGGGCTCGAGCCATGAGTTCCGCCCAGGTACCGATGTCTCGAGCCGTATACCCCACCACCGTGGGCTTCCCCGTGGTGCCGGAAGACGCATGGATGCGCACCACGTTATCCATGGGAACGGCAAACATACCGTAGGGATAATTGTCCCGGAGGTCTTGCTTGGTGGTGAACGGGAGGCGTCGAATATCTTCCAGGGAGCGAATGTCCGAAGGCGTGATACCCGCTTCCTGGAACTTCTTGCGATAAAAGGGAACTGCTGCATAAACACGTTCGAGGGTGGTCTGGAGTCGCCTCAGTTGAATGACCTCAAGGGATTCCCGAGGCATGGTCTCGTGATCGATATTGTAAATCATGTTATACTCACACTCTTTCCATTTTTATGGGGTTGGAAAATGAACTGAACAGGATTACCAACAAAAAAAGGCCGTGGACTTATGGGATTCCACGGCCTTCTGCCAACATCGAAAAACCATGGGTCCGCATTGCATGGCCCACCCATGGTCGAGGTCACTCACTACCCGGCTTGCGCCTAATCAACCCCTCCATGAGCAGGCCTCCAAAAAGAGAAGCCAAACCAAAACACAAACGCATTGAAGGGGAAGGTGATAGGATTCATACCGTTTTCCAGCTCTATTTTAAAATGGTCAGCCTCTACCGTCTTGCAGTGGATATATAATTCCATGGAACGTGTCAAGGAAAAATTGGGCGATACGTCCCACATCCTCACAGACAATATCCTGCCCCGTATACTGCCTCAAAGGTCAGACACACTCCGTTTTCCCCCATTATGTCCCATCCGTTGTTTCAAAACCAGGAGGTAGAGCAAAAGGCAGAACAAAATGCACCGTCGTGCCCACATCGGGGGCACTCTCGATGCTGACATGGCCCCCCATCAGTTCCACCAGGCGCCGAACGATGGCCAAACCGAGACCCGCCCCCTGGTATTTTCGCGTATAAGAGCCATCGGCCTGGACGAAAGGATTGAACAACGCTTTCAGCCTTTCTTCGGAAATGCCGATGCCGGTGTCCACAACGGAAAACAGCACCCGCAGCTTTCCGTTCCAATCAACGGAAAGAAGGATAATCTCCATGTTTACATTACCTTTTTCCGTAAATTTCAAGGCATTTCCTAAAAGATTGAATAAAATCTGACGTAACCTGGCTTCATCACCCACGACTATCGATGGAAGGGACCAATCCATAGCACATTCCAATGTCACCCCTTTGTCCAGGGCGGTAACGGAAAATAGATCCAGCACGGAATCGCTCAACTTCCTCAGGGAAAAAGGTTTGCTGACGATTTCAAGCATACCGCTTTCCACTCGGGAAATGTCCACAAGGTCGCTCAGCAACTGAGTGAGGCGATCGGCAGACCTGAGCGAAATGGACAGATAGCGCTGCTGCTCTTCGTCAAGAACCGTGCTTTGCAAAAGCTGCATCATGCCGATGATGCCGTTGAGAGGAGTGCGCAGTTCATGACTTATGTTGGCGAGAAATTCGGACTTGGTCCTATTGGCGGCCTCGGCCTTCTCCTTAGCCTGCACCATGGCCTGCTCGACCAGTTTTTGTGCCGTGACATTACGCCCTATGGCAAGTACCGACTGGATTTCCCCTCGCAAATTGCGCTCGGGAACGAGTCGCAGGTTATAAAACAGCGGGCTCACATGTTGCCCAAACACCATCTCCATTTCCAGGATCTCACCGGTTTCAAAAACCCGGCTGATGGATTCTTCCCAAAATACAACCTGCTTCGGGGAAAAACCAAGTTCACGGTGAGTCTTACCTATGAATTCCGAAGGCTCGCGTTGAGATATCTCTTTAAGTCTACGGGAAACAACGAGGTGACGACCGGCACGGTCAAAACGCAGAACCAAATCGGGCAGTTCTTCGATGAGCACCCGGTTACGCTCTTCGCTTTCCCGCAATAACGCGCACAAATTCAGATGGGTTTCCACACGAGCAAAAAGCTCCTGAGGTTGGAACGGTTTGGTCACGTAGTCCACCGCTCCCACTGAAAAAGCCCGCACTTTGTCGTCCACCTCCGCCAAAGCGCTGATGAACAGCACTGGAACATGTTTGAGGGCGGCATCCGCCTTGAGGCGCCGTGCCACTTCGAAACCGTCCATCTCGGGCATTCTTATGTCGAGAATGATCAAGTCAGGCGGGTTTTTAATCGCGGCATCCAGAGCCATGGAGCCTCGCAGAAAAGCCACCACCCGGTACCCCCTACCCCGCAGCAGGTCTGCCAAAAGCTTCAGGTTGACCGGAGAGTCATCCACGATCATGATCGTAATCTGCTTGTAGTCACCCATTCACATTCTCCGCACCTTTTTAAAGATGCTCAATAACACATGGATTCGATCACGTGCAGGTCAGGATGGACACGGGTATCACCAGCCCGGCCACGATTCCCGTGCGCAGCCCCGTGAAGACGAACATGGCCCCCACCACGAACACGAAGGCCATGACCAGGTTGACCATGAAATCGTCGATGGCCTTGCGCACGAAATCCGGCTGGAACACGAAAAGGTCCAAATCCAGCCCCACGGGAAACAGCCTTCCCACCCGGACCCGGCGGCGGTGCGCGGTTTGCGCATCGAGATCGAGCACCCTGGAAACGGCACCCAACGAGTGCAACAAGAAACCTCCTTGGAATTCAACGTCCTTATCAGAAATAAGAGGATGGACGGGTTTTCTTTCGGGTATTCCACAGTTTTCGATCATCGTGCCACTTTCGTCGGCAAAGAAGTGGTGTCGGAAGCGGTTTGGGATCACTCCCGGCGTTCCGAGCGTCCCAGTTGTCGCCGCAGTTCTTCCAATTCGGCCAGGGCTTCTTCTTTCAGACGCCGTTCTTGTTCTCTCAGATGCTGCTCTTCTTCCCTC
>CAZRWT010000012.1:0-28573 GCA_964603955.1 uncultured Syntrophobacteraceae bacterium
GCCGCATAAGCCACTCCAGGAATCCTCGGCCTTCAGGCCGGGGAGGATGTCAAGTAGCTCGGATATATCAAAAAGGAGCGGCATTATCACGGACCTTTTCCACTATCACGTACTTCCGGATTAAGGTCCCCTGTCCCCATTGTGTGGAGGCCCATGTGGAACAATCTTCGATGGCTTTCGTCGGCCTGGTTCAAAACGCGGCTCTTCTGCTGGCATCGGCCTTTCTTTTCGATGTTTTCGCCTCCCGGTGGAAAGCCGGCGAACTCTTCATTCTCCAGAAAATTTGCGTTGGGTTCATTCTGGGCATCATCGGCATGGTGCTCATGCTCACATCATGGATACTCGTTCCCGGTGTCGTTTTCGATACCCGATCAGTGCTGATCGGCATCACGGGTTTGTTTTTCGGTACCATTCCGACGGTTATGACCATGGCCATGACTGCCGCCTTGCGTATTTATCAGGGAGGTCCCGGAGCAGTGATGGGGGTTTCCGTGATTCTGACATCCGGGCTTATCGGCCTGGCTTGGCGGCACTGGAAAAAGCACCGGTTGGGTATGATTTCGTGGCGAGAGCTTCTTGTTTTTGGCGCCATGATTCATGTCGTAATGCTCGCCCTGACGCTCACCCTCCCCCGGGAAATCTCCTTTCAAGTGTTTTCCGATATCGCTTTGCCCGTGCTGTTGATTTATCCCCTGGGCACGGCCCTTTTGGGCAGTCTGATGGTGCGACGACTGGTTCGCGAAAGAGCGGAGAAAGCGTTGCTGGAAAGCGAGGAGCGTATCAGGGCGCTGACCGAATCCGCACAGGATGGGATCGTCATGATGGATGCTTCCGGCAAGGTGTCCTTTTGGAATCCGGCCGCCGGGCGTATTTTCGGTTATGTTCGGGAAGAAGTGTTGGGGAGGCAAATGCACGAGCTGCTTGCCCCGGAAAGATATCATGATGCCTACCATGATGCCTTTCCTCGATTCCAAAAAACAGGGGATGGTGCTGCGGCGGGCCGTACTCTTCAACTCATGGCTTGCCGTAAGGACGGTTGGGAGATTCCCATTGAATTGTCTCTGTCCACCATGCATTTTTCCGATGGATGGCATGCCGTCGGCATCATACGTGACATCGCCGAGCGCAAAATGGCCGAGCAAGCACTGCGGGAATCGGAGCAGAGGTTGTGGGACATTTTCAATTTTTTGCCCGATGCCACCTTTGCCATCGATCTTGAAGGCAAAGTCATTGCCTGGAATCGTGCCATGGTGGAAATGAGCGGCATCAGCACCGAGGATATGGTGGGAAAGGGAGACTACGAGTATGCCTTGCCGTTCTATGGAGTTCGCCGACCGTTGCTCATCGATCTCGTATTTTTCTCCGATGAGGAGATCGAGAAAAAATATCATTTTGTCCATAAGGAAGGCGATACCATTTTTGCTGAAGCAGATGTTCCTGTAAGGGGGAATCTGCGCTATCTCTGGGGCATTGCCAAGCCTTTGTACGACAGTGCGGGTAGGACGGTGGGGGCCATTGAGAGCATTCGAGATATCACTGAACGCAAACAAACCGAGGATGCTCGGGAGAAATTGCAGGCTCAACTGCTGCAGGCACGGAAAATGGAATCCCTGGGGATTCTGGCCGGTGGGGTGGCGCACGATTTCAACAATTTACTCCAGGTTATGAGCGGCAATGTGGAACTGTTGCTCATGAAAAAACCGGAGGATCATCCCGATGTGAAGCGCATCAAAAGCGTTGCCAGGTCCATTGACCGTGCGGCCCATCTGGTTCGCCAGTTGCTGCTGTTCAGCCGCAAAAACGATGTGCAAAGGCAACGAGTGAATCTGAATCACGAAGTGGAAGATGCTGCCAGGATACTGGAGCGAACTATTCCCAAAATGGTGGCCATCGAACTTCATTTAGATTCTGATCTGTGGCTTATCAGCGCGGACCCCGTCCAGATCGAGCAGGTGCTGCTCAATCTCGGGAGCAATGCGGCGGATGCCATGCCCCAGGGCGGCCGGCTGACCATTGAAACCCGCAATACGGTTCTGAGTGAGGCTTTTGTGCGTATGAACGCGGAGGCCAATCCCGGCAGCCATGTTTTGCTCACTGTTTCCGATACGGGTTCGGGCATGGACCGGGAAACCCTGGAGCATATCTTTGATCCCTTCTACACAACCAAGGAGGTGGGTAAAGGCACGGGGCTCGGATTGGCTTCGGTTTACGGTATCGTCAAGGGCCATGGAGGTTTCATTCTCTGTTACAGTGAGCCGGGGCAGGGCACCTCGTTTCGTATTTACCTGCCGGCCATGCGGCAGGCCGAGATTATCGAGGAATCCACGGCTTCCGTGGAGAAACTGTCCCTGGAAGGCAATGAAACCATCCTGGTGGTGGATGACGAGGCGGATATTCGAGAGTTGACGGCTCATATGCTGCAGTCTTACGGCTACACGGTACTTTGCGCATCCAGTGGGGAAGAAGCCCTGTCCGTTTATGTCGGGGAGACCCATATCGACATTGTCGTGATGGACCTGGGAATGCCGGGTATGGGAGGATCGCAATGTTTGCAGGAACTGCTGAACCTCGATCCCCAGGTGAAGGTGCTCATTGCCAGCGGGTATTCGTTTGATGGAGAGGGCAGGAGGCTTATCCTAAATGGTGCGGCGGGGTTTGTCGGCAAGCCGTACCATCCCGGTGAGTTGCTGGCCAAAGTCAGGAGCGTGTTGTGTAATGAGCGTTAAACTCATGACTTTCTGACTGTGCAGTCTCAGTTTTGAAAAGGTTTTCCCGCTTCCCTTGTAAATCGTGGTGAAATTCTCTAAGATGGCGGAGATCATCACCAAGAGGATACTTAATGGAAATTATTGCGCAACTGGGATCAATACTGGGGCTGTCATTCATATCGGGGATCAACCTGTATGCCACGGTGGCCGTAACGGGCCTTTGTGTCCGGTATGGGCTCATTGCCGGGTTGCCTCCCGAACTCGCTGTGTTGGGCAATGAACTGGTGATTCTGGTTGCTGTTGTCCTTTACGGATTCGAATTTTTCATGGACAAAATTCCCGGCCTGGACACGCTTTGGGATACGCTGCACACTTTCATCCGTCCTCTCGGTGGAGCCATGATGGCCTTGATCCAGGTAGGAGAAGCTTCTGCTGGCATGGAAGTGATCGTGTTCATGCTGGGGGCGAGTGTGGCCTCCGTGGCTCACCTGGCTAAATCCGGCACACGTCTGATCATCAACACAAGTCCGGAACCCTTTTCCAACATTCTGGTCAGTCTGCTGGAAGATGTGGGAACCGTCGTCTTTGCGTACCTCACCATGACGCATCCCGTCATGGCTTTTTTCATCACCCTTTTCTGCCTTGCGGGCATTCTGTGCTGTATGCCGCTCATTTTCCGAACGGTAAGAATGCTTTTTGCCGCCATATGGTTTCGTGTTCGGTGCCTGTTTATAAGGGAAATGGCCTGGACCTCCTCGCGCCATCTGCCTTATGGCCTCGACCAAATTTTCGATGAAATCAAGGATAGGGATGAAAAAATCATTTGGGCCGGTCGGGCTCATGCAGTACGGGTACACGGTATTCCCAGGTTCAGCGCTGTTCAGGTGGTGATCACCCAGCGTGCCGTCTATTTTTTCTTCAAGAAGTGGTTTCGTGTCCAAAAGCATCTGCTGCCTCTGGATGAAATCGAGCAGCATAAAAAGTATCCTGGGTTTTTGCTGGGCAAGTGGCTTTTGAGGACGACCATGGGTGATTTGTTGCTTTACGTCTATCAGCCGCTGTTCATCACATTGCCGGTCAGCTTTGCAGTTGATAGCGATGAGTTCCGGGAAGCGATCTACTGATTCCAATATTGAGGATAAGACCATGGGGCAATGGAAAGAAAATATGGATACAATTTGGGATAAGGTGCAATGCCCCGGCCTGTCCGCATGTGCGGAGGATGTCTTTCGCCTTGGACATTCCATTCCTCGCAGGCTTGGGGCATTTCGATACAAAAAAAACCGGCAATTACTATGGATCACCCTCATAGGGGGAACCGGAACCGGAAAATCGACGATTTTCAACTCCCTTTGCGGCGATATGCTGAGCCAGGCGGGAATTGAGAGACCCAAGACCAGTGGTCCCATTGTGTTTGCTCATGGGAGCGCCGATCTGGAAAGGGACCTTCCTCTGGAGGACGTGGTTGTGGAGCGCATCTCCAAAGAAGATCTTCTCAGCCGGTCCGGAACGGGAGCTCTCGGGGGTGAAGGGCGCATGGTTTTTGTCGAGCATACCCGGGAATCCCTGGCTCATCTGGCCATTGTGGACACTCCGGATCTGGACAGTCTCGAGATCAGAAATCGCCGGATCGTGGAAGAACTCATGCTCCTCTCCGATGTCGTTCTTTTTGTCACCAGCCAGGAAAAGTATGCCGACGAAGTTCCCTTTCGTTTCTTTAAGCGTTTTTACAGGGAGGGGAAGAAATATTTTTTCGTCTTGAACAAGGCTCAACATGATTTTAACACGGGTGAAGTGCTGGATGCCCTGCACCATGAAGGCATTCCCTGGAAGAAGGACCAGACCTTTGTGCTGCCCTATCTTGCGAGGGATCCGGGACGTTCCTTGATGGAGACATCCGAGTTTGCATCTTTTTACAAGCAACTTATGCAGATGTTCACACAGCGCAATCTGCAAAAGGTCATCCGAGAGGCCCGTAAAAGGGATTCCGCCGATATCGCTGGGGAAATGAGGCAACTGCTGCAATGTTTGCAGGAGGAAAAGAAAGCGGCGAAAAAATGGACTCAAAGCCTCGACATTCTCTTTGAGAGAGCCTGTCTGAGGCTGGCTCAGTATCAGAGAAACAGCGTGAGCGATGAAAGTCGGCAGTATATACACCGACAAATACGCAAACATTTTGACCGCTACGATGTATTGAGAAAACCCAGGCTCTTCTTTGTGGATCTGGTCCGAATGCCTCTGAACTTCCTGGGGTTGGTGGGAAAAAGACATGAGGAGTCTCACGAGGAGGCCCTGGAAAGGATACGTCGGCAGATCAATATAACGCCTTTGGAAGTGGCCATGGAGTCTTTCAATCGCGAGGTGTTGGAAAAGCTCTCTCCCCAAGACCCTGCGGCACCCCTGTTTAAAAACATACGGAGACAGGAACTGGTCCTCACCCAGGATGAGATACGCGACCTGGTTCATAAAGAACAAGACCATCTGGTGGTCTGGCTCGAAGATACTTTTCGGAGGATGGCGGAGGGTATCCCCAAGAGCAAACAACTGGGGATTCATTCCATGTCCATTCTCTGGGGGGCTCTCATCATCAGCCTCGAAACCCTGGTCATGGGAGGAATTACCGTTTTGGAAGCCGTGTTCAGTTCGGCTCTGGCCCCTTTTATCACCAAGGGAGCAGTGGAAGTGTTCGCTCACCGGGAATTGAAAGTAGTGGCTCGTGAACTCAGGCAGCGCTACCAGGATGGGCTCGTGTCCGTCATGAGGCACCAGCGTATGCGCTACGAGGAGTGTGTGCGATCCTTGCTGGTGGATGATCAGACATTGATGCAGATGGAAACCGCCCTTGCTCACCTGGATGCATGATGCAAAATCCCCTTGAAAATTATCGAAATGAGCTTCGGGACATTCAGGCCCTGCTCGCTTATCGGGATTGGATCACCTTTTCCGATGAAAAACGACGTTCTTTCATAGAGAGTGCGGAAAAGATTCTCTCTCGCATCGAAGGCATGGAAATGAGCAGCCTCACGGTGGGTCTTCTGGGTGGAACGGGTGTGGGCAAGTCCACCGTGCTCAATGCCCTGGCCGGAGAGCGCATTGCCACCACCAGCCATCGACGTCCCCAGACGGACAAGGTGCTCATTTACCGTTTTCGGGAAGCCCCCATTCCCGAGCGAGTTTTGCAGTCCGGCATCGAGTTCCGGGAATTTGCACACGATGCCGATTCCATCAAAAGCATCCTGCTTTGTGATTTGCCCGATTATGACAGCGTCAGGGATGCCAACCGTCACCAGGTGATTCAATTCCTCGATCACCTGGATGTTCTCATATGGGTCGTTTCTCCGGAAAAATATGCCGATGGTCGTTTTTACACTTTTTTGGAGGAAGTGCCCAAGTCCGAACAGAATTTTTATTTTCTACTCAACAAGGTGGACCTTTTCTTTTCCGACAATGAAGATCATATGGAAAAAGGGGGGCATGAGAGCCTGGGCCGAGTCTTGCAAGTTTTCCAGCAGCACCTGAGGAGCAAAGGGCTCAATAATCCCCTGGTTTTTTCCATTTCGGCCCTCGAAGCACTGGAACAGGAAAGCCACTCCCCATGGAACCAGTTTTTCCTTTTTCGCACCCAAATCTTCAAACAGCGGGACCTGAAAGAAATTCTGGCCATCAAGTCGGCCAACCTGGATTTGGAAATTTCACGGTTGGCTTCGGCCTTGAAAAAGGAAACGGTGCTTCTGAAAGATTACCTGGACCTGCTCGTCGAGTTGCGTACGGAGCTGGAAGGGGAGCGGCCCATGTGGACGGAAAGCGGCCGAAAAGCAATGGACGTGTGGCTCGAAGGGGAGTTCCGGATGGAGGCTTCACGCCTTCTCGCCGACACGGCTTCTCTCATGGGCCCCGGGTATTTGCTGGCTTCCATCATGAGGGAAGGACGGCATTGGCGATCCACCCCGGAGCCCAACAGTTCTCTGGCTCAGATCACCTCGGACCCCGGCACCTTGCTTTCCATTCAGCATCAGCTCGAACGCATCGATACTCGATTCAAAAGGCGGATTCTACAAAGTAGCTTCCGCACCATTCCTTTCAGTGAATCTTTGAGTTCCGTGGATGCCAACGAGCGGTGGCGACGGGTGACGGACAGGATGAGGATTTTTCTGGAAGAAAAAGCATCTCAATTCCGAAGCAGATCTTCCAGAATTTTTCGATTTTTTCAGTTTCTGGCTTATACCAGTCTCTGGGCCTTTTTTCTGCTGGCTCTGGGAGGGGTGGAAGGGTGGACCGCTTTTGTGGAAAATCCCAACCGACAGGATCTGACCAATATTTTTTTGACCATTTTGGATCGAACCTTCAGTCCTTTCGGCCTTGCCGCCCTGGGCAGTTTTCTTCTTTTGCAGATGTTCGTGGGATTTCGATTTTACGTGAAATACAAGAAAATGTTGCAGCGGCGTACCCAAAAGTTTATAGCATCGCTGAAATCGGAAATGTTTCAGCTGTGGGAGAATGAATTCGACCTGGTCCTGGAATATTTGAATGACCACCAGGATCAAATTCAAGGACGATTGGATTCGCTGCAAAACCTCAGAACGTACGACCAGTGAGATACGATTTATGGTACTCCAAATAATCATTTTACTCGTTCTTCTTGCCATACCCTTGATTCCCACTTTCTGGGCCATCATGGATATTCCCAAACGGCGCTTTGCCACGCCCAGAACCAAGATGCTCTGGTTTCTGGCCGTTTCTACCTTGCCCTGCTTCGGTGCTCTTTTTTACATTTTCATGGGGCGCCGCCACACGGAGCCCAAATGAGGTGGGAAGTGGAATGCCGGGAGGATGACAGTGGGGGAGCCGCTCGGTAGAGCGGTTCATGATGATTTTCAAATTCAACAGGAACATGGGTTTTGGCAATACCCGACAACCCAAGCTTTCAAGGAGGAAATTCAAGACAGATGCTCAGCCTTCTTCGCAAACACGCCAAATCTTGGATCATTAAGATCATACTCCTTCTCATTGCGGTCGTTTTCGTTTTTTGGGGTGGGTATAGCTATCACGAACAGGGCAGGGACCGTATTGCCAAAGTCGATGATCATTACATCACTTTCATGGAATACAACCGGGCCTATGATCAGTTGGTGGAGATGTATCGCAGTCGCCTGGGGGGAGCTTTTTCAGCGGAAATGATTCGACAGTTCAACCTCCGCCGCCAGGCCCTGGACATGCTCATCGAGCGCTACCTGCTGCTGAAGGCCGCCCACGAACTGAGCATAACCGCTACCGTACAGGAAATTCGATCTCAAATTCTTCAATATTCCGTTTTTCAGGTTGACGGAAAATTCAATGAGCAGCAATACCGATTGCTGTTGCAGCAAAACCGAATGACACCGGAGGTTTTCGAGCAACAGTTGGGGCAGGATATTTCGTTGATGAAGGTCGAGGATTTCATCAAGCGTCGAGCCGTGGTGACGGATGATGAGATCGATGCCGCGCTGCGGTTTTATTATTCTCCTGTCGAGATGGGATACGTGGCTTTCGAGCCCAAAACTTTCGAGGATGAAGTGGTGGTGGAAGAAGAAGCCGTTGAGGCCTATTTCAAAGCGAATGAGGCCTTCTACATGGAGCCTGAAAAACGGCGGGTTTCTTACATGTTGTTCAAGTATTCGGATTTTGAGGATCGGCTTTCCCCGGTGGAGGATGGGGAAACAGGGGACGCGCCGGAAGCCCTGGAAAGGCAGGACAGACTTCAGGATATGGCTTATAGGAGCGCCCTGGAATTCAGTGACCGGGCCTTTGGTCTGCAGGATATGGCCAAGGCTGCGGAAAATCTCAAGTTGTCTCTCACGGAAGGAGGGGTTTGGATTGCTGCTGGAGAACCCCTGCCGGGGTTGGACGGAGCGCCTCCCGAAGTGTTGCGAGAACTCTTTTCCATCGAGGAAAGAGATGTGACCCCGGTGATGGAGGTTCCCGATGGTTTTCTGGTGGCTTCGGTGGAAGCCGTTCAGCCGCCGGGAATTCCCCCCTTTGAAGCCGTGAAAGACCGGGCTTCCGTGGATTTGAAGCGCAAGGAAGCCGCCGAGCTGGCCAGGAAGCGAGCCGCTTCCCTTCTTGATGCCGCTCGAGGTGCGGGAAGCCTGGAAAAGGCAGCCCAAGAGCACGGCCTTGAAATGAAAAAGAGCGGTTGGTTCTCGCGTGTCGAACCCCCTGCCGAGTTGACCTTGTTGCGGGGTCCTGCCCTCGATGCCCTTTTCGAACTGGAACTCGATCACCCGTTTCCTGCCGAGCCTCTTTCCCTCTCGGGGCAGTATGCGGCTGCCGAGCTTCTGGCAAGGAAGGCCCCCGATGCGGATGATGGAGAAAGGCGGGAGTTCATAGCCGAACGCCTTCTCGCTCAGAAACAGGTTGCCCTGTGGAATGCCTGGCTGGCTCAGCAACGCAGTAGAGCCAAAATCGAGATCTTGAGCGAAATTTAGGATTTCGATCGGTTTCTAAGATACCCGGCGAGGAAAGCCGCGCCGGGAGTGTCGATGGGGTCGGAAGCTCGTTCGGGCTACAATGATGCGGCCGGTTTCAGGTCATGGCCGGCCGTTTCCTTTGTTTGTGCCGTGCTAGCGCAGCCTCAGTCCTTCTATGCCCAATTTTTTGATCTTACGCCATAAGCTGGTACGGGGAATGTCGAGAATTTCGGCTGCCCTGGTTTTGCTGTAATTGGTGGCTTCGAGCACTCGTATGATGTGGGCCTTCTCCTGTTCCGCCAGGCTGTTCAGGTCATTGCGTGAAACAGTCCGGACTTCCAACAGTTTCAGATCTTCCGGTAGATCGTCGGGGCCGATCATCTTTTTTTCTCCCAGGGCTACGGCACTGCATACCATGTGCTCCAGCTCACGGACGTTGCCGGGAAAGGCATAGCGAGTCAGAATGTCCATGGCCTGCTTGGAAAAACCCATGATCTGCTTGTTGTAGCGCTGATTATAAATATTGAGAAAATGGTTGGCCAGGAGGAGGATATCTTCCTTGCGATCCCTCAAGGGTGGGGTGCGTATGACTACTACCTTGAGGCGGAAAAACAAATCTTCGCGAAAACGTCCCAAACGGACTTCGTGTTCGAGGTCTTTATTGGTGGCGGAAATCAGGCGCATATCCAGGGCAATGGGTTTGGAACCGCCCACCCGGAGCACTTTTCGTTCCTGGATGACTCGTAGCAGTTTGACTTGCATGGAAAGGGCCATCTCTCCGATTTCGTCCAGGAAGACCGTTCCGCCCTGGGCCGCTTCGAACAATCCTTGTTTGATGGTATTGGCCCCTGTAAATGCTCCTTTTTCGTGCCCGAACAATTCGTTGGTGATCAAATCTTCCGCGAAGCCGCCGCAATTGAACCCCACAAAGGGTTGGTTTTTACGCAGGCTGCCGTTGTGAATGGCCCTGGCTACCAGTTCCTTGCCCGTGCCGCTTTCACCGCAGATCAGCACGTTGCAGTCGATGGCCGCCACCTTGTTGATCACCTTGATCATCTCCCGGATCGATCCGCTAATTCCCAGTATCTCCCGGGTGTGATCCTTCTTGAGCAGCTCTTCCTTGAGCTTGCGATTTTCAGTGAGTAGCGACAGTTTGCTCGCAGCCCTTCGGACCACCGCCAGGATTTTTTCCGGGGTCAGTGGTTTTTCAATGTAATCGAATGCTCCCTGTTTGATGGCTCTCACGGCGTCATCGATGGTGGCATAACCGGTGAAAAGGATGACCTCGGTTTCCGGAAAGCGGGATTTGACCTGTTCGAGGAGTTGCAGGCCGTCCAGATGGGGCATGCGTAAATCGGCCAGAATGATATGGAAAGGGGTGACCGGCATTCTCTGGAGAACCTGGGTAGGATTTTCAAACAACTCAACCCCATAGCCTTCGCGCTTTAAAATGCGGCCGATCTGCTTAACCGCTACCGGTTCATCATCGACCACGGCAATCGAAAAAGTTTGGTTTATCTGATTTTCCCGCAAAAAACTTCCAATACATCTAGTCTAATAGGTTCCTGCCAGCTGATACTGCCGAATCGGATAGCGGGATTCAGTGCCTCTGTCAATCAAAAAAGTGAAAGGCCCAATTGAGCCTCTCATGACTTTATCAAATGAAGGGATGTGCTTCATCCCATACATGGGCCGGTTCATCCCGTCCGGCGCAAAACGGATAGCAGAGCAGAGTCACCGTGAATATGGTGGATTGGTTGGGGATGCAACTCACTTTGATGGAACCCCCATGTTGGTTGATGATACCGTGGGAAACCGACAGGCCCAGACCGGTTCCTCTACCCACCGGTTTGGTGGTGAAAAAAGGGTCGAAAATATAGGGCAGCACATCCGGAGGGATTCCGCAGCCGTTATCTTCCACCTCGACGGTCAGACTGCCTGGTTTTTGCCAGTTGGATGCATCCGATTGCACACGAACCTGGATACGGCCGTTTTCGCCGACAGCGTCCAGAGCGTTGAGCAGCAGATTCAAAAAAACCTGTTTCAATTTTTGGCGGTTGCCCAGGATGTCGGGTAAATCCGGCTCGATTTTCACATGGATGGGAATGCCGCGCACCCGAGCCTGGTTCAATGCCAGTTTGGTGGTTTCTTCAACCAGTCGGCCCAGGTGAAGAGGCCCCATGATGGATTTGTTTTCTCTGGTGAAATCCAGCAGGTTGTGTACGATATCTCGGGATCTCTCGGTTTCAGCGATAATATCCCGTATCATTTCCAGGTGTTCTTCCGGATTCAAATCCGAATATTCCTCGCGCAGCGCGTGGGCGGTCAGCATGATGTTGTTCAAAGGGTTGTTGAGTTCGTGGGCTACTCCGGCCGTCAGGATTCCAATGGCTCGCAGCTTGTGGGATTCAATTAGGGAATTCTGATGACTTTCCAGTTCTTTTAGCATGCGATTGATGGCGACTTCCACCGTGGTGAACTCATCCCTGAACCTGCGGCAAGGTTTGACCGGTGTGAAGTCTCCCTTGGCGATCCTTCGAGTTTGATAAATCAGGTTTTTGAGGGGCCGCATGAATCGTAAGGAAAGAAAGCGGGCCATATAGAGCATCAAGAAGAAGAGAAACAGCAAAAAATAAAGCGGTACCTTTTGAAGCAGACGGAGCCAGCGTGCGACCTGTTCATATTCCCTGGCCGCCATGGCGGCGGCTTCTTCCACCATTCGGCTGCCGAAGCGCCGTAGATCATTTTCAATATCGGTGCGAGTCTGAACGGTATCCTCTTCGGTATCCACCAATTCGGATAAACGCTTGAGTTCAGCATGGTAGAGGTCCAGGTGGTGTACGATTTCTTCTTTTTTCCAGGCTCGCGGAACGATTACGGCCTGAGCGATATCGTAGACCAGCAGCCGCCTGGCTTCCTCCGTGCTGCTGAGGGCGTCTTTGAGGTTGGTGCCGTACAGGAAAAAATTCTTTTCCCAGCGTCGGGCCTGTTCGACATTGAATAAAAAGCTTTCCAGAATTTGTACCGTAGAAATCCGCTTTTCAATACGGTTTATGGCTATCATGGCTGCCAGAGTGACCAGGACCAGAAGAATGAAAAAAGTGAAAAAGCTCAGTATGATCTGCAGGCGAAAATTGAAAGTCGGACGTTCCAGGAGGTCTTTTTCGTCGTGAAAAGACGGGTCTGCCGGTTGGATTTTGGGAGCGAGCAACACGATGGCTGAATCCTTTTGTCGGATTATCCATTGATGTTTTTTCATCACGCAGAGAACGCGGAGGAAAAAGTCAAGAAATTCTTTGTATTGTTCCTACCTTCCCTCTGCATGTCTCTGCGTGAGAACATATTTGGAACAGGTGGGTGCTCGGAGAGAACCTCAGCTATTTCGCGGTTATCCCGTTGAACCCCATCTCCTGGGATGCTCGGACCACCAGGCGTCGCAGGTCGGCTGGCTGAAAAGGTTTGGCGATCATATCGTATGCCCCTTTTTCCATGATGTCCCGAGCCATGTCAATGGTGGCGAATCCGGTGATGACGATCACGCGGGTCTTCGGATTGGCGGCCAGTGCCGCTTCCAGGATTTGCAAGCCGTTGACCTCGGGCATCATGACATCCGTGATGATGATATCGAAAGTTTTTTCTTTGATGCGTGTAAGAACCGGAACCGGATTTTCCAGGACCTCCACCGCGCAGCCCAGCTTTTCCAGCGAGCTCCTCAGGCGCTGTCCCACAATAGGTTCGTCATCCACCAGCAATATTTCAGGCTGTTTCATCATTCACTCCATTTCAGGCAAAACGTGAGTTCACATATCATCAAAGATGGACCGATCACGATACACTTCGACATATTGCACGCCGTCCATCCGCATCACAGCTTCTTTAACAGCCATGGCTTTCTTGCGACCCGACTTCTTGAACCTCTTGGAATATATATATACCGAACCTGAGTGGGTTTTGACTTCCACATCCGGAATCTCTTCAGCCAAGACTGTTTTGACCCGGCAGGCCAGAGCCATGTTGGCGAGGCAGTTCACCGAATAGGTCATGGGAGTAAAGCGGGGTTTTTGCAAAGTATTGATAATGACGTCACCCGCTTCGGACACATCCATGTGCCAGAGGTTGAGAGTCAGGTCGTAAATGTTAGGATCTTCCATGGGTACATGGTAAACAATTTCATGCCATTTCGGTATGATGGCGTTTGATTGCAATTCCGTTACCGAACGGTTGCCTTCGCCCCCAGGTATGGAAGGTTCCGGATGGGCCAGTACCAAAACCTTCAGGGCATGAGATACTTCTCGAAAAAGTGGGTAACCCAGGTAGCCGCAAAAGACCATTTGATCCTCGGCCATCCATTCACAGAGTTTGAATTCCAGCAGCGCGACCTTGTGCATTTTCCGCCTGCCGAAAAACCACCAATGCAAGGTCAGGTCGGTGGTTACGGTGGCCAGCTCCTTTTCCGGAATATTGAAGCTTTGTGCTGTAGCCCGGACCAGCTCGGCCATGGTGACCAGGCGATAACCAAGTTTGAGAGCGACATATTCGGCAACCTTGGTGCTTTCCTGTACATATTTTGAGCCAATTGCAACGATGGACATATCCCCTACCTCTTTCGTGAATAGATTGAAAGCGACTCAAACCAGGCCCGCCTGCTGCCTGTGATCAGGTTTTGCCGGAGCCGATCCAGGTTGATACGACCCGGTTTATATCCCGTAAAACAACACCAGCATGGCCATAAGAATTACAATGAAAATAACAGTCATCAGCCCTCCGGCCTTCATGAAATCGGTGCTGCGATAGCGGCCGGGTCCCATGTAAAGGGCGTTTACCTGGTGGGTCGGCAGAATGAATGAGTTGGATGTGGCCAGTCCCACCACCAGGGCTGCCATTCGGGGATCGGTTCCCGCCACAATGGCCATGTTCACCACCAGGGGAACCATTAGAACGGTGGCACCCACATTGGAGATCACCAAGGTGAAAAAGGTGGATAGGATGGCAATGGCCGTCAGTAATCCCACCGGTGGTACGTTGCCGATCACTCCCAGGACCGTATGGGCAATCCAGGCTGCGGCCCCGGATTTTTCCGTGGCGATCCCGAGGGGAATCAGCCCGGCAAGCAGGAAAACCGTCCGCCAGTCCACGGACTGGTAAGCTTCGTCAATACTCAGGACTCGGCACAAGATCATGCCGAAGGCCCCGGTCATGAGACTGATCGACAATTGAATATGAAATCCCATGATCATCACCAGGGATACCAGCAGCCACAAGCCGGCCAGCCAGGCTTTCTGGGTGTTCAGTACCTCTCCGAGGGGCGTGGTGAAGATGAAATTGTGTTTTTCCTCTAGAATTTTGAATCGTTCCCAAGTTCCTCCAAGCACGATGGAATCTCCCGAGCGCAGGCGCATGCTCGACAATCCGCTGTAAAACACCTCGTCGGAGCGGTAGAGGGCCAGGGGGTTGACTTGAAATTGTTCCCAGAAATGAACTTCTCTCAGCGTTTTACCGATCAATTCAGAACGAGGAGCCACAACAGCCTCCAAAATTCCAAAATTATCCTTTGAAATGTTGTCCTTGAATATTTTCAATCCCTCCTTGACTTCGAAGCCGTGCTCATTTGCCATGCGCATGACCTTTTCTTTTTGACCGAATACCGCCAGGTGACTGTCACCACGAATTTCGAAGTCAGGGGGTAGGGTGGTCATTTTTAGTTGATCCCGCCCGGCAAAGCCCACAACATTGATCTGGTGGCCGTCTCGCAGGTGTTTGACCGTCAGTGGGTCCCGGAAAACATTGAAATCCGAGGGCGCGTATAACTCGAAGGTTTCCCCCAAGTCTTCGTAGGCGAATTCCGCGCCAAGCTGCCGACCCTGATCTTCGCCGTCCTCTGCCTTTCCCTGAGGCAGGACAAACCGTCCCAGAAATATGAAGGAAGTGATGCCGCCCGCCACCAGGGCTACCCCGATGGGGGTGACATCGAAAAGGCCGAACGGCTCCAGGTTGAATGGAATCAAGAGGTCGTTCAAAAGGATCAGAGGACTGGAACCTACCAGGGTTATGGTGCCCCCCAGAATGGCGCAGAAGCCGATGGGCATCAACATCTGCGAAAGAGGCAGGTTCATGGTTTTACTGACACGGCGGATGGCCGGTAAAAACAGGGCGGCTGCCCCGATGTTTTGCATGAAGCTGGAAATGAAAGCCACGGTTCCCCCCATGGCAATGACCAATCGGGAAGCGCTTTTGCCCGCCAGTTTGACCACCGGTTGTACGAGGCGGTTGATCAGGCCGGTTTTGTCGAGTCCGGCGCCGATAATGATGACCGCGATGATGGAAATCACCGCATTACTGCTGAAACCCGAAAAGGCCTCCCTGGGGGTTACCAGGTTTAGGATGGGCAGCAAGATGGTCATCAGAATGGCCACCATGTCCACGCGAATCCATTCCACGACGAACAGGAAGACGGCCAGTCCGATCATTGCCAGAACCATGATGATTTCTCGATTCAGTACGACTTGATCCATGTTGATTCAAACTCCTTTGGGTTTGGATTTAACGGTCAGAATGCGGCAATGGGTCATTTGTACCAACAGCAGGATATCCTTGTTGACCGCCTCAAAGCGCGGGTGCCCCTCCTCCGGCAAAGCCATGATGATTTCAGCCAGATGGTGATCGGTTATGAATTGCTGGACCTCCTGAATGAAATCACCACTTCTATACTGGATATCCGCCTGCAGTCCCTTGCTGACCACGGCCTGGGCAATCATCACCTTGATGGCATCCCGAATGGCCGGGTGGTTTGGTTCGGTTCGGGGATCCATTGGGTCATCCACGAAGAGGAAAAAGAAGTGTCCGCCGTTGCGCTGTCCGAATTCAACGGCAAATCGAACTGCTGCCAGTTCCTGTAACGAGCATTCCTTGATGGGAATCACGAATCCAGTCACCACATCCCCAGCCCCCCCTCTCCGCATTGTCCTTTTCATAAAGCTCCACAACATCATGCCGTGCCTTTTGGGGTTTCAGATGTCCATCCGGTCCATGTCACATGCCTTTGGGTGCCGGTCATTTGATTTTAGTCAAAAACCGTTCCTTTTTATATTTATCAATCATTTCATTTATTTGGTTTAAAATGACCTGCTGCCGGCTTTAAAAGTGTTTCAAATTGCAACAAATAGAACGGGAATCTTTTCTTTTTGAAACAGTCTCATGTTCTTTGAGCTAAGGGATCAAACTCCCATTGGATTTGTCCGATTGTCGTTGCATGGTCATTTTTTGGACCGATGTCGCTGGCCGTTTCACTGGACAGTGCGAGGACCTCCCATTTCCGCCAAATACAAAGCCGACAGGCCTTTTTCCTTGAATCTTTTCTGTTCAAGAGCTTCCTGCAGGGAGAGATACAGGCTGTCGAGATTCACAGGTTTAAGCTGGTAGTCGAAGGCACCCTGGTGAATCCCTTGCACTCCGTTTTCCACCGATGCGTTGCCTGTGAGCATGATCACTTCGATATGGGGTTTTGATTGCTTGATCTCTTTTAACACCGTCAGTCCGTCCGGACCCGGCATCAACACATCCAACAACACCACATCCACATCGGCTTCCGCCAGTAGGGCCAGGGCTGTTGGGCCGTCCGGGGCCGTTTGTACTTCAAAACCTCGCTTTTCCAATAGGCGGGACAGATAGGTGCGGACTTTCTCTTCGTCATCGACCACCAAAATTTTTGCTTTCACTGCTCACTCCTTTTTTAGGGCATGCGATCATCGCCGACGGTTCGGTTTTGATCTTTGATAAAAAATGTTTCGATCTGAAACGTTGTGTTCTCCGATTCGGGCCGGAGATGGAGTCGATTGGGACTTCAAAAAGGACTGGATGGTTTGGGTGTGGGTAAATCGGGAGATAAAAAACCCCATCATTTTACAAAATACCATACCGAATCCGTTTGGCTGCCTCCTGTCTGTAAAAATCCGGCATCTGCCGGTTAAGAATCCGACATGGAAGCGGCATAAAAATTGATAAGCTTTGTAAACAATATGAATCATTGAACTGGAGGAAGCGCACAAAAACCGGAGGAAGCACATGATAAAGTTTTTTCAATGGCTCAGAACATGGTTGCGAGGTCCGGACCGGACCGCCGGTGCCCGCGTCGTCCAGACACGTTTTAAGGTCCGTTACTGGCATTTCAAATCCCTGTTGCGGCTGAATGCGCAAGCCCTGACGCTCATGGCTGCCCTGGAGCAGGGAGCGTCCAGTGAGAGGGCGCCCAACATGGCTTTCATCCGCGGTAGGCTCACTTCGCTATCCGTGCAGGTGATAAAAGTCATAAAAAAATTAAATGAGATGAGCGATAATCGTTACCGGGAGCTTACTCCGGTCTTTCAGCGAATTCAAAAATCCTTGGGCTCTTTACTGGCCGAACCGGACATGAAACAGGACCTTCCTTTGCTTCGGCCTGTTTGTTCCCTTCGCAAAAACGATGCCGAACTGGTTGGTGCTAAAATGGCCGTGCTGGGAGAAATTCAATCCGTTCTCGGTATTGAAGTGCCCGATGGTTTTGTCATCACTATACGGGGCGACTATCTGGTCATGAGCGACAATCGTCTGCAGGCACGCATCGATCAAATTTTTCAGGAAGCCGAGGGTGATGAGCCGCTGGATTGGTTGCAAATCGCTTCCGTTGTGCAGGGCCTGATCCAGGAAACACCACTGCCGCCTGAGTTGAGCGCCGTTTTGGGCAGGGCAGCCCTGGAATTCGAAAACAAACACGGTTCGGAGGTCCGCCTGGCCGTGCGTAGCAGCGCCCTCGAAGAGGACTCGGCAGGCAATTCCTTTGCCGGTTTGTATCGTACGGAATTGAACGTGGCTCCAGCCGACCTGGAAGCTGCTTATAAAAGAGTTCTTGCCGGCAAGTATTCTCCTGAAGCGATGGCGTATCGCAACCACCGCGGTTTGAGAGACGACACGGTCAAAATGTCGGTGGGTTGTCTAAAAATGGTGCGGGCACGAGTGGGTGGCGTGATCTACAGCCGTGATCCGATGGAAACGGATGCGGATCGCCTGGTGATCGAAGCCGTGTCCGGACTGGGCAAGGGAGTGGTGGATGGAAGCAAAACACCGTACCGCTACCTGGTAGCTCGAATCCGGCAACCGGACTGGGCTGTGGTGCAAGAGCCACTGCTGGAGGAAGTCCCGGCCGACAAGGAATATCACACATCCCGTGCGCCCTCGCTCCTGAGCGAAAGCTGCATCAAAACCCTGGCGGAATTGGCGCGCCGGTTGGAGGATCATTTTGGATTTCCGCAGGATGTGGAATGGGCTTTGGATGAAGCGGACCAGCCGGTCATTTTGCAGAGCCGCCCGTTGCAGCCCGGCTCCGGTTTCCATGACGACGATTCGTGGGCAGGCGGTCCACCGGAAATGTCGGAAGTGATCACGCAAACGGTTGCGCCTCTGGTGGAGGGAGGGGTTCGGGTTAGTCGGGGCAGCGGCGCCGGAATCGCGCGTCATTTGATCCATCCTGGAGATATGCAGCGCTTTCGGGCTGGAGACGTGCTGGTCCTGGCCAATCCTGCCATTCATTGGTTGCGTGCTTTGCCTCTGGCCGCCGCCGTGATCTCCGAAGTCGGCGGCATGGCCGGGCATTTTGCCACCATGACGCGCGAATTCAAAGTGCCCGCAATTTTCGGTGTGCCGGGGGCCATGCAATGCATTCCGGAAAATACCCTGGTTACGGTGGATGCCGAAACCTGTCGTGTGTTTCCTGGAAAACTGGAAGCAATTCTCGCGGACGGTCGAGCGCTAAGCATCCCATCGGCAAACGAGACACCCCTCAACCGACTTTTGCAAGACCTGCTCCGTCATGTTACTCCCCTGAATCTTACGGACCCGGAAGCCGTGACATTCACTCCGGAAGATTGCCGCACTCTTCATGACATCATCCGTTTTTGTCATGAAAAAGCCATGGCCGAACTGTTCGCTTTCGGAAGCCGAAGTTCAGGGTTACAGGCCGTTGGAAGACGGTTGAATGCCGGAGGGCCTTTGCAATTATGGATCATTGATCTCAATGAAGCAGTCGAAAGTGATGATTCGCCTGCGGGTACCGTCACCCCCAAAAAGCACAAAGGAGACAATATCTGGGTTCACTACGACGATATCGTGTCACGTCCTTTTCGAGCCATTTGGGAGGGGATGACCGCCATTCCTTGGGAGGGTCCCCCGGCACCGGACATGAAAGGCTTTTTCTCCGTCATGGCCGAAAGCACCATGAATCGCAACCTGGACCCTCTTGCAGGCTCGATGAGCGGAGATTGTGCCATAATAACCGATAATTTCTGCCATCTTAGCCTGAGATGGGGTTATCATTTCGCGGTCACTCAGGCCTATTGGGGTGAGACGGAACGGGAAAATTATGTTCGCTTCAATTTCCAGGGCGGTGGAGCCGATCAAGAGCGGCGTCGGCAGCGTATGGCCCTGATCCGGGAGTTGCTCGAATCCTACGGGTTTTATACCCAGGCCGTAAAAGACACTCTGTCCGCGAAACTGGAAGGTTATAGCAGTGACGTGTTTGCCGCTCGCCTTCGCCTGTTGGGATACTTAAACCTTCACACCCGGCAGATCGACATGATCATGGGGAAGCCGGGGCGGATAAAGTCCCTGCGGAAAAAAATGCTGAATGATTGTGATGCCATTGTTGGGGGTAAGACGTGCGTCGTCACCGACCCGGACAACTGACCGCTGCGCGGGCAGCGGTAAAATCCTGACTGTCCATCAATTCCCCCCAGATACGTCGTACCTGATTGAGGGTTTCTTCTCGGGACCCGCTGTTGTCGATGATGATGTGAGATTTTTCCTTCTTACGGTCTATGGGCCACTGTATGTCGAGGGTTTTCACGGCCTGGTCATGGTCGAGTCCGTCCCTTTGCATGAGCCGCCGGATTTGCACGGCGGGGGGTACATAGGCGAGGATGATCCGGTCGAAGTACGGTTCAAAGTGAATTTCGAAGAGAAGCGGGATATCGAAGAGGATGAGACGGCTGGGGTCCCTTTTCCGATGTTCTTTCCAGGCTGTTTCCATCGATGATAAAATAAAAGGATGCAGGACGGCGTTTACCTTTTGACGCAATTCCGAGTCCTTGATGATGCCGGCTCGCAGTTTGGGGCGAATCAGGGAGCCCGACGCATCGAAGTAATCATGGCCGAGAAGCGCTTGTAGTTGTCCATGGCAGGGGCTTTCCGGTTCCACTGCCTTGCGGGCTGTCTGGTCCGCATCGAGGATCAGGGCTCCCATGTCTTCAAACATTCGGGCTACCGTGCTTTTGCCCGTCGCGATGCCCCCCGTGATGGCGATTTTGAGTTGCGTCATGGGAAAACAGTCTCTCAGCGTTTTTCTTCGAACCCAAAGTCGCCCAGGGGGCGGCGAAAAGTGAAGTCGAAAGGTTCCTGGATGAGAGATTTACCCGCGATGGAGCCGCTATCGGTGAGCATGGTCATGGGGAGTATGACGATGCTTCCCGCAAGGCCCAAGCCCAGTGCGACCATTCCCATGGGACGGATGAGGAGGGCGTCCAGCAGGACGAATTCACCGGGAACGGTATCCCGTTCCAGAGCCTGACTTTGCAGCAGCATTTGCCGTTGCTGAAAATCGGGAGACTGGGCAAAGGGTGGAGGAGGTGCTCCGCCCTGGGCCAAAGCTGCTGCCGGATAAGCCAGGAAAAGCGAAAGTGCTAGAATGATGCAGGCCGTTGCTCTCATGATTATCCCTCCCAATAGAACAATTCGTTCACGTATCAAACCTGGATGGCAGGCCGGACGGGACCACGGTCCCATCCGGCAACGATTCACAAGTCCGGCGTGGGCTGACCCGTGATGCTCTTACATGACATCCTTGTCGCTCATTTCCACCGCCTTGTCCACTTCCGCCTTCAGTTGAGGAGGAAGCCCCGGCATGTCCACGTTCAGGAAGCCCCGAACGATGGTGGAAGTGGCTTCCTCTTCGCTCAGGCCTCGAGACATGAGGTAATAAATTTCTTCCTGGGCGATTTTTCCCACCGCCGCCTCGTGGGACATTTCCACGCCGTCCGCATGTCCTTCCAGTTCGGGGACCGCGTAGATGAGCCCCCCCTTGAGGATGAGCCCCTTGCATTCCAGGTGTGCCTTGATGCCGGGCACTTCGCCGATGAGGTGCCCTCGTGAGATGATCCTGCCCCCGTTGCTGATGGTGCGGGCCACGATCTCGGCTTTGTTCCCCGGTTTTTTGAGATACACCCGCCCCCCCACGTCGTATTCAGACCCGGGACTGCCCACGATGATACTGTAGAGCCGCGCCACGGCGTTTTCGCCCACCAGGTGGGTGGTGGGGTACATCTGTAGGGAGGTCACGGGTTTCATGCAAATGTAGTTGTTGAGGAAGAGGCCGTTTTCTTCCACCCGGGCCACGGACCGGGGACGAACCACCATGTCTTCCGCCCAGTTGTGGATCATGGTGAAGCTGAGTTTGGCGTTCTTCTTGATATAGAATTCGGAAATACCCACATGGATGCCCTTGTGGAGATCGGGGGAGGTGGAACACCCCGTGATGATGTGCAGCTCCGAATCTTCCTCGGCAATGATGATGTTGTGGACGTTTTGCTGGAGCCCTTCCTTGCCGATGTACAGACACGCCTGGATGGGATAGATGCTTTTGGCTCCCGGCAGAGCTCGGATCACATAGCCGTTGTGGAGGTCCATCTCGGCTGCGGCCGTGTATTTGTCCTGATCGACGGAAGCCAGCTTCCAGTAATAGTCCTTGATCCAGTCGTACTTTTCCAGGGCGGTCTTGATGGGGATGACCTCGATGCCTTCCTGCTTGGAATCACAATGGACCACGGAAGTGTCCATTTGGAGGTAGGTGCCTCCCCGCTCTTTTTTGGCCACGTCCACACCGGCCATCAAAAACTGGTGTTTTTCCTTTTCCGGAAGGGCCAGCAGTTTCGCATCATCGAGATACTCGTGCTCCACGGGTGCTTTATGGAAGCTGTCCAGGTCGATGTCGGGCCCGATGGCCGCCTTCTTTTGAACGGCGCTCGCCGCTTTTTCTTTCAATGATTGTCTATCGTACATCGCACACACTCCTCATATCCGACTTCACCGATGCATTGCAAAATCTCACGGGGGTTGTTGGTGCAACTCAACACGCCCTCGTATAAAACCTGGCCCTTGTCCACGGGCACGTAATCGAGGATGTAACCCGTGTGCGTGATGATGAGACCCATTTTGGTGCGCTCGCGCTTTTGCTGGAGCCTCGATTTCATCCGGGTGGACTCGCAGTCCTTTTGGAGCAGTTTGGCTATGGTGGTGCCCACCAGGCTGATGTTTTCCATGTCCACGCCCGATTCTGGTTCATCGAACAGGAGCAGGTCCGCATCCTGGGCCATGAGCTGCAAAAGCTCCGAACGTTTGATTTCTCCACCCGAAAAGCCCGCGTTGAGGTCCCGGTCGAGAAAGTCCTGGAAGTTGACCTTCCTGGCCATGTCTTCCACATCGATGTCGGCCTTACCGCAAAACTGCACCATTTGACGGGTCTTGAGGCCGTGGATGGTGGGGGGTCTCTGGTAGGACATTCCTATGCCCAGTCGAGCCCTCTCGTCGATGGGACTGTGGGTGATGTCCACCCCTTTGAATACGATTTTACCCCATGTCA
Source organism: uncultured Syntrophobacteraceae bacterium (assembly GCA_964603955.1). Classification (GTDB taxonomy): domain Bacteria; phylum Desulfobacterota; class Syntrophobacteria; order Syntrophobacterales; family Syntrophobacteraceae; genus SLCH01. The sequence goes on from CAZRWT010000012.1 coordinate 22,815, forward strand.
CCTTGTACTGGGGATAACCCATGATGGTCATGAGCAGGGAAGTTTTTCCCGAGCCGTTGGGGCCGAAGAGCACATGGGTCTCGCCGGGGTGAAGCTCGAGATCGATGTGCTTGAGAATGGTTTTTCCTGCAAGTTCTACTTGCAGATCCTCGATGAGCAGCATAATCAATACTCCTTATGGGAACAATGACGTTCACGTTCGTTTCGTGATCTTCACCAACGTGAGTGGGAGCCGATATTTCTTTTCACGGCGGTGTCACTATCTTTCCGTATCCATATCCATATTTATAATGGCTTCGTTTCCCCATCGCAAGGCGTTTCATTTGTTTCGGCATTTTTGCCGGTGAATTGCGTGAATGCTCGTGCAGATATCGGGACCCATAGGAGGATTGGGCAAAGTGGGTGTTCAAACTCGCTCATGTCGCCTGCTCCCACTGAAAGCCCGTGATGTTGCGCTCTTCCCGGTTGAATTCCACTCCCACGAGGTAAACCTCTTTGGCTCGATCCATGTATTTTTCCGCATAGCCCTTTGCCTTGATCTGCGCCAGTGCCTTGCCGGAAGGCCCCTGCCGGTCCACCACCTTGAATTCGAAGATGTACGCCCGGTCGGCGAACAGCACCGTCATGTCCATGTTGCCGTGGTTGGTGACGTCCTCGGCTCGTACATCCAGTCCCAGGGCAGTGAAATAACAATAGAATACTGAGCAGTAATACCCTTCGTAGTCGGCCAGGTTGTTCTTGCGGTACCAGTCGTGGGGGATGGACGCGAACAGGGAGTGCATGACCCCTTGCAGAGCATCGAGATCGTTTTTCTGCAACGCCCGGTAAATTTTTTGTTGGGCTCGCTCACGGGCGGGGCCGTCGGCGACGTAGTTCTTGAGGATGTAATCCGTGAGACTGGCCTTGATTTCCATGTTGGGGTAGGTGAGCCGATAAAAAGTTTTGGCTCCCATTTGTTCGAAGCCGGCAACGGTCAGGTAGCCCGCCTGGAAGAGCAGGTTTTCCGGATCGATGAAATCCACGTCGAAGGCACTGATCAGGGTATCGGAAACCTCGATCCGTTCCATGTCCGGGATGGGATAGCGCCGCTCCTTGAGCAACTCGATGAGAAAGGTCGGCGTGCCGCTTTCGAACCAGTAGTTCCTGAAAATGCCTTCCCGAAAGAAATTGAGCAGGCTGAAGGGGTTGTACACTTTTTCCCCCAGCCACGAGTAGCCGTTGTACCAGCGGCGAATGTCCTCGATGTTCTTGCCTTCCAGGTGACGGGCGAACACGCGGGTCAGTTCGTCCTCCGTCCACCCGCAGATGGTGGCGAACATGGGCGACAGGGTGATGTCCACCAGGTTGTTCAGCCCGGAAAACAGGCTGACCTTGGAAAATTTGGACACTCCGGTGATGAAGACGAACCGGAGCACCCTCGTCACATCTCCCCCTTTCATCACTTCGAAAAAGTGCTTGAGGATGTCCCGGTTGGCTTTGGCGATGTCCAGGGCAGCTTCGCCCTTGCCCAGGTGGTCGATGAGGGGTTTGTCATACTCGTCGATGAGGATCACCACGGGCATGCCCGTTTTTTTGTGCAGAGCCAGGATCAGCTCTTTGAATTGCTCCTTGAGCATGTTTTCATGGAGCTGAATTCCATGGGCCAGCCCTGTATTTTTGAGGCTGCAATCCAGGGCGTGCTTCAAACTTTCCGGCGTTTCATGGCTGATTTGGTTGAAATCGAGCAGGATCACCGGATGTTCTTTCCACTCCCAGTCCGTGTTTTGGGCAATCCACAACCCTTCGAACAAATCCCGGCGCCCTTCGAAGAGGCACCGCAGTGTCGAAATCGTCAGGGACTTGCCGAAGCGTCGGGGGCGGGACAGGAAATAATATTTTGCCTGGTCTGCCAGTTGAAAGAAATGCCGGGTTTTATCCACATAGAGACAGTTGTTCCGGCGGATACTTTCAAACGAGGAATCGCCGATGGGAAGATTTTGCTGTGTGTTCATAAGGCCCCCTTGCGCCTGCCGACACCGTGCCCGGTGTCCTGCCCATGCCTGTTGACAACGATACGATGAACGGCTCTCGATGCATCCATCGACCAGCCTGTTTTTGAAGTACACTACAGCAAAAAAACCGCCCCTTCAACATCACAAAACCGTATCGAGATGCACGGGCCTTTTCCACTTGTCCACAGCATTTTTCAAATCGCTCCGGCATGCTTTTCGACTCCTTATCCTTCGAGAAAGGAGGGAGGAAAATCCTCCACTGTTCAAAGGAAGTCTTCATGTCTCCCAAAAGTCGGCGCAAAAATCGTCTTGACTGTACCGAAAACACCCGCTATCCAAATCCCTTGAAAAAGGGATTTTTTGTCACCTATCGCACGGTTTTGGGAGATTTTGGAGGAACCGATGAAAAAGATGTTCACTCTTTCCGCCCTGGCCCTGCTCTTCGCCGGGCTGTCCGTGATGATCGCCACCAGCCTGATCAACCAGGAAGTCTATGGTCGCTGGGGAACGGTGGTGCGCATGGAGTATGCTCCGGAAAGGTACTGGGCCTGCATATTCTTGCTCCTGGCCATGGTGGCCATGGTTGTTTTCGCCATGTGGAAAGTGTGGCGAGATTCTTGACGTTTTCGCAAGCATTGCTGAGAAACTGTCTGAAAATTGTCGTTCTGTCCAGAAAATTGTGGACAGGGTGGACAAAGTGGACATGATGGACGAAATGGACAGAGGGGAAAACACAGGCTGTATTTCGCTTCTCTCAACCCGACTTGCAACTTCCCCGGCACATCCTATTATTTCTATTCAAACACCACGGTACCTGGAATCTCGTTCCCAAGCCGGATATTGGAAACGAGAAAATTTTCAGACAGCTTCTAAGGGGAAACCTCTTCACCCGTTCCTTCCCTCTGTTCCAGGGCTTCCTTGATTTTGGACCCCAGGTCCTTCATCGAGAAGGGTTTTTGGATGAAATGCACGTCTTTGTCCAGCACGCCGTGGTGGGCGATGACGTTGGCCGTATAACCGGACATGAACAGGAGCTTGAGCGTCGGATACATGGAGAGGAGGTTCCGAGCCAGGTCACGACCGTTCATCTCCGGCATGACCACGTCGGTCATGAGCAGGTCGATCCCGCCTGCATGCTCACGGGCCAGGCGGACGGCTTTCCTCGGGGTGCCCGCCGCCAGTACGGTGTAACCCATTGTTTCGAGCATCATCGCGGTCATTTTAAGGAGGGACGGTTCGTCTTCCACCAGCAGGATGGTTGCGGTTTCTGTTGCCGGTGCGGCCCATGCCTCCCGGGACTGTTCGGGCTGATGAGCCTTTTGGGATTGGTGTCGCGGCAGGTATATCCTGAAAGTCGTTCCATGCTCCGGTTCGCTGTAGACATGGATGAAGCCGTCGTTCTGCCTGACGATGCCGTAAACCGTGGCCAGGCCCAGGCCCGTGCCCTTGCCCACTTCCTTGGTGGTGAAGAACGGCTCGAAGATATTCTCCAGAACTTCCCGGCTCATGCCGCATCCGTCGTCGCTCACGGCCAACAGGACATACTCGCCTGGACTAAAGCCCTCGCGATCGGCGCATTGGTCTTCGTTGAAAGCGATGTTGGCGGTCTCGATGGTGATCCTGCCCGTGTCCCTGATGGCGTCTCGGGCGTTGACGCACAAGTTGGCCAGTATCTGGTCAACCTGGGACGGGTCGATCTTGATTTCCGCCAGGTTTTTGCCCGGCAGCCAGGACAGGGCGATGTCCTCGCCGATGAGCCGACGCAGCATCTTGAGCATGCCCTCGACGGTCTCGTTCAGGTCCAGCACCTTGGGTGCCGCAGTCTGCTTGCGGGCAAAGGCCAGCAACTGCCGGGTGAGGTCGGCGGAACGCCCGGCGGCCTTGTGGATTTCCCCGAGATCGGTATGAAGCGGTTGAGACGGGTCCATCTGTTCCATGGCCATTTCCGTGTGTCCCAGGATGACCCCCAGCATGTTGTTGAAATCGTGAGCCACACCGCCCGCAAGCCTACCTATGGATTCCAGCTTTTGAGCCTGGTGCAGTTGAGCCTGGAGCTTCTCTCGCTTTTCCTCCGCCAGTTTGCGTTCCGTGATGTCAACGGCCTGCACCAGTATGCAACTGACGGTGCCGTCCTTACCGCGTATAGCCTTGTAGGCTGCATCCGCATAGGCAATGCTCCCATCGGCCCTCTGGTAAACATCCTCTGCGAGCAAGACCGTATCCATGGTTCCGGCCCGTTCCACCCGCTCACGGATGATGGCTCGCCACTCGGGAAGGTCGCGCCAGGCAGGAACTTCCCAGAACGGATGTCCGAGATAATCCTCCCGCTGCGCCCCCTGCATCACCAGGGGCAAGGTGTTGATGTTCTTGACGGTGCCGTCCGGCGCGAGGATCGCCATGAATTGAAATTGCTGGTCGAAAATCAGCCGGTATTGTTCCTCGCTTTCCCGTAGAGCCGCAGTTCTTTGCTCCACAAGGGTTTTCAGGTTCCTGAAAAGAAAGGAGTTTTTAAGGATCAAGGACAAAATGCCCGATATTTCGATAAGGGCTGAAAGGATTTCATGGATTCCCCGGTTGTCCATGATGTCCATGATCAGCAGAAAACCGAAGCTTTCCCTCCCCACGCGCAAGGGCACGATGAAAGAAGCTTCCATGGCGAGTTCCGTGAGCATGCGGCCGAGATCCCCGTCGCCGGGTTGGACGAGCATGGGGTTTTCAACGCGGCCGGCAAGGCGCACGAAATCCGTGAGGGGTTCTTTTTCCAGCAGTCCTTTGCGCCGTTGAGGGCAGGCGTCCACAAGGCGGTCCGACCCGTCGGGAAGGCGCTCGAAAAGGGCCACGATCCGCGCCCCGATGATTTCACGAACCTGGGTGGTGATGTGGACGGCGCACTTCCCGATATCCTCGGAATGTTTGAGAATGTTTAGTAAGAGATCCTGCTGGAGGTGAAGAACGAAGGAATTATGGCTCACGAGACATGTCCCCTTCGATTTCTTCGAGGGCCGCCGTGACCGTGCGATGAAAGTGGTCGAGTGAAACGCTCAGTATCTCTACCGGCATGCCGAAATAATCGGAGATATCCCCAAGGGTCTGTTCGGGAACCGGCTCGATGCCCGTATCGAGATAAACCAGGCTGTTGGTGTATTCCTTGATGAATTCTTGGGCCAGGGACGCATTGTGAAAACCCAGCTTTTTTTCGAAGACCTCACGCCATCGCGCCGTCCATTCCGGCAAGAAAAGAAACGCCTGCTCATTTCGGCAAGCTTTGTAAAGGTCTCGGCCAAGAAGAAGTTCGCCGCAATTGACGCCGCGTGTCTTGACGCAATGAGGAAGCCGTTCCATCCTGTTCATGTGAGCGTGACAATCTCCGTATACGATCAGGACGGGGCGGCCTTTTTTTTCCGAAATGACGGCTTCCATGGCCTTTTGGAGCTTTACCGGTTCCATGTGCAGCATGGAGTCCAAAAAAACGAGTTCCACATCCGGAGGGCGCCTGTCAAAGACGGCCATGAACTCTTTTTCGAGCACGGAACAACAGATCACCACAAGGGATTCAGGCATGGCGTGTCCTTTCCGAACGGATTCTTTCCACGATGGCGAAAAGGGTTTCCGGAGGTGTGTTCCAGGGGATATCGGCCGAGGAGGTGCAGAAAATGAAACGGGGATCGTCTTTGCGGTATTCGAGAATACGGTTCACTTGGGCCATGATTTTGTCGAGGGGCAGGCTCGAGAGGGTCGGTCCGTTGAGGTTTCCCAGCAACAGGCGTT
>CAZRWT010000012.1:28673-56291 GCA_964603955.1 uncultured Syntrophobacteraceae bacterium
GTGTTCATGGAAAAGAAGGGTTTCGATCCACATATCTATTCCCATTATCAGGGCCGGGAGGTCCACGGGCGCCGTCAATACGGCGCACACGGGTTTTTGATCCCCGTATTTTTTCGAGAGCAGCCGGACACTTTCAAGGAGGTAGGACAGGCCGGGCCGGGCGCTGATTTCGGGGCATTCAAGCCCGGAAAAGTCTTCGGGATTTCTGAAAACAGGCTTTCGAATGTTGGGAGGATTGTCGGGAATGAAGATGAGTTCGCTTCCAAAAGCTTCGGCTTCGAGAGTCAGCGCGAAGGGAGCGAAAAGAATGTCCGGATCGAACCGTTCGACGACTTTTTCCTGGCCTTTCAAGTAGCTTGCGGGGTTCCTGTAATATTCGGTCAAGGGGCATGCGGTGAGCCTGGCTCCGTAAAGGCTCAGGGTCAACGTGTAGGCCGGCCGATCGGGGGGCCTGCCTTCAAGGATCGCGGCTATTCGTTCCAGTGAGCTGAGATTCATGCCGGCCTCCCGAGCCGTTCCATGAGTGCCGGTGCGTCCATGGCGCCCACAGCGGTTCCGTCTCCACCGACCTCGCCGACCAGTTCCGGCCTGATTTTGAAAACCGCTCCCCCCACGGCAAGCTTAATGGAACCCGAAAGGCCTCTTTCTCCGATGACTTGACGGATTTTGACGATGTTTCTCGCCGTGGTGAACATCATGGCCGATACGGCGATGATCCCGGCGTTGTGTTGGACGGCGGCATCCACGAAATCCTCGGCCGGCACATCGTTTCCCAGGTCGATGATCTTCCAGCCCGCTGTTTTCAGGAAGATTCCCACAAGCCTGCGACCGAGGGAGTGGTAGTCGTCCTCCACATTTCCAAGGATCACCGGCCCTTTGGTTTCGGGCACGGCTCCCTCTTTGGCGTGAGCTTTCATCAAAGTGTCTTCGGCGATTTTTCCGGCCAGGTATCCCGCTGCAAGGCTGATTTTTTCGGAAGCCCACCGGTTTCCGATTTCTTCGAGAACCGGCTCCAAAACATCGGCTATGGTGCTTCTGTAGTTGTGCCGGCTTGCCCAGTCATCGAGCAGGGCCATGGCGCCTTCCCTGTCGCCGGATAAAATGAATTCCACAAGTGCTTCCCTGGCTTCCATCGAATTCATCCAGCCTCCGTCATTGACGAGATGTGTTGTCCATATCATGGCTACCGTTCGTTTTTGTTTTATTTTACCACAGGCTGCAATTTGGGGGTAACGTTCTTTTGCAACGACGGGCAGTGTGAGGATGCCATGTTTTTGAAAACATTTGGTGTTGAGTTCGCATATCCGTTGGGACATACTGAATAGGATATGAGTCGGTTCGTTTTCAGGTTCCGCGCTTTCATGTGGAATTGCTTTTTTCGTTGTGTTTGGGTTTATTGTCGTTTGGCAGGCTGGGGATATTTTGACTACGCGACGTGCGACTTTCTTGTTCCCAAGCTCCTGCTTGGGAACACACTTGCCCGGAAGCTCCAGCTTCCACCTTGTCATACTGTTCATAAGCTCCCCATGAACCGCTCAACAAATCCAGGGGCAGCCTCTGCACGCCACAAAGACTGGAAGCTGGAGCTTCCAAGGCAAAAGCGTTCCCAAGCTGGAGCTTGGGAACGAGAAGTAGAGAGGCTGAAGGGGGTGGTAAAGGTACCATCGAAAAGTTGCACGTGGCGTTTGATTTAGTTTAACGGTATGGATGTTGGAGATAGAGTATTGAGCTTCATGGAAGAGATCAAGGGTTTGCAGACGATTCAAGGGAGTGAGCTTTCTCGCCGGTTGATGGCGCTGCCCGCCAGGCAGAGACTGGACGCCATCCTCGAACGTGAGGATGCCCGGGAGGTGGTGGGGGCTCTGGCTCCCCGGGATTTTTATTTCTCCGTTCAGGACATCGGGCCGGAAGACGCTCTTCCCCTCCTGGCACTGGCCGATGTGAGCCAGATCAATCATCTCTTCGATGTGGAGTGGTGGCAGAAGGACTCCGTCCTTCCCGCCAAGGCGGTGGAATGGCTGGACCGTCTCGCCAGGGCATCGGAGGAAAGCCTTCTGGAATGGCTTTACCAGGCGGATTTCGAACTCCTGGTCATGCTGTTCAAAAAGTGGATCACGGTGGACATCGGCAGGGAAGACGAAGACCCCATGGAAGTGAGGGATCGCCTGGCCATGAGCACCATCGACGACACTTACTACTGGGAGGTGCGTTATCCCCAGTACGAGGATTTCATCCGGAACCTGCTCGGGCTGCTCTTCGAAGTCAACCAGGTGTTTTACGGGGAACTCATGAAACACGTCATGTATTCGGTGGACCTGGAAGTGGAAGAAGACGCCTACCGGTTTCACAAAGGGAGAATGGAAGACAACGCCATTCCCGATTTCTATGACGCGCTCGAAATTTATCGCCCCATCGAACAGTTGAGAACCACGGAAAAGCAGAGGGCCGTGGCCCGAGATGCCGTTTCCATGCCGCCTCCGTCCTTTGCCGTGGCTCTCGTTCCCGAAGGAGACTGCCTGAGCAGGGTTCTTGGGGCCGTGGATGATCCCGTTCTGGCCGGAGGCCTTCAAATGGAGCTGGCTGCCCTGGCCAACAAGGTGCTGGTTGCGGACCAGCTTGCGCCCGACAGTGCCGAATCCCTCAAGTTCGCCGTGGCCAAGGCGGCGGCCTTCGTCAACCTGGGCCTGGAACTTTGCGTCGGGGAGAATGACCGGGAAGCTTCCAGGTGCATCGGGGAAGTCATGATCGAAGACCTGTTCCGGGCTGGCCATTCCCGATCATTCCAGCTTCAAAGAAAGCTCCATGCCTTTGCGGCACAGGGCTGGATTGCCTCATGGCCCAAGGGAATCCAGGGGCTGGACCCGCCCTGGCGAGAAGAAGCCGAACTCCTCATGGAGAAAACCCCGCGCGTGCCCCGGCGCCGATCGAGGGAGGGCGCGATCCTTGAAAGCGATTTCATGCGCAACCGAAAGGATATCCGCCGCTCGGCCCGCTTCATCCGGATGATCGAAGCCATGGAGCCTCTCGAAAAGGAGCTGAAGGTTCCCTGGCAGCAACTGAAACCGGTGCTCTGGTCCGAAGCCCAGATCAGCGAATTGCAGGACGTTACCCTGGGAGCCCTCGTTTTGACCGCTGCCGCGAACTTCATTACCAAAGGACTGTGGGCGCCGATTCCCCTCGAAGTGAAGTCATGGCACGGCGTTTTTCCTCTTCTCGATGTCCAGGCCGTGACCCAAGTCGTCACCAATCGTATGCGAAGCGTCGTTACCGACCCAGGGCGCCTGTCCCTGGCGGAGGCTTACATGAAACCCATCCTGGAAAGTCATGCTCATGAAATGGGACTGTTTTCCGAGACCGCTCCTCCCGAACCCCGATACGTCAAATTCTTTCTTTTTACTGACCATGGTCAGGAAGGATGGTGATGACCCCAGGAACGACGAGCATGGAAAAACATCCTTTTGAGACATCTATGTCACTCAATCGCAACAACGCTTTCAAGCTGCTCGCACTGGCGGCGGTTGTGGGAAGCTTGTACGTTTCCAGTCTTTACAGCTTCCTCCTGTTTCACACCATCGCGGAACTTTACAGCATTCTGATTGCCTTCGCCCTGTTCATCGTGTCCTGGAACACCCGGGATTATTCCGATGAACCGGGGCTGGTCCTGTTGGGTGTCGCCTACCTTTTCATCGGTATCCTCGATCTGCTGCATACCCTTTCCTACAAGGGAATGAACATCTTCACCGACTATGCGTTCTACGCCAATCAGCTATGGGTTGCCGCCCGGTATATGGAAAGCCTGACCTTGCTGGCTTTCGTGGCCATTGCGGGACGGTACAAACAGATGCCTTACAAGGCTCTGATGGCAGCTTACGCGCTGCTCTCGACCCTGTTGGTTCTATCTATTCTGTACTGGAAAATCTTTCCCGTGGCTTTTGTGGCAGTGGCCGAAGATGGTTCCGGGTACCAGACAACCTTCAAGATCGTCAGCGGTTACCTGGTCATACTGATCCTGGCGGTTTCGGCCGTGGTCATGCGCAAACGCCGTGATGCGTTTCCTCCAGTGGTCCGTCGCCTGCTCATGGGGTCGTTGATCCTGACCATGGGCAGTGAATTTTGTTTCACCCTGTACATCAGTAACTACGGTCTTTCCAATCAGATCGGCCACTATTTGAAGATAGCCTCGTTTTACCTCATCTACAAATCCATCATCGAAACCGGTTTGCGCAATCCATTTCAGATCATGTTCCACCGGTTGAAGGAAAATGAGCAGCAGTTGCGCGCGGCCAAACAGGCAGCGGAGGAGGCCAATCGGGCAAAATCCGAATTTCTGGCCAATATGAGCCACGAGATTCGTACTCCCATGAATGGCGTGATCGGTATGACCGGCCTGCTTTTGGACACGGACCTGGCACCGGAGCAGCGCCGTTTTGCGGAAACCATCGAGGACTGCGGCGAGAACTTGCTTGCCTTGCTCAACGACATCCTGGATTTTTCCAAGATCGAGGCGGGGAAGGTGGAGCTGGAAAGCCTCGACTTCGATCTTTGGGACCTCCTCGATGATTTTGCCGCGACAATGGCTGTCCAGGCTCACAAAAAGAGGCTCGAACTCATCTGCCACGCCGAACCCAATGTACCGGCTTTGCTCCGGGGAGACCCCAATCGGCTGCGCCAGATACTGAACAACCTGGTGGGCAATGCCGTCAAGTTCACGGAGACGGGTGAGATAGTGGTCCACGTCCGTGTTGTGAATGAGGAAGGGACTGTGGTTCGGAGCGAGCAGGAAAAGGACTATGTGCCGGAACTTCCCTTCTCTGATTTCAAGCCCGGTGATTCCGTTACTCTTTGCTTTACGGTGCGCGATACCGGCATTGGCATTCCCGAGGGCAAAATCGATGGGCTTTTCGATAAATTCACTCAAGTGGACAGTTCCACTACTCGCAAGTTCGGCGGCACGGGACTGGGGCTGGCCATTTCCAAGCAGCTTACGGAACTCATGGGCGGCGAAATCGGAGTGGACAGCCGGGAGGGATTGGGCTCGGAGTTCCGATTCACGGCCCGGTTTGTCATTTCCATGGCAAAATGCCGCCTGGTGCCCGTTGTGCCCGAAGACCTGCCCGGCAAGAAAGTCCTGGTGGTCGATGACAATGCGGCGGCTCGTGGAATCTTGGTGAAGCAACTGGGCTCCTGGGGAATGCTCCCCCTGGCTGTGGAGGGGGGACAGGCAGCCCTTGACGCTTTGAATCAAAGCTCAGGTTCCGGCAATCCATTTGATGTGTTGATCATGGATTCTCGAATGCCCGACATGGACGGCATTGAATTGGTTCGGATCATCAAGGCCGATCCAAACCATGGGAACATTCCCACGGTTTTACTGACTTCTCTGAACAGCCCCGGTGATGGCGGACTTTCCGGCAAGACCTGCCCTGACGCTTACCTGCCAAAGCCCGTGCGTCGGGATGATCTGTTGGATGTTCTCGGCACCGTGCTTTCCAAATCCCGGCAGGGTTCCGCCGCGCAGCCCATCACTGTTTCCCGATTCCCCCGGAAAATCGGAAGCGGGCGTGGAGTTCTGCCCTGTCTGTCCGGTCACGTCCTGGTGGCCGACGACAATCCCGTCAACCGGCAGGTGGCCCTGGGCATTCTCAAGAACATGGGGTTGACGGCTCACGCCGTGTCCAACGGCCTGGAAGTGATCGAGGCCATGGGAAGTGTCGCTTATGATCTGATCCTCATGGATGTGCAGATGCCGGAAATGGATGGGTTGGAAGCAACGAGAGCAATTCGGAGTGAGGAAAGCAGAAGGCGGCAGGCAGAAGTTCAAGGGCACGATAAGCCTTCATGGGATATCCACCCTTCATTTCCTGCACCGCATTCTCTTGGACGCATTCCTGTTGTTGCCATGACTGCGGGAGCCATGCAGCGAGATCGAGAAATGTGCCTGGAAGCAGGCATGGATGATCATGTCGCCAAACCGGTGAATCCCGTTGACTTAGCCCGTGTTCTGGAAGCGTGGCTCCCCGGTGCGTCGTCGAATCGTGCTTCCCGGGTACAGGATGAACATCCCAGGGTCGAGGAAAAAATCATTGCGCAAGTGCCGTGTGATGATCGACCGATGAGGCCGGATGCTCATGTTCCGGTTCATGACAGGAGGCAATTGTTGCACCGGGTCATGAACGACGAAAGCCTTGCGGATACGGTGTTTCTCATGTTTTTGCAATCGGCGGAGGATAAAGTGGCGAAACTGGAGCAATTCATTGGAGACGGAGAGGCTCGGGCTGCTCATATGGAAGCGCATGCCCTCAAGGGTGCCGCTCTCAATACATCGTGTTTGGCTCTGGCTGCTGTTGCCGAAGAAATGGAGCAGGCCGGGCATGACGGCGATGTGCGCTCGATGGAAAGGCTGCTTTCTGAACTGAAAAAACAGCAAGTGGCGTTGAGGAATTGGGCTGATGGTTCGGATGTTGTGTGAACTGCTGTCCGAAACTCTCGATGCACAACGGTACCAAGGGGAATCGCCATGCGGACAGGTACACAACAGAAGAGAAAAGGGCGACAACCATGAAAATACTTGTACTCAATTCGGGAAGTTCATCGGTCAAGTACCAGCTTCTGGACATGACCGAAAAGATCGTCATGGCTTCGGGGCTGGTGGAACGCATCGGCGAGCCGGGCGGCATGGTGAAGCACAAACGCCGGCCCGGTACGGATCGGGAGGAAGCTTTCAGCGAAGCCATGTCCATCGAGGATCACTCGACGGCACTGGCCAGGGTGATCGAACTGATCACCGGCGCTGAAACGGGGGTGATCTCGGCGGTCTCGGAAATTCACGGCATCGGCCACCGGGTGGTACACGGCGGCGAATCCTTCAGTGCTCCCACACTGGTGAACGAAGCCGTCATCGAAACCATCAAGGCCCAGATTCCCCTGGCTCCGCTGCACAATCCCGGCGGGCTTGCGGGCATTGAAACCGCCCTGCGACTGCTGCCCGGAGTACCCAACGTGGCGGTGTTCGACACGGCTTTTCACCAGACCATGGCCCCTGAAGCCTACCGCTACGCCATTCCCAAGGAGCTTTATACGGAATTGAAAATCCGGCGCTACGGCTTTCATGGTACTTCGCACCTCTATGTGGCCAAGAAGTGCGCCGAAGTTTTGGGCAAGCCCTTCCGGGAAACTTCCTGCATCACCGTGCATCTGGGCAACGGGTGTTCCATGGCTGCGGTGAAAAACGGCCGGTGCATCGACACCAGCATGGGGCTGACTCCGTTGGCCGGGCTGGTCATGGGCACGCGGTCCGGCGACGTGGACCCGGCTCTGCACGCCTTCCTGGCCGACAACAAGGGCCTGTCCGTCCGGGAAATCGATACGCTTTTGAACAAAAACAGCGGGCTCAAGGGCATGTGCGGGCGCAACGACATGCGCGACATTCACGACCTCATCGACCGGGGGGACGAGGATGCTTTGCTGGCCCTTCGAGTCTTCTGTCGCCGGGTCACCCAGTACATCGGGCAGTATCTGGCCTTGCTGGACGGAACGGACGCCGTTTGCTTCACGGCGGGTATCGGGGAAAACGATGCCGAGGCGCGCCGGTTGTCCTGCGCCACCCTTTCGAGCGTCGGGGCCGTTCTGGACGTGGATCGCAACGCCGGAGCGCCCCGGGGCCAGGTGGCCGAAATCAGCACTCACGACAGCCCCGTCAAGATTTTCATCATTCCCACCAACGAAGAGCTGGAAATCGCCACCCAGACGGTGGAAGTCTTGAGCCGACGGTGAATTTCCGTGGCGTTGGGCTTTGAAATTTGCGAAGGAAATGACATTTCATGAAAAAATGGGATTCGGAAGCATTCAAGGAAGACGTGCTGGAAAAACTGCGCAAGGCGGGAAGTGCCGGTTTGACCAGGGGCAAGTTCGGCATCGCCAGGTCGGAGCCCAAGCAGGCGGCTTTCAAGGAACTCGAGAGAGAAGGCGCCATTGTCAACATGGGCAGTACGGCGCGCCCGTTGTATGTTCTCAAGGAATTCGACAGGCCTCTGGAAATGGCCTGTGACCGCGTGGAAACTCTGGCTGCCTCCCGCGACAAAACTCTTTTCAGCCGGTCCGGCTTGATCACTGCGTGCGAAAAAGGCTGTCCGACCCGCATCAAAAAAGAACTGGGCCGGGCCGTGGACTGGCTGGCAGGGGAGCAAAAACTGCTGAAATTCAAGTATGGTCGTACCTTCCTTTTCGTACACGCTTCGTTCGTTGCCGTGCAAGTCACACCGGAGAAGCCGAAGGAAGTGGTGGAGCAGGGGCAGGAGAGGGAGGAACTGGATCGCGGCAGGGTATTGCAGGCTTATCAGAAAGTTTCCCGGCAAATCGGCTTTTCCGATGTGGAAATTTACCGGCTTCAGCAGGAACTGGGGGCCGACATGGAAGCGCTCAAAGCCTTCATCCGTGGGGAAGCCCGCCAGGGACGCGCTGTTTTGAGCCTCGGGGACTGGTCCTTGTCTTCCGAAGCCGTTCGTTCGGGAGCCATCGAATCGCGTGGTCGGCAGTACCTGCTGGTGCGATTCAAAAATGGGGGATAAGAAGGATGATGAGCGATAATGCTCCCGATACTCACCTGATCAATCCTTTTGAAAACAATATTGTTTCGGAACCCCGAAATATCGACAGGTCCATTTCGCGTCTCAATGAAAGGGCTTTGAACGAGCTGCTGGGACAGTTCGCCTCGCTGGAAAGGGGGAACATACCGCGTCACAGGGAGCTTTCGCATGCTCAGCTCGTCACCTCCCCCCAGCCGGGTTACGGAAAATCTCACCTGATCGGACGGCTTTTTCAGGAACTGGCATATCGTGCGACCCTTGTGTACCTGCGCCCCTTCGAAGATGTGACCACCTGCTGGAAGACCATTTTGCTCAAAGTGGTGCAGGAACTCGGTTTTCCCGAACAAAAACCCGGCGGCCCTCCAGGCGGCGCAGTACCCACCCAGCTCGAAACTTTCGCCCATGGCGTTCTCGCTCACATGGCCGCCAGTGGGTTCAGAAAGAACCCGACCGTCCATTATCTGCTCGATACACCTCTTTCTCTGATCAGGAAGGAGGGCCGCTGGAAAAGATGGCTCCTGGGGGACGGCCATCGGAACAAATTCATGGCCGGTTGCGTGAAACAACTCGGTCACTACGGAATCCGCCTGAACGCCTCCCCCGTCAGTTGGATCAATGTCCTGCTGGCCTGCGCTTATCAGCTTCCTTCGGACCCGGAATCAAAAACCGCCTGTGAAGACTGGCTCAAGGGCGGCGGCATCACCATGGATGAGGCCGAGAGCATCGGCATACGCCCCGACGATATGGCGAAGCCCGATGCTTCCAGCGGCGACATCAACCAGATTTGCAAGCAGCGCCTTACGGATTTTTGCCGCCTTGCCGGTTTTTTTCGTCCCTTTGTTTTCTGTTTCGATCAAACCGAAATTTATGGGAAAGACCCTGAACTGGCCAGAGCCTTTGGAGCGGTTGTCCAGGCCCTCCGAGATGAAGTTCCCAATCAAATGACGGTTGTGACCGCCAACCGGGACCCCTGGCTCCAGCGCATCAAGCCGTTGTGGGAAGATGCTTATCTGCACCGGTTGAGCCTGCCCCTGGAACTCGAGGCTCTCAATCGAGAACAGGCCGTCGAACTCATCGAGCACAGGTTCAGCGGCCTGAACGCGGAAAGGGAAAAGCGCCTGTTCTTTTCCGATTTGAGCTGGATTGACGAACTGTTGCAGGGTGACAGCGGCGGAGAAATCGGGGTTCGAATCTTCCTGGAAGACTGCAACAGGCGCTGGCGTGCTCTCGGTGATTCGGTTCCGGGCAACCCGCCTGCATCTTCGGGCACACCACCCATGGTTGCCGCTCCCACCATCGAAGCTGCCTACCAAAAGCACGTGGAAAAGATTCAGGTTCAACCCAAACGGCAGGTTTTCGATCCCAGCACCCTTTACTGGCTGGTGCATGAAGCGGCGGCGGGGTTGCCCGGTCTCACGGTTCAGAAAGAAACCGGTTCCAAGGGCTACTTCACCCTGGTCTGGAAGATGGACGAGCAGGTGCTGTATTTCGGCTTCGAGGGCGGTGCTCACTGGAAGCGTTGGGAGGCCATCACCAGGGAAGCCGGGCGGATACATCAGAGGTATCCGAAAACAAGGTTCGTGCTGTTTCGGACTCCGGAACTGCCCCCGATCCCAGGTGCGGGCTGGAGCATCGCGCCGGAAATCGAGGCTGCGGGAAAGCGTTTTTTGCACGTTTTGCGACTGGACAAAGCCGAGCTGTTCCAGGTTTATGCGGGTTACGACCTGTACCTGGATGCCGTCGAGGGCAATGTTCCTTTCGATCCGTCCCGGGTTGTTTCATTTGTCGGTCGGCAACTGAGTCCTTTGTGGGAGCGCATTCGGGCGCCGCTCGATTCCCGGCCCAATCCGCCCGATTCCGCCGGTTCACCTGATTCCCCCGGTTCACCCGATGTGAGCCGTCGAAGCGACGGAGCCGGGGGTGGCGGGAACAGGGTGAGTCCCGAGCTGATCGCCCGGGTTCGACGGATCATGCAGGAGCATCTGTTGTTGAGCGTGGAGCATTGTCTTGAAAAGCTCGGCGGAGAGGTTCCCGAAGAGCTGCTGCACGAGGCGCGAGCGGCGATTCCGGAAATCAAGGTCCATGTCAGCCCCGAGATGACGGTGATGCAATGGCAGTCCAATCCATCAGCGTGACGGAACTCAAGCATGCCTGTCTCGATGCCCGATGGCGCAGGCAGTGGATGGCGGGGAAAAAACCTTCCACTCGCCCCATTTCCCCGCCGGGCAGTGTCAACGCGCACGGCCGCCTGTTTCATCGACTGGCGGAGGCCATGGTGATCCGGCTGACGAGTCCGAGGCATCTTTCACGGGCAGCATCCCTGGAGGATGGTCTGGCTTTGTGGAAAGAGTTGTACGAACGTTTTGCGGGCAAAAAGCTGATCAGGCTCATGATGTCCGGAGAAGTCGCGGCGGCTTATCGTCTGACTGAGGCTCTGAAGGCTTTCTGTGAGCAACTGGCCGCATTGCGCCGCCGTACTCCCGGATTCAAAACCTGGTCGGACGTGTTTTTGACCCAGGAATACTCGGCCCGAGACGTGCGTTTTGACGTGGGGGGCGGCAGCGTGTTCATTTCGGGTCGGATCGATGCCGTTCGTTTTCATCCGCAGCATGGGTTGGAAGTGGTGGATTACAAAGTGACCCACGGCAACAACCTGGAACGCGATCTGCTCCAACTGGCCATTTACGCCCGGCTCCTGACCCGTGTCGATCCCAACCTGTCCTTCCAGGGAGTGCTGGAATATTATGAACCTCGACTGCACACGACACCGGTATCCCGTAATGATCTGAACGCCCTGTTTGACGACCTGGTCGTGCCCGTTTTGTACGAGCTGGTGGGGGAAACGCCGCCGTCGGTACCTCATTCCGGCCCGGCCGTGGAGGAAGCCCAACCCCTGGCGGACATCGAAGACGATCTGTCGGACAGAATCAGGCAATGCTACGCCCATTTCAACCTGCCGGTGGAAATCATCGGGCACCAGGCCGCACCCCAGTTGGTACGCTATCGGGTGCGGCCCGCGGCGGGAGTGAAAGTGGTGTCTCTGGCCAATCGAGCCGAAGACCTGCAAGTCGCCCTGTCCCTGAAAAGCCCTCCATTGATTGAACCGGCCCAGGGGTGCGTGACCATCGATGTGCCCAAGGAAAAACCGGATGTGGCCTTGTGGCGGGAGCTGATCCGTCGGCCTGATTACGTCCGGCATTCCGGAGCGATGGTCTTTCCCATAGGGGTCGGGGTTGAAAATCATGTGCTGACGGCGGACCTGACCGATCCCAACCACTGCCACCTGCTGGTGGCGGGAGCCACCGGCAGCGGCAAAAGCGAATTTCTCAAAAGCATGGTGGCGTCGTTGATTGCCCGCAACCGCCCCGATCAAGCATCGAACCCCCTGCAATTGACCCTCATCGACCCCAAGATACTGACTTTCAGTGCCCTGTCGGACAGTCCCCGGCTGGCCCGGCCGATCATCACCGATCCCCAGGGGGCCATTGCCTGCCTGGAAAATGCGGTGGCCGACATGGAAGCCCGCTATCGGGCGCTCAGCCGGGAAGGCTTTGAAAATCTGGCTGCCCGTCATGAGGCGGGCCGTCGGGACATGCCGTTTTCCGTGATCGTATTCGATGAATTTGCGGACCTGATCCTGGCGGGCCGGGATGAGAAAAAAACTTTTGAAACTCTGGTGGCCAGGCTGGCGGCCAAGGGCCGTGCCTGTGGAATCCACCTGGTGTTGGCCACTCAGCGGCCCGACCGAACCATCGTGACGGGCCTGATCAAGGCCAATTTGCCGCTGAAAGTCTGCCTGCGGGTCAGCACCGCCGTCAATTCCCAGATCATTCTCGGGCAGGGCGGCGCGGAAACCCTGGTGGGGCGGGGGGATTTGCTCTGCGATCGGGGTCGGAAAATCGAGCGGGCCCAGGCGCCGTTCATTTCTCAGGAAGAACTGCAGGCTGTTGCGGGTGTCCGCCGGAGCCTCTGAAAACTGGAATATTTGCTTTTCAATCGACGGCCGGGATGAATTTTGCCGTTTGCCCGGCCCCCATGGAAAGGACGCACGCATATGATCCATGAGACATTTATCGGAAAACGAGCCCTGATTGGGGCAGGCTTTTTATTCTTTTTGATCTTCCTGCTCCGGATCGTGGCTTTCGCCGTATCTGCGGAAGAATCGGCGTTGTTGCCTCGGAATGTTGATTTGCAGCGAAATGAATCGGAGCAGGCTCATGCCCTGCTGCTGACCATTCCGCCCTTGACCGCTCCTCGCCCTGCGTCCTTCCAAACGGGAAGTTCCCTGAACATTTGTACCCTTCTCGCCGACGGTTATCCGCGTGCCTACAACATCCAAAAAGGGGAGGGTGAACGGGGGCGAGTGAAATCTCAAGGGACATCCGCGGGTTTCATCCAGGTGGTGGCGCACATCCATCGTCATCTTGCCGATGAGGAACTTGATCGTTTTGTGGATCAAGGCTGGGAGGCATCGGTATTTTCCACTGAAATGGACGGTCGGCTTTTTCATCGTGTCCTGGTGGGTCCTTTCGCCTCTTTCAAGGAAGCCAAAACCATTCAGGAATACGCTTACCGATGCTCGCTTGCCCTCGAATACATCCAGCGAATCATGAAGGAGGCTCGCATCGAGCCTCAGGGGGGCGCGAAAGATGCCAGGCGAATCCGCGTGGAAGTCTTCGCCGATGCAAAACGAGCGGGGGAGCTGCTCGAAGAATTTGGCTGGCCCGTACTGAACGCAGCGGACCACAGCCTCGACGTAGGACCGTTCCCCGACGAGCAGAGCGCGGAGGCGTATCGCGCAAGAGCTGCCGGGGGCAGGGGATGGGGCCCCGTGCTTCATGGTGGGGATTGATTGGGTGTTTTCACCTGTGTGCGCGACCGTTTTAAAAGAGATGGTGGTAAGGAGCCAAAAAATTGAACGGTATTCGTGTTTTTCTCATGGGCGATTCCACTGTAGCCGACGGCAATGATGATGGTGTGGCCGGATGGGGAAAATACCTGCCCGAATTTTTTGATCCTGATCGCGTGAAAATCGTCAACAAGGCTCGTTTGGGGCGCAGCACCAGGGGCTATCGGCATGAAGGTCTGTGGAAAAAGGTTGAAGCTCGACTACAACCGGGTGACTTCGTATTGATCCAGTTCGGGCACAACGACGGCGGGCCAGTCGATCAACCGCATTATCAGGGCACATTGGAAGGAAATGGAGAAGAAACGACGGAATTCATCCATGCAAACGGCGTGAAAGAAGTCGTTCATACTTTTGGCTGGTATCTTCGTCAATATGTTGTCGAGATCAAGGCCAAAGCGGCCTTGCCCGTCATTTTGTCTCACGTTCCCCGCAACAAATGGGTGGGGAACAAAATCGAGCGCTGTACCGAAACCTATGCGCGCTGGAGTCGTCAGGCTGCTGAAGATAGTGGTGCTTTTTATATCGACTTGAACGAATGCATAGCGACCAGGTACGAAGAGTTGGGAACGGGTGCCGTCAGTGCATTGTTTTCGGCTGATCGAACTCACACCAATGCCGACGGTGCCAGGCTCAATGCGCTTGTGGTGGCTCAAACCCTGTGTGTTCATGAAATTTATCCATTGTGTTTTCATGTATTGCAGACGGTAAGCGGGAAGGCCGACGGCACGCATCGACATCACACAATGGAAGACTTTCCGATCAAGGCAAGGGATTGTTTCAGGTTCGTTCCATGTTCCACCAGCGATCATCTCGTTATCGTTTTCAGCGGCGTGCATTCTCGAAATTTCACGGGATACCGGCTTTTTGAAGACATTCCTGTCAATCGCCTTTTCATTAGGGACCCGGGGCAAAGCTGGTACAATGGCCCCATACCGCATCTTTGCAACACGCCCATCGAACTCCTGAAGCAGATTCGAAAGGTGACCGATGGATTTCACCGCTCACGGATCACTTTGGTCGGCTCGAGCATGGGGGGCTATGCCGCAATCTTGTTTGGCTGTCTTCTCGAAGCCGGGCAAGTTGTCGCTTTTGGTCCCCAGTTGTATCTCGATGCTAATTTACCCAATACTCCCGGTTACAAACAGAAATTGTACTATCCCTGTCTGCACCCCCTGATTGCCCAAAACAATGGCGCCACGCAATTTATTTTTTATATGGGCAGTGAAGAGTTACCGGATTTTTTTCAAGTCGCACCCAGTGCCCGGCACCCTCACGTGACCGTACACTGTGTGTATGGGGCCCCCCACAATGTGATAGCTCATCTCAACGAGATGAACCTGCTCAAACCCATGTTGGAAAGTTATGCTGCCGGTTGTTCATACACACCGATCATTCCAAAAATCGATCCTTTTGGCGATTTTCAAGTCGTATCCGCCATTCAAAAGGCAGTGATCGCACATTACCATGGACAGCCGGCGGAAGCTGAAGCAAGCTGCCGCTCGGCATTGAACCAGGCACCGGTCCTGCCGTCCTTGTGGGCTTTTCTGGGCAGAATTCTTCTGAGCACCAACCGTGACACTGAAGCCGCTCAAGCTCTTCAACGTGCTCTCGAACTGCAACCTCATTCGGAAAATGCGCAATATGATCTCGGTCTGGTTTATTTCCGGGCCGGGCATTACCACAAGGCACAGGAACATCTTTTAAAATCCTATCAGTGTTCTACTTACAAGAAGCTCGGCACGCTCATCAAGCTGACCGTTGCACTGCGCGAGCAAGGCAAGCTGCGGGAAGCACTTCCATATGCGGCGGAAGCCGTGGAGCGTTATCCCAAGAGCCATGGGGTCCACTACCAGTTCGGCGTGCTCCAGGAACTCACGGGCAATCTGCCTGCAGCGGAGAAAGCTCTGTCTCGGGCTCGAAAACTGGCGCCCAAGGAACCCAAGATAAATGCTCGCCTCGAATCCCTTCGCCGGGTTTCGGCCCGGCGTGGGGCGGATTCCAACATTCTTCTGGCTTTTGGTGATGCAATGCCCGTGGGGCGCCTCCACCATTACTATGAGACCTTCGGGCCGGGATGGATATTGAACGATGTTCCAGAGCTGGCGGACAAGTGTTCAATTGTTCTGGCGAATTTAGAAACCGTCGTCACGACGGGAGGGCACCCCTATCCCAAGGGTGATCGGCGTCCTTTTCTTTACCGTACTCACCCCAAACTGCTCGACCTGTTGACACGGTTGGGTGTCAATGTGGTCACCACCGCCAACAATCACAGCATCGACTTTGGACGGGAAGCCCTGCTGGAGCAAAAGCGTTACCTCACACAGGCCGGCATTGCATCACCGGGAAGCGGCGCCCATTGGAAGGAAGCCGTTCAACCTGCCTACATTCGGCTCGAGGACGATACTATTGTTGCCTTCATCAGTTTTTTTTCTTTTTGGCCCATACGACGATATGCTGCCGCCGACAACCTTCCGGGGGTATTTCATGAACCGGACCATGCGGTGTTGAAAAAGCACCTGGTGCCATTGCTGTTGGAAGCTCGCCGGCATGCGCACCTGGTCGTCGTTTCTCCTCACTGGACAAAGAACTGGACCAAAACACCCGGAGAGGAAAACAGGGCTTTGGCTCACTGGCTTGTGGAGCAGGGTGTCGATGCCGTTTTGGGACATTCGGCCCATGTTTTGCAAGGCATTGAAATTCATCATGGAGTTCCCATTGTCTATGACATGGGATGCATGCTGGTGGACCGTGTCGGCCATGGCAAACAGTTGCAGCAGGGGGCTGCTTTCCGGCTGCATTTCAACAGGGAGGGTTTTCATTTGCTTGAAATCATACCACTGCACCTGCGCGGCGGTCGAACAAGTCGGGCTCGCTGGAAGGATGCTCGATTCGTTCTGGATGAAATCGGGCAGCTTACACGAGAGATCGATCCCCTTTCGACCCTGGTGGAACAGGATGAGGCTCTGTATGTGGGATTTGTACGCAAAGACCTTCCACCCAAACCGGAGGCGTCTCCCCCTTTCAGCTTTGCTCCCGCCAGGCAGCGTATCCGGCAATCATCCGACATTCCCATTGTTTCAACATCTCTTCCGCAAGCCATGGCGGAACGGATTGCTCGTAGCCCCCTGGCGATCCTGGAACAAAATGTTGTCGTACAGGCCGTGGAAGTGCCTCAAGTCTTTGCCGTGGGAACAGGATTTTTGTTGAAAATAGTGTTCATCGCCCCCGGTCCCCTGCCCCGGGGACGCTGGGAGATACATATAGTGGGACAGCACACGGAAACCGGGCAGCAGGCTTTGTGGGATGCACACTGTGTCGCCCAGGGCCTGTGCAATCCCTACCTGTGGAAAACCGGACAACACGTCCTGCATCAAGGGGTGGTAAGGACTCCAGTTCAAATATCTCCCGGAAACTATCACGTCCGCATGGGATTGTATCTTTTGTCTCAAAAGCACTATCGCAAGGGGGAAGAAGGTGCTGCGCCGGAGAAAATCCATTGGGTCGATATTGGAACAATCGAGGCGAGCGCCGACAAATCACTGCCTCGGGTATGTTCGGGTCTCGACTGGAATGGTCTTTATTCTTAGATGCAAAACATTTATGAGTTCTCCATCCATTCGATATCGTATTCCCATCAACGTTCCTGGGCGCACCCGGCCGCAGCCTTCAGGGCCACCCCGCCGAGCAGGTCATGAAACGACGGCTCCCGTGCGGGATGTTCTTCCACTCGCACCCGGTGGCCTGCGGCCTCGAGGGCCTGGGCGAAAGCCTGTTGAAGCTCGAAGGGCGTGACCCGGTCTTGGGGGTTGCCCAGGATGAGGATCACACGTTCGGGGTCGTGGGGAATGCCGGCGATATGGTCCAGGGGATCGTATGGATCGGAAAGGCCAGTGGTGTCACGACCCGGGCGGGGCGGGCGGCCGTCGGCGGCACGCAGCATTTCTGCGCGGGTCAGGAGTGCGTAGGCTCCCGAACTGAGCACGGCGCAGCGCACATCTGTTTGCCCCAGGGTCAGGAGTGCCGCCGCCGCCGTGGCACCGCCGCTGTGCCCCATGAGCACCAGTTCACCGATTCCGTAGCGTTTTTGGATCACATCCAGGGCGGCTTTCAGCGAGTAAAACTCCCCGGCCTGACGCCTCCGGCGATGGTCGCCCGACGAACCGTAAGTTCCGGGACGAGCCACGACCACAACGGGCATTCCCACACGGCGCGACTGAGTGGAGGCGTATCCTTCCTGGGATCGGCGGGTGTTGTTGCGGATTTTTTCCGGAGGTTGACCCATGACGCGGTCCCGATCCCCATAAAACTGGACGATCACCACTGCGGCATCTTCCAGGTTTTCGCCGGGAAAATAACGGATACACTCGACGCCGTGTTCGTGCTCGACCCACGCAAAGCCCGGCGCATCGGGGCAACTGCTCCGCCGCGCCGGTTGGTTCCATTGCAGCCGGTCATCCGCGTCATGCTCGGTATTTGCCCGGCCATTGTCTGCGGGCCACAAAAAAAACACCAGCAGGGCCATGCAGGCCACTCCCAGGATTCCCGCCGGCATGAGCAGCAGGCGCCACGGGTTCATGTCTTTTGAGAAGAAGGGATGTTGTTTGGATGGTTTTCGATGCATAAGGGTATCGTGGCTCGCTATTGAAAGAAGCTGTCAACCTTACGGAGCAAACCCGGCAAAAAGCGCATCGGCTCCATTGATGCTCCGTTCGCACTCATGCAACATGAAACCTGAAAGAGTCAAGAGTTAAAATCCGCTTTTCCATTTTCATCGGGGCGGATTGTTTGGGACCAGGATGATGTATCGCCTTTCGGGCACTCAGGGATCAACACAAAGTGCCGGAAGTCCAACTTGCAACGAATTTCCCTGCGATGCGACCACCACAGTGCCGCACCGTGGTGGTTCCAAGCCTTCATGGCTCCTGAAATTGACACAAAGTCGGCCTTGACAGCACCGACAATACCCGCTAATGAAAAGACCATGACCATCATCATCTCATCCAAAGAGTGTATCGAGAAAAAAGGTGGAAAATGATGCAACATATTACGGTAGAAGTCCAAGATCATGAGAAGGCGCAACTTCTGTGCAGCATCCTGCAATCACTAGACTTTGTGATACGCATTACAACAAACGATCAGGAGATTGATAAACAGCATCACAAGGAAAGGAGAGACCGATCCGAGGAATTCTTCTCGTTTGCCGGTTTGTGGAGTGATCGGGAGGTGTCTGTCGCCACCCTTCGACAACACGCATGGCCGAGGCAATCCCTGTGATCGTCTGCGATACCAATATTCTCATCGAATTTTACAAGAAGACGCCGAATGTTATCCAAGAATTGCGGGCTATTGGGTATACCAATTTGGCCATTAGCGCCATTACTCAAGCCGAATTGTATTTTGGCGCACTTGATAAAACGGAGTTGCACAGAATCAAGAAACATCTCTCATTGCTGACGGTGCTTCAGGTCACGAACAACATCTCTGGAAGATTTGTTGAACTGATGGAGACGTACTGTTTGAGCCATAAGCTCAGTCTTCCAGATGCTTTAATCGCCGCCACAGCTTTGATGTATCGGTATGAATTGTATACACTGAATCGAAAGGATTTTTTCTTTATTACAGGAATATCGTTATACCAGCCCGTAACATACATGCTACCGAAGACATGAAATAAATTTTTCCATTATTATCTTTTTTTGTCCTTTTTTTCTGCCATTTTCATGGTTTTTTGCTGATTTCAAACCCCATGGGAATGTCTTCAGTGAAAGGAGTGACGAACACTTTTTCGACCACCGCGCGTTTTGGACCGACGCGACATGCGGCGATCATGTGTTGGACAGCACGAGGCATGCCCGCAAAAACGGCTTCGACCGTCCCGTCTTCCACATTGCGCACCCATCCCCGCAGGGTGTGCAGGTGAGCCTCCTTCCAAAGCCAACGGCGGAATCCCACTCCCTGCACACGCCCTTGGATACTCACCCGCGCACGATCGAGCAACATGCCCCAGGCGCGATGATCGGGAAAAAAATGGTCCATGACGGCGCCCGCCACATCCCTCGCCATGCCGAAAGACGGGAAGTGATGCAGGTCCATGTCCGGATTGGTGTTGACCTCGATGATGCTCCAGCGCTGCTCTTCCGGCGGGCGCCCGATGTCTTCCGCGATCAAGTCGATGCCCACATGGGGCGGATCGAATACCGCCTTGCGAGCCAGGACGGCAATGGGTGCGAATTTGGGGTGAACGAGGTGGGTCACGTCCCTGCTTTCCCCTCCGGTGCCGATGTTGGCTGCCGTGTGCAGTTGCAGATGTCGTCCCGCCTCCAGGACCGATTGCTCATGTAAGCCCTGTTTTTTCAGGTTTTCCAGGATAGCGTCCGTCAGCACCACGGGGCAAATGGCCAGGCTGGGATTGGACTCCCGATGCCGGTTTTTCATGGCCGTCAGTTGCTCCAGCGTGTGAATGCCATCCCCCGTAAGGTACGCCGGCAGGATTTCCGCTGCCGCTATCACTCCATATCCCACAACGAACAAACGATAAACCCGCCCCTGGATATATTCCTCCGCAAGAATTCCTTCCGTTCCCGTCTCCACGGAGTTTTCCCACGCCCGTTCAAAATCACCGGCATCGAGCACCGGGGAAGATACTCCCCGCCCCCACGATCCATTGCCGGGCTTGATGACCACGGGGAACTCGATGCTTGCCACCCATTGCCGGGCTTCCTCTTTTTGTTCCGTCCAAAAGGTTTTCCAAAAAGGCGTTTCAATGCCTGCGTTGCGCAACAGGCGCTTGGTCCAGTCCTTGCTACTGTTGGTGGCCCGGCGAGCCACGATGCGGGTTCCGTGGGACATGCCCTTGTAAAACACAACCGTCCGGCCGTCATGGGTCACTCGCGTGATGGTGGAAGACAGGTTTTGGACTTCCAGGTTGCGGGCGTGTGCCGCTTGCCGGAGCAATTCGACCTGGATGGTGGAATCCTCGGCAAAAGCTTTGCCGCCGCACGATGGACTGAAAGCTCCGGCCGGCTCGATTTCGGGCAGGCGATCAGGGTTCGCCGGGGAGTGTCCACACGATGTGCAACTTTCTTGTTCCCAAGCTTCGGCTTGGGAACACACTTGCCCGGCAGCTCCAGCTCCCACCTTGTTATCCTGTTCAAAAGTTCCCCGTGAACCGCTCAACGAATCCAAGTGCAGTCTCCTCACGCCGCAAAGACTGGAAGCCGGAGCTTCCAAGGCGACGGCGTTCCCAAGCTGGAGCTTGGGAACGAGAAATAGAGAGGCCGAAGGGGTTGGTAAACGTACCATCGAAAAATTGCACATGGCGTAATGTCCCGCATGGGTCAGGGCGTCGTCCAGCACCCTGTCCGCCATTTCCGTCATGGGCCGGCCCCAGGTGGGAAACACCAGGTCGGCAACGGCCGGTTTGGCGTCCATGTCCAGCACCACGACCGAATTTTCCCTCACGGGCTGCGTGACATCAAGGCACATGAGCGACACGCAGGCCAGGTGCAGGCCGGGAAAAATCCCGACGGCCCGCTCCGCCAGTTCGAGCAGGGACGGATGAATGTCTCCGGTTGCCTCGATGGTGTCCGAGCCGCTTGTGATACCGGCCACTGCTGTCAAGTGTACTCTTTCCTCGTGGGCAGGCACGTCATCCAACGAACGACCGGCACGTTCCGGAATGTCGAAACGCTCCACGGGCCACAGGCTCAGCCAGGGGTTTGATCGTCTGCATGCATTTTTGGCGTCGATCAAGGTCCGGATCGTCTCCCGGCCATTGCCGACGACAGCCGCCGGCAAGCAGATGAAGGCACCCACCGCACGTCCGTTGCTCACCAACACACGCAGGTTGTAACCCTCGAAACTGTCCTGAACGATGATTCCATGATCGAACCTGCGGGCCAAACGCCATGCGGCTTTCAGTTCCTTCGAGTTTTCAACCCGAGGGGTGACTCCTCGACCACGGGAAGCTCGATTGGGCTTGACGCAAACAGGACGGGAACGACTGGAAAAAAAACCGAGCGCCCCCTCGAAAGTCGTGAACCGGGCTCCGGCAGGTGTGGGAATGTCGTGCAATGCGAGCAGTTTTCGGGTCCGGTGTTTGTCGGCTGTGACGGTCGAAGCCAGGACGGAATGATCGGGCGAATTCCTTCGAAAGACAACGGTGGTGTTTTCAAGGGCTACTTCGTAGTATCCTCGATCGAGAAGCCGCAAGCGGGCGCCACGGCGAAGGGCCGCGTCTTCGAGGAGTGCTTCCGTCATTTTGCTCCCAATGCCGTGCCATGACGAGTGCTCATAGTCGTTTTCCCCGAGGGAATGGATGCGTTCGATGAGTTTGGAGGTGCCGACGGTTTCGGGCGAGGGAGGGGGCGGATTCGATGTGTTCCATCTGTCGGGTGAGGCGACTTCCGAAAACAAACATTCACGGGAAGCCCCCCCGCCTGGGAAAAGTCCCCTCCCGGGAACGCCGAGTCCCAGCTCGGCAAGGCTTTGCCCATGCATATCTTTTGCGGGTTGTCGGCATGCTTCCCACTTGAACACCCTGCCGAGCTGGGGCTCGGCGTTCCCGGGATAGCCCACCGGTATCTTCATTGTCGGAAATGGTCCAAGCTCCGTTTTGGTCGGGATGTCCGTTGTTTCTTCCATGGTTTTCGTTTCCGCTTTTTTTCTTAAAAGGGTCACGATGTCCCCGAAGTCCGAGTTGCGTCGCGAGCCTTTCACCAGGATCAGGTCCCCTGCTCGATCAGTTTCCAGGAGATGATGCACCGCAGAGGGGGCGTCTTGGAAGTGGGGTCCCAGCAGCTCCTGCGGCAGGCGTGCTCGCAGCCAGTGCATTTCAGCGCCATGGGTGATCACTTGATGGACACCTGTGGCCAGGAGCGGCTCGGCCAGCTTCTCGTGAAGCTCCCGAGCCAGGTCCCCAAGATGCACCATGCGTCCCAGCACGGCAATCTTGCGTCCCTTGCCGGTGGGAGTGTGCTGTGCCAGCACTTCGAAGGCGTTGCGCATGGAACTGACCGTCGAGTTCCAACTGTCGTCGATGATATGGACCGGCCGCCCTCGAACCACCAGGCGCAAGGATTGGAGACATCCCTCATTGGGGGTGTAATTTTTCAAGGCCTCCGTTGCGGCGGACAGATCGCGTCCCATGGCATAAACCACCGCAGCAGCGGCCACCGCGTTGTGAACCATGCCCGGACCGGGAACGGGCACGTACCAACACACCTGCTCCCGAGGCGTGCGCAGCGTTATCCAACTGCCTCGATCATCAGCCTGCACGTCGATTATGCGCAGTTCTGCTGCGGTGCTGCGGCCGAACACGATGATGCGCCGGGCGTGTTTTGCCGCCCTGGCATGGACATCTTCGAACCCCTCCAGGTGTTCGCCGATGACGGCAATGGCGGCTCCGGACAATCCATCGAAAATACGGGATTTCCACCTGATGGTGTCTTGGATGGAGCGCACTCCCAGGTCTCCCTGGGAAATGCCGATTTCGGTGATGAGGGCAATGGTGGGGCGGATCAGTCGCGTGACGGGTCCCCGCTTCATCCATAACGCGCTCTGGGCCACCTCGATGATGACGGCTTCATGTTCCGGGTTCAGGCTTGCCGGGAGAGCCGGAACATCGATGCGCATGTTGTAGTTGTTCATGCTGCTCAGGATGCGCTCGTCTCCTCCCAGCATGGTCCGGAGCATGCCCACGGTGGTGGATTTTCCGGCGGTTCCCGTAATGGCGATCACATGCCCCTTGAAACGCTGTCGGGCCGCCAGGCCCAATTCGATGAGGGATCGAACGGGATCGTCCACCTGGAGCAGCGGAAAATCGGGGGGCAGATTATCCACCGGTTTGGAAACCATGGCCCCGGCCAGGTGACGGCAAATTCGAGGCAGGTCGGCGTGGCGGTCGTAGGCCTTCTTTTTGTGGGTGGACTGTGCATGCCGTTGCCGTTGCACACTGTCGTCAGCGACGAACATGAAAGGCCCGGGCAGGCGATGGATGAAGGTGCGCTGATAGGCCACGGAACGCACATACCAGCTCTCGGGCGGTTCCACCAGCCAGGTGCCGCCGGTGACGGCCTGGAGCTGTCGGGCGGTCCAGGTCCGCCCGGGGAGGCAGTCGTCGATCAGGGAGGGAAAGACCGTGCGATACAGCAGCGGCCCATCCAAATCCGGATAGGTTTCCAGGCCGGGAATGGCCATGGGTATTTCAGGACCGAACCATTCCGGCGCATCCCCGTATTTTTCCGAAACGATGCCGATGGCGATTTGCAGATTCACATTGACGAGCCTGGATTTTCGAGGCGGACGCAGCCCGTAGAAATCTCGGTAGATGGTTCCGGGGCACCAGCGGCGAGTGGGGACCATCCAGTCGCAGGGATCGTGGTCCATGCTCTTTCCCCACACGGGCATGGAAACGGGGTAGATGGGCAGGGCGCGAATGTCGAGCCGAATGTCCTCTTCCAGGTGCGTGTCCGTGGTCCAGAAGGTTTCCACCCACAGCATGCGGCGCCGGGTGATTTTTCGAGGACGCACGGTCACGCCCAGCAGGGTCAGGGGACCCAGGCGGACGGGTTCCATGCGGGCTTCGGGAGGAACTTCGTCAACCGCCCCCATGCGAGCGTTTTCATCTCCGTCGGAAGAGGTCAGTGTGCCGAGGTGGTATAGGGTCGTGGGGGCGACGGCATTCACGACCGGATTGCGTGGAGCGGGTTGCAAGGAAATGATGCCCGTGTGGTGCGGGGTCTCGATCAGTTCCGTGCCCAGAGCGGCACACTGGGCGGCGAAGCGTCGAACGCGCCGGAGTGCCTTGTCCTGGAAGTATTGAACACTGAAGCCGAATCCCACGCCGATGGGAATGAATTCCACGCGTTCGACTCCCCCGGTGCTCAACTCGAGGCGAAAAAGGCCGCCGTCCCGCAGAGTTTTCCGCACGGAATCGAACAGCAAGTCTCCGGCATCGTGAATGATGGGGCGCCCCCGGTAAATGTCCACTCCTTGCAGCCAATGAGCATTGGTCCCCAGCACAGCGTCGGCTCCCGCGTCGATCAGGGCTCGTCCCGCCGCGATTTTCAGCTCGTCGGGTTCCGTGACGTTGTTTCGCCCCCAATGCACCGCCGTCAGCACCACGTGAGCCTGTCGGCGGGCGGCGGCGATGCGCGGGGTCATGATTTTCCGCCATGCCTCCGTGTCGCTCAAATCCAGGTAGGCGTTGCCCGGCGTGTGGGCCGTGGCCGCAAACCGGGGTTCGGTGGCGTCCAGGGCGAACAGGGCCACGTTCAAATCCCCGGCGCGACGGATCACGGGAGTCAAAGCCGCTTCCCAATTGGGGCCGCTGCCCGTGTGTCCCATGCCCAGGGCGTCGAGCCTGCGTCCCTGTTCCAGCAGGGCTTCATGGCCGTAATCGCCGCTATGGTTGTTGGCCGTGGCGACCATGTCGATGCCGGCAGCCGTCAGCACTCGCAGCATTTCCGGGCGAGCCCGGTAATAATACGGCCCCTTGCGGCTGCCCTTGACGCCCTGCTCCCCGGTGACGGCCACGACACATTCCAGGTTGACCATGCGCAGGTGAGCATCCGCAAGGGCCGGAATGCCCCCGAGCACCTTTTCGACCCCCAGTTCGGCCGTGCGGTAATGCTGACGGCGCCCCAGGTTGACATCCCCTCCCCAGATCACGATGGAATTCATGGCATCCCTCGTCATGCGTCGGGCTTGGTTCCTCGCATTTCCCCCTTTCGCTCCACGGGAAACTCCACTCTGTCGTAGATTTCTTCGAAGGTGAGCAGGGCATCGAGAGCAACCAGCCTGATTTCACGATCCACTTCCTCGATGAACCAAATGCCGTCTCGTTTGACGAAATGATCGGCGGACATTTTGTCCCGAGCGATCAAGACATATTCCCCGAAGGAATCCAGGGAACGATAATGTTTGAATTTATCGCCGCGATCAAAGGCTTCCGTGGATGGAGAAAGGACTTCGATGATCAGCAGCGGGTTGAGCAGGGTGTCTCTACGTTCGTCCAAAAACCGGGGAGTACCGCAAACGACAACCACATCCGGATAGGTGTACAAACCTGTTTTGGAAACCATCACCAGCATATCGTTCGAGTAGGTTTCGCAGGGTTTCCCTTTCAATTGCCTGCGAAGTTCGCCGGCAACATTTCCGGTTAACAGATTGTGCTCCCGGGACGCTCCGGCCATGGCAAAAACATGTCCCCTCAAGTATTCATGCCTGACGTGGGAAACGCGCTCGAAAGCCAGGTATTCTTCCTCGGTGAGAGCCTTGAACGGCTCGATCGCTGCATTCATTGCAATTCCATCTTTTCTTCTTGTGAGTTCCTTTTTGAACATATCGTTTCCAGTTTGACACAATCCCAAAGCAGGTGCTATCTGAAACTTTCCAAGGTGCGGCTTCCCATTTTAACTTGGGCGCTAGTCCGGCACCATACAACGAGGAAGGTTTAGCCAGTTATCGATTAGCCGTGTTCATGGCCTACATGGCCGGAATTGTTTGACAAGGAGGAAACCATGGAAACGGCGAAAGTATTTTGGTCCGGCCGCTCGCAAGCCGTGCGCCTGCCCAAGGACTATCGGTTTGATGTGGAGGAAGTGCGCATTCGACGAAGTGGCAACGCAATCATCCTGGAGCCCATTACTGAGGACTGGGAATGGCCGGCCAAGGTCATCGAGCCTCTGAATGGGGACTTCGACCAGGCAGTCGGAATATTTCCGCCCAGTGAGTTGGAGTCGCCGGATGCACCATCCGTGTACCGGGGTGAAATTTTGAGTCTCGGTGACATGCAGGCAGCAGTGGAGGACGAGGCGAAAAAGCATAAATGATCGTTGTCGATACCAATATTCTGATCCGTTATGCAGTCAAGGATGATCGCTCCCAGACCATTGCAGCCACAGATTTTTTGCGCGTCAATCGCTGCCTGGTCTTGAAGACGGTTTTGCTGGAATGTGCCTGGGTACTTGCCTCGGCCAAGGGCTATGGCCTGGCTCGTGAGGTGGTCCATGAGCGCCTGCTTCACATTTTAGGGCTGCCCAATGTGGAGATGGAGGACGCCGGTGAAGTGGCGCGGGCTCTGGATTGGTACGCAGGAGGACTTGATTTTGCCGATGCCCTGCATCTGGCGGGCAGCAATCAATATCACGGTCTGGTTACCTTTGATCGCAAATTTGCCGAATTTGCAGCCGGGCACAAAAATGCCCCGATAGTACGCCTCCTGGCTGCCGATATTTCCACCCCCTCAGCCACGTGCGACGGGTCATGAAGTGGATCGTATGCACATCACCCGGACGTCCGGCGTTCGTCCCAGGCGTCTCCATGGGCATCCAGTTCCCCCGCCCGGCACAGCCAGGTGTGAGCCTCATGGGCGTCCCGGGGTGATCGAGACAGGTATTGGGACAGGGCATGCTGAGCAGCCCCATGACCGGCTTCGGCGGCGAGACGCAGCAGGGGCAGGCTGCGCTCTTTGTGCCGGGAGGCATCCTGCTCTTCGAGCAAAGACATGGCAAGCCGGTATTGGGCGCCGGAATGGCCGGCAGCCGCCCCTTTTTCCAGCCACTCACGGGACTGGGCAGGATCGCTTTCCCTCAGGCATCGGGACAGCCGATACATGGCGCGTCCGTAACCCTGCCCGGCAGCCGAGCGCAGCCAGAACAAGGCTTCCCTCCTGCGGCCGGCTTTGAGCATTTCTCCGGCAAACTCATGCTGCGCATAAGGCACTCCGTAACGGGCCGCCCGGTGTAAAAAACCGCATTCGTATCGGAGTTGATCGAAAGTCATTCCCTCGAAGGCGTCCACCTCGAGGGTTTGAGCATGATCGAGCATGGCGGACAGGTCATATCCCACGAGGCGCCGTTGGGGGTTCTTTTGCAGCCAGCAGGCCACCAGCTTGCACAAAGGCCCGGCCACGGTGGAAGGAATGCGGGGGCGTTCGAGACAATGAGCGGCCACCCGGTAGCCCGCATCCCGTACATCGGCGAATTCGTAGGGCAACTCGCCGCTCGAAACATACACCGCCAGCCAGCCCAGGGAGTAAAAATCCGTGGCGAAATCCTGGCGTCCCCAATAGCATTCGGGAGCCGTGTAGTCCTGCTTGGCCCGTATGGTTTCATGCTTCCC
>CAZRWT010000013.1:0-13506 GCA_964603955.1 uncultured Syntrophobacteraceae bacterium
GAATCCACAGAGGCGCCGGTCTGGATTCCCGCCGAAAGCATGCGGGAATGACGGAATGGTAGCTCCAAATGTAAAAAACTTCTGTGCAGGTGCTTATTGCTCAACTTTCCACCCGGCCACATTGCGCGTTTCCGTGTCGAAATCGATACCCACCAGGATGATTTTCTTGCCGCTCCGGCGGTACGGATGGTCGTAGCCCTTCTCCCGAATCTGTTGCAGGGCCGTATGGGGGCTCTGGTTGCACTTGAATTCCATGATGTAGATTTTGTCGGGAAAATGCACGGCCAGGTCGATGCGCCCGTCGCAGGTGAGCACCTCGCTGCGTGCGTTGGCCCCGGAGGCGCTCACCATCAGGTAGAAAATGGTGTGGAAGTAGGCCTCGTCACGCTTCGTTTCCAGGGTGTACGGAATGGAAGCGTAGATGGCCGTCATGGTTTCCATGAACGCAGCCATGTCCTCTTCCATGAGGTATTCGGCCAACAGCACGAAGTTCCAATGGTTTTCCCCACCTCGAATGCCGGAACGCAGCAGTGCTTCCAGAAACGCCGTTTTGACTTCCTGGTTGGGATAATCGAAAGTATAAAGCTCACCTTTGACATCCTTGATGGTCACATAACCGGTCTGGAACAGGAGGGCTTCCAATTGCAACCGCTCCAGTTCATAGACGCTGAACATGGCTTCGGTAGCTCGCATGTTTTCGATCTTTGGCAGATACCAGCCCCTTTCCCGCAGCAAATCGACCAGAAAAGTCGGCGTGCCCGTTTCAAACCAGTATTTTTTGAAGTCTTTTTGCTTGAGGGCGGACAACACCGAAAAGGGGTTGAAGGTTCTCACGTCCCGCCTGGAAAACCGATAGCCGTCGTAATAAAGCCTGAGCCGCTCCATGACGTCTCCTTCCGATTCGTTTCTCTTTTGGGCCGTCAGCCGGATATAGGGCGTGAAACACGTTTCCATTTCTTCCCGAGTGTAGCCCGGCATGTCCGCATATTCATCCACCATGGTCAGGTCTTCAAGGTTGTTGAGTTCGGAGAAAATGGAGACACGGGTGAATTTAGACACTCCGGTGATGAAAACGAACCGCAGCACATTGGCCACATCGCCGTCCTTGATCACACCGAAGAAATGTTTGAGGATGTCCCGGTTGGCTTTGGCAATATCGAGTTCCCCTTCCCCCTTGCCCAGATGGTCGATGAGGGGTTTGTCGTATTCGTCGATGAGGATTACCACAAGCCTGCCCGTTTTTTTGTTGAGGGCCAGGATCAACTCCTTGAACAACTCCTTGAGCAAGGTTTCATGGAGCTGAATGCCATGAGCCTGCCCCGTATTTTTGAGGCTTCTTTCCAGGCCTTGCTCCAGGTTTTCGGGAGTACGGTGGCTGATTCCGTTGAAATCCAGCAAGATCACCGGGTGTTCCTTCCATTCCCAGTCGGTGTTTTCGGCAATCCATAGTCCCTCGAACAGGTCCCCCCGCCCTTCGAAAAGGCAGCGCAGGGTCGAAACCGTCAGAGATTTGCCGAAGCGGCGGGGGCGAGACAGGAAATAGTATTTTCCCTCGTCCACCATCCGAAAAATATGACGGGTTTTGTCCACATAAAGACAGTTGCCCCGGCGGATGCTCTCGAACGAGGGATCGCCCACAGGCAGGTTCGGCAGCTTGTTCATGGATTCTCCTTTACCCCATGTGCAACTTTTTGATGCCCCCTTTGACAAGCCCTCTCGTTCCCAAGCTCCAGCTTCCACCCGCTTCGAAACGGGAAGCTGGAGCTTCCGGGCAAGTGTGTTCCCAAGCAGGAGCTTGGGAACAAGAAAGTTGTATATGGCGTTCCTTTGTATTTTGGACGATGCGCATGCCTCTCGTCGAATGCATTTTCAGGCATGATTCATTTTCCAAGGAATTGGGGTAGCA
Source organism: uncultured Syntrophobacteraceae bacterium (assembly GCA_964603955.1). GTDB lineage: Bacteria > Desulfobacterota > Syntrophobacteria > Syntrophobacterales > Syntrophobacteraceae > SLCH01. The sequence continues at coordinate 1,907 of CAZRWT010000013.1, forward strand.
TGTCATTCCCGCATGCTTTTAGCGGGAATCCAGACCAGGGCCTCTGTGGATTCCCGCCAAAAGCATGCGGGAATGACGGATAAAATGACGGATAATTGGTGCCACTAAAAATTATGTGCGCCCAACAACTGTTACCCTGCTTTGAACCATGCCGCAAAATGATTGTAAAGGAGGTGCCCTTCATGTCAATATGATCGCTGCACAAGGAGCCGATTTTTTGGCCTGGAATTCCATCGGCACGTCCTTTCGGTCACGTCGAATCTGGAGCCGTCCAGCGGCATCCCCCTTCAGCAAGGGAAGATCGATGTTGGTGGACAAATGCCGGTATTTGACTTTACTGCCAACGAGGAACGATTCAATGAATCTGCATGATATTATGGCCGACATTCATGCTCTCGAGCTTGAACTCCTGAATTTCGAACGCAAATACGGTATCCGCTCTGAAACTCTGTATGCGGCATATATCGAGGGTGATGAACCGGAAGATGATAGTTGGGTGCTGGATTTTGGCGAATGGGCAAGCATCTACCGGACATGGCTTGCCAGGCAGGCAGAATACCGCAACGAAGTTCAGCGTATCCGTAAATCTGCATCCGGTTTGAAAGGGCTGGTGAGGGAGGTCGAAATGCCGATATCGTGGCCAAGACTTTCCATTCCCGCAACGACCGGCTGTTTGACGCCCATGGCAGACGCGACTTCTTGTCGAGTAGGTCCGCTTTTTCACGAAGCTCGGCAAGGTGAATGCTCAGCAACATTTCCGCAGCAATATCTTTTGCCTTTTGCACAATATCCGCTATTTCACGGTCAAGGATATCCTGTAGAGTTTCCGTCACTTTCTACCCTTCTGCCGCAAGATATGGCCGATCATCACCATGCCTTGGGGCGGAAGCCTTTGGAGTTGACGATTGCCGCCGAATCCCCGGTGGCCCGGATCACCAGCAGCCCCCGACGTTCGGCCATGGTCACGGCGGAGGCATCGGCCTGAAGATAGGCCACAGCCCCGTGGATGGTGTTTTCTTTGTAGCGAGGCACCCACTGCTTGAAGTGGTCGAGCTTTTCCGTAAAATCGTTGACGTCTTCGGGGCGAAGCGTGGTCTTCACCTCCACCACAACCAGGATGTCCCCGTCATGGGCCAGGATGTCGAATTCGAAATTCTGCCCCTCGGCAGTCCGTCCCCGCAATCTTGACGACGTATTTTCGACATCGAGCCCGAACCGCCGCAACACATTGACCAGGTCCCCCTCCACCAGGGACTCGATCAACCGTCCCCACTGGCTGGTGAACAACTTCTCCAAACGGCCGATCTCCTTGGACTGCGACTTGATGAGCTGGTCCGTCTCCCGTTGAAGGTCCTTGATTTCTTGAAAGAAAAACCGGACAGAATCTGGAAGGTTTTCATATTCAATGCTTTTTTCCATTTTTGTCACCTCCTGAAAAGCATAACCCTGTTTCACGTGAAAGAGTAAGCGAATTCTCCCCCCGAAACTCCCGCGTGGATGCCCTGGATGGGGCTGCCTTCCACGATGGACATGAGGATTTTTCGGCTCAGTTCCGGGAGCATGGTGTTGGTCAGGATGGCGTCGATCATGCGGCCGCCGCTTTCGATTTCCGTGCAGCGCCCCACGATGTGCTCGACCACCGCGTCGTCGCAGGTGAAGGGAATGCCGTGGTTTTCGAGAATGCGGCGCTCGATGCGGCCCAGTTGCAGGCGGACGATGTCCCCGAGCACCGCGTCGCTGAGGGGATAATAGGGAATGATGACCAGGCGGCCCAGCAGCGCGGGGGGAAACACTTGCAGCAGGGGCTTTCTCAATGCCTTGGCCAGCCCGTCGGAATCGGGCATCAGTTCGGGGTCCCGGCACAGGTTCATGATGATGTCCGTGCCCACGTTGCTGGTGAGCAGGATCAGGGTGTTTTTGAAATCGACGGCCCGGCCTTCGCCGTCTTCCATCCAGCCCTTGTCGAACACCTGGAAGAAGATTTCATGCACGTCCGGGTGCGCCTTTTCCACTTCGTCGAGGAGGATCACTCCGTAGGGCTTGCGGCGCACCGCTTCCGTGAGCCGCCCTCCTTCCCCGTAACCCACGTAGCCGGGAGGTGCGCCTTTGAGCGTCGAAACCGTGTGCGCTTCCTGGAATTCGCTCATGTTGATGGTGATCACGTTTTGTTCGCCCCCGTAGAGGGCTTCGGCCAGGGCGAGGGCCGTTTCCGTCTTGCCCACCCCCGAGGGGCCCGCCAGCATGAAGACTCCGATGGGCTTTTGGGGATTGTCCAGCTTCGCTCGCGAAGTGTGGATGCGCCTGCTGATCATTTCGAGGGCGTGGCGCTGGCCGATGATCCTTCGGTTCAATATGTCCGCAAGGTTGAGCACCGTCTCGATTTCATCCTTCACCATGCGGCCCACGGGAATGCCCGTCCAGTCGGCCACCACCGACGCCACGGCCTGGGCGTCCGCCGTGGGCAAAATGAGGGGCCTTTCGCCCTGCAACTCCTTGAGCGTTTCTTGCAAAACCTTCAATTCCTCGCCCAAATGTCGAAAGGTTTCCTGTTCGTCCGGTTCAGGAGATTCCGCATTTTCCGTGGTGTCCGTGGATTTGAGAGCCGCCGTCGCATCGGGGATTTGCGGCCCCACTCCTTCCGGAGCGCCTTCCGCCTGCTCTATCTGCTCCCCCTGCTCCGAAGCTCCGTCGGGACCTTGGTCGGGCACGGTTCCCAGGCGTTCCCGCAATCGAGCACGGATGTCGAGGATTTTTTGCACCAGTTCCTGCTCCTCCGCCCAGCGCGCCTCGAGTTCCTTCAGCCGACTGCGTTCCCCTTCCAGTGCCGCTTTCACATGAGCATCCCGTGCGGCGGTATCCAGCATCAGGCAGCTTTCCCTTTCGATGATTTTCAGCTCCGTTTCCAGGCTTTCGATGCTCTTGCGGCAATCGTCCACCTCGGCGGGCACCGCATGCTGGCTGATGGCCACTCGAGCGCAGGCGGTATCGAGCAGGCTCACGGATTTGTCCGGAAGCTGCCGGTCGGGAATGTAGCGCCGCGAGAGCTTGACGGCGGCATCGAGGGCTTCATCGAGGAGCTGCACCCGGTGGTGCTTTTCCATGACGGAAGCCATGGCGCGCATCATGCGCACGGCGTTTTCCTCGCTGGGTTCCCGGACCTGCACCACCTGGAAGCGTCGTGTGAGGGCGGGGTCCTTTTCGATGTACTTTTTGTATTCGGCCCAGGTGGTGGCCGCGATGGTGCGCAGGGTGCCTCGGGCCAGGGCCGGTTTGAGCAGATTGGCCGCATCACCCGTGCCAGCCGCTCCTCCGGCGCCGATGAGGGTGTGGGCTTCGTCTATGAAAAGGATGATGGGCTTTTCCGATGCCTGCACTTCGTCCATCACCTGGCGTAGGCGGTTTTCGAATTCGCCCTTGTAACCGGCGCCCGCCTGCAACAACCCGATGTCCAGGGCTCGCAGGGTCACGTTTTGCAAGGGGGGAGGCACGTCACCCGTGGCGATGCGCACGGCGAATCCTTCCACCACGGCCGTTTTCCCCACACCCGCCTCGCCGGTGATGATGGGATTGTTCTGACGCCGCCGCATGAGAATGTCCACGATCTTGCGGATTTCTTCGTCTCGGCCCACGATGGGGTCGATTTCGCCCTTGCGGGCCCTTTCCGTGAGGTCCACGGAAAAACGGTTCAAGGCTTCCTGCCTGGCGCCCAGGGGGCCGGCCTGCACGGGTTCTTCGCCTCCGGGCGCCGTCCCGTCGCCCAGCCGGGAGCCGTCCGTGGCGGCCAGGCGCTCTTCGGGCGAGCCTGCCAGGATGGCGTGAAATTGCCCCGCAAAGGTGTCCAGGTTGATGTTCTTGAACTGGGGGGAGAGGCTTTCGAGGGCCAGGCGCAGGCCGCGCGTCTTCAAAATGCCGAGCATCATGTGGCCCGTGCGCACCTGGGATTCGCTGAACATGAGACTGCCGTACACCCAGCCGCGCTCGACCGCCTCTTCGATCTGGGACGACAGGTCCAGGGAACCGCCCGCCCCCCTGGGCAGGCGGTCCAGGGCGGCCACCAGGTCTCGAGCCAGCCGCGAGAGGTCCAGTTGGAAGTGCTGAGCGATGCGATGCAAGTCCGAATCCTGGGACTGCATGACCTGGCTGAGCCAATGCACCAGCTCCACATGGGAATTGCCACGCATCTTGCACAAAACTGTGGCCCCCTCCATGGCCTTGAAACAAAGGCCGTTGAGCTTGCCGAACAATGCACTGCGGCTGATTTCACTCATTCGAGAATTCCTTGTCGTTATTGTTGTTGTCGTGGGTTGATCCGTTTGCCGGGTCGTTCGTCGATCCAGGGGACGCATGGACGTGGGCGAATGCGTCCAGCACCAGGTCCGCCGCGTCTTCCTCCACCGGCCGCTCCCCGAGCCAGGTGGTCCATCCCAGGCGTTGCCGCCCATCGAGGCAAAAACGCGGCACTTCTTTGCGCTTCAAAATGAGCAGGAGGTCCCAGGCCGGTTCGTCACCGGCATAGTTGCGCACCAGGGCCGTCAGGTGCCCCATACGACGGCCTCCGGGAAGAAAGCTTTCGTAATTTTCATAGCTCAAGGGCCCGAGCACCACTTGGAATTTGTGCTGACAGCTCCACACTTCCGTCCCCAAGATGGCCGACAGGCCAAGGACACCATTGGCCGGAACTTCCCCGAGACGCACCACATCCCTGTCGGGAAGGGAAAGCCACTCGCCGGTGAATTCCTCGATCCGGGCGCCCACGTTGAAATATTCGGCCAGCATGGCCTGCAACCCCTCGGGGCACCGGGTCTGGGCGGCCAGGCGTCCGCAGTAGTAGAGCTTGGTCAGGTCGGGGATGTCGTCCCGGTGGCGCAGCCCCGGCATGCCCAGCCCTTCGAGGGACCCCACGTAGTCGGCGAACCGGTCGGTTTCGGGACGGTCGAAGGCCACGGTGGGTTCGTTGTTGGCCCAGGCGCGGTAGAACAGGGAGAGCATCCGGTGGTGAAAGAGATCGAGGAACCTGGAAAAGGTGGGGTCCCGGTGGCGCTGCAACCGCTCCCGGGCGTACTCGGTGAGGTGCAAGGGCAGAGGTCCGTTGGGACCGAGAAGCCCCAGCAGGCGCACGGTCATGCGGTGAGGCCCGCCGTCCGCCCCCGGTTGGAAAGCGGTCAGGCTCGAAGACTCGAAGGTCATGGACGGCTCTTGCGCCAGCCGGATGGGGTCGTCATCGGGCCGCCGCGAAGCCCCCAGCCTGGGAGCATCCTCGTAAAGGCATTCCATGAGCCGCAAAGCCTGAAAAAACCCGAAGGCGAAGGGTTTCGCCTCGAGCACTTCCAGGAGGCTCGCTAGATGATGTGTCTCCGTCCGATCCTTGGCGGCCATCGCATGATCTCCCCGCGTTCGGTGGTCTGGATCACCGTTTGTTTTCTCGTTCCCAAGCTCCAGCTTGGGAACGCACTTGCATGGAAGCTCCAGCTTCCACGCCCCTCACACGAATGGCAGTGGGTCCAACTCCACCGCTCCCCTGTCCCCCGTCAACAAACACCCGGCACTCGAATACTTCCAGTGCTCCGGCCTCTCAACGTACCCTCTGCGCACAGGGTTGTAATGGATGTACTCGATCTTCTGTATCAACATATCCGCACTCAGGATTTCCTGGGGATGAATCCCTTCCTGCCACACCTGGTAGTCACTCTGTTTTTTATGCTTCGCCTTATGATAAGCTAGCTGATTCAAAAGCCAGTCCATCTGCTTTTGGGAGATGCTTTCGATCACCTGCTTCGCTGTGAACGATTTAAAAGACTGCATCGTCTTCGATAAATCGTGGCCGGCGGCAACAAGATGGATGTGATTTTCCATGATCACATAGGCGTAAAGCTTGAGTCCCAGCTTTGTTCGACAGAATGTCAGGGAGTTACCCACAATGTCGAAATGATCCTTGTGGGTGAAGATGGGAATCCAGGCTACTGTCGTTGAGGTGACAAAGTAGGGGTACTCGGGACCCTTGCTGTGAACTTTGTACCGTGTTCGCATGATGCTCTCTCCCCCTGGCGGAAGCTGGAGCTTCCGGGCAAGTGCGTTCCCAAGCTGGAGCTTGGGAACGAGGGATTTCTTTTGTCATTGAGGGACTCCAGGAGGCTCGCTAGATGATGTGTCTCCGTCCGATCCTTGGCGGCCATCGCATGATCTCCCCGCGTTCGGTGGTCTGGATCACCGTTTCGGTGAATGAATTGATGCTCACGTACCGGGCGAAGAACTGCTCGAGGACCGCCCCGAGCAGAAAAGCGCCGCTCCCCTTGAAGGCCGATTCATCGAAGGAGACCGTCAGCTCGAGTCCCCGTCCGAAGGTGATGGGGATGGGAGCGTTGACGCGCTTGGGGGTCTCGATGCGCCGCACCACGGGCCGGGATTCGATGGAAAGCACTCCGCCGATTTGCTTGCGCACGGCAGGGTCGCCGTGGTCCCCGTAAAGTTCGAGCAACTGGCGCAGAGCCACGGCTCCGTGTTCCCTGTCGTTGTCGGTGATCGAAAGATAATTGAGGGCCAGGTGGCTGATGAGCTGCCACGCGGTTTCCTTTATGGCATTGGAAGGTCTGGGAGGGGTCGGCCCAGCCAGGCACCGGACGGCGTCGTAGGGCGCTCCCGATTGGAGCGTGAAATCGGAAGGCTGGGAGCCGATGGGCATTCTCAGGGGGAGGTGCCGGTTGGTACAAAGGATTTCCATTCCGAGCTGCTTGAGGTTGCTTGAAAAGGGGGCTTCCCGCGCATCCACCAGGGAAATGAAAACTTCGTTGCCCGTGTAGCTGAAGCGGCCTCCCCGAAGCTGTTTGGCCGAAAGCCGCCTCGGTTCCCGATACAGGGTATAGAAGGTTTCACTCCTGTGCCTGCCGTGCCGGTCCGTGACCTGGTAGAAAGGCAAAAACTCGACCTCGGGTTCGGCCCGGTCCCCGAATCCCAAAACCCGCGTCACGCTGTGTACCTCGAAATCCATGGGCCGGGTGCGGTCCGCCACCATGTGGTATTCGGAAGTCCGGTGAGAGAGGTGAACCCGGTCGGTGCGTTTGGGGAAAAGATTGACGGCCGGAGTACAAAACAGGTTGAAGTGGGAAGCGTCCACCATGTCCACGAGTTCGGGATGGGGGCGGTCGAAGCGGAAAATCATATCGAGGGTATCTTCCGTGCAGCGGCTCAGGGCCGATCGGAGCCCCGACGGCTCCACGAAGAGAAAACGCTCGGGAAAAGCGAAATACTCCTGCAAAAGGCGATACCCCTGGAAAGACCGCGCCGTGTAGGGCAGCAAGGCGTCCTCCCGGTCGAATCCCCGGCGCCCGACGGCGGACGGGGGCAGCGGAGGGGCGTTCCAGGTGAATGGTTTTCGAGCCGGCTGCACGACAATGTCCACCACGTTGGAAAGCAACTGCTCGTAAAGCTGAACGGCCGTTTCCCCGCCCCTCAAAAAAAGGGGCAGGCGGTCCAGAGGCAGCCGTCCGAGGGGCAATTCCCCCGTGGAGCGCAGGCGCAGGCGCAAACCGGCCTTGACTCCGTGTTTTTTGGGCACCCCCAGGCCCGCCACGGCCCCGGCGCTCGAAAGGTATTCGGCTTCGGGAATTTCCAGGGGCCAAAGGGTGACTTCATGGGCCGTGCGGTATTCGCACGCCGTTTGTTCTCCCTCGACGATGTGGCTGCGCAGTGGAGCCCCACGGGGGATGGAAAAGCCTTCCGCGAGAGCGTCATCGCCGAAATTGGGCACCACCTGCACCACCGCCATGGACGGCAAGGGCGACAGGTAATGGGGATAGACCATTTCCAGCAGGTGCTGGGTGAAGCGGGGGAATTCGGCATCCACTTTGAGCTGGACGCGAGCCGCCAGGAAAGCGAACCCTTCCAGGAGCCGCTCGACGTAAGGGTCCGCGCATTCGAAGGCATCCAGGCCGATGCGGCCCGCGATCTTTGGAAACTCGCGCGCGAATTCCCCCCCCATTTCCCGGATGTATTGCAATTCCCGGTTGTAGTATTCGATCAGGCGCGGGTCCATTGGGCTCTCGTCCTCTTCCTCTTCGTATTATTATTCCTTGGTGTCTTTTTGAAACTTTCCCAATTCGAGGTCCAGGGTGGTCTTGAGATAAAACTGCTCGGGAAGGGGCTGCCACCACAGTTCCCCCTGGATTTCGAAAACCATGGTGTTGGGACTCATTTCATCTTCATCAATTTTGACGCTCACCTTGAGGGAATGGGGAAGGATGCGGGGTTCGAAGTTGACGATCGCCTGCCGCAGGCTCCGTTCCATGAGGGCCGTGTCCTTGCCCCTCGCCCATGTGCCCGAGAGGTCCGTGATGCCGTAATTGACCACCGAGCGACGGACTTCGGGGTAGTCTTCCAAATCTTGAGAACCTTCGAGACAACCGGTGTTGAGCAGCCACTCGAGGTCGCGAATGACCGATTCTCGGAGGCGCCGGAACGACATGACCCGCTCTTCGAGGCTGTCCTGGCCCTTGTGGGGATTCTTGTCCGTCAGCCGGTCCAGGAGGGAGGGCTGTAAGTATTCCCGGGTGGTCAGTTCGGCCATGATCGTTCCCGCCTGCTCCTGCCGTCCATTACGATGACGCGGCCCCTCAGATCATCTTCACGAAAGACCGAAGGGGCGCGCACACTTAGGCGATTTCCAAAAATAAACATTTCCGGGAAGAACCCCTACCTGGGAAAAGCCCCTTCCCGGGAATGCCGAGCCCCAGCTCGGCAAGGCTTTGCCTGTGCAAATATTTTGCGGGTTGGCGGCAGGCGCCCCACTTCCAACACCCTGCCGAGCTGGGGCTCGGCGTTCCCGGGAGAGTCAACCGGTATCTTCTTGTCGGAACCGGCCTTATCCCACAGACAAGGTTTATAGTAAGGTCACGCAAAATCACACAACATCACGATTCGGCATTGGCCTTGATGTTCCAGGTCATGTCCACAGCCGCCTCGGGCGTTCCATCGTCCTTTTGGGGCGTGTAATTCACTTCGAACTTGGCAAAATTGAGGGTCACGTTTTCCGTCAACCGGTCTTCACCGGCGCTCCCCCCGGTGCTCACCGAAGCGATGATGACTTCCTTCATCTTGATTTTCAAATAATCCACGGGATTCTCGCCCGCTTTGCGAACGGTCAGCAGAGCCTCGGTGAAGTGCTTGCCGTTGCAGCAATACTTGATGAGCGTGGGGGAAGCCTTGTCAACGTACTTGGTGAGGGAAATGTCTTGCACGCTCACTTTGCCCGAACCGCCACCGCCACCGATGTGCATCGAGCCCGATTGAGTCATTCCCCAGCTCCATGCGAGTACGTCGATTTCCTTTTCGTGTCCCTTGATCCTGGATTCCCCATCGAGTCCCGTGATTTTCAACAGACAGTCAACAGCCATTTTTTTCTCCTTCTCAAATTGGATTTCCTATGAATTATTCCGCCAAAGATTCTCAGACCTGCTTCACCGAAGGTAACTTAGACACCAGCCTCAAGGAAACGGTGATCCCTTCGAGCTGGTAATGGGGCCGCAGAAAAAACTTGGAGGTGTAATAACCGGGATTGCCTTCCACTTCCTCCACGACCACCTCCGCAGCCGCCAGGGGTTTGCGGGCCTTCACCAGTTCGGAAGAATTGGCCGGATCGCCGTCCACGTACTGGGTGATCCACTTTTGCAGCCACTTCTGAACGTCGTCCCGCTCCTTGAACGACCCGATCTTGTCCCTGACGATGCACTTGAGATAATGAGCGAAACGGCAGCAGGCGAACAGGTAGGGCAGTCGAGCGGAAAGGTTGGCGTTGGCCGTGGCGTCGGGGTCATCGTACTGAGCCGGCTTTTGCAAGGATTGGGCGCCGATGAAGGCGGCAAAATCCGTGTTTTTCCAGTGGCTCAAGGGCATGAATCCGAGCTTGGCCAGTTCCGCCTCGCGCCTGTCCCCGATGGCGATTTCCGTGGGGCATTTCATATCGACACCGCCGTCGTCGGTGGGAAACGAATGTAGAGGCAGACCTTCCACCAGCCCCCCCGATTCGCGGCCTCGAATGCGCGAGCACCATCCGTACAACTTGAAAGCCCTGTTGATGTTGACCGCCATGGCATAGGCCGAATTGGCCCAGCAGTACTTGCTGCTGTCGGCGCCTTCCGTGTCTTCTTCGTAATTGAACTCTTCCACGGGTTCGGTCCTGGCCCCATAAGGACGGCGGGCGAGGAAACGGGGCATGGCCAGCCCGATGTAGCGGGAATCTTCCGAATCCCGCAGCGAACGCCAGGCGGCGTATTCGGGCGTCGTGAAAATCTTGGCCAGGTCGCTCGGGTTGGAAAGCTCCGACCAGGAATCCATCTGCATGACGGACGGGGACGCCCCGGCAATGAAGGGAGCGTGAGCCGATGCGGCGACCTTGGAGATTTCCGTCAGGAGTTCCACGTCGGGCGGCGAGTGATCGAAATGGTAATCGGCCACCAGGCAGCCGTAGGGTTCGCCTCCGGGCTGATCGTATTCTTCTCCGTATATCTTTTTGAAAACGGGACTCTGATCCCACCTCATGCCCTTGAATTTCTTGAGCGTCTTTCGCAGTTCGTCTTTCTTGACGTTCATGACGCGAATCTTCAGCATCTCGTCCGTTTCCGTGTTGCTGACAAGATGGTGAAGGCCGCGCCAGGCGCCTTCCAACTGCTGGAAGTCCGGGTGGTGCAGGATCAGGTCGAGCTGTTGGGTGAGTTTTTCATCGATGGCCGCCTTGATGGCCTCGATGGTGCGCACCGCATCGGGAGAGACCAGCCCCACGTCCTTGAGCACATATTCCGCCAGGGTGCGGGTCGCCGACTCGACTTCCTGCTGCATCCGATCCGATTTGGGCTTGAATTCCCTTTGCAGGAGTTCCTGAAAAGCGCTCAACTCTTGTGGGCGATCCAGCGCTTCCTGTTGTACCGCTTTTTCCTGTTCCGCCATGACTTACTCCTCCTCTCCCGAACCCGACTCCGGTGAACCGGCGTTCCGGGCGGCCGATTGTGCTGCGGAAGCCAATGCCTGCTGCAACGCCGGGTCTTCGATCAACCGGGCAATGAGCTGTTCCGCGCCGGATTTTCCGTCCATGTAGGTCAAGAGATTGTCCAGTTGCGTGCGTGCCTCGAGCAACTCCCTGAGTCCACGCACCTTGCGTGCCACGGCCGCCGGTGAAAAATCGTCCATGCTCTCGAAGGTGATGTCCACGCTCAGCTCCCCTTCCTCCGTGAGCACATTGGGCACCCTGAAAGCCGCATGAGGACTCATGGCCTTGAGCCGCTTGTCGAAATTTTCAGCGTCGATTTCCAGGAACTTTCGCTGGTCGATAGGCACCGCATCTTCCCCCGCCCGAGGCTTGCCGGAAAGATCGGACAGCACTCCCATCACGAAGGGAAGCTCGATTTTTTTCTCCGCGCCGTAAAGCTCCACATCGTATTCGATTTGAACCCGCGGCGCCCTGTTGCGCCCGATGAATTTCTGACTGCTTTGAGCCATCCCGTCAACCTCCTTCTTTAATGAGCCGTTCCTATTCATTCATGGAAGAATTCCCGGCGGACCACTCGCCGGGCGAAACATGAGATATGCACGGTTCCCCGTCGGTTCTCGTTCCC
>CAZRWT010000013.1:13606-54575 GCA_964603955.1 uncultured Syntrophobacteraceae bacterium
TCGGTTCTCGTTCCCAAGCTCCAGCTTGGGAACGCCTTACCCTGGAAGCTCCGGCTTCCCGGCAAAGTCATCCCTGGTCAGGTTCTGCATGTCCACCTTGTCCAATCCGTCCATCATGTCCACCCCCGAACCCAAAGCACCCCCTAAATGAACGAGGCAGTTCATGACGGTCAGCTCTCCCGAGATTTGGCGATGGCTTCCACCTGGGAGATGCAATCCGGCGCCAGGTCCTGCATGATTTCCAGGAAGTTCTTGTCTACAAGCCCCATGGCCCTGCGAAGCAGCAGGGGAACGGGGCTCGAGGGCTCATGCCCGGCGTAATAGTCGCAAATCTTCTCCAAGAGTCGAAGGACGTCCTGCCTGTTTTCCACCACGTCCGGTCTCCTTCCTCCCGACACTCCCCCCACCGCGTCTCCGGGAGCCGCACGGGATGCCTCCGACGGTTCCGGGTCCGCTGTTTGGGCGACCTGGGCATTTTCCGCAATGTTCAAAGGTTCCCGTTTGGCAAGCCCGCTTTCCAGCAACCCGTGCATTTCCTTGAGCACCTGGCCGAGTTGCTTGAAGTCGGGGGCCAGTGCTCCATCGATTTTTTCTCTCAGCAGGGCATCCAGGGCTGCCAGCTTTTGCGCGGCTCCCCCGGCAGCCTCCCATGCGGCTCGGAGTTCCACCGGATCGCACTCGGCAAAAATCCCTTCGATGGTTGCGGAGGAGGGTGCCGTATTCCTCTCCTCTTCCGTTACGGTGAGTCCATCGAGCCTGCCGCCGGCGATGCGGTATTGACGCAGGTTCACCTTTCCCGCACTTCGGGAGGCGCACAGGGTCACTTTCATGAGGGGGGCAATGATCGCGTGCCAGTCATTGAGGGTTTCCAGGGCATTGACCCGTTCCATTGGGTCGTTGTCATCGTCGGGATCGAGACGGGGATAGAGGCTGTCCCAGTAGCGATCCACAAAGCCGTGAATCAGGCTCAACCCGTCGTGGAAGCCCTGGATGCCCTCCGTGTGCAGGAGCGCCCGCGTGAGGGAAACGACCAACCGCAGGTCATGGGTGCGTTCGAGAAGTTCCAGGGCAGATTTTCGGACCTGGCCCCAGTCTGGTTCGCGAGCCTCCTGGACGATTTTGGATTCCACCTCGACCGCAGGGGTCCCCTGCATGTCCCTTTCCAATTCCATGAACGCCGGATCGTGCTCCAGGTCGTTTTCCCCCGACGGAGCTTCCGGGGAAATCTCTTGCAGCAGCCGGTCAAGATCGATTACGCTCACCTTACACCGATACCTTTTCTAGACCAGAATCCGTGGAAGACAATGTGCCGGGCAATCACGAACGATTGTCCGACATTTTTTTATTCCATCTTTTTCGATGAAGATCACCATGATAGTCAAGATATTTTTGATGTTTTCTCATCAAGCAGTGGTATTGCAACTCAATTGCTTAAAGACATTCGAGAAGGGGTGAAATTTCAGTCTGAAAGTATTTTTTGGGAAATTTGTAAAAATCATCCAATGCACTCGTGATGCACAGCTTCTTCTTGAGCCTGGGATGGGGCAAGGTCAGCCGCCACGCATGGAGGAGGAGGTTCGGGTGGCGGGGGCCTCCGTAGCGCGTGTCTCCGATGATGGGCAATCCGCCGGCGGCCAGGTGAAGCCTGATCTGGTGTGTGCGGCCCGTTTTGGGGCGTGCCAGGACCAGGGTGCGGTTTTTTTCGGCGCCGAGGACTTCAAAGTGCGTTTCCGCCCATTTGCCCTTTCCTCGGGCGACGGTGCAGTAGCTGCCTCCCACGCGGCTGATGTCCTCTCGACAAATCCAACTGGAACTTTTGGGCTCCCCGGCGACCCAGGCGAGGTACTCCTTCTCGACTTCCCGGTTTTCAAAGGCTTTTCCCAGTGCTCGATTGACGGAGTCATGGAGAGCGAAGATCATGACGCCGCTCGTTTCCCTGTCCAGGCGATGGTGCAGGGCCACGTAGGGGTCCGATTTCCCTTCGTTGCTCAAATGCCGCCGGACCGCCGCGAAAAGATTGTTGTAGCCGTCGGAAGGGGTTTGCTGGCTGGGAATGCCCGGTTCCTTGTCGTAGGCCAGGAGCACGGCGTCTCGGTACAGCACTCGTGCCGGGTTCAGTTCGTAGTGGCGGCACACTCCCCCCGACGGCCAATGCACATGCACCCGGTCTCCCATATCGAGGCTCCGAAGCGGGTCGCGCTCCTGCCTGCCGTTGACCTGGATCGATCCGAAGTCCGTCAGGTCGTGCGCCTCCGCTTCCGGTACATGAAGGTTTCGGGCAAGAAATGTTCCCAGGTCACGCGGGCTTTGCTCTTCCACCACGAAAACCTGGTCCCAGTGGAGGCCGGCATCTCCCTTCCCGTTTCCCGATGAGGTGCGATGCTCTGTCCGGTTCATGAAAGCCTCGCCCTGCCCAAATAAGTGAGGGCCAGTTCCAGGAGGGCCGTGTCGTCATTTCGAATCCGGTCGCGCAGGGGTTCTTTCGTTTGCAGGATGTCTAGAATTTGGGTGGAAAAGACGAAATCCCTGAAAACATCCAGGTTGTACAGGGCCACGAGCACCTTGTGAAGGCTCCGTTCATCCAGGGGCTTTCCCAGCCTCTTTTTTGTCGTCAGTACAAAACCCACCACACGATCATTCATGCCGAGGTAACTTGGGAGCCCCTGGTCATCCAGCCACTGCTCGACGCTCCTGACTTCCCGTTCCCGAATGCCGAGGCAGACCGGAGTATCGATCGAGTAGAAAAATTCCTTGACAACGTCACCCATGGGATCGGCGGAGACGGCTCTGGCCAGGGGGTAGAGCCTGCATGCGGTGGGGCGATTCTCGTACACGGTGCATCCTTTGGGGCTCACAAAAGGGCAGGTTTTTTCCGGATCATCCCCCATCCTGATGGAAATGACGGGAAAACCCGTTGAGGGGTCGATGCTGTAAAGGGTGTGCCGTGCGAGAAGTTCATCCGAAGTCAGACCCAGGGCGGCTTTGATCCTCAGAACATCGTAAGGGGTGAGGGGCAGGTGCTTGTTGGCGCAGCAATGGTTGAAGCACGAAAGCTCCGGGCGACAGGAAAATCGAAATGTATCGGACGCACTCAGGCGTTCGTTTTCAGATGGCAGGGTATCCATGAACATGGGGTGCTCTTTCCTTTGGGTCTTGTTGATGTCTCACACATGGTTTCTCAGCTTGAGTTCCAGGGGGTGAGGTTGGAGGTAGTATTGCTCCTTGAGATACGTCTGGTTGTATTTTCTCACATAATGGTTGATGAGGGTGATGGGGACGATGAGGGGCACATACCCTTTGCGGTAATGGTCGAATATTTCGAGGAGTTCGGCCTTTTCGTCGGCGGACAGCTCTTTTTTGAAATATCCCATGAGATGGGACAGCACGTTGCTGTTTTTGGACACGGTGGCCTTGAGCTTTAGGCCTTCCAGCAGGTGCGTTTCGTAGGTTTGGTAAACTTGCTGCAAGGGCTGCTTTTTGGCATCGGCCGTCAGTTTTCCCATATCCCGGTAGTGTTTGGGGCTGTGAGCCATCATGAGGAGCTTGTGCCGGGTGTGGAAGGCCGTCAGTTTACCCACGGACGGCTTTTCGGCCGACAGCTCCCGCCAGCGCTTCATGGCGAAGATGCGCTCGATGAAGTTTTCCCTCAGAAGAGGGTCGTGCAGGCGCCCGTCTTCCTCGACGGGCAGCAGGGGAAAGTGGTCCATGAAAGTTCGGGCAAACAGGCCGACACCCTTGTTGGATGGCATGCCCGAATCATTATAAACCCGGACTCTTTCCATGCCGCTGCTGGGGGATTTGCTTTTGAAAACGAATCCGCACAGCCCTTCCTTTTCCAGCTCTTTCACACGATTTACGGCCCAGGCGATCATGCCGTCGGTGTGGTCCACATGGGTGCGGGTGGTGACCAGGCGGGGAGCGTCCACGTCGCCCACCAGCCTCAAGGACTCACGGGGTATACCCAGGCCGTATTCCACTTCGGGGCACACGGGTACGAATTCCACGAATTTGCCCAGTGTTTCCGTGATGAAGCGATCATGTTTGTGGCCGCCGTCAAATCGAACTTCCTGCCCCAACAGGCATGCGCTGATTCCCAGTTTGATGCCGTTTTCCATGATGGTGTGCCCTCCTTTCATGGGAGACTGAAAAAGTTTCGTTCCCGCGCTTCCGCGAGGGAATACATACCGCAACCATGTATGCACGGGAAGCACGGCAATCACCTGCCTCAAAAAAATACTCTACCACAATCGGCTCTTTCGTATCCCGTCTTTTGCTCATTCTTGTTTGCGGCTTTTCGATGTCATTGAACATTTTTCATGCCGGTCCTATAATGGGTGCTCTCATTCACAACGAAGCATGTAAACGGCTCCATATTCATATACCAACACATGGGAGAGAGCGATGGAAAAGAAAATATTGTTGGCCGTGGATGGTTCCAGACGTGGTTTTGAGGCGGTTTCCATTGTGGGCGGGTTTTTGAAGGAGCAGCGGCACACGGGGGTCGTTCTTTTCCATTGTGTCCATCAGCTGGGCTCCCTTCAGCCCGACGACATGTGTACCAACCTCTACGAATCCTGCAAACTGCCCATCGGCGACCAGGAAAAAGTAGGCCACGAGGTGCTCGATGAAGCTCTCAAGCGACTCCTCGATGCAGGTTTTCCCAAGGAGCGGGTGGAAGTGAGGCTCAGAACCAATTCCATGGACCCGGCCCAGGACATTATCGCGGAAGCCGAATCGCGAGGCTATGAAACCATTGCTGTCGGGCGCAGGGGCAGGGGAACCCTCGACAGTCTTCTTCTGGGCAGCGTGTCGGGCAAGGTGGCTCAATACGGAGCCAGGCACACCATCTGGATAGTGGATACCCCCGTTCACGACACCCGAAAGGTGCTCATCGCCATGGAGGGGGCTCCCGAATCCATCGATCTGGCTCGTTATGTGGCCGATCTGGCGGCACCCATATCCGGGTTGGAATATACTTTCCTGCATCTCGTGCCCCCCGTTCCCCCCACGTTCTGGGATGACGGACACATCCTCGGCACCGATGAAGACAAGGACCCTCGCGCGCGAGTGGAGCGATGGCGCACGGAGTGGACGGCGAAGGTGGAAAAGTTCATGAGCGAGGGGGCTGAGCTCCTCGTGAGCCGTGGCGTACCCCGGGAGAATGTCCGGACCTGGATACTTCCCACCAGGCAGGGAGTGGCTCGTGATTTGCTCGCGGCCATCGAGGAACAGCGCTTTTCAGTGGTGTTCATGGGCAAAAAAAGCCTCCATGAACGCAAGCCCTTTCTCATGGGCAGCCACGCCAACAAAATGCTCCAAACGGCCGGGGGTACCATTCTCTGCCTCGTGGATTTCTGAAGCATTGTGCGGGACGGATTGTTGTAAATTTCATTTCGATAGGGCGTTTTCTCTGACGAGTTCTATAGAAACTGTCTGGAAAATCCATCCCCATCCGACGATTGTGTTTTTTACCCGGCAACTGTGGGAAATATAGGGTGGGCACGATAAATCGTTGTGCCCACCCTATGTCCTCGATCATCCAGTCGATCCCATGATTTTCAGACAGCTTCTCAGGCACAATACTCAGCTTCTGAGAATCGCGATCAGGCTATTCCACTCGGGTAGCAGTTCAATGGTCCGTTTCGGATTCTCAATGATCCAGTCACGCAGTGACGCGCGAAATGCTCCCGGGTTTGGGAATTCCTTGGTGTTGAGCCACTCAGCCATTCCAGCCAGAATATCTTTGCCGGAGAACCAGAGCAGGACGTTTGATATGTTTGCAATAAAAGCATCGTCGAAACACGCCATGAGATTTTGCAGAGACGCTTTGACATGGTTGGGATCTGTTGCCGCATCTATGCGGTTTCGATGTGTTTCGATGGCGCTCGATGCCCATGTGGTGATGGCTACGGGGTCCAGCTTTGCCGGGAGAGCGATTTCATTCAAATCATCAGGTCGCGTTTTCATTTTGTAATGTGGAGGCAGCGTGCGCCGTACCATGCCTATTGTCCATCTTGCGGCTTCATAACATCGGATTTTCCCCGCAGCCAGGCATATCGCCCGTTCAATCTCATGGATGGGCCAGGACATCGCCTCGTTGATGATCGCCGGTTCGATTAAATAGTTCTCAATCTCGTGCCTGCACCATCGCCAGCCGATTGGACGTCCTGCATCCTCACAGTCCCGCGTCGGTGTCGAAATGTCTACGGGAGGGTCATGGTCAAAATCCCGATCTCGCAGGTAGCCGGCTGCAATCTTGTTTTCTTGGCGTTCGGCTCGTGCCCGTGGTCTCAAGGCGTTCTTCGATCCACCCTGTTGAAGGACGGGAGCACCCTGAAGGATTGGATTGAGGACTTCGGATTCAAGATTGCCTTCAACGAATAGCTTGACTACAGGCATCGCGCTCCCTTTTCAAGGCGAACTTCCTGCTCGTTGGGAATGACTGACGAGAGAAACTCCGAATGGGTTGTGATGATGAACTGACAGTTTGGCCCGATTTGCGGCAAAGCAGCCAGGAGCCTTTGTTGTTCCGGCGGATGCAAGTGGAGTTCCAGTTCGTCAATCAGTACGATCGATCGTTGAACATCGAGTCGAACAAACTCGTACACCAGCGGAAACACGGCCTGTTCTCCCGACGACATCTCTGCCAGGTCATAGCTACGGCCGTCACGCTCTATCAAAAAGTAAAAATCATTCGCTTTTGGTGTCGTGATTCCCTCGCGGAGCATGATTCCCACGAATCGGGTGCCGGGAAAAACCTTCTGGAAAAGCTGCTCCAGCGGCTCGATGAAATCTTTCCCACGACGTGGCACCGTGGTGTGGTGGCCCCACCATCCAACGAGGTACTCTCGAAGTTGCTCGACGCCCGCATGCCACCCTTCACACTTCAGATTTTCACGAGACAGGTCTTCGGCCATCAGCGAGCCGAGGTTGCGATGCTGGTCGAACCAAAATATGTCACCGAGCTTCGAGAACCTGTCCCTTAAGTCAGGCCGTGCATTTTGCAGCGCCTTGATATAGTAGCGACCAAGGAATTGATTGACCGCTTCAAAACCCAGGGGAGAGGTCACGCGCCCTTTCTCGAAACGCAACTGGACTT
The DNA here is from genome assembly GCA_964603955.1 of uncultured Syntrophobacteraceae bacterium. Lineage (GTDB taxonomy): Bacteria > Desulfobacterota > Syntrophobacteria > Syntrophobacterales > Syntrophobacteraceae > SLCH01. The sequence continues at coordinate 20,706 of CAZRWT010000013.1, forward strand.
CCCTGTGGTCTGACGGTGGCACGATGTTCATCAGTTGTTTGCGCTCGGAAGGCAGGGATTCGTGCCATGCCTGAAATAGCTCGCCGGTCAGCGTGACTTCTTCTTCCTCAAAAACAACATCGAGTTCAACACAGGTTGGTCCAAGACTGGGTATGCGCTCGGGGAGAAAACCATGCCAGTTGAAAGAGACCATATCTCGTGTGCGGCGTGTCGCCATTGAGAGGGTCAGTGCGATGGCTTGGAGGATGCTCGTCTTCCCGCTACCGTTGTCACCTAACAGTGCTGTCAGCCGCCGGGGAGCCTTGGAACTGCTCTCCATCGAAAATTCGACCTTTTCAATGCCCTTGAAGTTCCTGATTGCCACTCTCTTGAGTTTCATGAAAATCCCTCAAAATCCATGTGTAGCCAAAGTCCATTACTATCTCACGAAGAAAAGACAACGAAAAACCATATCCTGTTAGCCGTTGCTCGTTGGGTGTTCTCGGTTTTCATTTCAAACAATCCGGAAAGTCTCTATTGCGGCTATCCACTTTCGGATGTTGGCCGACGGATTCTCGCGGCCGGATGCCTTGCATATGCCTACGGCATGGTTCACCTCGATACCTTGGGAATTGGAGCTGTTTCGAGGGGTGGAGCGCATTCCACTTGGGTGGGGAAAAAGGCCTGGATATCCTCCATGCGGTGTACCACGGGGAAGGGGGGGAGGCTTTTGAGGAACTGAGAGCCGTATCCCTTGGTGCGCAGCCGTATGTCGAAGATCGCGATGATCCCCCTGTCCGTGCCGCACCGGATGAGCCTTCCCACGCCCTGCTTGAGTTGAATGGCCGCTCGGGGCACCTGGTAGTGGAAAAAGGAACTCTTGCCCTGGTCGGCGACATACTGGAGGCGGGAGGCGATGACGGGGTCGTCGGGAACTTCGAAGGGCAGCTTGTCGATCACGAGGCAGCTGAGGGATTCACCGGGCACGTCCACTCCCTGCCAGAAAGAGCTGGTGGCCAGGAGGACCGAATCCACCGCTTCCTTGAACAGGGCGATGAGTGTTCGCTTGGGCTTTTCGCCCTGCATGAAGACGGGGTAGGGGAGGCGGTCCGAAAGCAGGGAATGCACTTCCCTCATGTTCTTGTAGCTGGTGAAAAGCAGGAGAGCCCGTCCTCGGGTCAGGCCGAGAAGTTTTAAGACCTCTTCGGCAAGATGGGTGCAGAAAATCTTCTCGTTGGGTGCGGGAAAAGCGGACGGGATGTAGAGCATGGCCTGGTTTGGGTAGTCAAAGGGGGAAGGCAGAAGCTCTTCCCTGCAATCCGAGGGGACTCCCATCCTGTTTTTGAAAAAATCGAAGGAACCGGCGACGGAGAGGGTCGCGGAAGTGAAGACCAGGGCCGATGTTCTTTCGAGAAGTTCCTGCCCGACGATATGATCCACCGTTATGGGGGTGCCGTGCATGAAGAACATTTTGGGTGAAGCCTCGCACCATCGCACAAAGGCGGGGTCCCGGGCTTCCTTGAAATGTTCGGTCGCGGTCCGCAGCTCACGCGCACGTCTGCCGAGGGCTTCAAAGGAAGCCGGGCTTTCGCCGTTTGGGGTCAGCAGTGCTTCAAGTCTTTGAAGGTTATGGGAAAGCCGGGTGAGGTTTTGGATGAATTCTTCTCCCAGGTTGGGCGTATCCAGGGAAAAACGCCCCTGCCCCCCTGCCCGCAGCAGCTCATGGTGCAGGAGGCGTTCCATGGGGTCCAGCCCCTCGGCGGCTTTTCGTATCTCTCCGGCCGTTTTTGCGGGCAGGGATTTCTTGCCGTATTCACGCGCGAGGTCTCCCATGAGATCCTTCAGGTGCAGACTGCTGAGGGCATACCCGAAATACAGCCCGATGATGTCCTCCAACTGGTGGGCTTCATCGAAAATCACCGCGTCGTGTTCGGGGAGAACTTCCCCGAGCCCCCGGCTCCGCAGAGAAAGGTCCGCGAAAAAAAGGTGATGGTTGACGATGACCAGATGAGCCTGGGCGGCTTCCTGGCGGAGCCGGTTGAGGAAGCACCGGCTCAGGTCTTCACAATGTTGGCCCAGGCAGGCGTCACTGTCGCAGCTCACTTCGTTCCAGGCTTGAAAATGGTCCGGAAGCCATTCGATTTCCGCGCGGTCTCCCGATGGGCTTCTTGCCGCCCAGGTTTGAAGCCGTTTGAAAAGCCTGGCCTCATTCTGGTTCCAGAAGTTGGGCTGGTAGGCGAATTCGCGAAAGCGACGTCGGCACAGGTAATTCCTCCGACCTTTGACGCAGACGGCTTTGAGCTGTGGGTTAAAGATCTTTTTGAGGAAAGGGATGTCGTGGTCCAGAATCTGGTCCTGCAAGGTCTTGGTGCCCGTGGAGATGATCACCCGTTTGCCGCTCAGCATGGCTGGAATGAGATAGGCCCAGGTTTTTCCGGTTCCCGTTCCCGCTTCCACCAGGAGGGGAGTCTCCCGGTTCAGACAATCGGCCACGGCTTCCGCCATTTTCAACTGAGAGGCTCTGTATTCGAATCCTCCGACTTCGCTCGCAAGAGCCCCTTCCCGCCCAAAATAAGCCCGCATGTCTTTCCTGCCGATTGTAGATAGGATGAGTCTCAAAACAGGTCGGATTTGAAAAAATCTTCAGATGGCTTCGCGCCTCCCTGCCCCAGGTACTGGTCCAGTTCGTCCCTGGCCGTCACCGTTCCACCCCTGGGCACCTGGCCTGCAAAGGGGGCATAAACCGTTCGTGATCCTCCATGGCTGCCCAAGGCACCCGTATCGGGGTTGATTTCGGCAAGCACGATGCCGTCGGGAATGGTGAATCCCTGTACAGGGGTTCCCTCGAGCACGTCTTTCATGAAAGCGGTCCAGATGGGGCATGCGGTACGCCCTCCCGTCTCTCCCCTTCCAAGGGAGACATTGGGATCGTCGTAGCCCACCCACACTCCGGCTATGATTTCGGGGGTGTAGCCGATGAACCAGGCGTCCCGCATCTCATTGGTGGTGCCCGTCTTTCCAGCGGCGGGTCTTTCCAGCGCCCTGGCGTTTCTTCCCGTGCCTTCCTGCACCACGCCCCTTAGCAGGTCGGTCATGATGTAGGCCGTCTGGGGCGAGATCACCGGAGTGGTCCGTATCTGGTAAGCTTCCAGCGTATTACCGTGACGGTCCACGATCCTGTTGATTATGTAGGGCTCGACCCGCAGGCCGTTATTGGCGAAAGGGGAATAGGCGGTGATGAGTTCGCGTAGGGTTACGTCGGAAGCTCCCAGTGCCAGGGAAAGGGTTTGTGCGAGGGGAGAGGTGATGCCCAGGTTCCTCACATATTCGATGGTGTAATCGATGCCCAGATCGTTGAGCAGCTTCACGGTCACCACGTTGCGCGAATGAATCAGTGCCTTCCTCAGGGGGGTGGGGCCCCAGAACTTGCGGTCGTAATTGGCAGGCCTCCAAAAGCCTCTCAGGCTGTGGTCCCGGATCATGAGGGGCGTATCCATTAGAATGGAAATTTCCGTGTAGCCCTTGTCCAAGGCCGCGGCGTAAATCATGGGCTTGAAAGCCGATCCCGGCTGCCTGATGGCCTGGGTTGCCCGGTTGAATTGGCTGGAAGCGAAATCCCGCCCCCCGACCATGCAGAGGACTCGACCCGTCTGGGCGTCCATGGCGAACAGAGCGCCTTCCGCACCCGGGTCGGGTTCGAGAGCCGTGATCCACTCCCGGTCCTGATTCAGGGATTCCAGCCTGACGCGAATCATGTCCCCCTCGTGGAACATCCTTGCTGCCCGCCTTTCGGTGACTTGAACCCACCGCCATCCCGAGGCTGGAAGGACGCCGGCGGCCAGACCGAAATCCAGCCGGCAGGTCCTGGTCCGTGCATCGTATGCTTTGACCATGGCCCCCACGACTTTGTCGGGAACCAGGGGACCATTCTTTTGGATAAGAGTTTGAAGAGCGGCGGTCCTGTCTTCGGGATCGACGTTCAGGTGGCCACCTCGATAGCGCTTGTGGCGCTTGTCCAGCTCGCCAAGGCCGTGAGCCAGGGCCTTTTCGGCGAACTCTTGTGCCTTGAGGTCCATGGTGGTATGAATGCGAAGGCCGCCCCTGTAGAGAGCGTCTCGCCCGTAACGAGTTTCCACCTGGCGCCTCACTTCTTCCGTGAAGTGGTTGAGGTCGCTCATGCGCCAGCGCCTGGGTTCCACGATGTTCAAGGGTTGCTCGTAATAGCGCTGAGCTTCTTCGGCCGTGATGGCTCCCACCTCCGCCAGGCGCTGGAGCACATACTGCTGGCGGCTTTTTGCCATATCAAAGTTTTGGTGAGGGGAAAATCGACTGGGAGCCTTGGGAAGACCTGCCAGAAGGGCTGATTCCGCGATATCGAGCTGCCAGACTCGTTTGCCGAAATAGGTTCTGGCCGCCGCTTCCACTCCATAGGCGCCGGATCCGAAGTATATCTGGTTGAGATAGAGGTAGAGTATTTCGTCTTTGGTCAGGGTCTGATCGATGCGGTAGGCAAGAAGAGCTTCCCTGGTTTTTCTGATCCAGGAGCGCTCGGGAGTCAACAAGAGAGACTTCACCACCTGTTGGGTGATGGTGCTTGCTCCCTGAACGATTTCACCCGCCTGGAGGTTTTTGACGGAGGCACGAAAGATGCTCAAAAGGTCCACGCCTTTGTGTTCATAGAATCTTTCGTCTTCCGCGGCAAGAAACGCTCGGATGAGGTGCGGCGGCACGGTATCGAGAGAAACCAGGTAACGTCGTTCCTCACTGAACTCGCCGACCACCGTACCGTCGGCGGCATGGATGGTGGAAACAAGAGCGGGCTCATAGTTTTTCAACGCCTGCGTACTGGGCAATGATTGATTGAGCTGGTTGTAGAAGCTGTAAAGTGCCACGGCACCCACCACGGTAACGGATAGAAAAACGGCCAGCAGACTCAGTAGAATCCATCGCAGGGGACTTGATTTTTCAGCCTGCTTTTTAGAACGACCCTGTTTCATTCATGTAACCTCATCTTTGAATTATGAAAATAAGCCATGTTGACTGCATCAACTGCATCAATGGAAAATGGAAATAAGGTCAATTACTTTCAGGGATCTTGGAGCATCCAACGATGAACGGCTTCGTGTAGGGTTTCGGCTGCCAGGTAAGCGCAGTGTACGTCTTCCGGGGGCAACCCCTCGATCATCATCAGGATCGTGTCTCCGCCGATTAAAACGGCATCGTCGATGCTCCGCCCCTTGACCAGTTCCGCCGCCACTGACCCACAGGCCTTGCTCGCCCGGCAGCCGTCGGAATCAAATCTCACGTCAACGATGGTGTCTCCATCGATTTTTAAATAAAATTCCATGGTTTCGCCACAACTGCCCGTTATGCGCCCAAAAGTCGTGGCATTTTCCATCCGTCCCATGAGAGTCGGTTGTCGTTCCCAGTGGAATGCCTTCGGTTTCAAGGAGCTTTCCATTTCGGACATCAGGCCTTCCAGGTTTTCTTCAATGCCATGAAACTGTGTTGTTGCAATATTTCTCATGAGCCGGTCGCTCCCTTGTGTTTGATGAATAGATGTTTGTGGAACATGTATTTTACGCAATCTTATATCATATGGAACCCATTTAAAGCCATATGAGGCTTAGAGACGGAACGAAAGTAACTACCGCGAGACACATGAGCAACAGCAACAGAAACGGGAGGGAAGCCCGATAGAGTTGCAGCATGGGCCTTTCAAAACGCAAGGCGGCGATGAATAGATTCATGCCGATGGGGGGCGTGGAATACCCGATTTGCAGGTTGGCGAGAAAAATAATGCCCAGGTGTACCGGATGAATGTCGTAGCTCGCCGCCATGGGCATGATGAGCGGCACCACGATCACCAGGGCGGAAAACACATCCAGCACACAGCCCACGGCAAGCAGGAAAATGTTCAAAATGAGGAGAAATGCGAGTTTGCTCGTCACCTGCTCCTGTATGAAGGTCAGGGCTTCATGGGGAATCTGCCGGTCGATGAGAAACGCGTTGAACGCCAGGGAGGCCCCGAGAATGAGCACGATCCCCCCCACCATCATGACGGTTTTTGTGACGATGGGGGCCAGATCCCTCAAACCCAGTTCCCGGTGAATGACCATCTCCATGACCAATACATAGAGGGCGGTGATGGCGGCGGCTTCACTCAGGACCAAAATGCCGCTGAAAATGCCTCCGAGTACCACCACGGGGAGAAGGATTTCCCAGACCGCGCCACGTAATGCCGCCATGACCTCATGCACTGAAAACGTCGATTCCTCCCCACGCTCCATGGTGTAGCCCCTGAATACGCTGTATAGCGACAGCACGCCGACCATCAACATGCCGGGAAGGATTCCTGCCAGAAAGAGATCGGGAATGCTCACGCCCGAAACCACCCCATAAATGATGAGGGGCAGACTGGGGGGAAAGAGGAGGCCGAGGCTGCCCGATGTGGTGAGGAGGCCCAGCGAAAAATTCTCTTCGTATTTCTCCTTGATGAGCGCGGGCAGAAGCAGCCCTCCAAGGGCAACGATGGTGACTCCCGATGCGCCCGTGAGGGAGGTGAAAAAGGCACAGCAGACCAGGGCGATCACGGCGAGTCCGCCCGGCATCCTTCCCAGAAACGCCCGCGAAAGCCTCACCAGCCTGTGGCTGGATTTGCCCTCCGCCAGGACGTATCCGGCAAAGGCAAAGAGCAGCAGCGCGATGAGTAAAGGATTTGCCGCAAGCCGATACATTTCGATAATGACAATGGAAAGATCAATGTCCAGGGCATGGAAAGCGAGCAGTGCGGCACCCGAAATGACAATGAAGAGGGGGAGGCCGCAAAATGTCAGGAAAATAAGTAACAGGGCACCCAAGATCGTTATCATGCATCACTTTCCGGGTTTTGGAAGGCGGAATCCAGAAAATGACAGGCAAAGCGCGCCGCCATCATGGCGAAAGCGATGGGAAAGATAATCTGGAGCCACCATATGGGAATGTCCAGGAAAGCCATGGTTCCCGCGAGTTGTTCCAGACGAACGAATGTCCATGAGGCCGCCAGGAGCGCAAGCGAGATGAAGCACGAGATACCGTCGCATACCGACCTGCATAGTTTTTTTCCCTTGTCGGAAAACACCAGGGGAAGTATCTCGATGGCGATGTACTGTCTTTCTCCCACGGCCCGGGCCATTCCCAGCAAGCTGGTCCAGAGCAGCACATGGCGCAGGAGGGTGTCTCCCCATACAATGCCCATGGAAAAAAAGTTGCGCAGGATGATCTGCAACAGGGCAAAACCGAGCAAGAAAAGCACCAGCGAGACAAGGGTCCACCTTTCCGCCTTATCGATCACAGCTGCCGGTTTCTGCCTGGAGAAAATGCTCAAGGGTTTTATCATAGTCCGTTGGATGTGTTGTTCCGATAGTCGGCCAGAGCCTGCTTCGTTTTTTCCACGGTTTCAAGGGGAAGGAACTCCGGTTTGAGGTCGGCCATGGCTTTTTCGCTCAGTTGCTTGAATTCCAAGGCTTGCTCACGGGTGGGCGTGACCTTCTCCACCCCCTTTTGCAAGATGATGGCCAGGGCTTCTTCGTTGTGTTTCCTGGTTTTTTCATTGATGCGGGCGATATGCTCGGCGCAGACGTTTCGGAGTTTTTCCCGGAGGTCGGGTGGAATCCTGTCGAAAGCTTTTTTGTCCACCAGCAGGGCGCCGTCGATATAAGACAATGGGAGGTCCGTGATGTACCGGGTTCTTGTGTTCCACTGGGTCACCAGGGCGTAGTAAGGTGAGTTGTAGACCACCTCCAGCAGGCCGGTCTGCAAGGCCACCAGCACATCGGGAATGTTTATGGCCACGGTGGCTACTCCCGCGCGGTTGATGAGAGCCTGGGACATGGGAGCATTGGCCTTTGCCCACACTTTCTTGTTTTTCAAATCCCCGAGGCTTGCAATTGGTTTGGTGGACATGAAATAGAGGAAACCCAGCTCCGGCCATCCCAAGACTTCATAACCTTGCCGGGAAAACCCACGGCGTAAATCCTCTTCGAGAGCCGACTTCACATGGTCTACTTCCTCGTAGTTTTGAAACATAAAGGGAATCTGCATGACTCGAAAGTCAGGATTGAGGTCCGTGAGGGCCGTGGCGGTGAAAACAGCTCCATGCACGAGCCCCATGCGCAATTTGCGCAATACGTCTTCCTCGTCTCCCAGGACAAAGCCGGAGTAAATCTTAAATCCCAGGCGTCCTTGGGTTTCTTGTAACAGTTCCCGGTTCATTTCATTGAAAATTTGCATGAAAGCGCTGTTGTCGGGTGCCAGTGTGGCCACCTTCAATTCGTGTTCGGGCTTTCCCCATGCGCTGCTCGCCGGGAACAGGCAGACCAATAGCAGGTAAAAAAATATTCCCAGTCCCCTCATATACATGTAGGAGGGGAGCTTTCTCCGGGGCTTTCTATGGAAGTTCTGCAAAGTATTCCTCCCTTCGGCTCAGAAGTTTTTCTGCTCGCCGCTGTGCCAGAATGTTGGCAAGCCTGAGTTCCGGTACGGCGTCGGGTGACGCGGCCAGTACTTCTTCCAGGGTCTCGACGAACAGGGCCTCATCTCTTATGGAACGTGCATAATATTCGGCAAAAAGAACCTTTGTCGTCAACAATTTGTGAGCACCCAGGCGAAAAGCTTTGTCGAAGTGCGCCCGAGCTTTTTGAGGACCGCCCCCGATGGCTGTGGGCCTGGCCGCCTGGTAAACGCCCATGAGTACATGGGGGCTCCCGTGGTAAAAGCCTTCGTCCAGTTCCAGTATTCTCTCCATGAGAGCTTCCAAGGCGGGCAGGTCGGCGACGGCTTCCAACCGGTCCAGGTTGAGGGATATCCAGCCCGCCCAGGCGTTGGCGGTCCAGAACAGTTCGGGTACATCATGTGTTTCATATTTCATGAGGAGTGCTTCGAAAGCCTCCACATCGCTTGCCGCGGTCGCGGAAAAATCCGCATGGTTGGACAGGGCCTTGAAACCATAGTCCTTTGCTCGAAGAAAAAGGCGGCCGGCTCGGACAGGGTCGTCGTCCACCACAAAAGACGCTGCGTAGGATGAGTAGGCCCGGCATGCGGCCAGGAGGAACTCCCGGTTGTCGGGGTAAGCCTCGAGCAAACCTTCCACCAACATGATATAGGCCGGGGAGCCTTCGGCGACGATGATCGGGTCCGACTGCCTGGAGGCCGCTGCGGCAACATCCTGTAACGTCAGGGCAACGGATGTGACCCTCGATAATCTGGGTACGGCGCATCCGCTTGCCGGGAGTAAAAGGCAGAGAGCGAGCACCCATGACAGGAGTTTTCGAACATGGGGTCTGGTGGCATTGCGACCGCCCCCTGGTACGTTGGAGACGGGTAGAGGTAAATTACCATGAGTGCGGCAGGTATGCATTCCTACGCAGGAATGTGGGAACGGGGTTTTTGTAGCAGGGAACATGGCGTTTCCTCTTTTTGAAGTGGGAAACAATTGAATTTTTTGCATGGCATAAATGACCCTTTTTCAACTCACAAGCAATGTATCATCATAGCTTTAAATCGTAAATCATTCATGAAATTCTTTTTTTCGACAATGTTTCGGATCTTTTCGGCCGCGATTCATGGTAAGATAAAAATGTCATGGTCACATGAAATGGAATTGAAAAGATTTGTTTGTGAGGAGATGCAAGATGAAAGAGAGCCGCCGGTCCACATCCATGGGCAAGGCAACCGTAGCGATTCATGAGGGGCAATTGCACGATTCTCCCTATGGAGAGGTTTCCGTGCCCATTTTTCAGAGTTCCACATTCAGATTTCCGAGTGCCCAGGAAGGGGCTGCCCGCTTTGCGGGAGAAAGTTCCGGGTACATTTACACACGTCTTCAAAATCCCACGATCCAGGCGCTGGAAGACAATGTGGCCGCCATGGAACATGGGACCGGAGCCATGGCCACGTCCACCGGCATGGCGGCTGTTACCACCACGCTGCTTGCCCTGCTCAAAGCCGGTGACCATGTGATCTCCACAGACTCCCTTTACGGGGCCACACGGGTGGTTTTGGAACGGGAGCTGCCTCGTTTCGGTGTTCGTTCGGCCTTTCTCGACACATCAAATCTGGAAAACGTGGAAAAGGCCATGGAAGCCGGTACCCGGCTGGTGTATGTGGAAACCCCGACCAATCCCACCATGATTCTCACCGATATCGAGGGCATCGCTCGAATCGCTCATACGCACAGGGCATTCCTGGTGGTCGACAACACCTTTGCCAGTCCTTACCTCCAACGGCCGCTGGATTGGGGGGCGGATATCGTCGTGCATAGTCTCACCAAATTCGTTAACGGTCACAGTGATGTCGTGGGGGGGGCCATCGTCACTCGTCGGGAGGATATCTACAAGCAGATACGCGGAGTTCTGAGTCTTTTCGGTGCCACCATGGACCCTCACCAGGCCTGGCTCATCCTGAGGGGTGCGCGCACGCTGCCCCTGCGCATGGAAAAAGCCATGGAAAACGCCATGAAAATCGCCCTGTACCTCAAAGGCCATCCCAAGGTGCGGTGGGTGCGCTATCCCGGCCTTCCCGAGCATCCACAATATCGAATAGCTCAAAAACAAATGGATGGCTTTGGGGCCATGATTTGCTTCGGAGTGGAAAATGGAATCGATGGGGGCATTACGGTGATGAACAAGGTTCGGCTGATCACACTGGCCGTATCCTTGGGAGGAGTCGAGTCGCTCATCGAACATCCCGCGAGCATGACTCACGCTTCCATTCCTCAAAAGGAGAGAGCATCGGCGGGTATTTCCGATGAGTTGATCCGGTTATCCGTGGGATGCGAAGATTTCGAGGATCTGCGCCGGGATCTGGACCGGGCCCTGGCAGCCATCGGCTCCTCGTCATGAAATCCTGAGGAGCTTTTCGAGAAATTCCATCTACTGGATGGCAAATTTTTCACGGGAAATGGTTTGTTTGGGGGAAAGCTAATTCCTGGCCCCAACCACCGGGGGGGGCGGTTGTCGCCCTTTCGGATCGCGTGGTCTTGCATATCGCAGGTTGAAAGCAAACTTTCATTCAGGAGGTCAAGCATGGAGTTTAAAGAGGTCCAGTTTCAGAAGGAAAAAGGGATTGCCGTCATGACGCTCAATCGTCCGGACACTCGCAATGCCGTCACTCATCCGGACATGATCGCCGAAATCAAGGAAGTGTGCCGTTTGGTGAACGAGGACATGGAAACTCAGGTGCTCATCATCACGGCCGTGGACCCCGCTTTTTGTTCAGGGGGAAATGTGAAGGACATGAAGGATCGCAAGGGCATGTTCCATGGGTCCCCCGCGCAGATCGTGGAAAATTATCGACGGGAAATGCAGGAAGTCCTCCTCCGGATTCATGCCGTGAAGGTTCCCACCATTGCCGCGGTCAACGGCTCAGCGGTGGGGGCCGGCTGCGGACTGGCGCTCATGTGCGACATGAGGGTGGCGTCCGCGAAAGCCACCTTTGGGGAGACGTTTCTCAATGTGGGGCTCATTCCGGGAGACGGCAGCGCTTTTACCCTGCCGCGAGTCATCGGCATGGCCCGAGCCTGTGAACTCATTTTCGGGGCGGAGACCATCGACGCCCACACGGCTCTTTCCATGGGACTCATCAACCACGTGGTGGAGCACGAGCAACTGATGGACAAAGCCCGGGAAATGGCGGCAAAAATCGCGTCCAAACCGCCCCAGGCCCTGAGGCTGACCAAGCGGCTTTTGAGGGCGGGGCAACATTCCACTCTCGAGGAAATCATGGAAAGGTCCGCCGCCTATCAGTCCTTGTGTCACTTCACCGAAGACCACGACGAGGCCCTCGCCGCCATGTTCGAAAAACGCAAACCCGCCTATAAAGGTAAGTGATTTAGGCGGTTCTCCGATATCGTGCTGCTATGAAGTGATTTGCATTTGCATCACGTAGAGAGTGCGGAGGAGTGCAGAGAAGAATTTTAGAATTTATGCCATATTGCAACTTTCCTCTTGTTCCCAAACTGGAACTTGGGAACAAGAGGGTGAGAAGGCAGAGGGTATAATGAGAAGAAAAATGGCGTTTTTGCGTGAGAATATGGTTTGTTTGGGGAATCATCTCAGGGCAGTTTTTGAGGGCATGATCCGTCCTCTTTCACCCCGTTCTATGAGACGCATGGATCACTCCTTACAGCAATTTTTCAGCTCTTTATATGTGGTTGCTGATTGCCCGTTCCAGGCGATCGATGGACTCCCGTCGCAGAGGCTGCATGGCGGGGCTTTGCAGCTCGCGAGCAAGAGCTTCATGAAGTGGACCGATGTTTTCCGTGTGTTGGCAGGATAGAAAAATGTCGATGCTCGCCGAAAACCCCTGGCGGACCATTTCCCCGGGAGAATAAGAGGCGTGAACGGCGGCCATGTCCATGTCGTCGCTGAACAAAAGCCCCTCGAAACTCATTGCCTGCCGCAGCAATTCCCGGTTGATCCGAGGCGACAGGGTGGCGGGCCATTGGGCGTCCAGCAGGGGATATTTTGCGTGGGACGTCATCAGGCCGTGTACGCCGGCCTGTACGGCACGGCGGAAAGGTGTGAGGTGCCTTGCCATTTCTTCGAAGCTTTTCCAGTGAATGGTGGGAGCGAAGTGGTGAGGGTCCGATTCCGCGCCGCCCAGTCCTGGAAAATGCTTGCCTGTGGCGGAAATACCATGCATTTGAAGGGCTTCGACCCACTTGGTTCCAAGAAGGGATACCTTTTCCGGATCGTTGCCGAGAGAGCGTTCCGTCATGAAACGGCTTTCACTTTCCCCCACCAGGTCCAGCACGGGTGCGAAGTTGATATGTACACCGATTTCCTTCATTTCCCTCGCGGCAATAGCGGCCCGGTTCGCGACGGCTTCGACGCCCTGGTGAGCCAGCTCCCGTGCCGAAGGCAACTGGGTGAAGGGGGGGATGAGCCGCTGGACGGGACCTCCCTCCTGGTCGATGGACACCAGTAGAGGACGGCCCAGGGTCGATCGGGCCAGGTCTTGGGCTTCGGCCACCAGTTCCCGCACCTGTGTCGGGCTTTCTATGTTTCGCCTGAAAAGGACGATGCCGCCGATGCGAAAATCCCTGATGATGCTCCGGAGTTCCGTTTGTGCCGTGGTGCCGTTGAAGCCCACCATCAGGTGGATGCCTGGGTCCTGCAAAAGTGAGGTGCGGATTGAATGGGACACTCTTTTCCTCCCGTTGAAATTAATTCCCGATTCGCTTTTTACCATACATGACAATTGAAGGAGAATCAAAGGCATTTCATGAGCTTGAGGGATCGTTTCCGGGCTTGGTGGTTTCGAGACGTGTCTGTTGGGACTATGGGGCGGGTTGATATGAAAATTCAGGAAATGTTGATAGTTGTGCTCCTGGCCGTGATTTTGGCAGCGGGAATCCTGGCGGGGCAAAAGGTCGGTGATACTCCACCAGTTCCCGTGGATTGGACGGAGGAATGGGAGACTCCGACTATTCCGCCGGAAAATATATGGGTCGATCCCCAAACGTCCCTGGAATTTGTCTGGGTGGAAGGCGGGTGCTATGAGATGGGTTGTGGTCCCTGGACTTCTCAGTGCCACGATGACGAATACCCCGTGCATCGTGTGTGCCTTGATGGATTCTGGATGGGCAGGCATCCCGTGACTCAGAGCCAGTGGCTCAAGGTGTGGGGAGAAAATCCTTCGCACTTTTGCCGTGGGGGGGATTACCCGGTGGAGTCCGTTTCTTGGCATCAAGCCGGGGAATTGGCTCATAAGCTCAGTGCCCGTGGAGGAGAACCCCTCTTCAGGCTGCCCACGGAAGCGGAGTGGGAATATGCCTGCCGCAGCGGTGGGCGGGAAGAAAAATACTCCGGCGGAAAAAACCCCGAACCGACAGCCTGGTACCGTCGAAACAGCGGCTACTCGACGCAGCCGGTAGGTTCCCGCAGACCCAATGGACTGGGACTCTTCGACATGAGCGGCAACGTGTTCGAGTGGGTACGGGACGAATATTCGGAAGATGCCTACGAGCGCCACGAAGAGCACAACCCCCTTTGGGAAACTCAACTGGGAACTGCCTACGCTCCCTACCTGTCCATCATGGAGAAATATGCGGGCGTTTCCATCCGTCGAGTGGTGCGTGGCGGTTCCTGGGAAAGCCTGCCCGCAGCTGTCCGTTGCTCTCACCGCATCGGCCCTGGAGCGGGTGAAAGGAAAAGCGGCACCGGCGTGCGCCTGGTGGTGGAGCGGCCACGGCCTGCCGGCCCGGAGACGGATGCTTCTCAGAGTGGTTTGGAAATCATTGCACCGTGAAAAGTACGGGAGGCGTTTGTTCGGGTGTCTCCGCCCCATCGAGCCAGATGATCGCCTGGACCGAGTGCCTGCCGCGGTCCACCCGCCAGAGCCAGTGAAAAGTGTTTCGGAATGTCTCTCCCACACGTTCTCCATTGACTATCCATTCCACACGGCGCACGCCTTCACTCTGTGGGATTCGGAAGGCGAACATCTCCCAGTCGTCGGGAATGTGAGGGTCCCTGGCCAAGAGCAGTCCGGGCGTGGGCTGTAAAAGCCTCCAGGATTGCCTGGGGCCGGAGACGGCGTGAGGATTTCCATCTCCGGCGAGCAAGACTTCCGTGGCGGCGGGAGTCCCGTGCCGTGTGCATCTTTGCGTGGGCACGGTCTCCGGAAGAAAATACTCGTCCAGGGCAGGGCATTCCGGCGAGGCAGGCATCCCTGTCACACGGCAGACGGATTGGCGCACCAACCGGGGGCTCATATGGAGGGGGGCCGCCGGAGTCTGGCGATTGAGTTCCGCGAAAACGGTCCGCAGCACCAGCCCCGGCCCTATGGTTCCCGTGATGCCTCTCGTGGGCCCGGCGTCCAGGTTGCCCATCCACACTCCCACCGTGTAGCGGTGATTGAAGCCCAGGGCCCAGGCATCGCGATGATCGTTGGAAGTGCCCGTTTTCACGGCGGTCTGCACGGGAAAGCGAAAGATGTTGGCGCCGCTGAATTCCATGGCTCGAGCCTGTGGATCGGAAAGGATGTGGGCCAGGAGTGACGCCGTTTCCTCGCAAAAAATCCGGCGAGGTGGTGATGGGGCCTCGGGCGTGAAGTGGAGCATGGCTTTCAACGGCCGCCGGGTGCCTCCACGGGCAAGTACGGCGTAGGCCCGCACGAGTTCGAAAAGGGTCACTTCCCCGTTTCCCAGGGCCAACCCCCTTCCGTAATGCGCTCCCTGTTCCGTCAGGCTGTCGAAGCCCAGGTCGCGCAGGAGGGCGAAAAAGGGTTCCAGGCCCACGAAGTCGAGAGTTTTCACGGCGGGGATGTTGAGGGAATTGCCCAGAGCTTCCCGAATTCTCAGGGGACCGTAGTGAGTGCGGCTGTAATTCCGGTAGGGGTGCAGACCCCAGCGGACGGGTTCCACCAGGGGCGCGTCGTCGATGAGGGTGGCGGCGGTCCATCCTTTTTGGAAGGACAGGGCGTAGAGGAAGGGCTTCAAGGTCGAGCCGGGCTGGCGGGGCACGGTTACCGCGTCGATCCAGGTGTGAGCTTCCCTCGATCCTCCGGGCCGCCCGTTGACCCAGGCGAGGATATGGTCGTTGGTGTGATCGACCACCAGAACCGCCCCGTTTTCCAGGGTTTGTCCGTGTAGGGCTTCGAGCCTGTTGTCCAGAATATCCTGAATGCGCCTTTGGAGGGAACCGTCCAGGGTTGTTTGAATGCTGTTTCCACGATTCACGGCGGTATGTCGGCCGTGGGAGAAACGGTGGTCCCCCGTTTCAGAGAATGCGGTCGGGGGAGTGGAAGATGCCGTGGGAGCGGAATCGGCTTGCAGGAGGGTTCGGACATGGCGCACGAAATGCGAGGCTTCGATGGGTGCGTCCAGGCCGCCGGAGGGCGGGAAAAAGGTGTCGAAATCCGGGGCCGTCACGCCCCGAAGCTTTTCCCCGTCGTTCTCGATGGCCCCGGCCAGTCTCAGGACCGCCCCTCGGAGCCGTTCCTGCCGCTCGGGCTGATGAAGGCGGGCTGGGGCTCTCACCAATATGGTCAGGATCAGCATTTCCCGGTCATTCAGGGTGTTCGGGTCCCTGCCGAAGTAGAACCGCGCCCCCTGGGCAATGCCGCGCCGTTGTGCTCCATAGGGCACCTGGTTCAGATAAAATTCCAGGATTTCGTGCTTGCTGAACCGCCGCTCGAACCTCATGGCCTCGAACCCCTCCACCCACCGCGACCACACGGTCCTCGGGCGAGGATGAACCATGCGCACCACCTGCTCCGTGATGGTGCTGGCCCCCCGAACGTTCCTGCCCGCACGCATGTTCTGGACAACGGCCATTGCCCTGGCCCGCCAGTCCACTCCGCCGTGTTGAAAAAACCTCCGGTCTTCCGACAAGATAAAGGCCTTCACCAGCAGGGGCGGCATGTGATGTAGGGGAATGCGGTCCTGGAGGTTCCAGTGATTGGCGTAAGTGATGGTGAGGGGCATGCCGTGACGGTCGGTCCACTGATGACGGAGAGGTTCGTGGCGGCTGAGGGAAAGGTCCTCGGGCATGGGGCGCAGCCCCAGCCATGTGGCCGCGAGGAGGGCTCCTGCCGCGACCGTCAGGAAAGCGACAATGGTATACAAAACAACTCGTTTTTTCATGGCGGACCTTTTTATTACTTGTGCGTTGAATCGCGATGGATTCACTCGCCTTGATCGACATGGTTTTTGGGGCCTGATCGGGCGATGCTCAAACGTACTTTTGGTGATGCGCAAAGTCAACCGAAGCTTGACAGGCTCCATGGAGCTATCCATGGCGAGAGCATGCTTTCCGTTCCCATCGATATGGCGATCCTTGCTGCGTTCTGTGTCGGTTTATTCATGGTGAGCCTCTGCAATATCAGGAGGCGCCGGATTGGCTGATTGCCCGGACTGATCAGTAATCACAAAAACTATTGACAGAGCAAAATTAAGTTTATATAAGCTAACAAAAATTGAGATAGGAACACCTTACGGTCTTCGGTTTGAAAAAACGCGAAGAAAGTGAAGGCGTGACTGGAGAGAAAAGGGAGACGCTGCCCTTCATGCGGGATTTTTCCGTGTGTGCGGTGAGGTGTCCCTTCCGGTCGCGCCTTTTTTGTTTTTGAACCTCCGATGGAGGGTTTGTAGAGAATCAAACATAAACAAACGATTAAGGAGAAGAAATGCAGTTTGGTTCAGTGATTCGGTCCATGGGAACAATGTTTTTGGGATGCTGTTTTTTGCTTGGGGCAGGGGCAATGCCTGCCGGCGCGGGGCAGGTCGATTGTCCCGAATCGGCAAGGAATCTGCCGCCCATCAAAGTCATTCAAAACGGCGAGCAACGATCCATAAGCCTTTGTGAAGCCTATGATTTTCATGGAAACGCATGTCCCGGAGCCACCATGACCTTCATGGCCATGAAGTACGGACTGGAGTTGCTCTACGGCAACGAAGTGCCGGACCTCGATGATTTGATCGTCGTGAACCGAGCGCCGGGCGGCCCCATGGACCTTTTCGATCTCATCATGAAGGGCAGCGACACTGCCCAGAGAACCTGGCCGCCTGCCGGGATGTCCAGTGGTGCGGAAAGCTTCGTTTTTCAGTTTTTCAGAAAGTCCAACATGAAAACCGTGACCTTGGGACTCAAGGACGGACTATGGCCCGGAGACTGGTTTGAACTCAGGGCAAAGCACCGGGACGGCACAATCTCGGATAAAGAAGAAGAAAAGCGTCAGCAGGACCGGCAG
Source organism: uncultured Syntrophobacteraceae bacterium (assembly GCA_964603955.1). Classification (GTDB taxonomy): domain Bacteria; phylum Desulfobacterota; class Syntrophobacteria; order Syntrophobacterales; family Syntrophobacteraceae; genus SLCH01. Next base: position 38,415 of record CAZRWT010000013.1, read on the forward strand.
AAGGTCGTTCGGGAGTTCCCCGGGAAGTCCTTCACGGAATTGTTCGGCGAGCCGCAAGTTCACACATTCGTCGCCTGGGGCCACATGGAACCCGGTGAATTGGACAGGCTCATGCGGGAACAGCGACGTCAGGCCAGGGAGCAAAAGAGAGCTGAACGCTAAAGCGATGAGTGACCGGGAAGGGGCATGGGATACAAATGCATCGCGCCGGATGCGCGCGTTTTTAAGGGGGGGGAATGTTCGGGAGAATTCTGGCGGCGCTGTTGTTTGTCTGGCTTTTCACGGGTGTCGTGGAAGCCGACGCGGAGAAAACCGACCGGCCTTTCAAGCTGGACGAGGTGGTGGTTTCGGCAACTATGACCGAAAAGCTCATTTCCGATGCACCGGGTTCCGTAGAGGTGATCACGGCCCGGGAAATCCAGGACATGAATGCCCTCACCGTGGCTCAGGCTTTGAAGTCGGCCGCCGGGCTTTTCGTGTCCCTGCAGTCGGGGCGGGTTCGGGTGCCGGGCATTCGTGGAGCCAGGAGCAAGCACACGCTCGTTTTGCTGGACGGCAGGCGGCTGGCTTTCGGCTTCAACGATATGATCGATGTGCGTCAAATCCCCACGTTCATGGTCGAACGCATCGAGATCGTGCGCGGTCCGGCATCGGCTTTGTACGGCAGCGACGCACTGGGGGGAGTGGTGAATATCATCACCAAGAGTCCCCCGCGAGAGTGGTCCGGTATGGCCACGGCCCAGTACGGGGTGAACAGGGATGGAGATGGCCGGGAGCATGTGGGGGGCTTCATGCTGGGAGGCCCTGTGGAGCGCTTCCGGGCTCTCATTGCAGCTGAGCTGCGGCAAAAGGACGGCTGGGATAAAAACGGCAAGCTTCCCGATGACGGTTTCAAGGAAGATCCACGATTCGCGGCCAGTCGTTTCGCTTTCGATGTCATGGAGGGACAGGTTCTTTCCGGGGGCATCGATTACGCGCAGAACAATTACACGGGAGACATGTCTTATGAAAACCTGGTCAGGGAGCGAAAAGCCGATGAAGAGCGTCTGGGTTACTTTCTGCAGTATGATGCCCATTTAATGGATGTGCATCACGTCATGCTGCGCCTCAATCGCTCCCAGTTCCGTTATAATAACGAATTCGTCCCTTTTGCCGCATCGGGAGAGCGCCATACGGAACAGTACACGAACCAGGCAGAGCTTCGTTATTCCGGGCTTTGGTTCGGCGATCACCAGTTTACCCTGGGTGGAGAGCTGCGACGGGAAGGGCTGGACGATACTCAGGAGGGAATACGCACGGACAGGGATGTGGACAACATCAGTGTGTTTTTGCAAAATGAATTTCATCTCTTCGATCCCCTGTACGTGGTCCTGGGCCTGCGTTACGATCACCACTCCCAGTTTGGCGGCCAGTGGACGCCGAGAGGTTCCGTCATCTACAGCCTGAACGATTTTCTGCGCCTGAAGGGCTCCTTTGGGCAGAGCTTTCGCGCCCCTTCGCTCACGGAACTTTTTGTCACGTCCCAGCGCCGCCGTGGTCGGGATGTTTACGAGCCCAATTCAAACCTGAAAGCGGAAAAATCCACCAGTTACGAGATCGGTATCGAGGGGGAATACGACATATTTCGTGGGGCTCTGACCGGGTACTATACCGAGGTGGACAATCTCATCGAGTCGGTCTTTGATCGGTTCGAGGGGCAGGGGGCCGACCGCAAAACCTTTTATCAATACAGAAACATTGGAGAGGTGACCCTCAAGGGCATCGAGGTAGAAGGCGGAGTCATTCTGCCCATGGGCTTTTCCCTGGACGGCAACTTTGCCTGGATGGACGTACAAAACAAATCCGGAGGCGAAGACACCGGCGGTTACCCCGAATACAAAGCTTATGTGAAGCTGGGCTACGAATTGCCCCGGCATCAGTTGCGGGCCAACCTGAACATGTCATATATCGGGCGACTCACCTATGCCGACGGTGAGCGGTTCTCCTACCCCCTCTTCGGAGCACAGGTACGCAAGGGGCTGGGTCCCAACCTGGAGCTTTTCGCCGGTGTGGACAATATTTTCGACGAGCGTGTGGAGCGGGATGACGTGGTGCAAATCGAACCGACCACTTTTTACACGGGCATCACCATGAAGTTTTAGGCCGCAACGCCGGCTGAAGCAGCGTTGTTCTGATGGGTATTCCAATCCGTTGTCGGACATGGTTCCGGCGACGGATTTTTCCCGAAACCGTCGGGTATTCCGGCGCCGGCGGGCAGGAGAAACATTCCGTGGGTCGCAACATATCGAAATATTTCATCTTACTTGCTCTTATTTTCTTTGTGGTCGGCTGCATTGAAGGTTTGATGTTTCCGAGCATGTTTCGGTGGCGGTTGTTTTATGCCGGTATCTTGGGACTCCCGCCAGAACAGCTCAAACCTTTTTTCGACCATTTCATGGTCAAAATTCATACCCATGTCGCACTTGTCGGCTGGGTCAGCTCCGCTCTCATGGGAATCCTCTATTTTGTTGTCCCGCAAATCAGCGGAATGGAACGCTATAGTCGCTGGGTTGCCTATGTAAATCTGAGCTTTCATGCTACCGGATTATTGCTCATGACAGCGGGTTTCCACCTGATAGGTTTTTTGGGACTGAGGGCCGGGTTTGCTTATGGTACCGCCCAATTCAGAGCCGAGGCCGGTGTCTTCAAAGGACTTGTGTTCATGGGGGGAGTGTTGGTTGTGATTTCCGTGTTGCTGTTTGCCTGGAATATGGTGCGAACACTTTATGCCGACCGGCGATTGAGCGATTAACAAGGTTGTGGGACGGCATTTCTCAGTTCATTCAGTTGGCTGTTTTTGTACGTAATTCCGATATTTTAAATATAACTATTTATTTTAAAAGACAAAAGTGCCCATGTGTAAACAAGGAATTTTAACATACACTAGAATTTAAGAGTCTGATCATGCGGTTTTCGTTTGGAAAGTGGTCTGGTGGTTTTGTGAGAGATCACAGCCATTCAAATCAAAGGGAAAGGTGAGCGTTCGTGAAACATTTGGGAAAAAAGGTGATGCGTGAGAGGGCGTGGGGCGGGTTCCATTTTTGGGGAGCGGCTTCCTGCGTTTTTTTGTTTCTTGTTATTTGCCCGACGATTTTGTGGGCGTCGGGAAAAGTGACACAAGCCATCGAGGAGGAAGAAGTCGTTTTGCGAAAGGGCCAGGAATCTCAGGCGCGCATCGACGCCATGGCCGATGACACACGACATCTCCTGGCGGAGTACCGGGATTTGGAGCGTCAGCGGGAAAACATGTCCATTTACAACGACAATCTCGAACAAATGGTCAAGTCTCAGGAGGCTGAAAAGATATCTCTAGAACGGCAGATCGAGGAAATACAGGTGACTCAACGGGAGATTGTGCCCCTGATGTTGCGCATGCTGGAAACCCTCGAAGGCTTCGTTGGGGCGGACATGCCCTTTCTGAGGGCGGAGCGCGAGGCCCGTGTCGAGGGTTTGCAAGCCCTCATGGAGCGCTCCGATGTGGACATTCCGGAAAAATTTCGTCAGATCATGCTCGCCTACCAGACCGAAGCCGACTACGGGCGGACCATCGAAGCCTACCAGGGGGAACTGGCCCTGGACGGACAGGTGCGCAGCGTCGAATTTTTACGCATCGGACGCCTCGTCCTGGCCTATCAGACTCCGGATCGCCGTGAGAGCGGCTTCTGGGACGCACGGAAGCAGGAGTGGGTGCGTCTGGACAAAAAACACAACACATCCATCCGGCAGGGCCTCCGTATTGCGGACAGGCAGGCGGCCCCCGAGCTGGTCGAGGTTCCGGTGGTGGTTTCCGAGGTGCTGCCATGAAGCGCTGGGGAAAAATCGTTTTGGTGATGGTCGGCCTGGCTCTGGCCTGGGCTGAATATGCTTCGGCCAACACGGGGCTGGATGCTTTTCTGATGCAAATCAAGGAAAGAGCCGCGCAGGAACGGCTCAAGGACGAAGCCCGTGAACGGGAGTTCCGAGCCGACCTCGAATCTGCCCGCCGGCGGGTTCAGGAAGCGCGCGGGCAGTTGGAAAAGGAGAAAGTGAGGCAAGAACGGCTCCTGGAAATCCACGACGCCCATGAAGCTCGCTTGACGGAACTGGAAGCCGAGCTGCGCGAGCACCAGGGCGGCCTGGGGGAAATGTTCGGTGCCCTGCGCCAGAGCGCCGGGGATTTTCATGCTCATTTCGTGGGGTCCCTGGCCATGGCGGATCGGTCGGAGGCCCTGGATTTTGTGAGTGGTCTGAGCAACAGTCGTAGCCTGCCGGGCATGAAGGAACTCGAGAGGTTTTGGCTGGTGGTTCTGGAAGAGATGGTCCAGTCGGGTCGTGTGGACCGTTTCCACAGCGAAGTGGTCCTGCCGGATGGGACCCGGCATGAAGGGCAGGTCCTGCGTGTGGGCGCTTTCAATGCCGTGGCCGACGGAGCCTACCTGTCGCACGTGCAGGGGCGCAACCAATTCATTCAATTGCCGCGTCAGCCTGCCGGGCGTTATTTGAGCCAGGCCCGGGAGCTGGAAAAGTCGGTCCCGGGAGAAGTGCGCTTTTTCGCTCTCGATCCCTCACGGGGAGCTATCCTCGAACACCTGGTCCAGTCGCCTTCTCTGCGCGAGCGGGTCATGCAAGGGCGGGAGATCGGTATAATCATCCTGGCTCTTGGAGCCGTGGGCCTGGGGGTTTTTATGGTGCGTTTCACGGTCCTGACGGGCATGGACCGGCGCATGCGCCGCCAGATGCAGTCGGATCGGCCTGTGGAAGACAATCCCCTGGGAAGGATTCAGGGGGCGTGTGATCAAAGCCGGGAGGCTGATCCGGAGATGTTCGAGGTCAAACTCGATGAGGCCATTTTGAGGGAAGCGCCTCAACTGGAAAGGGGGCTCACGACCATCAAAATTCTGGCAGCCGTGGCTCCTCTCCTGGGCCTTCTGGGAACCGTGGTGGGCATGATCGAAACTTTTCAGTCCATCACTCTTTTCGGCACGGGAGATCCCCAGTTGATGGCGGGAGGCATTTCCCAGGCACTGGTGACCACCGCATTGGGGTTGTCCGTGGCCATTCCTCTGCTGCTCCTTCACAGCGTGGCCTCGGCAAAAAGTCGAAAGTTGTTGAGCATCCTCGAGGAACAGGGGGCCGGATTGCTGGCCGGGCACATGCATAAGGTGCGGGGAGCCGAGGCTCATGGTTGATTCCTTTTTAACCCTGAGGAATTTTTTCGATGCGGGCGGTCCCATTTTGAAGGTCATTTTCGGGGTTGCCGTGGTGCTTTGGGCTTTAATCGTCGAGCGCTACTGGTACCACTGGCGGGTGTTTCCCGTGGAATTGGCCGTATTGCGCTCCCGGTGGAGCAAATCTCCACACCTGGATCGTCGGCAGGCCGGTAAGGCGCTCCGCAAGGACCTTGGAGCGCTGCGCCGACGTCTCGAGGAGTCCCTCTATCTCATCAGGACTCTCATTGCCCTGTGCCCTCTGCTGGGACTGTTGGGGACGGTCACGGGCATGATCCATGTTTTCGATACCCTGAGCTTCAGCGGCACGGGCAATCCCAGGGCCATGGCCGCCGGGGTGTCCATGGCCACCATCCCCACCATGTCGGGACTGGTGGTGGCCCTTTCGGGATTCATCTTCAGCATCCGGTTGCAGCGGGGTACCGAGTCCAAAATCCGAGGCGCATCCGAGGCGTTGTTGCAGGAAGCAGCCGTGGATGGAGCAAAAACTTGAAGGACATGGAGCTGGAAATGCTCCGGCTCGTTCTCAAGAAGGCCCGCCCTCTCGTTCTCGGGCAGGAGCTCCCTCGTTCCCTCGTTCCCAAGCTCCAGCTTGGGAACGGAAACGCTCCGAAGCTCCAGCTTCGTCTCTTCTATGGCCAGCACGAGGGAAGCCGGAGCTTGGGAACAAGAAGGACCCGCCTCCTGTTTCCTGATGCCTGCCCCCACTTATTAACCGGTCACGGAGTTTTTTAGTCATGAGACGCAGATTTTTCAGCAGGGAGCCGGAAGCCGCCCAGATCGACATGACGTCGATGATGGATGTGGTTTTCATCATGCTCATATTTTTTATCGTCACCACTTCTTTCGTCAAGGAAGCGGGCATCGAGATCAATCGGCCCACGGCATCCAGTGCGGAGCGCCAGGAGCGGGGGAACATAATGATTGCCGTGTCGGACAGCGGGGCTGTGTGGATTGACGGACGCATGGTGGACATTCGCGCCGTGCGGGCCAATGTCGAGCGGTTGCGGGCGGAAAATCCCGAGGGGGCCGTGGTGATACAGGCCGATGAGGCTTCACGGACGGGCATACTGGTGCAGGTGATGGATCAGGTGCGCCTGGCCGGGGTCATGAACGTGGCCATTGCGGCGAGTCGGCCATGAATGCTTTCACACGCAGGAGCGTTTCCCTTTTCATGGGCTTTGTGGCGGCTGTGGGGCTTTTTTGGATGATGAACGGCCTCATCAGTCGTGGTGAGGTAGGGATCGGCCAAATCGAAAAACGGCTCATGCCCCAGTTCATCCGGGCTGACGATCCTGAAAACCAGGTGCGGGAACGGGAGAGGCTGAAACCTGAGCCCCCTCAAGAGCCTCAGCCCGTTCCCCGCCTGGAAGCCACGCCCGTACCCCGGCAGCCCACAACCCGTATGCCTGCCTTTGATCTGCCCGCACCGGATTTCCAAATGGACCTGGCCCTGACCGGGGTGCCCATTGCGGCGCCGCCCCCTCCCACCGGTCCCCCGGCCCCCCAGGGGCTTGCGACTTATACTCAGCCCCTCACTCCCGTACACCAGGTGCCGCCTCGCTATCCTCGTCGAGCCAGGATGCAGGGGATTTCGGGATGGGTGCGCCTGGAAATGGTGGTGCAGAAGGACGGTTCGGTGCGCGATGTGCGTGTGGTCGAGGCGGAGCCTGGGCGGGGCATTTTTGATCAGGAGGCCGTTCGCGCCTTGAGCCGCTGGAGATTTCACCCGCAGATGCAGGAGGGCAAAGCCGTTCCCGCTCTGGCCACCATCACCATTCAATTCAACCTGGAGGGTTAACTTCGATGAGCCAATCAAATGTATACCGACCGCATCATGACAATCATACTTCACGAGCCGTGGGTTTCGGTCTTTTTTTTACCGGGCTTTTGGGTTCGCTTTGTCGTCACGGATTGCTTTGTCTGATCCTGTTGCTCTCCATGATCATGATGAACGGGGGAGTTGTGCAAGCGGAACAACCCACGGTTTCCCAGCGAGCCCATCAAGGTTTGGAATCCGCCCGTGATTTGCTGCAAAAAGGACAGTGGAGCCAGGCGGAAAAGCTTTTGGGAGGACTCGTGGAAGAACTCTCCCAGGAACCTTATGCCCAGGCCGTGGCCCTGCAAATGCGCGGGTACGCGCTCAGTGAAGCGGGGCGGCATGAAAACGCCCTGCAATCCTTCCAAAAGGCTCTGGACCTGAACGTGCTGGAGGGCGATGCGCAGCGGCAGGTCCTCTACAACATGGCCCAGGTCCTCGTGATTCTCAAGCGGCCGGGAGAAGCGGTACAGCGCATCGAAGCCTGGTTGAAGGGAATCGATTCCCTCACAGTGGAGCAGCGCGTGCAGGTGGCCTCGATTTACTACGGCGCGGGGCGTTATAAACAGGCGGCCGATCACCTTGCACGGGCCATTGACGGGGTGAGAAACCCCAAGGACGAGTGGCTGGAAATGCTGGTGGCCGCCCTGCATCACTCGGGCAATCATGCGGCCCTGGCCCGGAGGCTTCCCATGCTCATCGAGCGGCGGCCGGGAAAAAAACACTACTGGCTGCAACTTGCCGGCTCGTACCTTCACATGAACCGGCCACGTCAAGCGGCCGCGGTCCTGTCCGTGGCCCATCACACGGGACTTCTGCGTGAACCTGCGGACATCATCCGCCTGGCCCAGTTGTTTCGGCAGGCCGGTGTGCCCCGCATGGGCTGCGAAGTTCTGCAAAACGCTCTCGGTGAACAGCGCATTTCCGGCACTCCCGAAAATTACGAAATGCTGGCGGATGCCTGGCTCCAGGCAAGGGAAGCACGCCGGGCCGCCCGGGTCTTGCAAAGAAGGGCCGAAATTCAAAGCTGCTGCAAAAGCCGATTGCGCCTCGGACAGCTGCTCGTGGAACTCGAGGACTGGCCCGCCGCCCGAGACCAGTTGCAGCGAGCCGCATCGGAGCGGTGCAGGGGGGTGAGGGAAAAAGCCCAGCTCCTGTTGGGCATAGCGGCTTATCACTCCGGAAATGTGGAAGACGCCCGCAAGGCTTTCGCTCAGGCCCGCCAGGCTCCCGACTTGCGCGGACAGGCCGAAGGCTGGCTCAGAATACTCGATACCCCGGGCTTGCCGGTGGAGAGGCATGAGGGATAAACCCGAGCAGGTCCCAAAGGTTGGGACGAAGATCAGTGAAGAGAGTTTTTGTTCACCACGAAAATCATCTGGAAGGTGAAGTCATGGCAGGAGATGAAGCAACATGGGATGATTCATCTCGGGCAATCCGGTAGTTGCACAAGCCCGTGATGAAAAGTCGATTTTTCTTTACTTCCTACCTCTGGGTGTGCTAGCGAAGGCCGATTAATATAATAAACTTGGGGGTGAGAATATGGATAAAGAGACTCAAGAGTACTTCAAAAAAATTCTGTTGGCGCGACTGGATGAGCTATATCAGGAAGCGGAAAAAACCGTGGCGGGAATGACCGGTGGAGAAGAAACCTTTCCTGATCCCACTGATCGGGCGACCCTGGAATCGGACCGAAATTTCACATTGAGAATTAGAGACCGGGAGCGAAAGCTCATCACCAAGATCCGTGAAGCTTTGCAAAGGATTGAAGATGGGGATTTCGGGATTTGCGAGGCTTGTGGCGATGACATCAGTAAGGAGCGTCTCGAAGCGCGTCCCGTGACCACCCTTTGCATTGAGTGCAAGCGCAAGGAAGAAGCTGCCGAGCGGGCGAAAGGCACTTGATCCCATTACCGACGTTTGCATCAATCCCGACCCATTAAAGCGATGTCTTCCAGGAGGTCGGTCAAGCAGGAAATTTTCCCCTGCAAGCCGATTCCTGGAAAACGCCGGCTACCTCTTGATTTTTCCTGCCTCAGAGCGTTCAGCTTCCATCAAGCCGGCTCACATCCCCTGCCCAGATAACGGATTCATTACCATCGGCGGTTTTCAGCCTCAAAGCCCCTTCCCTCGTGAAGCCCATGACCACTCCGCGCAAATCTCCCTGGGGTTGTTGCACCAAAACTTCCCTGCCGAGCAGGTACGAATGCTGTTCCAGTTCCTCCAAAAAGCAGGAAAAGCCTTCGGCGGCATACCTGTCCAAGAGGCTTTCGAATTCGCTCAAAAGCCGTATGAGCAAGGCCTGGCGCATGACGGGGTGCCCCACTTCCAGGGCTAGCGATGTGGCGGGGTAGCGGAAACCGGGGTCCAGATCCTCCGCTGTATGATTGACATTGAGGCCCATGCCCACAACAAGAAAGCGGGTCATGTCCTGGTCCGATTGCATTTCCGTGAGGATTCCCACTGCTTTTTTCCCATTGATGAGCACATCATTGGGCCACTTGATGGTGACCGTGATCCCTTCATACCGAGAAAGCACTCTGGTGAAGGCCAGAGCCGCCAGAAGATTACACTGGGGAGCTTCCTGGGTGGGAATGGAAAGTCGCAGGAGCAGTGAGACATAAAGCCCATGGAGAAAAGGTGATTCCCAGGAGCGGGACAACCTGCCTTTGCCCGCCGTCTGTTTTTCCGCCACGACCACCGCGCCGTGCGGGGCGCCTCGGGAAGCCAGTTCCAGAGCCTGATCGTTGGTGGAAGTGACTTCCTCATGGTAATGGTAGTTACGGCCCAGCCAGTTGGTGTGGAGATTGAGAATCACTTCTTCGGGGATGAGCCGGTCGGGAAGGGCTTCCAGGCGATAACCTTCCTTGGGATGACTGCTGATTTCGTAACCCATGGATCTGAGGGTCTGGATGTGCTTCCAGATTCCTGCTCGGGAGACACCGAGCAGGGATGCCAGGAGCGTTCCGGAGACGTAGGACCTGGGGGTTTCCTTGAGCATCCTCAAAATGATCCAATGATTGGGGTCCGCATGAGACATGATGTATGGGCTCCTTGTTTCTAAAATAACGATGATAGGGTTCAACAGATGCTTGCGGCAAGCACCAGGGTCATGGTTTCGGTGATTTCGTTGACAGCTCCCAGCACGTCTCCCGTAATGCCGTGAAGAGTGCGTCGGGACAATCGCCGCACAAGCATCACACACAGAAGGACGGCGACTGTCAACCCTATTGTGAAATGTACGGAGATGGGCAGGCACCAGAGGGCACACAGGAAGATCGCGCCGGCCGGATGAGACCGTGTCATGGACTGGAGAAAGGACCTACCGAGCCCGCCTTCAGCACGCGCATAAGGCATTCCGTAAGCCGTGAGCACAATGGCCAGGCGGCTCAGGGCCGGTGCCAGGAGCAGAGGAGCCCATACTTCTTGAAGTACCAGGGTATGGATCGCCGCCATTTTCATGGAGAGAAAGAGTATGAGGGCAATGGTGCCGAAGGCTCCTATGTGGCTGTCCTTCATGATGGCCAGGCGGCGTTCGACCGTATAGCCCCCGCCGATTCCATCCGCCAGGTCCGCCAGGCCGTCCAGGTGCAGCCCCCTTGTCATGAGGGCGAGAAGAGCGGTGAGCAAAACGGCCAGCACGAGGGGAGGCATTACGCCGTGCAGCAAAAACGCCGTGAGGGCCAGCAGGATTCCCAGGAAAGCTCCCACCAGGGGAAAGCAGATGAAACTGGAAGCCGGTTCATGATCCTGTGTGGGTTCGGAGCTGGAAAAAGGAAGGCGAATAATCGTGAGAAAGGAAAACGCGAAGGACAGTTGTTTCCACATGGCAAGATCTCCGGAAGGTGAGGACCGCGAGAACGTGAGAGGCTGTCTCAAAACCGTTCAAGCCCTATTACCTTGTACGATGGTGGTTTTACGGGAATCGAAAATGACAATTTTAAGGCAGCCTCTGAGGAAATGGCGGATTTCAGGATTGCTTGAGCATCAGGGGAAGGCCCGCCACCACCAGGGTCACCCGGGGGCATATGCGGGCGAGCTTTTGATGCGTGCTGCCTGCAAGGTCTCGGAAGCGGCGAGCCAGGGCATTGTCCGGAACGATTCCTCCTCCCACTTCATTGGAAACCAAAAAGAGGGGATAGCGTACTCGGGACACGACGGCCGCCAGATCATCCACGGCCTCCTCGACGGATGAGGAAGGGAGAGAACAGAGCAGGTTGGTCAGCCACAAAGTGATACAGTCCACCAGTACGGGTTTGTTTTTCTCCTGTAACCCATGAAGTGTTTTGGGCAATTCCAGGGGGCATTCCAGGGTTTCCCAGTGATCCCCCCGTCTCGCACGGTGTTTGAGGATGCGCCGCCCCATTTCCTCGTCCAGGGCCTGCGCCGTGGCGATATAAACATAGGGGGAAGGCAGGACTTCCAGGAGATTTTCCGCATATTCGCTCTTGCCGCTTTTGGCTCCCCCCAGGATAAGATGCGGAGTGTGGTGTAACGGATGCGGGTTCATGTACGGTTTTCCTGTATGCCCAGGAGGGGCGGCAGATGATGGAAAACGAGCTGTTCCACCAGGTGGGGCAGGGGTTCACGGGCTGTTCCCACCACTGCGATAGGGTCCTGAGTGATGGGAAGAATGATCTTCATGGCGGGGGAGCTTCCGATGGCTTCCACCATGACCGGTGTCACCTCCCCCATCATGGAATGGCAAAGGAGGATGGAAATGGGACCCGTAATGACCTGGACCTTGGGGGCACACTGCCGAATGGCGTTTTCCCCCGTGGCGCCCCGGTTGGCTCCGGCTTTCATCATTTGAGCCGTGGCGATGGCATTGGCTCCCAGGGCCCATATTTCGACATGTTCCCTGTGGACTTCCACTACTTTTTTGATGATGGCGGTGCCGATGCCTCCGCCCTGACCGTCAATCACTGCCAGACGCATGCAATTTTCCTTGTGTTTTCATATTTTGCCCGTCTTGCGGATCGCAATCCATAAGAAGCGCGAAGAAGCACTTTTGTGCCCATGTGTCTAAAACTGTTGGAGATATTCACTGCGGTAGAGGTTTCCCCCACTTTCCCTTGCTGATTGTCGGTAGCAATGATTTTGGGCATTTTTTCTTTCTGATTTCTCGATTCAGGCGCCGATCGTTCCACGTGGAACACTTAAAATTCCGATGGAGTCCATGTCCTTTCATACCAGTGATGAAGGTTTTCCTCAACGGCAAATGTAGTAACGTTCCGTCTATCGCACCACGCCTCACGGTATTTCTGCGTGCTTTTCAGGGAAAATCAAGGTATTTTCATGCCCCGGCACTGTATCACAGCACGGCTTAGGGTGAAAGTTCGGAGAATCTGAAGCGCTCACGATGCGTTTCTTGTGGAGGCAGGAGCCCTTCATGCCCTCTGCCCTTGGTCGGATTGACAAAACTATTGTAACTGCGAGGTTCTTTTCAATGAAGCACAATGTACCGACGAACGCCAGGACCAACCATAAAGAATTACTGCAATGGGTCGAGGAGATCGCCGTCCTTTGCCGGCCCGAGCATATCCATTTTTGCGACGGCTCCGAAAGTGAGAATGCCGGGTTGTGTGATCTGATGGTCCGCCAGGGAACTTTCATTCGGTTGAATGAAGCCAAAAGACCCAACTGTTTTCTCTGTCGTTCGGACCCAAGAGACGTGGCACGAGTGGAGAGTCGCACTTATGTATGTTCCACCAATAGGATTTTTGCCGGTCCCAACAACAACTGGATGCCCCCCCGCCACATGAAAGAAAAGCTTCAGCCTTTTTTCGACGGCTGCATGCAAGGTCGCACCCTGTACGTCATACCCTTCAGCATGGGGCCCTTGGGTTCCCCCATAGCTCACATCGGCGTGCAGATCACCGATTCTCCCTACGTGGTGGTGAACATGCGCATCATGACCCGTATGGGACAGGCTGTCCTGGACGCCTTGGGTGAAACGGGCGTTTTTGTTCGCTGCCTCCATTCCGTGGGCGCTCCTCTGCAATCGGGGCAGCAAGACGTCCCCTGGCCCTGCAATCCCGACAACACCACCATTGCTCATTTTCCTCACGAAAGATACATTCAGTCTTTCGGAAGCGGCTACGGGGGCAACGCCCTGCTCGGGAAAAAATGCTTTGCCCTGCGTATCGCTTCGGTCATGGCCGTCGATGAGGGATGGCTGGCCGAGCACATGTTTATCTTCGGGGCGGAAAGTCCTCAAGGGGAGCGTACTTACGTGGCTGGAGCCTTCCCAAGCGCCTGCGGCAAGACCAATTTCGCCATGATGGTACCTCCCAAAGGCTTTGAAGGGTGGAAAATTTTCACTCTAGGGGATGACATTGCCTGGATCAAGCCCGGCAAGGACGGAACCATGAGGGCCATCAACCCCGAGGCGGGCCTTTTCGGGGTGGCTCCCGGCACCTCCATGGAATCCAACCCCAATGCAATGAAGGCTCTCGAGCGAAACTGCGTCTTCACCAATACAGCTCTCACGGACGACGGAGACGTATGGTGGGAGGGCATGACGGACGAGCCCCCCGAGCATCTTATAGACTGGACTGGCCGGGATTGGACACCCGGGTGCGGACGAAACGCCGCCCATCCCAATGCCCGGTTCACGGCTCCCATCAGTCAGTGCCCGACCTTTGACCCTCAATGGGATAGCCCCGAGGGGGTTCCCATCCGCGCTTTCATTTTCGGTGGTCGCGTGAGCCGGGATGTGCCCCTGGTTTTCGAATCCTTCAACTGGTCGCATGGCGTGTATATTGCCGCTACCATGGGTTCCGAAGCAACGGCCGCCGCTGAGGAGGGGCTTCCGCCCATCCGCAGGGACCCCATGGCCATGTGGCCCTTCTGCGGTTACAACATGGCCAGTTACTGGAATCACTGGCTGGAGATCGCACGCCGAATACAAAATCCGCCGCGCATATTCCGCACCAACTGGTTTCTGAAAGACGAGAACGGAAAGTTCATATGGCCCGGCTTTGGAGAAAACATGCGGGTGCTCCACTGGATCATCGAGCGGGTGCGCGGTAGAGGCCATGCGACGGAAAGCCCCGTGGGGCTCGTCCCGAGGTATCAGGATATTATCTGGGATGGACTGGATTTTTCTGAAGCAACCTTCCGTGAACTCTTTACCGTTTACCGTGAGCAGTGGCTTCGGGAAGTCCGGTCTCACGAAGAACTTTTCGACCTGTTTTATGATCGTCTTCCCAATGAATTCGTCCATCTCAGGGAGTTGTTCAAATACAGACTCCTGAGGTCGCCGGAAATGTGGAGTCCAAATGGTCTTGGAACGGGCAAGTAGGGAGCACGGAACACTTGTGGGGAGGGGATTCTGAAAATCATTTCCGGTTTCGTGACGTTCATTTTTCTTTTGTTGCTCGTTGTGGGACAGCCGTGGGCCCGTCCCCTGCAAGAGATTCTTGACCATGGTGAGCTGCGGGTTTGCTTCACCCCGGCTCACCCTTACATCGTCGATGCCGAGCCCCACGGATGCCGGGACGATTGCCGATATTCGGGACCGGCATGGGAGGCCGTCACCGCCTTTGCGGAGTTTCTGGGGAGTCATGTGCGTATCCGCGGGCTGAGTGTGGAGCTTGCCGAGCTGTTTTACGACGAGCACGGCCGGTTGGTGCTCGATGGGGAATATACACCCGAGCTCCTGGCTTCGGGGCGCTGCGACCTGTACCCCAACAACCTGACCCGGCTTCCATGGCGCACGAGCAAAATCCATATCGAGACCCTCTTTCCCAATCGCCTCGTGGTGCTTGTTCATACAGACAATCGAGAACGGTTTCAAAGCCTTTCCGACCTTGCGGGAACGGTCGCCATGGCCCAGAGGGGTACTTCCTTCCACGGCTGGCTACTGGAGCAAAACGAAAGCACGTTCACGAACGATCCCGTGGATATTCGCGTCATGCCCACCCCCCGTGCCTTGGAGGCTCTGAGCCGGGGTGAAGGAGACTTCACCGTGATGGACGCGGATGCCGCGTTCTGGACCATACGCAACCGGCATGCAAACCTGCACATGGCCTTTCCCGTGGGCTCCATCGAGGAAATCGGCTGGGGACTGCGCCGGGAAGACGAAGACCTTCGGGAAGCTGTGGAAGTTTTTTTCCGGCAGCAGAGAGATCAAGAGAACTCGGCCCTGAACGATATCTGGAGGCGGTATCTGGGCATGAGCCTCATCCAGTTCACCAGTCTGCTGGGCTCCATGCGGTCATTTTGAGGAGGCGAGGCTCTCATGAAGATGAAAAAAACAGGAGTCCCCGGTGTTTTATTCATGGTGATTTGCGTGTTTTTCGCCATGAAGCATGTCGTCCAGGCGCGAGATCTGGATACGATTCTTCAAACGGGGGAGTTACGGGCCTGTATCGTGGCGATGGGCCCGTCGTTTGCGACCTTCCAGGACCCCCTTTGCCTGGAAGACTGCATGGTGAGCGGCCCGGTGCCCCGAACCGTGGAAGCGTTCGTACACAGCTTGGGGGCGGATGTCAGGACGGTCTTTCATCGTCTGGAATGGGATGAGCAGTTTCACGATGCCGGGGGACAGACCGTTCGCGAAGGGATTTACACACCTCACCCGATGGAAATGGAAAAATGCGATGTGTACCCCAGCCATTTGACGAAAAACGAGTGGCGCTTGAAAAAACTGGATTTCGCAATCCTGTTTCTCAGTAGAATGATGGTCATCACCCGGCAGGATAGGCTGGCCGCGTTCACAGCCAATGAAGATCTTGCGGGAAAAACCATGGCCGTGGGCCTCAATACCAGCCATCACACCTGGGCATTGGAGCACAACGGAACCATCTTCAGAGAAAATCCCATGCAAGTGGTGCTGGTTCCCCATGGAGCCGAATTGAACGCCGTGGTGGCCGGGCAGGCTGATTTCACTCTACGGGATGCGGAGGCTTCCCTGTGGGAAATCGCGCATCGGCATCAAAATCTGGGGGTGGCTTTTCCCGTTGGACCGGTGGAAGAGATCGGCTGGGCCTTCCGCAAGGAGGATCATCGATTGCGCGATGCCGTCCAGGCATTTTTCGATGGACAGATCGCCGTGGAAACTTCCGAACTCAATAGAATCTGGAAGGAGGA
>CAZRWT010000014.1:0-53350 GCA_964603955.1 uncultured Syntrophobacteraceae bacterium
CAGGCCGGGGAGGATGTCAAGGAGAATTCGACGGCAGAAGACGAAAGCGTGTTTTGGTCAAAATCATCGGAGAATGAGCAAAATACCGTTGCGTCTGATTCTGAGCAACGGAAATGTTGAGCCTGTATGTCGTGAGCAGTCAGAGAGGGGGATGGCCATGTCTGTGGAAGCGGAGCGGTGGAGTGTCTGGGCGACCGGTGTGGTTCGAAAGGCCAGGATCGGAGATGTACCGACAGTTCATAAGATGCTGGAGGAATTTGCCGGGGATGGGAGGTTGCTCAGCCGATCTCTCGGCGAACTCTATACGAATTTGAGGGATTGCTTTGTGGCGCTGGATGGAGAGACCCAGGCCGTGGTGGGCTGTTGCAGCCTGCATATCATGTGGGACAATCTGGCGGAAGTTCGCTCCCTTGCGGTACAGGCCGCGCACCACAAAAAAGGTCTTGGCCGCATGCTGGTTTCCGCCTGCATCGACGAGGCAAGGGAACTGGGCATTTCCAGGTTGTTTGCCCTCACTTACGAAGTGGAATTTTTTCGACATATGGGTTTTCGTGTTGTGGAAAAAAGCATTTTTCCGCAGAAAATCTGGGCGGATTGCCTGCATTGTCCCAAATTTCCCCAGTGTGATGAAACTGCCCTGGTGATGGACCTCTCCTGAACGGTTGAATATAAGGTGCCTCCTTTGTTGCAACCGGTTTGCAAATGGGGTTGTGTTGGGTTATAAGTGCATCAAAATTGATGGGAAAAAGCTGTGGGGCACGTTGAGCGTGCCTTTGTCTATTGGCTTGATGAAGCCGTGCTGTTTTGTTTTTTATTTCTTCACGGAAGGACTTTACATACATTATGTTCAGTGGTTTGCTTCAAAAGATTTTCGGGAGCCAGAATGAGCGTACTCTGAAACGTATTGCCCCTTTGGTGGATGCCGTCAACAGTTTCGAACCCGAAATTCAAAAGCTTTCCGACGATGAATTGCGGGGAAAAACGGGAGAATTTCGCCAACGACTGGACAATGGTGAACCCCTGGATGACTTGCTTCCCGAGAGCTTTGCAGTGGTGCGGGAAGCGTCTGTACGCACCCTGGGCATGCGACCCTTTGATGCCCAAATGATCGGTGCCGTGGTTCTGCACCAGGGAAAAATCGCGGAAATGAAAACGGGTGAAGGAAAAACCCTCGTGGCTACCATGCCCGTGTATCTCAATGCCCTCCCCGGTCTGGGAGTGCATCTCATCACCGTCAATGACTACCTGGCACGCCGTGACAGTGAATGGATGGGCAAGATATATACTTTCCTTGGACTGACGGTGGGTTGTATCTTACATGGGTTGGATGATCGCCAGAGAAAAGAAGCTTACCAGGCCGATGTTACTTACGGGACCAACAATGAATTCGGCTTCGATTATTTGAGGGACAATATGAAGTTCCGCCTGGACGACATGGTCCAACGGAAGCTGCATTACGCCATTGTGGACGAAGTGGACAGCATCCTGATCGATGAAGCCAGAACGCCTCTGATCATCTCGGGGCCCGCGGAAAAATCCACGGAACTTTATAGCAAAATCGATCGCATCATCCCCCGTCTCGGAGAGGACCTTCACTTCACCAAAGAAGAAAAGAGCCGCACGGTGACGCTCAATGAAGAGGGGGTCCAGAGGGTCGAAAGCCTGCTGGGAGTGGATAACCTGTATGATTCCCGCAATATCGACATGCTCCACCATGTGAACCAGGCCTTGCGGGCTCACGTGCTTTTTAAAAAAGATGTGGATTACATCGTCAAAGACGGTCAGGTCGTCATCGTGGACGAATTCACCGGGCGCTTGATGCCCGGTAGGCGTTACAGCGAAGGGTTGCACCAGGCGCTGGAAGCCAAAGAAGGGGTGAAGGTCGAGAACGAGAACCAGACCCTGGCTTCCATCACCTTTCAGAATTACTTTCGCATGTACGACAAGCTGGCGGGCATGACGGGAACGGCCGATACGGAAGCGGCCGAATTTCACAAAATATACAATCTCGAAGTGGTGGTCGTTCCCACCCATCGTAAAATGATCCGCACGGACCATCCCGATTGCATTTACCGGACGGAAAAAGAAAAATTCAAAGCCGTGGTGAATGAAATCAAAGAACTTCATACGCAGGGACGCCCCGTACTCGTGGGTACGGTCAACATCGACAAATCCGAAAAGCTCAGCGACATGCTCCGGCGCCAGAACGTGCCGCACCAGGTGCTCAACGCCAAACACCACGAAAAAGAAGCCGAGATTGTCGCTCAGGCAGGTCAAAGGGGGCAGGTCACCATTTCCACCAACATGGCCGGGCGCGGCACGGATATTGTTTTGGGGGAAGGCGTGGCGGAACTGGGCGGCTTGCATATCATCGGCACGGAACGCCACGAGGCGCGGCGCATCGACAACCAGCTTCGCGGTCGTGCGGGCCGCCAGGGAGACCCGGGCTCATCGAGGTTCTACCTCTCTCTGGAAGATGATCTCATGCGGATTTTTGCCGCGGATCGCCTTTCCGGACTCATGCAGCGGGTGGGGATGGAAGAAGACGAACCCATCGAGCATCGGTTGATCACGCGGGCCATAGAGAATGCCCAGAGTCGTGTGGAAGCTCAAAACTTCAGCATTCGAGAGCAGTTGCTCAAATACGATGACGTGATGAACACACAAAGAGAGGTCATCTATCAGCAGAGGCGCGAAACCCTCCAGGGCGGAAACCTCAAGCCGGTCGTCATGGACATGGTGGAAGATGTTCTCGATAACATTCTTGTCGAGTGTACCGACGAGAAATCCTTTTCCGAAGATTGGGACATGGAAAAGCTCAACAAGGACTTGCAGCAGTATTTCGGCATGGATGTGCGCTTCACGGCGGAATCTCTGGCCGAATACCACCAGGAAACTTTGAGGGAAGAATTGTTCGAAAAGATCAAGGAACGTTACGAGAGTCGTGAGCGAGAATTCGGCGAAACCTTGATGCGAGACCTGGAAAATTACATTTTGCTGCAAAATGTGGACAGCCTCTGGAAAGACCACCTCCTGAACATGGACCACCTCAAGGAAGGTATCGGCCTCAGAGGATACGGCCAGCAGGACCCCCTCATGGCTTACAAGCGGGAAGGGCATGCGCTTTTCGATGATATGATCGGGCGCATAAAGGATGAAACCGTTCGCCTGCTTTTCCATGTGCAGGTTCAGCGTCGAGACGAACTCGATGAGCTGCGCAAGGAACAGCAAGAGCAGCACCCCATGTATTATGGGGCTCCAGGAGGCGACGGTACTCCCAGACAAAACATCGTGAGAAAAGAACAAAAGGTCGGTAGAAATGATCCCTGTCCCTGTGGAAGTGGAAAAAAATACAAAAAGTGTTGCGGTTGATGAAAAAACCTTTACGGTTCCAGGATTCCGCGTGGCGGCCGTTGCTTCCGGCATGAGGTATCGGGATCGCCCGGACCTTGCCCTGATCCTCGCCGATGAGCCGTGCGTCGCTGCCGGGGTTTTCACGACCAACCGGTTTTGTGCTCCCCCGGTGGTGTTGTGCAAGGAGCGCCTCCAAAAAGGGACGGCAAGAGGCGTGTTGGTGAACGCTGGCTACGCCAATGCCTGCACGGGGGAAGAGGGCCTCGATCACGCAAGGGAAATGGCCGCCATGGCCGCCGAAAGCCTGCAAGTTTCCCCGGAACTCATTCTCGTGGCATCCACGGGCGTTATCGGCCCGCAGCTCAAACTGGAACCGGTCCGTGCGGTTTTACCCCGGCTGGTCCGGGAACTGCGACCCGACGGCTGGGGAGACGTGGCCCGTGCCGTCATGACCACGGATACCGTGCCCAAAACGGCTTTCAGAACGCTGGAAGTGGGAGGGCGCAAGGTGACCATCGGGGGAGTGGCCAAGGGGTCGGGCATGATCGCTCCCGATATGGCCACGTTGCTGGTGTTCGTATGCACGGATGCGGCGATTACCCGTGATGCCCTGGACCATTGGGTGAGGATCGGCGCGGAACATTCTTTCAATGCCGTCACGGTGGATGGGGACACGAGCACCAATGACACTCTCCTGGTTTTGGCGGGCGGCAAGGCGGGAAATCGGATCATTGACGAACTGGGTAGCCGGGATAGCCGGGCGTTCGGTGCGGAACTCGAGGGTCTTCTCCTGGATCTGGCCAAAAAAGTGGTTCTGGATGGGGAGGGGGCGACCAAGTTCATCGAGATCACCGTTTCGTCGGCAGGCGATGTGGGCGAAGCTAAAAAGGCGGCATTGACCATTGCCAATTCCCCCCTGGTGAAAACGGCCTTTTTTGGTGAGGACGCCAATTGGGGACGCATCGTGGCGGCGGCGGGACGTTCGGGCGTGCCTCTCGATCCCAGGACGGTGAGCCTTTACTTCGATGATGTGTGCGTGTTTCGTGACGGCATTCCACTCTTGAGCGTCGAGGTGGAAGAGAAAGCCACGGCCGTGTTCCGGCAAAAGGCCATCCGGGTCCGGTTGGATTTGGGGCGCGGTAATGCGGCTTATACGGCATACACCTGTGATTTTTCCTATGATTACGTAAAGATCAACGCCGACTATCGTACTTGATGAAAGGAAACGGCCTTTGCGGATTGCATGAGTCGGGCCGTGAAAAAAGAAAAACCCGCTCTCCCGGTTGTTCGATCCGTGAGCGCGGGTTTTTGTTTGCCGTTCGTTTTCGAATTTCGTACAGCCATGCCGGTAATACCGGGGAATCGAACCAGGAACGGTTGAAGATCAAATGTAGTACTTGTGCGTATAATCCAAAACCATGCGGTGTGTATTGAACACCGGACTGATGTCCGAGATGGATCGCCGCATGATGGCGAGCCATTGTTTGGGCTTCGAGTAGTAGGTGGTCACCATGTCGTCCAGGTTTTTGTAGAGATCGGCGGCGGCATCTTCATCGTTTTGATCCTCGTCGTCTCCAATGGCCCATCCGTTCACCCTGTTTTTGCAAGCTTCCCGCCACCATCCATCGAGAACACTCATGTTCACCCCGCCGTTGAAACACACTTTCATGCCGCTGGTGCCGCTGGCTTCCCGAGGGCGTCTCGGAGTATTGAGCCACACGTCGGCTCCTCCGGTCATGAGGGCTCCGGACCATATGTTGTAATTGGGCAGGAAGACCAGGCGAATACGGTTTTCGTACTGTCGTGCGGTGTTGACGATTTCCCGAATGAGTTCTTTGCCGGGGTGATCCTGGGGGTGGGATTTGCCCGCAAAAATGAGCTGTATTCGGTCGAAACAAAGGTTGAAAAGGTACTCGAGGTCCGAAAAAATCAGGGTGGCCCGCTTATAAGCCGCCGCCCTTCGCGCGAAACAAATGGTGAGCAGTTCTTCGGTGAACCCCGCCCCTGAAACCGAGTTGATGTAGCTGATAAGACACTTTTTAGCCTTGAGCTTGGCCGCTTTGAGTTCATCGTCGGGAATGTGATCAATTTTTCCCAAGGCCTGGGGAGTCTGTCTCCATTGCGGCACGTGCCTGTCGTAAAGGGCCGCGAATTCGGGAGCGGTCCAGCTCAAATGATGGACGCCGTTGGTGATGTGCCCGATGTTGAAGCCCGGAAACATCTGCCGTGAAATTTCGCCATGAAGCTCACTGACTCCGTTGGCCGCACGGGAGAGGTTGAGGGCAAGTACCGTTGTGTTCAGGAGGTCGTCTCCGGCCAGCTTGCGAATGTTGGACGGCAGGTAGGGGCCGAGCACTTCGTGAGCCATGCCGTAATCGAATTTGTCATGACCCGCCGGAACGGGGGTATGGGTGGTGAACACACAAGTTTCGCGTACTTTTTCTTCGTTACCGTCCATATCCTTGAGGAGCGCAAGGGTGAGAAACACCGCGTGTCCCTCGTTCATGTGATAGGTCGTGATGCCTTTTTCGAGCCTTTTGAGAGCGAGGTAGCCGCCTATGCCCAAGACGGCCTCCTGGCAAATGCGGGTGTGCTTGTCGCCTCCATAAAGAAACTGAGTGATGAGCCGGTCATCGGGAGTATTGATGGGAAGGTCGGTATCGAGAAAATAGATGGGCACTCGGCCCTTGATGCCCACCTGGTTGTACTTCCAGACACCCACATGCACGTCACGACCTTCGATTTTGATGGTTACCTTAAAGGGAAGGGGTTCCATGAAGGCTCTCGGATCGAAGTAGGGGTACATCTCTTCCTGTTGCCCCATGGGATTGATGCTTTGGATGAAATACCCCCTCTTGTACAGAAGGGTCACGGCAATGAGAGGGATGTTCAAATCAGCCGCCGACTTGATATGGTCCCCGGCGAGTATGCCAAGACCTCCGCTGTAAGTGGGGATATGCTCACTGAGCCCGATTTCCATACTGAAATATGCAACCTTCATTGGCACTCCTTTTGGTCTTATTTTAGCACACACGTCTCTTTAATATTCGTTCAATCCTATAGCATACTCTTTCAATGTATGACACAGATTAGTGAATTAGCCCGATGAAGACCGGAATGATGAATTGTAATGCACCATGGGATTGCGGCCAATGGCACGGCAAACAGGACAGGGGAGACAGCCCTTTGAATCCACGGGAGACATGCCCACGGTTCGAGGTTCGTCCTTTTGCCTGATTTCTCGAATCAGGGAAATGGTTTCTTTTTCCTTGTACGACATGCTGGACAGAAAGTATGGTGTTTCACCTGAAAGTGTCTTCGGTGACTTCGATCTGGTGCTCTGCCGCAACCTGTTGATCTATTTCAACCAGGAATACCAGGAGCGTATTTTCGA
The DNA here is from genome assembly GCA_964603955.1 of uncultured Syntrophobacteraceae bacterium. Lineage (GTDB taxonomy): Bacteria > Desulfobacterota > Syntrophobacteria > Syntrophobacterales > Syntrophobacteraceae > SLCH01. The sequence continues at coordinate 6,749 of CAZRWT010000014.1, forward strand.
GAAGCTTTACCACGCCCTGGCGCGGGGAGGCCGGCTCGTTTTGGGAGCGGCGGAAGCCCCGCCCATGAGACTGCGACATCACCTGGACCGGGTGTTCGATTTCAGCCCGATCTACCGGAAACGACGGGAAGCGAAGGGGGAAAGATGAAGTTCAGGGACATGAAAATCAGGACGCAGCTCAAGATCGGCATGGGCATTATCCTCGTGCTGGTGGCCATATTGGCCGTCCTGGCCCAGGTCCAGACCGATCGCCTCTGGCAGCAAACCCGGATGATCTACGAGCGCCCCCTCGAGATCCGAAGGGCCATCGGACGGCTCAGGGCCGATATCCTGACCATTCATTGGGGCATGGACGAACTGTTCGCCAATTACAACACGGCAAACCTGGAACGAATACTCCCGCTCATCGTTGCGCATGAAATCAGTGCCGGAGAGCAATTCACCGTCCTGTTCGATCGTTATTCGGGGGATCGAGAGGATGTGGAAGCCTTGTTTCAGGCCGTCAACGAATGCCGGGCCAACCGGGAAGAGGTAATCGGGCTGTTGAGGGCAGGCGACCTGGAAAGGGCCAGGGCCGTCAACATTCATGCTCAAATGGGACCCGACACCCAACATCTGCGGGAAGTGATGGCCTTGTTGCGAGCTATTAACGACTCTTCCCGCAGCTTTGCGGATCGGTACTATGAAAGCGCATCGGCGTCTTACCAGACCATGGCCCGGCAAATGATTTTTACTGTCGCCGCTATCTTTTTGCTCACCTTGCTTGTGGGCCGTCTCTTGTTCAAGTGGATCAGCATGCCCCTCAAGGAACTGACCGCCCTGACGGAACGGTTCATGAGCGGCGACCTCCATGTGCGCAGCAACAATGTGTCCACCAATGAACTGGGAATGCTGGCGGATGCCTTCAACCGCAATGCGGAAGCCATATCTCTGCAAATGGACTTGCGCGATATCAATGAAGAGATTTCCGAAACCCTCCTGAACGCCAACGATCTCGAAGCATTCAGGATGAATCTCCTCAAAAAGTTGGTGGAAGTCACCCTATCACAGGTGGGAGCGTATTTTTTGCTCGATGTCGAGAAAAATGTCTTCGAGCCCTTTATCTCCATCGGTGTGGACCGTGAGCGGTTGCAGCCCTTCGATGCCGCCACGCTGGAAGGAGAGCTGGGGCATGTGCTGGTCAAAAAAAAATGGACCATCTTGCGGGACATTCCTCCGGACACCGCCTTTCATTTCAAAACCTTCGCGGGCACGATGCTTCCCCGGGAAATGGTTTGTATTCCCATCATTCTCGATGGTGTGGTGAGGGGCGTCATTTGCCTGGGAAGTATCGGGCCTTATTCCCGTAAGGCCATCGAGGCTCTGAACCTGCCCTGGGCCACCCTGGTGAACACGGTCTTCGGCAACCTCCAGGCCAACGACAGAACCCGACGGTTGTCCGAAGCCTTGCAGGAAAGCAACCTGGAACTCCAGGCCCAGCAGGAGGAATTGAGGGCCCAGGCGGAGGAGTTACTCGAACAGTCGCGGGAATTGCAGGTTCAGAACTCGGAACTGGAGCGACAGCGGCTGGCGGTGGAAGAGGCCGACCGGTTGAAGAGCCAGTTTCTTTCGAACATGAGCCACGAACTGCGTACACCCTTGAATTCCGTCATGGCCCTCTCCCGGGTTCTCATGATGCAGGCCGGGACGAGGCTCAGCGAGGAAGAAGCTCACTACCTGGAAATCATCGAGCGCAACGGAAAAAACCTGCTGGCCCTGATCAACGATATTCTGGACCTTTCCAAGATCGAGGCCGGCAGGATGGAGGTTCACCCCAGATCCTTTTCACTGGCTCAGACCCTTGAAACCATTATGGAAAGTATCCTGCCACTCGCTGAAGAAAAGGGGCTTCATGTTCATGCGGACATTCCCCGAGATCTTCCATCCGTCGAGAGCGACGAAGTCAGGGTTTCCCAGATCTTGCAAAACCTGTTGAGCAATGCCGTCAAATTCACCGATACGGGCGGCGTCACCGTTTCTGTTGGGGTTCAACGGGATAAAATTTTCGTCGTCATTGCCGATACGGGCATCGGCATTGGGGAAAACGATCTCCCTTATATATTCGATGAATTTCGTCAGGTGGACGGCAGTTCTTCCAGGAAGCACGGAGGAACGGGACTTGGATTGGCCATCGCCCGCAAGGCGGCCCTCATGCTGGGTGGAGAAATCGCGGTGGAGAGCGAGAAGGGTAGGGGGGCCGTTTTCACCCTGACCCTGCCCCTGGTCTGGAAGGGGATGGCCCCTACTCATGAACCCATCGTTCTCATACCTCCACCCATTGCCCAGGGAGTGGGGAGAACCGTGCTCGTGGTGGACGACGAGCCGGAAACGGCGACGATGATTTCCCGTCATCTCATCCAGGGAGGGTACAACACCATCACGGCCACTTCGGGGGAGGAGGCCCTGAGGCTCGCGGCCCGGTACCTTCCCTTTGCCATCACCCTCGATGTGGTCATGTCCGACATGGACGGCTGGGAGGTGCTGCAACGCCTCAAGGCGGACTCTCGAACCGCGAACATTCCGGTCGTCGTCGTCTTCGTCACTCAGGACCGGGACACGGGTTTCGCCCTGGGCGCCATCGGCTACATCGCCAAGCCCGTGTCCGGGAGCCTGCTGATTTCCGAAATCCGGCGGGTGGCGAAGCCTCGAGTCCGTTCGGTCCTGATCGTGGATGACAACGAACTGGAACGTCGGGAAATCCGGGAGATCGTCGAGGCGGAGGGGCTGGAGCCCCTGGTGGCCGAGGACGGCCCGGCCTGCCTCGAGTTGATCGAGCGGCAACTCCCCGACGTGCTGGTCCTGGACCTCATGATGCCGGGATTGGATGGCTTTGCCGTTCTGGAAAAGGTTCGGCTCAACCCGGAAACTTGGGACCTGCCCGTTATCGTCGTCACGGCCAGGGAACTGACGGATGCGGATCGGAAAAGATTGAGCGGCAACGTCTCTTCCGTTCTGCAAAAGAGCGTCGCCACGCAGGAAACCCTGCTCGGGGAGGTCAAAAGAATCCTGGCGGGCCTGGAAGGTGCCGTGCAGGGTTCCGAAGGTGGGGACGCATCTTCAGTGCCCAGGATTTTGTTGGTCGAGGACAACGAGGCGGCCGTTGTCCAGGTTCGGGCCGTGCTCGAATCCGCAGGGTACGAAGTCCATGTGGCCCGTGGCGGGCAGGAAGCCGTCGATTACGTTTCCCACACCATTCCCGATGGAATCGTGCTCGATTTGATGATGCCGGAAGTGGATGGATTCGCAGTGCTGGAAAAGATTCGAGGCACCCGGGCGACAACCCATGTTCCCGTTCTGATTCTCACGGCCAAGGACCTCACGCCCGAGGACCTGGCACGCCTCGGCGCCAACCATGTCCGGCAACTGGTCCAAAAAGGGGATGTGGATCGGGAACGGCTCCTGTCCAAGGTAAAATCCTTGGTTGTGGGAGGAAAAGAGCCTCCACCCCCCAAATTCGCACCTTCTCCCGTTCGAGCTTCTGTCCGATCTCCCGTTCCCCGCGACTCACGGTCTGCAACGGTTTTGATCGTCGAGGATAACCCTGATAATATGATCACCATCAAGGCGGTGCTGGGGAATCGCTACCGCATCCTGGAGGCTACGGACGGCGAAACGGGCCTGCGCATGGCTCTGGAATTCAAACCGGACCTGGTTTTGCTCGATATGGCCCTGCCCGGAATGGATGGCCTTACGGTGGTCCGGCGCATCAGGAAAAATACGGAATCGTCGCCTATCCCGGTGATTGCCATGACCGCCCGGGCGATGAAAGGCAGTCGGGAGGAAATACTCGAAGCCGGATGTGACGGTTACATTTCCAAACCCATCGATCCGGTGGAGGTTCTCGCAAAAATCGACAGCCGACTGAAATCATGACCGTGGGGGATATCGTGATGAAAATACTGGCCATTGACGATAAAAGAGACAACCTGGTCACTCTGACCGCGTTGCTAAGAAACCTGATGCCTGAATGTACCGTGATCACCGCCCTGTCGGGTGTCGAGGGAATCCAAAAGGCGGTGGATGATTTACCGGATACGGTCCTGCTGGATGTCAACATGCCGGGACTGGACGGCTTCGAAACCTGCCGGAAGTTGAAAAATGATGAAAGGACGCGATCGATTCCGATCATCATGATCACGGCTGTGAGGACAGACGCGAAGAGCAGGATCAAGGGCTTCGAGGTCGGTGCCGATGCCTTTTTGTCCAAGCCCATCGATGAATATGAGGTGGTATCGCAGATCAGAGTGGCCCTTCGGGTCAAGGCGGCGGAAGATGCCCTGCGGCAGGAAAGGGATTCGCTGGAGACGATGGTACGGGAAAGGACGGCCGAGCTTCGGAAAAGTGAGGAAAAACTGAGCGGTATTCTGCAAAACGTGACGGATGTCGTTTGGTCCTTATCCTGGCCCGATCTGGAGGTTTTATTCATAAGCCCGGCCGTAGAGGCCGTTTACGGCCGGCCTGCGAAAGAATTCTATCGAGACAAGACACTCTGGCGGAAGGTCATTCATCCTGAAGATGAACATACCATTGAAAAAGCTGTCGGGCAGCTGACGGAAACCGGCGTTGCGGAGCGGGAATGCCGCATCGTCAGGCCGGATGGAAGTGTGATCTGGATTCATGTCAGGAGCAGGATGGTTTTTGACAAGAACGGCCGACCGGTGAAAGTGAACGGCATCACCGCCGATATCAGCGGGCGCAAACGGGCCGAGAATGAACTTCGAGAGCGGGAAGCGTTCATCCGGACGGTCATGGATTACCTGCCCATAGGCATTGCGGTTAACTCCCTGGACCCCGATGTAACATTCAATTATATGAACGACAACTTCCCGAAAATCTATCGGACGACAAGGCAAGCCCTCGAAAATCCCGGTGCGTTTTGGGATGTGGTTTATGAAGATCCCGTGTTCCGGGAAGAGATCAAAAACAGGGTATTGAGAGATTGTGCCGGAGGTGATCCTGATCGGATGTACTGGGAGGATGTGCCCGTCACACGAAAAGGCGAAGAGACCTTTTTCATTTCCGCTTGCAACATTCCCATGCCTGAGAGCGGCCTGGTGATATCCACTGTCTGGGACGTTACCAAGCGCAAGCAGGCCGAGGAAGAAAAGGAAAAGCTCCTGGCTCAGTTGTTCCAGGCTCAGAAGCTCGAGTCCGTGGGGCGGTTGGCGGGTGGAGTGGCTCACGATTACAACAACATGCTCGCCATCATCACCGGTTATGCGGAAATGGCCATGAGCAAGGTGCCTCCGTCGAATTCGCTGCATGCCGATCTCAGGGAAATTTTGAACGCCGCCGGGCGCTCCACCCAAATTACGCGGCAATTGCTGGCATTTGCCCGCAAACAGACGGTCGCCCCCGTGGTGCTGGAAATGAACGGCGGCGTGGAAGGCATGCTCAAGATGCTGCGGCGCCTCATCGGTGAGGATATCGACTTGCGTTGGCAGCCTGGGGTGGGTTTGTGGCCGATCAAGATGGACCCCACCCAGCTCGATCAAATTCTGGCCAACCTGTGTGTCAACGCTCGAGACGCCATTGACGGTGTGGGTGAAGTCACCATCGAGACGAGCAACGCGACGTTCGACGAGGCTTATTGTGCTCACCATGCGGGCTTCACGCCCGGTGATTTTGTCATGCTGGTCGTCAGCGACGACGGGTGCGGCATGGACAAGACAACACTCGAAAATATCTTCGAGCCCTTTTTCACCACCAAGAGCGTCCACCAGGGGAGCGGATTGGGGTTGGCCACGGTTTTCGGCATTGTCAAGCAAAACGAAGGGTTCATCAACGTCTACAGTGAACCGGGAAAGGGGACGACCTTCAGAATTTACCTGCCGCGCCATGTGGGGGAAGTGAAGGCGACAAGAAATAAAGCTGCTGGAGGAGTTCCGTTGGGCCGTGGTGAGACGGTGCTCCTGGTGGAGGATGAGCCCGCCATGATCAAGATGGGCCGCATGATGCTGGAGAAACTGGGCTATGCGGTATTGACCGCGGATACACCCGGGAAGGCCCTACGCCTGGCTGAAGAACACACGGGCAAGATCGACCTGCTCATCACCGATGTGGTCATGCCCACCATGAACGGGCGTGAGCTTGCGAAGCGGTTGCACGCATTGTACCCCAACACTAAAATCATCTACATGTCCGGCTACACGGCCGATGTGATCGCTCATAGGGGGGTGCTCGAAAAAGACGTGAATTTCGTCCAGAAGCCTTTTTCCATGAAGGATCTCGGCGAAAGAGTGCGTGAGGTACTGGATGGAGCATGAGGCAAGCTTGTTTGAACGGATTTGATTTCTCGGTTTTTTATAGCAGGGGCGGTTTGCGAACCGCCCCTGCTCCTTGTCATGCCTGCCGCGACGTGTTTTCTTGAGGATCGGGTGTCCGGCATTCTTCTTCGTCGCAGCGCACCACCAGCACGGAGCACTGGGCATGGCGCACGACTTTGGCCGTGTTGGTACCCAGCAGGTAATCCTTCAGCTTCATGCGGTGGGCGGGTATGACGATCAGGTCCGCCTCCACCTTTTCGGCCATACGCAGGATTCTGCGGTAGATGGAGCCTTGGGCCACCATGTGCTGCACTACGATATCGTCGGGGATGTGAGTATCAACCAGTTGGTGGAGCATTTCTTCTGCATCGGCCACGATCCTGTCGCCTGCATCGGATGGAAAGTACTGGGCCACGATGGGCATGCCCATGTCGGGTACGACGGTCAGGGCGAACAATTTTGCCTTGTAATACCGGCAAAGCTCCACGGCTCGCTTCAATCCCATTCGCCGGGCCCGGTCGTCTTCTTGTAAATCGATGGGAACGAGAATGTGCTTGTACATGTTTTCAACTCCAAAAAGGTTTTCGAAGGGAACCGTGATATCGAGCGTCCTCAACGCCGTGCGTTGGTGATGCTTCGGGTCATCCGGCGGGGGCGGAAGCTTTCTTTTTCACGCGAGTTCTCAACATCTGCCAGGCAAAGAGGGAAAAATACATGGATACCCCCAATATCTGCATGCCCAGCCGTCCGAAGGGAAAATAGGCTTCGAATGCGCCGGGGCGAAAGGTGGTGGCGCAAACTGCAAGCAGGATCAGGCGCTCAAACCAGTTGCAGTGCGTTACCAGCCAGCCCTGGAGGGCGGAGGCAAAGGCGAACATGGCGATGAGACCCGAGAAAAATATCCAGGCCAGGTGCCCGTAGTTGTCGATCCACTCAATGTTGCCGTTGGCCGTCAAGCCGGAAATCATGAGCAGATCCGTATTGAACAGGAAGATGAAGGGCAGAATGCCCGTGCGCATGCTGTAAGCAAAACCCTGGACCCCGGTTTTGATGGGATCCGTTCGAGCGATGGCCGCTCCCGCATAGGCGGCCAGCCCCACGGGAGGGGTCACATCTGCCAGGATGCCGAAATAAAAGACAAACAGGTGTGCCGCGATGAGGGGGAAGATCAATCCGGCTTCTCCGCCCAACTGAATGATGACAGGTGCCGTCAGGGTGGCCATGATGATGTAGTTGGCCGTGGTGGGCATGCCCATGCCCAGGATGAGGCTGGTGATGGCGGTGAAAAAGAGCATCAGGACAATATTGCCCATGGATAGGGTGGCAATGATGGTGATGAATCGCCCCACCAGTCCGGTGATGGTCACCACTCCCACGATGATGCCCGCCGTGGCCGTGGCCACCCCCACGGAAATCATGTTCCGGGCCCCCATGATCATTCCCTGCCAGATATCCTGCAGGCCCTGCCGGGCCGCCGTGAGCAGAAAACGGCCCAGATCCGTATCCGGAGCTATTGTACCGACTTTTTTCTGTATGTTGAAAGTCAGGAATGCGATGATGGGGCGCTGCACCAGCATGATCACCATGAGGCTTTCGATGGCGAACAGGGCCGCGGCAATGGGCGAGCGGCGCAGGACGACCAGGTAATAAACGAGCACCACCAGGGGAATGATGAAGTGACACCCTCGCAGCAGGGTTTTCCCGAAACGAGGCAGCTCATTGCGTGGAATGGCCTTGATACCCATCTTGAGCGCCTCGATGTGAACGATGTAAAGCAGTGCCATGTAAGAGATGAAAGCGGGGAAGAGAGCGGCCCGAACCACATCCAGGTAGGGAATGCCGATGATTTCGGCCATGATGAAGGCGGCTGCGCCCATGATGGGCGGCATGAGCTGGCCGTTGACCGAAGAGGCAACCTCCACTGCGGCCGCTTTGTGCGCGGGAAATCCCACCTTTTTCATCAGGGGTATGGTGAACGTGCCCGTGGTCACGGTGTTGGCGATGGAGGAACCGGAAACCAGCCCGGTCAGCCCCGAGGCCATGACCGCCGCCTTGGCCGGCCCTCCGCGAAAGGTTCCCAGGGCGGAAAAGGCCACGTCGATGAAATACTTGCCTCCCCCGGCCCGGTCCAGAAGAGCCCCGAACAGCACGAAGAGGAAGACAAAATCCGTGGATACTCCCAGGGGAACGCCGAAGATGCCCGTAGTGGTCAGGTACATGTCGCTGATGATGAAATCCAGGGGAACTCCCCGGTGACGCAACAGCTCGGGCAGATGGGGGCCAACAATGGTGTAGATCAGGAACAGTCCGGCTAGGATGGCCAGGGCGGGTCCCAGGGCACGGCGGGCAGCCTCCAGCAGCAAGACGATCAAAATGATGCCCATCCAAATGTCCGGTTGAGAAGGCAAACCCATGCGGCCGATAATGCCGTTGTAATCCCACCAGATGTAGAGGGCTCCCGCCGTGGCCAAAACGGCAAGGATGATGTCATAAAAAGGAATATACGTGCGGATGGAACGGCGGGCAAAACTGGGAATAACTTTCTGGGTCCACGTAATCCACATGGGGGGACTGTATTGCTTGTAGGCCGGATAAGCTAAAAATGCCAGACATATGGCAAACCCCAGGTGCCACGCGCGGGCAATGTGCGAATTCATGGGTTGATAAGCCAGGTAAAGCTGGAAACCGGACCATCCCAGACACAGCAAAGTAATGATCCAGGCCGCGATGGGATGTCTCGGCTCTCTTGCCCCGGCCTCGACCATGGCCACCATGTCTTCGGCCGACTGCCGAACCCTGGATTCTTTTTTGGATACGGGTGTGTCCTGTTTTTGTTCAAGCGTTTCATGGTCTGTCATCGCATCCACCCCCGTTATCTTCCGCGATCAAAAAAGGGGCCGTAACGGCCCCCTGAAAAACTCATACTGAATTACATCCAACCCTTTTCCTTGTAGTATTTTTCTGCTCCAGGATGAAAGGGCGCGGACAGACCTTGCAGCATTTCCTCGGGCTTCAAAACGCGGAAAGCCGCATGGCTGGCTTTAAGCTCGTCCAGGTTCTCGAAAACCGTCTTGACCATGTCGTAAACCACTTCCTCGGAAACACCTTCGTTGGTGACCACCGTGGCCGTCACTGCGTAGGTCTCGATGTCCCTGTCAATCCCGCGATAGGTCCCGGCGGGAATGGCGGTCATGATGTAGTAAGGATGTTCGGCCACAAACTGTTTGATGGCGTCCGAATTCAAGGGAACCATGTCAATCTCGACGGACTGAGCGGGCTCCTCGATGGCTGCATTGGGATTGCCCACGGTGTAGAAGAAAGCGTCGATTTTTTGGTCCACCAAAGCCCGCGAAGCTTCGCCTTGCTGCAAGGCTTCAGCAGTAAAATCCTTGGTGAAATCCAAGCCATACAGTCTCAGAACATCTTCCGCATTGCCGCGCTGTCCCGATCCGGGATTGCCGATATTCACCCGCTTACCCTTGAGGCCTTCAACGGCGGCGATACCGGTACCTTTGCGGGTGACCAGCATCACGGTTTCCGGATGCATGCTGAACACGCTGCGCAGGCCGGATACGGGTTTTCCTTCCCAGTCGGCGGTGCCGTTGTATCCCTGGTAGTTTCTGTCGGACTGAGCCACGGCAAAGTCGAACGCACCACGATCCAGAGCATTGATGTTGAATACGGAGCCTCCCGTTGGACGCCCGATATAATTATACTTGTTGCCCATGTGCTTGTTCATCATGTTGCTGATTTGCAAGGCTACCTGGTAATAAACTCCGGTGATGGCGGCCCCGCCGAAGAGAATGTCCTGTTTCGCCTTGGCCTGGGGAGCGGACAAAGCCAATCCGAGCACGGCAACCAACGCAATCAAACACTTTTTCGCAATCATGATCACACCTCCAAAATCAGTCGGTTAATGATAGAGACCCTCTACGCATGGCACATTGCCAAACCTTTCCTAAGTTTTGTATGCTAAGAAGATACCGCTGTCAAACATAACTCCAAAATCCCGGCTTTGCTTTCCTTGTACAAAGACTATGGGAGCGGGCACGCCTCGAAGGAAGCACCTATTCAAGGCCATTCCATTGAATTTCCTCGCAGAAAATCTCAACCAGATCGGGGTCGAGTTGATCCCCGGCGATAGACCGGAGGATATCGAACGCCTGGTTCATGCTCCTGCCCTTCTGGTAAGGCCGATCTGTGGTGATGGCATCGAAAGTATCGGCCACGGCCACGATTCTGGCCCAATAAGGAATTTCTTCCCCTTTGAGCCCGTGTGGATAGCCGGAGCCGTCCATGCGCTCGTGGTGATATCGGACAATATCCAGGGCCGGTTCCATGAAATCGAGCCATTGCAAAATGGTGCAGCCGATTTCCGGATGGGCTTTCATGGCTTCGAGCAATTCGGGAGAGCTGCGGCAGTCTTCGCTGGTGAAAAGGGCTTCAGGGAAACCGAGTTTGCCAATATCGTGCATAATGGCTCCCAGGTAAATGAATCCAATATCCTTCAAGGGCAAATTCAGGCGCCGGGCCAGGCGTATGGAGTACCCCGCCGTGCGCTGTTCATGGCCTTCGGTATAGGGATCCCGGGCACCCAGGGCCGAGGCCATGGAAATCATGAAGCCGGCAACGGCACGCTTGAACTTTTCGTTGCTTTCCTTGAGTTCTTCAAGGGTCGTCAGGATGTGCTGCTCCCTGGCCTCCACCTTGACCATCATCATGCCCATGGCCTCGGCCAGGCGCCTGACCATATCGGGCTGGTCCTCCATGGTGAAACGGAACACATCGTCCCCATATTCCCCGCGGGCGACGTTCTCCATCACGAGCACCAGTTCATCCGTAACATCCCGAGCTATTTCCATGCTTTCTCTGTGACTTTCTTTTTCAAAACCGGAGCGCGTCAGGCGACGATCACCCGGCACTTCTCAGTTCAGCCGAAAATCAATGGCAACTCGGAGGACAGGACAAGAAACAAATCACTTCATAAATTAGCAGATCAGCACGTGCAGATCAATTCTGAAACAAACACAAGAGCGGTTTTTCTGCCGCAACCGATACCTGCCTGGAGCATGCAGGGCGAATTATATGGGCACTGCATGCTCCAGGCATTGATCTGGCTTATGGCTGGAAAATCCAGGCTCGTCGGTGTATCCTTGCCCGGCTGATGTGAAAGCGTGCCGGTCGAATCCGGTACACCCCAGAACCCGGTCCCAACGAAAGGTGACTTTTTTCCATGACATCATCCCTTCCACTCCTGGAAGTCAAAGACCTTCAGACCTTTTTTTTCACAGAGCAGGGCACGGCCAGAGCCGTCGATCACGTGAGCTTCCACATCATGCCGGGGCAGATTCTGGGCATTGTGGGCGAATCGGGATGCGGCAAATCGGTCACGGCTCACTCGATCCTACGCCTCATTCCCTCGCCTCCCGGAAAAATCGTGGGAGGCGAAATTCTCTTCCAGGGAAACAACCTCCTCACCCTGTCCCCGGAGGCCATGAATTCCGTCCGAGGCAACGACATCTCCATGATCTTTCAGGAACCCATGACGGCCCTCAACCCCGTCTTCCGCGTGCAGGACCAGATCATGGAAGCCATCCAGCGCCACCTCAAGCTATCCAAACAGGATGCGCGAGCACGCACCATCGAGCTGCTGCGCCAGGTGGGCATTCCCTCCCCCGAAGAGCGCATGACCCACTATCCCCACCAGATGAGCGGAGGCATGCGCCAGAGGGTGATGATCGCCATGGCCCTGGCCTGCGACCCAAAGCTCCTCATCGCCGACGAACCCACCACCGCCCTCGATGTGACCATCCAGGCACAGATTCTCGACCTCCTGAGAAAGCTCCGGGACACCACGGGCACGGCCATCATGCTCATCACGCACGACCTGGGCGTCATGGCCGAAATGGCCGAAGAAGTCCTGGTCATGTACACGGGGCGCGTCGTGGAACGGGCTCCCGTGCGGGACCTTTTCAACAAGCCCCTGCACCCCTATACACAGGCCCTCATGCGCTCCATTCCGGGAAGACCGGCCAACATCGGGAAAAAGCGCCTGGATGCCATCCCCGGAGTGGTCCCCAGCCTCCTGAATTTGCCCGCCGGGTGTAAATTTCACACGCGCTGCGCTCATGCCTTCGACCGCTGCCTCGTGGACCCCGAACCCGACCTCTTGGTACCCGACGGCGGCCATCCCGTGCGGTGCAGGCTCCACGAAAACCGAAAGCTGTCTGATAAATTTTTCGTTCCCAAGCCTGAACCTGGAAACGAGAAAGCGGCGCATCGCGTAGACAACGGGGCTTGCCGGGAAAGTTGCAAGTCGGGTTGAGAGAAGCGAAATACAGCCTGCGTTTTCCCCTCTGTCCATTTCGTCCACTGTGTCCATCGTGTCCACAATTCTCTGGACAGAACGACCATTTTCAGACAGCGTCTCAGGGAGGACAATGAGCATGAATTCAAACGCGAACGTAAACTCGAACTCGAAGGCCACGATGAGCGCAAACGAAAACACAAATACGATTGCGACAACGACAACAAATAGGGACCCGGATACGAAGGGAGCCCCCCTGCTTACGCTGAAAAGCGTGCAAAAGCACTACACCGTGTCTCGGGGCCTGCTGGGAAAAAACCGCAAGATCATCAAGGCCGTGGACGGCATCGATCTGGACATCCACAGGGGGGAAACCCTGGGGCTGGTGGGCGAAAGCGGCTGTGGAAAATCCACTCTCGGGCGCACCATTTTGAGGCTCGAAGAGGCCACGGGAGGGGAAATCCATTTCGGCGGGCGCAATATTCTCGATATGTCCCGCCAGGAAATGCACCGCCTGCGCCGCAAGATGCAGATCATTTTCCAGGACCCTTACTCTTCCCTGAACCCACGCCAGACGGTGGGGCGCATCGTGGAAGAAGGCCTGGTCATCCACAAGGTGGGTGCAAAGCAAGAGCGCAAGGAGCGGGTGCGCTACCTCATGGAAGTGGTGGGGCTGCGTCCCGAACACATCCATCGGTACCCGCACGAATTCAGCGGAGGCCAGCGCCAGCGCATCGGCATCGCCCGTGCCCTGGCCCTCAACCCGGAATTCATCATTTGCGACGAACCCTTGTCCGCCCTCGACGTGTCCATCCAGGCCCAGGTGATCAACCTCCTCAAGGACCTCCAGGAGCAATACGGACTCACCTACCTGTTCATCTCCCACGACCTGTCCGTGGTGCGCTACATCAGTGACCGGGTGGCGGTCATGTACCTGGGCAACCTGGTGGAATTGGCTTCGAGGGAGGCTCTTTTCGCCGCCCCGCTCCATCCCTACACCCGAGCCCTGCTGCTGGCCATTCCCGTCCCCGATCCCGATGCCAAAAAGGAGCGCGAGGAATTCCTGGAAGACCCATCGCAGAAAGAGCCCGCATCGGAAGGATGTGCCTTCGAACCCCGCTGTCCTCATTCACGGGAAGAATGCCGCACCCGCAAGCCTTCCTTGATCGAGCGATTTCCCGGCCACTGGGTGCGGTGCTTTTTGTTTTAAATCATGAATCGCTGCAGGCACAAAGGGGTTGACATGAACACTTTACGGGCGAATCAACATGGTATTGCACTTTGCCCATACAATTTATATCATCGAATTCAAGTGCAATCAGAGCGCCGCAACCGCCCTGTTTTTGAGATGAACAAGCTGATTTTGTTTGAGAAAAGTTGGCTGGGCGGGTGGGGAAGTCAGTCCCCGTTGATATCATCCCGCAGTTTTCTGGAGCACTTGAAGGTGACGACCGTTCTGGGTTCGAGGGTGATGGATTCACCTGTGTAAGGGTTGCGACCTCTGCGTTGATGCTTGCGAAGTATCTGGAATTTACCGAAGCCGCTGATCATGATGTCTTCACCCGATTCAAGGGATTTTTTCATGGTTTCAAACACACCTTCGATGATATCGAAACACTCTCTCTTGGAAAAAAGCCCCTTTGCGTAGAGATCGTCAACGATATGCGCCTTTGTGATGGTTTGAACCGGACGACCCTTTTCTTTTGAGTCGAGTTCCGTGGTAGAAGCAGGGGGTAGGATTTTTCCTTTTGATTCTTCTTTCTCGTTTTGATAGGCGCGTTTTCGATTGCTCACAAAATTATATCCTCATATGAGTCTTGATTCGAGGGGGTTTTCAGACATACCCCACGTTTCTCCGCTGAAAAGAGAAAGGGGCTGCGCCTCGAACCGACGTAACCCCTCGTTCTGACTGGTGCCCCCGAGAGGACTCGAACCTCTGGCACCGAGATTAGGAATCTCGTGCTCTATCCGCCTGAGCTACGGGGGCGAAATCCAAAAACTGCGAGTGCATACCACACAGCAGGCTCTTTTGTCAATAAAGCGAATTGTCTAAAAACTCGCTTGAGTGTGCAAAGTGCCTGGAGAAAAGGCCCGTCAGAAAAAATAGGATGATTTTTGCTTTTTTCTGCGTTTTCCATTGAGCCAGCCGATGAACCATCCCACCATGAACACAATCGCACCGGTTGTAAACCATTTGATGCGCTGAGAAATTTTGAGATTTTGGTTTTCCCGGGTCATGGCGTCCAGTTTTGCTTCGAGTTCCGTGAGGGCCAGTAGGGAGGCGTCATGCTCTTCTTTGAGTTCAAAGTATTCGCTTGCGCCTGTTTTTAATTGCTCATAGTCGGATTGCAGCCGGGCGACCTGTTCCGAAAGATCCTTTTCTCTTTCCAGCAGCATGTTGCGCTCTCCTTCCAGCGTCAGGGCCCTTGTTTTCAACTCGATGCTTTCTTCTTCCAACTGCTTGACCCATATTTCTTCCGGTGGATTGTGACCCAGAAGGATCGCATCCACCCAGCCTCTCCGGGACCTTCCCGATTCGTCCTGATATTCCACAAGGACCCATCGATCCGACTGTTTGATTTCCACCGGAGTGCCGGGTACGAGAGTCTTGAGCACCGTGCCCTGGGTGTTGGGTGTTGCAAGGATGGGAACATCACTGGTTCCCAGGCTGTAAACTGTTTCAGCCCAACTTGTATGCATGGGGTAAACCATGATAAGAAAGAAAGCTAAAAAAAAGGGAGTGCGTATTGTTTTCATTGAATTGTCCTGTGTCTATGACCATTCTGTACAAAAACGTGCTTCTTTTCATGTTTCTGAGAATCATTGGAACTTAATATGGTATCCCAATGAGCGAGCTTCATCTTAAACAGCGCAATATAGTGTCATGAGGTTACATAAGCAAGTAAAAAGGCCGTTCATATCGTATCTTAATTTGAATTTATGATCACGTCATTTCGAGGTAGACAATGCTCATTGATACACATGCTCATCTGGATTTTTCTGAATTCAGCGCAAATCTATCCTCCGTTCTCCAGCGAGCCGCACAGGCCGGAGTTTCCAGGATCATCACCATCGGTATCGATCTTGCCTCCAGTGAGCGGGCCGTCACGTTGGCCCAGGCACATCAGGGGGTTTACGCGACCATCGGCGTTCATCCTCACGATGCCTTTGCCATGGACCCGGCATTTTCGGATCGCCTGAAAGCTCTCTGTTCCAGGCCGAAAGTGGTGGCCGTGGGTGAAACCGGGCTCGATTTCTTCCGCAATTATCGTCCTGTGCCCGTCCAGAGGGATTGCTTCAGAACCCAGCTTCAGCTGGCGGTACAGGTCAAACTGCCCGTGGTTTTTCATATTCGAGAAGCTTTTGACGATTTTTTCGAGATAGTTTCTCCCTTTGTGAAAGAACTGCAAGGCGGGGTGCTGCACTGTTTTTCCGGGGACTGGACTGTGGCCCGCCGATGCCTGGACATGGGCTTTTTCCTTTCAGTTCCCGGCGTGGTGACTTATCCCAAGGCTCTTGCGCTCCAGGATGTCGTGCGCAAGGCCCCCCTGGATCGTCTCCTCGTGGAAACGGATTCCCCTTACCTGACCCCCGTGCCCCATAGGGGGAAAACCAACGAACCTTGCCATGTTTTGCACACCGCAAAGAAAATGGCCCAGTTACGCGGCATATCCCTGAAAGAGCTGGCTCTAGCTACCACGAAGAATGCCCGCACTGTTTTTGGTCTGGATGAGGGGGAGCAGAGTTGATGTCCAATCAAGCCAACGGCCATGAGAGCATGCGCGGATTGCCGTTTCAAAACCTGGAGCCCCTGATCCTGGCATCCGCTTCTCCCAGGCGCAGGGAGTTGTTGGCTTCCATGGGGATACGCCTGGAGGTCAAGCCCAGCAATGTGGAGGAATCCATGAAGGCGAACCTTACGCCTGTGCAACTGGTCCAATGCCGGGCACAGGAAAAAGCACGGGTGACGGCTTCCCTTTACCGGTCCCATTGGGTTTTGGCTGCGGACACCATCGTGGTGCTGGACGGAGAGGTGTTCGGCAAGCCCCGTGATGCGACCCGTGCTTTTGAAATGCTTCGCGGTCTGAGCGGGCTGGACCACCTGGTCATCAGCGCTTTTTGCCTCAAACATACGGAGCGGAGCGTCGAGCATGTTGCTGCAGTGACCACCACCGTTTGCTTCAAGGAGCTTTCCCAGGCGGAAATCTCCGCCTACATCCGCACGGGAGAATGTTTCGATAAGGCGGGGGGCTATGGCATACAGGGGGTGGGAGCCTTCATGGTGCGTTCCATACAGGGTTCTTACACCAACGTGGTGGGACTGCCCCTCTGTGAAACCCTGGAATGCCTCATGGAACACGGGGTGATCGAGCCGACGAGATCGGGACCGCTCGAAACGGTACGGGCTCTCCATTGACAACGGGATTTTCAGTTCGAGGAGAAAGAACATGCACCAGGACTTAGCATCGAATATCGAGGCTGTTCAAAAAAGGATGGCCGATGCGTGTGAGCGTTCGTCAAGAGACCTTGCTCAGGTCCGTCTCATGGGCGTGACCAAGACGGTCCCCATCGAGCGCATTCGGGAGGGTGCCCAGGCCGGTATCACGACTCTCGGAGAAAATTACGTGCAGGAAGCTCGCAATAAAATGGAACTCCTTGCGGGACTTTCCCTTTCCTGGCACTTCATCGGGCATTTACAGTCGAACAAGGCAAAATCGGCCGCGGGCCTGTTCGATCTCATCCACACGGTGGACAGGCTCAGCCTGGCAAAAGAACTCAACAGGGCAGGGGAGAGGCTCAATCGAAAAATTCCCATCCTGCTCCAGGTGAACATCGGGGATGAATCCACCAAAAGCGGGGTTCACCCCGAAGGTCTGGTGGGTCTGTATACAGAGGCCGCTCAAATGGAAACCCTTGCGATTCGGGGGCTCATGATCCTTCCTCCCTACTGGGAAGACCCCGAAGCGGTTCGGCCCTACTTTCGGAAAACGAGGGAGCTTCTGGAGGCCTTGCGGCAAAAGTCATCCTATGGGGAAGAATTGAAGGAGCTTTCCATGGGCATGAGCCACGATTTTGAGGTGGCCATCGAGGAAGGAGCGACCATGATCCGCGTGGGAACGGCTTTGTACGGTGTCAGGCCCCGGAAGATCGCGTGATGCGCTGACGCTGAATTTCCGCCAGGGCAATGGTGCCCGCTGCCGCTGCATTGAGGGATTCCAGGGGGCCCTTACGGGGGATGCTCACCAGGAAATCGCACTTTTTCAACAGGAGCGGGCGAATGCCGGCATGTTCGTTGCCGACGATCATGGCCAGGGGCACGCCGAGGTCTTCTTCGTAAAGGGTTCTGGGTGCGTCGGCGGCCAGACCCACGATCCACAGGCCGGATTCCTTCATCCGATCCAGGGCACGGGCCAGATTGACCGTTTGAGCGATAGGAATGTAAGAAGCTCCTCCCGCTGCCACTTTGATGACCGTTGAAGTGACTCCCGCCGACCGGTCCTTGGGAATAACAACCCCTTTGGCTCCCAGGAAACAGGCGCTTCGAACGAGGGCTCCCAGGTTTTGAGGATCCTGTATGGAATCCAGGACCACAAGGGGCTCCCGGTCCAGGGGCGGCAGGTCCAGCAGACTTTCCAGGGATACATAGGGGTACTGATCCATGCGAGCCGCCACTCCCTGGTGGTGAGAATGTCCCGTTGCTTTTTCAAGCTCATCTCCGGCCCGCATACTGACGGGAATGGACCGCGGATCGGCCAAGTCGATGATCTCCCGGCCCGGTGCATCATTTCGAGCCAGAAGGATCTCCTCGATTTGCATGGCCGGGCTGCGCAGTGCTTCGCGAACGGGGTTTACGCCGCAAATCCAGAGTTGCTCCCGATGACCGGTTTCTGTTTTGCCCGCCTTGTTCTTGTTGTTTTTCCCTTTCATGTGCCCCTTCATGGGATTTCCTTTGCCGGAAAAGAGAGGATGGCCCGGCTTTGAAAAGAACGGCGGCAGCGTTGGGCACGAAAGATGGATTCCAGGGCGGCCACGGCATCGGGGAGCCTGTCGTTTATAATGATAAAGTCGTACCAGGGAGCATCCATGATTTCCCGCTGTGCCGTACCTATGCGCCTGTTCAGTTGTTCGGGGGATTCGGTGCCGCGATTGCGGAGCCTTTCCTCCAGGATGGCCATGGAGGGGGGGAGGATGAAAATGGTGACGCAGTCGGGATGGATGCAGCGGACCTGCCTGGCCCCCTGCACGTCGATGTCCAGCAGTATATCCCAACCCTCCTCCAACAGGCGGGCTACCTGTTCTCCGTCCGTTCCGTAGTATGCGTCATGAACCCTGGCCCATTCCAGGAACCGATTGGCCCGGATGCCCTGCTGGAACTCCTGTTTTTCCAGGAAATGATAATCGATGCCGGGAGTTTCACCCGCCCTGGGCGGGCGGGTTGTGCAGGACACCGAAAATCGGACAAAAGGTAGTTTTTCCAACACAGAGCGAACCAAGGTGGTTTTTCCCACACCCGAGGGGGCTGAAATCACGTACAACTGTCCCCTGGGAGTGTCAGGAATCATGGGATCGCTCTTTTTTTTCTTTCAGGATGTTGGCATCTTTGGGACTGTTGTCCACAAGGAGCCGCTGGGCGATGGTTTCCGCCTGCACTCCCGAAAGGATCACATGGTCGCTGTCCGTGATGATGATCGAGCGGGTACGGCGCCCCATGGTGGCGTCCACGAGCTTGCCGGCAAGCTTGGCGTCTTCCTTGAGTCTTTTCATGGGAGCGGACGAGGGGGAGACGATAGCTACCACTCGATTCGCGAGAACCGTGTTTCCAAAGCCGATGTTGAGCAGTTTCAAGTCCATTTGCGACCTCTTTTATCTCAGGTTGATGAAACGGCGGCGTTCCATGATCGTTCAACTGCAAGGTTTCCGTCTTCAATGGCCGGCACCCGTTGAACACTGCATGAAAGCTTCTATTCGATGTTTTGTATTTGTTCCTTGAGCCTGGCGATTTCGTTTTTCATGCGCACCAGGGTTTGGGTTGTTTCCAGGTCTCCGGTTTTACTGCCGATGGTGTTGGTTTCCCGGTGGATTTCCTGGGTGAGAAAATCCAGCTTTCTGCCCACGGCCTCTTCCGTTCCCGTGAGCAGGCTTTCAAATTGATCGAAATGGCTTCTCAGGCGAACGATCTCCTCATTGATGTCCATCTTTTCAGCCATGGAAGCTACTTCTTGCATGAACCGGCTTTCATCGAGGGGTATTTCCCCCAGGAGTGCCTGGACTCTTTCTCTTAGGCGCTTGCTGTATTCGGCTACCGCTGTGTCTTTTCGCCCCACGATGATATCGAGATCCGTTCTGAGCCTTGCAAGACCGTTTGTGCAATCGTCACACAGCGCCCGGCCTTCGACGACCCGCATGCTTTGGACTTCCGATAGGGCTTCCCGCGCCGCTTCCATGACCAGGCTGAGGAGGCTGCCCCGTTCTGCGGTCATTTCCTGCGGTTCGAAAATGTGGGGAATGCGCAGGAGGTGGCCGAGGGTCGGGGCATCGCTTCCTTCCAGGCGCCTGTGCAATTGTCGGAGCTGATCCCAGTAAAAATCCGCCACTTCCAGGTTGAGCCGGGATGCCTTGAGTTCCACTCGGGTGGCTTCCATTTGAATGAAAATCTCCGTCCTTCCCCGCTTCAGTTGTTGAACAACCAGTTTGCGCAACGGGTCTTCAAATTCCAGGAAGTTTTTGGGAAGACGCAGCACCGTGTCCAGGTTTTTACTGTTGAGCGTTCTGACTTCCACGGTGACCGCGTAGTCTGAATCTTCCTTCTGTGATCGCCCGAAGGCCGTCATGCTTTGGATCAAGTGAACTCCCCTGTGTAGGAAATTTGTTGTGGGATGTGGCCGCTTCGCTGAAAAATGAGTTTATGGCGAAGAGCGTTGAAAAAGTGCAGAGCCTGCGGGGCTTTATAGTCCGGATAAGTCCAGGGGAGCCCCTGGTAGCCTCCTTTTTGATAAATGAGCGTCAGGTCCGCATAAATGCCGCTTTTGAGATGGATGCGGTGCGTGAAATTTTTTCCCGTGGCCAGGACGAGGCGCTCTTCGCTCAAAAGTCCGGGATCGATGTTCACTGTTCGCCTGTCCTCTCGTGAGAATTTTTTTTCCAGCCCATTGGTGAATAACTTGATGGATACCAGCTCTTCCCACTGCACCAGGCGCAGGAAGCTTGCCGTTTGCCGATACAGGTCCTCGCCCATTTCCCGATCATAATAGGTCGTGTAAGTGAATGGCTCAGGCTCCGTAAGGAGGTCCAGCGGGCCGTAATGATCGCTCAGGAGTGCGAGGGCCTTTCCCTGAACTTCAAAACTGTGGAAAAGCAGCCCCACAATAAGCTTTGCCGGAGCGGGGCTTTGGGGTTCACTCATAGGTGTGTTGCCGGCCTCATTGCTTCAGGTTTAACGAGATCATGAGGTCACGCCCCCTGTATGGCTTTGACGAGTTGCCGGGCCGTGGCGACACTGGTTCCCACTTCCCCCACCACGATTCCCGCAGCGGCATTGGCAAGAATGGCCGACTCTTTCGGATCGAGCCCCGCCGCCATTGCAAGGCTCAAGGCGGCGATCACCGTGTCCCCCGCTCCCGTGACGTCGAAGACTCGCCGGGCTACCGTGGGGATGTGATCGATGCCGCCATCCCCATGGAAAAGCGTCATGCCGTCCTTGCCCCGTGTAATGAGCAGGTACTCGCAGCCGATTTTCTCCATGAGAAACCGTCCGGCCGCCACCAGGGTATCATGGTCCTTGATGGGCAAATGAGCCATCTGCGAAGCCTCATGGTGATTGGGCGTGATCACGGTCGCTCCTCGATACAAATCGGCGTGTTCGATCTTGGGGTCCACCATCACGGGTACGCGAAACTCCCGTGCAAGGGCTCGCAACTCGTTCATGAACAGGGGGGTGATCACACCCTTGGCGTAATCGGAAACCACGATGCAGTGAGCCTCCGAGAGATTTTCCCGGATGAAGCCGAGAATTTTCCGTGCCGATCCCGGTTGTATGGGATTGCGGTCTTCGCGGTCCAATCGAGCCACCTGCTGATTTTGAGCGATGATGCGCGTTTTGGCCGTGGTGCGTCGGTTGGATTCGACAACCAGACCTTCCGTCGAAAGTCCCGTTTCCTGAAAAAGCAGGGTGAGGGATTCACCTGCGGCATCTTCCCCCAAAACCCCGGCAACAAGCGCCCGCCCACCAAGAGCGCTCACATTGTGAGCCACATTGGCGCCTCCGCCCAACAGCCTGGTTTCGTCCAACACGTCTACCACGGGAACGGGAGCTTCCGGAGATATGCGGGTCACCTCGCCCCAGATGAAGCGATCCAGTATGAGGTCCCCCACGATGAAGACCCGCAGCGAGGAAAACTCCTCCATGGCTTCGAGCAGGCGAGTTTTTAATTCCCCTGAAAGGGTCAACCGGTGATTGTACATGCCGGGGACGGAATCACTGGTCTTGTAGGGGTTTGGCTTCATCGATGAGCATGATGGGAATTCCTTCCCGGATTTCATAAACCAGTTTGCAGGGCTTGCAAATGAGGCCGTCCTGCGTTTCGTTCAAAACGATGGGGCTTTTGCACTTGGGGCAGGCAAGAATGTCCAGCAGTTCTTTGCTGATACTCATGAGAATTTTCCCTGTCTTCACGTTCAATCGTTCAACCGGATTGGGCCGGTGTTGGTGTTTGCCGTGTGATTTTCCGTGCGAGGAAAGCGGCTTATCCGCTCAGGCGAAACGCCATGCCGGCCAGAGAAGACACCACCACGTTGTCCAGCAAGACGATGGCCAGCAGGACGATCATGGGGGAAAAGTCGATGCCGCCGAAAGATGCGGGAATCCGCCTGCGGATGGTGAGCAAAACCGGCTCCGTGATGCTGTAGATGAATCTTACGATGGGGTTGTAAGGGTCGGGGTTGAACCACGACATGATGGCGCGGGCGATGATGACCCACATGTACGCATTGAGAATGATGTGAAGGATTTTGGCCACTGCGAGAAGTAAATTTCCGATAATGAACATAAGTCACCTGTTTTTGCTAAAAAATAAAGAACCATTGCCGTTGGAGTTTTCAAGAGATTAGTACTGCTTTTCTTGGCTCCTGTCAACTTTAACTCCGAGTCGGCGGGAAGAGTTCCGAGATGTTCCGCAAATATGGGCGAAAAATATGGGGGCGTCCGGCATTGTTTTGGCGATTGCATGAAAAAATCTTGACAGAATCTCTACTCCTCAACTATACAAAAGCGTTTCAATACTTCGTTTTTGTTTCTATGCGGGAGGGTTCAAGGTATTGAAAACCCGTGCATCGATTGTGATCATGCGGCTGAAGACAAAAACGAATGTTCCGACAGTTGTGAGAAGCTCGGAGTGTAGCGGAAAATGTTTGTAAAGCAAGGCTTTTACGCGGAGATGTAAATGCCGTGCGTTTTCCGGCTGTTCCTCGCGATGCGGTCGTGGTGGCCGCTTTTTTTTTCTTCAGCTCATCAGGGGTGCGGTGTGATCGGTCGACCCGGAGCGATAATGAGAGGTGGAGGTTTTAAATATGTATGCAGTGATCAGGTCAGGTGGCAAACAGTACGAAGCCAGGCCGGGCAGTGTGCTCAAGCTGGAGAAGCTTCCCGGGGCGGTGGGAGAAACGGTGGCCCTCCAGGATGTTCTCCTCTACAGCGACGGAACCCAGGTGGAAGTGGGAAAACCTTTGGTCACGGGTGTGACGGTTCAGGCAAAAATTGTGGAACAGGATCGTCATGCGAAGATCATCGTGTTCAAATCCAAGCGCAGGAAAGATTATCGGAAGAAGCAGGGGCATCGGCAATATTACACGGCGGTTCGTATCGAAGGGATTGAGAAAGAAGCCTGACGGCTTCCGATATGTTCACAGTAACAGTATAGGATGAAAAGCTTTCGCGCCGGTTTTTTCGGGCGAGATCGAAAATGATGGAGAGGAGTTGATCCCATGGCACATAAAAAAGCGGGCGGTAGCTCGAGAAACGGCCGAGACAGCGCCGGGCAGAGGCGCGGCGTTAAAAAGTACGGTGGTGAATTTGTTCGGGCCGGCAACATCATTGTCCGGCAGTTGGGCACCAAGTTTCATCCGGGCAAAAATGTCGGGCTTGGGCGCGATTACACGCTTTTTGCCCTCATCGACGGTGTGGTGGCTTTCGAGTACAGGGATAAGACACGTCAGAAGATCAGTGTTTACCCCATTCCGGAGCAGTTGTAGTTCGTCGATCTTTTTGCAGACTGAAGAGCCCAAGGGCCGACGAGGATGGGGGGGCTGCCCCACATTAAAAGGTTTAAGAGCACACCTGGACACTTCACATTTCGTATTTTTCCGGCTTGTTGCGCTGTCGGTGTTTGATTCGGGTCCGTATCCCCTCGATGTAGAGGATGATCGGGGCATGGCGGCGGGAAAAAGGAAGTGTGAAGTGTTTTTGTTTTGTGGGCTGATGGAAATTTTTTCAGGTTTTTCCGGGTGGCGGCATTATGAAATTTGTGGATGAAGTGAAGGTCAGGGTGCGTGCGGGTAACGGCGGGCACGGGTGTGTGAGCTTCCGTCGTGAAAAGTATGTACCTTACGGAGGGCCTGACGGAGGTGACGGAGGCAAGGGGGGCGACATCGTTTTCGAGGCCGTCACCAGGAAGCACACCCTTCTCGATTTGCGTTACCGGCATCTTTTTCAGGCTCGCAACGGCAAGCACGGTTCCGGCCAAAATCGTCACGGCAAAGGGGGAGAAGACCTGGTCTTGCAGGTTCCCGTGGGGACGGTGGTCAAGGACCTTGATAGCGGCGAAGTCATCGCGGATCTTGATGAGGCGGATCGGAAATGGGTGGCCGCCAGGGGAGGAGCCGGCGGCAAGGGCAACGCCCGCTTCGTTTCTTCCACCCGGCAGGTGCCCCGCATCGCGGAAGACGGCGGAGAAGGTGAATATCGGGAGTTGCTTCTCGAACTGAAATTGCTGGCGGATGTGGGGCTCGTAGGGCTTCCCAACGCGGGCAAGTCCACTCTCATCGCGGCCGTTTCCGCTGCCAGACCCAAAATTGCCGATTATCCCTTCACGACCCTTGTTCCCAACCTGGGAGTGGTGCAGTACGCCGATGCGCCGCCTTTTGTGGTCGCGGATATTCCCGGGATCATCGAGGGGGCTCACCTGGGTGCGGGGCTTGGCATCAAGTTCTTGCGGCACATCGAAAGAACACGAATACTGGTGCACCTCATCGATGCCGCCCAGTTGCCCCGGGAGGATGTTTTACAACCCTATCGCCGGATAGAGAACGAGTTGGTGTCCTATTCGCCGCAAATGAGCGACAAGGCGAGGATCATCGTCCTCAACAAGGTGGACCTGGTTCAGGACACCCAATGGCTGGAAAAAACAGCTCGCGAGTACGCCGGATTGGGGCCTCCCGTGCTTCTCTTGTCGGCCCTGAAAAGAGAGGGGCTTCTGGAATTGCTGCGCCTCCTGGCTCGCCTGCTTTATGCCGAGGCGGAAACGCAATAGGGGGCTGGGCAGTGCCGGAATACCCATGATTGGGGGTAGTGACGGGAGTTTGTGAAAAAGCGAGAAAGGACAGGATGGTGACTCCGGATTTTCCCGACCGCAAAGAATTTCTTGCCCGCTGTCGGCGCCTGGTGATCAAGGTGGGCAGTGGCGTTTTGACCACCGACCGCGGATTGAACCGGGTCATGATTCACCGGTTGAGCGACCAGGTTGCCGAGCTGCGCTTGAGGGACAAGGAGCGCAGGATCATCGTGGTTTCCTCGGGAGCGGTGGCTTCGGGGGTGAGGAAGATCGGCCTCAAGGAAAAGCCTCGAAACATTCCTCACAAACAGGCGAGCGCGGCGGTGGGGCAGGGGGTTCTCATGGAATCCTGGGAGCAGGCTTTCGACAAGTACGACCTGCTTGTGGCCCAGGTGCTCCTGACCAGTGAAGACCTGGCTCACCGACATCGCTATCTCAATGCGCGCAATACCCTCGAGACCCTCCTGGACTGGGGTATCGTGCCCATCATCAACGAAAACGACACAGTGGTGGTGGAAGAGATCAAATTCGGGGACAACGACCAGCTTTCCGCTCTCATTGCCGGGCTCATCGGGGCCGACCTGGTGGTCAACCTCACGGATACCGAAGGGCTTTACGATTGCGACCCGAGAGAAAATGCCGGGGCAAGGCTCATTCCGGTGCTGCACAAGGTGGATGCCAAGATCGCTCAGTGCGCCGCTCCACGCCCGGGCGCCATGGGCACGGGAGGAATGCTGAGCAAGATCAATGCCGCCAGGAAGTGCCTGGCTTCGGGAATTCCCATGATCATCGCTCCGGGAAAAGAGCGCGATGTCCTGCTCCGCTTGATGGACGGAGAAGCTCTCGGGACGGCTTTTATCCCCAAAGGACGCACCTATCAGGGCAAAAAGGTCTGGCTGGCCAATCTTTCCAGGCCCGCCGGAGAAATCGTTTTGGACGATGGAGCCGTCAATGCCCTGGCGCAAAGGGGCAAATCCCTCCTGCCCATCGGTGTCGTGGCCGTCCACGGCAATTTCGGCATGGGGGCGCCCATTCGCTGCCTGGATCGTGCGGGCCGGGTTGTGGGAGTGGGGCTCACCAACTACAAATCGGTGGAAATCGAGCAAATCAAGGGACGTCATTCGGAAGAAATCGCCGGAGTCATCGGCTTCAAGCCTTATGACGAGGTGATTCACAGGAACAACTTCGTACTGGCCGAGGAGATTCTCCAGGCGGCAACCGAAGGGGGAGCAGATGCTTGATGTCATGGTACAAATGGGAAAGAAGGCCCGTGCCGCGGCTCACGGACTGGGTAAGGCGGCCGGTGAATCCAAAAGGGCGGCTCTGGAGAACATGGCCGTGGCCCTGGAAAATGAGCGGCAGGCCATAAAGACGGCCAATGATCGAGACATCCGGGCGGCGATGGACAAAGGCCTTCCCAAGGCAAAAGTGGATCGGCTCGTGTTGAGCGACAAGGTCCTTGAAGAAATGACGACGGGCTTGCGTGAGGTGGCGGCTCTACCCGATCCCGTGGGGGAAATCACCCGCATGTGGCTGCGTCCCAACGGGTTGAGAGTCGGCCGCATGCGCATTCCTCTCGGGGTCATCGGGATTGTTTACGAATCCCGTCCCAACGTCACGGTGGACGCCGCCGCTTTGTGCCTCAAGGCGGGCAATGCCGTGATCCTGAGGGGAGGTTCCGAAGCGTTCCACTCCAATCAGTGTCTCGCGTCAATCCTTCAAAAATCCCTGGAGGATTCGGGGCTGCCGGGGGATGCGCTTCAGCTGGTGGGAACCACGGACCGCGCGGCCGTACTCGAGATGCTCAAGCTCGAGGAACACATCGATGTGATGATTCCCCGTGGGGGAGAGGAACTGATCCGCTTCGTGACGGCCCATGCCAGGATGCCCGTTCTCAAGCATTACAAAGGGGTGTGCCACGTTTACGTGGACCGAGAGGCGGACCTTTCCATGGCGATCTCCATTGCCTTGAATGCCAAGGTGCAGAGACCGGGAGTGTGCAACGCCATGGAGACGCTCCTGGTGCATGAAAAAGTTGCGGAAGCTTTTCTCCCTGCAATGGCCGAAGCCTTTCGCAAGGAGGGTGTCGAGCTTCGGGGGTGTCCTCGCACCGTGCGGCTGGTTTCTCATTGCGCGAGTGCCGTGGAAGAGGACTGGTATGCCGAGTATCTGGACCTGATTCTGGCGGTTCGGGTGGTCGGGAGCATGGATGAAGCCGTCGAGCACATCACGCAGTACGGTTCCCAACACACGGAAGCCATCGTCACGCAGGATATCCGGCGGGCTCATCGATTCGTTGACGAGGTGCAGTCCTCGCTGGTTTTGGTCAACGCATCCACACGGTTCAACGATGGTTTTCAATTGGGGCTCGGGGCGGAAATCGGCATTTCCACCTCCCGACTCCATGCTTTCGGGCCCATGGGGATCGAGGAACTGACCACCACCAAGTTCATCGCCTTCGGGGATGGGCAGTTGAGGAGTTAATGCCCGGGTTCCGCCCGATGATTACCAAAAAACAACCGGGGAGCGGTCTTACAATGGTTCAGCGTGTGGGAATCCTGGGGGGCACGTTCGACCCCGTTCACATCGGTCACCTGAGAATCGCACAGGAGGCTCTGGAGGCCCTCGCGTTGGATCGGATCGTCTTCATTCCCGCTGCGGACCCTCCCCATAAGCCCCAGCGGGAAATCCTTCCTTTTCACCATCGCTGTCATATGATCTCCCTTTCCATTGCCGGTAATCCTTGGTTTTTCGTGTCGAATATCGAGCAACACATGCCGGGTAAATCCTATTCGGTGCTTACACTGCTCGATCTCCACAAGCTGTCTCGAGGCCGGGAAGACTATTTTTTTTTGTTGGGTTTGGATTCGTTTTTGGAACTCGATACCTGGTACCGATACCGGGACTTGTTTTCCTTGGCGCATCTGGCGGTCCTGCAAAGGCCCGGATATGGGGAGAGCGGACCGGCCGGGTTCCTGCATCGCAGGGTTTCCGTCGATTATCGCTGGGATGAGACAACACGGGCCTTTCATCATCCTTCCTTGCGTTCCGTGCATATGGTGGACAACACCCGGCTGGGAATTTCCTCTACCCTGATCCGCAAACTGGCAGGGCGGGGAAAATCCATACGCTATCTGGTCGTGGATGATGTGATGCGTTATATTGAAAGCCAAAAAATCTATCGAAAAGGAGTGACCTCAACGCATGACGCCAGTGAAAAGTTCGGTTGAAAGGGCGTTTCAACCGGAAGAAAAAGTACAGGCTTCCATCACGAGTAAGGATTTGGCGATACTTTGTCTCGATCTCGCCGGGCAGTTCAAGGCTTCGGACATCGTTTTGCTGGGTGTTTCCAAACTCTCTTCCTTTGCCGATCACTTTCTCATCTGCACCGGCCTTTCGACGCGCCAGGTCCAGGGAATTGCCGACAACCTGGAAAGGGCCCTTCGGGATCACGGCCTCCGTCCCCTGGGAATTGAAGGTAGGACCGAGGGCAAATGGGTGCTGATGGACTATGGTGAGATCATCATCCATATTTTCTACGAGCCTGTTCGGCATTTTTATGATCTGGAAAGTTTGTGGTCCGAGGCCGAACGATTGAACGTAAATAGTTGAATTGTCAACACCTGTCGGCATGGTCGGACGGGGGCAATATGTTTTTCGGACACCGCTTATGCAAAAAAACTTTGAAGGTCATGGCAGCCTTTCTGTGCCTTTGCATGGCTTTGGGAACGTGGGGACAGCCTCGGCCCGCATGGGCTTTAACCTTGAGCCAGGAAAAGGAATTGGGGAAAAAGCTCCTCGAACAAATCGATGAAAGGATGTCCCTCATCAAAGACGGTGAACTCGTTACCTACATTCAGGCTTTGGGCGAAAGTCTGGCCGGGGTGGTGGGAACCACCAGTTACGACTACCGCTTTTTCATTGTGGATGATTCGGTACCCAATGCGTTTGCCGTTCCAGGAGGCTACATTTTCATTTTTCGTGGGCTGGTGGAGATCATGGAATCGGAAGGAGAACTGGCTTCCATTATCTGTCACGAGATTGCTCACATAGAAGCCCGGCACATTCACCGACGTCTTGAAACGGGAAAGATAGCGAGCGTGGCGGCTCTTGCGGGTCTTGTGGCCGCAGCTTTCCTGGGGGCGGGAGGGGCGGCCGCACAAGGGTTGGCCATGGGGAGCCTTGCGGGAGCGACTTCCTATCAGTTGAAATACAGCCGAGAAAATGAACAGGAAGCGGACCAACTGGGATTACGCTATCTTTGCAGAGCCGGTTATCCTCCGGGTGACATGGCATCGGCCATGCAAAGAATGGCCCGGCAAAGCTGGCGCTCCAATTCCAAAATACCTTCCTACCTTTCCACTCACCCGGATTTGGTGGATCGCATTCAGTCGTTGCAAAAGATGGCGGCGGGCATGGAGTGCTCGACGGGACAAAGGCCCAGACTTACCAGCAAGGAGGATTTCGACCTCATCCAGGCGGTGCTGGTGGCTGATTATGCGGAACCCCGCATTGCCATGGACCGCTTTCGGCGTGAAGCGGATAGGGGAGAGATATCCGGTTTTTTCGGCCTGGGACGGTTATACATGCGCCAGGGCAGTTATGGAGATGCCGTCGAACCGCTCCGGGAAGCTGCTCGGAGGATACCGGGAAACCCCCTGGTGCTGTCCGCTCTCGGGACGGCTCATTCTCGCCTGGGCAATCTCGATGAGGCTCAGAGGCTCCTTGAAACGGCTTTGACTCTCAATCCCGGCGATGTCAACTCCAGGTTCAGGTTGGCCGTCGTATTACAAGACAGGGGCGCCGAGAGACAGGCACTGGAGCACCTGATGCGCATCGAGGAGCACTCGATGGTATACCCGGAAATCGACTATCGCCTGGGGGTGCTTTTGGGGCGGATGGATCGCATCGGGGAAGCCCATGAGCGCCTGGGACGATATCATGAACGTCAGCATGAGTGGCAGTTGTCCGTTTTTCATTACAAAAAAGCAAAAGGGGTTTTCGGTGAGGGTTATGCCGGGTTGAATGAACTCGATGAGAGTATCGAGCGTGTTGAAGAGCGGGCCAAGAGGCATTTTCGGCACAGTATCGGGAATCGCTAGGACGTGGAAGACAACGAAGAATGAAAAAACGCATCGAGATCTTTTCTTGTTTCTGCCCTGTACCTGGCCCATTACCTTTCTTTTCTTGACGTTCGGCGCATGGTGGTGGTAGCGTGGCAGCCCGGTTTCACGTGTTGTTAGCATGTGGCGAAGAGTGCGCCACTTACTCATTGACAAGAACAAGAACGTGCTTGAGGTAAAGCGTTTTCGGGAGGCATCATGAAGGTATTGGTCAGTGACAACCTGGCTGAGTTGGGGATTGAAAGATTACGGGCAGTGCCTGAGTTTGAAGTGGAAGTGAACACGAGTCTCACTCCCGAGGAATTCCGCCACATCATTAAAGAATACGACGCGTTGGTCATTCGGAGCGCCACCAAGGTGACGGCGGAAGTGATTCAAAATGCCCACAATCTTAAAGTGATCGCTCGTGCCGGCATTGGTCTCGACAATGTGGATATCGAGGCGGCCAGCAAGCGGGGCATTGTGGTCATGAACGCGCCCGAGGGGAATGTGGTTACCACGGCGGAACATACCATTGCCATGATGCTGGCTGTAAGCCGCAATATTCCCCGTGCCGATGCTTCCATGAAAGCCGGGAAATGGGAGAAAAAGCGCTTTCGAGGAAAAGAGGTGTTCAACAAAGTCTTCGGTGTTATCGGTATCGGGCGTATCGGGCGTGTGGTTGCGGAGAAAGCCAAGGCCCTTCGGATGCAGGTGATTGCTTACGATCCCTACATCAGTGCGGAAGTCATCGACCAGATGGGCATCGAGGGTGTTTCCCTGGATGAACTCCTGGCCCGGGCTGATTACATTACCGTACATACTCCCATGACTTCCGAAACTCGCAATATCCTCAATGCGGAAGCCTTTGCCAAGATGAAAAAAGGCGTTTATGTGCTCAATTGCGCTCGTGGGGGCATTGTGCATGAGCCCAGTCTTTATGACGCTATTCAAAAAGGCATTGTGGCGGGTGCGGCCCTGGATGTCTTTGAAGCCGAGCCTCCAAAGGATAATCCCCTGGTGGGGTTGGAGCAGGTGGTTACCACCCCCCACCTGGGGGCCTCCACGGATGAAGCCCAGGAAAACGTGGCCATGGCGGTGGCCGATCAAGTCATTGCCTTTTTGACCAAGGGTTCTATTCGCAATGCAGTAAACGCACCCAACCTTGACGGTGCCGTGCTGGCCAAGATCCGTCCCTATCTGAGCCTGGCCGAAAAATTGGGAGGGTTGGTTGCGCAGATTACGCCCGGTGCCATCGAGGATGTGTCCATCGAGTACATTGGTGAGGTGGCGTCCGTGGAAACCCAGCCTCTCACCTACGGCATTCTCAAAGGTTTGCTCACGCCCATCCTGGGAGACATGATCAATTTTGTCAACGTGCCCGTCATCGTCAAGGAAAGAAATATCCGGGTTACCGAATCCTTGAGGACGGAGGCGGAAGATTATACGACCCTGATCAACCTGCGGGTGACGACGCCCGAGCAGACCAATCTGGTTTCGGGAACCCTTTTCGGTAAAAAGGAGTTCCGTCTGGTACGCATCAATGATTTTCGCCTCGAAGCCGGGCTTGAGGGGCACATGCTTCTTATCTACAATGTCGACACTCCGGGAACCATTGGAGCTATCGGCACGTGCCTGGGGCGCCACAGGATCAATATTTCCATGATGGATGTGGGGCAGGTGATCGAAACAGGGCAAAACATCGTTTTTTTACGTACGGACACGCCCGTCACCCCCAAAGTGGTGGATGAACTCCTTTCCATGGATAATGTCAATATCGTGCAAGTTGTGAAGCTCTGATAACTTTAAGAATGCATGGAGATGGATGGAAACATGGAAGAGAAAGAAGACAAGGGTTTTGTGTTCAAGGACCGTCGCAAAATAGATAGGGATGCTGATAGAGATGTTTCCGGCGGGACATCCGAGCAAGAGGATGTGCGGGAGTCGCAAGCCGGCAAGATCGAAGAACAGCAGGCCAGGCAAGAGTTTGAAAAGGCATCCGAAGAGAATATAAACAAAGGGCATGCGGCTTTTCCCGAGGTGACCCTTTCGACTTTCGTATTTTCGTTGAGTTCCTCCGCCCTGGTGCATTTGGGAGAGATTCCTGAGCCCGATACTCAGACTGTTCGGTTGGATTTGCCCATGGCAAAGCAGATCATTGATACCATTGGGATGCTTCAGGAAAAGACTCGCGGAAATCTGGACCCTGATGAGGATCGATTGCTCAAGTCCGTGCTTTACGATCTTCGTATGAGATATGTAGAAAAAAGCGGTCGGTGACGACCGGGCTGGGTTCCATGTCGCCGGCGCTTTGTTTCTTTTCTTCTTTCTAAGGGTTGACGTGTTGCAGGTTCAATGGGATGCTCCCGCCAAGATCAACTTGTGGCTGGAAGTCATCAGGCGCAGAGAAGACGGGTACCATGATTTGTCAAGCCTCATGGTGCCCTTGCAGCTTTGTGATGAGCTGGAGGTTGAGTTGTGTGAAGGCACGGGCATTTCCATCCAATGCAGCGACCCGGGTGTGCCGTCGGATGAAAACAATCTTTGCTGGAAAGCAGCACGGGCGTTCATGGAAAAGTCCGGTCTGAATCATGGGGTTCGCATTGAACTTCACAAGAACATACCTCATGCCGCAGGGCTGGGGGGAGGGAGCTCCGATGCCGCGGCAACTCTTCTGGCGTTGAATTACCTTACGGGAAGCCCTCTAACGGACCGCGAGCTTCATGAGACGGCCCGGAATCTTGGGGCCGACGTTCCTTTTTTTTTGGCGCGTCGTCCGGCTCTTGCTACGGGAATCGGTGATCGGTTGGACCCGGTGGAATCTTTGCCTGCGTATTGGTTTGTACTCATCAAACCTCCCATTAATGTATCTACCAGGCGGGTTTATGAAAGTTTAACATTGACAAGAGGGGAAAGTCGAATTACAGTCCCCCTGTTTTCGGCGCGGCCGTGGGATGTTGGTTTTTGGCTTCAAAACGATCTGGAAAGCTTTACCGGTATTGAGTATCCCGTTATTGGAGCGCTGAAAGGATGGCTTGTGAATCGAGGGGCCCTTGGTGCTCTCATGAGCGGCAGCGGGTCATCGGTTTTCGGGGTGTTTCAACAGGCAGGCGTTGCTGAAAGAGTGGCTGAGTCTGCTCGTCGGGAATGGAGTGGTTGCTGGGTTGCCGTTTCCGGGATTTACGCTTATCAGGAAACAGAGCCCATATAAGAGTGATTGGGGCGTCGCCAAGCGGTAAGGCTCGGGTCTTTGGAACCCGCACTCGGAGGTTCGAATCCTCCCGCCCCAGC
The DNA here is from genome assembly GCA_964603955.1 of uncultured Syntrophobacteraceae bacterium. Classification (GTDB taxonomy): domain Bacteria; phylum Desulfobacterota; class Syntrophobacteria; order Syntrophobacterales; family Syntrophobacteraceae; genus SLCH01. The sequence continues at coordinate 40,299 of CAZRWT010000014.1, forward strand.
CATTTCTTTTTGGCCTTTACGACGGTGCCTGTTTGTGTCCGTTGAAAGCCTGGCGGAGTAAAGGGCGGAATAGAGTGGCGCATGCAGAACCGGTTTGCAATATTGTCTGGAAATTCCAATCTCCTTCTCGCACGGAAGGTTTGTACCCATCTTGGAGTTACCCCGGTGCGAGCCCTCGTGGGGAGGTTCAACGATGGCGAAGTCCGCGTGGAAATTCAGGAGAATGTTCGCGGTAAGGACGTGTATGCCATCCAGTCCATTTGTCCCCCTGTAAATGAAAACCTTTTTGAACTGCTCGTCATGATTGACGCGCTCAAAAGGGCTTCAGCCGATCGTATAACAGTGGTGGTTCCCTATTACGGCTATGGGCGTAAGGACAAAAAGGAAAAGCCCAGGGCTCCCATCACGGCTAAAGTGGTGGCGGATTTGCTGACCGTTGCGGGGGCGCATCGTGTCATCTCCTTTGATTTTCATGCGGATCAGATCGAGGGGTTTTTCCGTATTCCGGTGGATCATCTTTCGGGAATACAGGTTTTGCTCGATGATCTCAAAAGCAATTTGACCGTTGATGATGTCATTGTTGCTCCCGATACCGGTGGAGTGGAGCGTTGCCGTAACTTGGCGAATACATTGGGAATGCGCCTGGCGATCATGGATCATCGCAGGGGGAAGACGGCGCCGCGTTCCACCATTGTAGGGGACGTCAAGGGACGAAGGGCGGTTATCATCGACGATCTGCTCGATACGGGACGCACCTTACACCGTACGGTGGAATCAGCCAAGATGGCAGGCGCTGCCAGTGTGGAAGCCTATTGTGTCCATGCTCTTTTCTCTCATGAGGCTGTGGACCTGCTTGCCGATTCTGCATTGAGAAGTCTGGTCGTCACGGATACGGTGCCTACGGTTGATCGTGCCGTGGGTATTTTGAATATCAGGACAGTGAGTGTTGCTTCTACACTGGCGAAAGTCATTCGTTGCGTTCATCTCGAAGAATCGGTGAGCGCGCTCTTCTGCTGAATGCGAGGCACACGGGTTGTGTTGCATTTTTATTTTTATTAGGAGGCGAGATTAACATGGATGTTGCGTTGACCGCTCAGTTGCGAGATGTGATGGGAAAAGGGCCTTCCCGACGGCTGAGACAGGAAAAAAAGGTGCCCGCCGTGCTTTATGGTCCCAAAATGGATGCAGTGGCCCTGACTGTTTCCGCCCAGGATTTGGAGAAACTTCTGCGGGAAATTGGAGAAGAGAGCAAGCTCCTTCAACTGGCCATCGAGGGGGGAGCGGAGAAACTGAACAAGCAGGTGCTCATTCGGGAAATACAGGTACATCCATTCCGAAAAAGGTTCTTGCATGTTGATTTTTTTGAAGTCCCTCTGGACGTTGCCATTGAAGTGGAAGTGCTTGTAGAGTTGCAGGGTGAAGCCGTTGGAGTGAAAAAGGGCGGCGACCTCGATCAGCTTATGAGGACGGTGACCGTCAAGTGCTTTCCTGATCAGATTCCCGAAAAGGTGATTGTGGATGTTACTGCTCTCGATTTGGGCGGTTCCATACGCGTTTCCGACCTGAAGGGGAAGGTGCCTTATGATCTGGTTGGCGATCCGCATTATCCCATAGTCACGATTTCATCTCTTGAAACCCCGGCTTCCGGCGAGGGGGCCGAGGCAGGCGCAGAGTGATGCCGGGCGATAGCCTGGAGGGTTGAGTTTTGTTGGCCGGCTGGGGATCCCCATGAGTCAGGACGTGGATATAGAGGACAGGGTTTGCGTTATCGTTGGGTTGGGCAATCCCGGTCGGCTTTATGAGAATACCAGGCACAATGTCGGTTTCCGGATCGTTGATCTTGTCGCCGGGTCTCTTTCGGTTTCCGTGTCTATCAGTGGTTCTTGTTTTGTCTGGGGACGGGGGGATATCGATGGAGCCCCGGTTTTTTTTCTGAAGCCCGGTACCTATATGAATCGCAGTGGTTTGGCGGTGGAGGAGTTTATCTTACAGCACAACATTCCCGGAGATCGGATTCTCGTTATCCATGATGATGTGGATCTCCCGTTGGGGCGGTTGCGTGTTGCAAGAAAAGGCGGTGCGGGTGGTCACAAGGGCGTTGCTTCCGTCATCGAGCACCTCAAACATCAGAGTTTCCCAAGGGTAAAAGTGGGTATCGGTAGGCCCCTGTATGGGGAACCCGTGGAGGGTTTTGTGCTGAGTACTCCTTATCCCGAGGAAGTTGACTTGTACGAGGAAACCATCCGTGGAGCTGCCGAAGCGGTGCGCATCGTGCTTGATTCCGGGCTGACTCGGGCCATGAACCTTATCAATGGGCGAAAACTTCCGTTTTCCAAGATGGGTGAAATGCTGTCGGTGTGACCGAAAGGTTTGTCGAAGTCGGCCTTTCGTCTTTTTCTAAATTTTCCTTCCAAGCATGTCTTTCGTCTTTTTATCCATGTTTTCTTGACGGATTGCTTTCAGTAATTTCTCTTTCCATTATTTTTCCATTTGTCGTATTATCTTCTCTCTGGTTTTGGGAAGCACGGAGCCGGTTTGTGCCGTAAAAAGGCAGGGGGCTCACATCGGCTTGTTACGGAAATGCGTTTGGTGTATCTCGCCTTTGTCTTTTGTGTCCTCTCGTTTAATGCTTTGCTTGGCCGCGATAAAAGGCTAAAATCGGCAAGTTGAAACAAGACATTCTTTTTTGGCGGAAAAGCCTTTGATGATAGGGAGATGGAGGGCAAATCATGTTCAAATTGGGCGATTTGGCTGTTTATCCGGCTCATGGGGTCGGCAAGATTGAGTCCGTCGAGTCCAAGACCATTGGTGGTAAGAAGCAGGATTTTTATGTACTTCGAATCCTTGAAAACGATATGAAAATCATGATTCCCGTACAAAACGCCGATGCGGTGGGGCTTCGTGAGCTTTTGCATATCGAGGAGATATCGAAGGTCTATGATATCTTGAAGTCGAGAGAGGTTTCCGTAAACGGTGGAACCTGGAATCGACGTTATCGGGAATACATGGAGAAAATCAAGACGGGTTCCATCTTTGATCTGGCGGAAGTCCTGAGGGACCTGACGGTATTGAGAATGGACAAGGAACTGTCTTTTGGGGAAAGAAAGATGCTGGATACTGCTCGAACGCTTTTGCTCAAGGAGCTTTCCATTGTTCAGAAATTGAGCGAAGACGAGGTGGAGCAGGGTATCAACAAGATACTGGAGTGACCGGACAAGTGCTGAATTTTCCTTTCACCCTGCCGGCCTGTTGATATCTGCTTTCCTCCCGTGTTATTTGGCGGGATGTATTCTTTTGCCTGACAATATGTAATTAAAATGTCTATAAATCCAGTGCGAAGGGAGGTGATGTGGATTGAAGTGGGCCTGGCTCAGTCTCAAAGTTGTTTTGTTTTCTGTGTGTGCGGTTGGAGGCTATTTCATTGCGGATCAGATCGAGGTCATCAAACGTTATACCTGGGCGCCCTGGGTAGGAGGGATTGCCGGGGTATCTTTCGCTCTCCTGGCCATGTTGGTGGAAAAGATCATCAGACGCCTTCCGCTGAAGGTGTTGATAGGGGGAACCTTCGGGCTGGTTGTGGGGCTCTCTGTGGCAAAACTGATCGGTGTCGGATTTGCCGGACTACAGAACCCCACGGTGAGCGTTGCAATATATATATTATTATCTTGCATTTTTGGCTATGTGGGAATGGTTCTGGGGACTATAAAAATCGATGAAATAAAGCTGCCCAACTGGTCGTGGCCCGTTCGAGGCGTGAAGGGAGGACAGACGGCCAACATTTTGGATACGAGCGTGATCATCGATGGACGTATCGCGGATATTGTTGAAACGGGTTTTCTTGGAGGGATGTTGATCATTCCCGAGTTTGTGTTGCAGGAACTCCAGCATATAGCGGACAGTTCCGATCCCACGCGTCGAGTTCGGGGGCGGCGAGGTTTGGATGTCATCAAAAGGCTTCAGCAGGAAAAAAATGTTGAAGTGAAGATAGATCGGCAGGATTTCGACAATCTCAACGAAGTCGATGCCAAGCTTGTCGCCCTGGCATTGCGATTGGGCGCCAAGATCGTGACCAATGACTACAATCTTTCCAAAGTTGCCGAAGTGCAAGGCATACAGGTGCTCAACATCAACCAGCTGGCCAATGCTCTCAAGCCCGTGGTGCTGCCGGGTGAAGTCCTGCGGTTGCAGATTCTCAAAGAGGGCAAGGAGCATGGGCAGGGTATTGCCTACCTGGAAGATGGAACCATGGTGGTTGTGGAAAATGCCATCCGGTTTCTTGGGAAGGAAGTGGATGCCTCCGTGACGAGTATTCTTCAGACCACTGCTGGAAGACTCATATTCACCACTCTCAAAAATGGGGAGTCCAGTCGTCAACAGCATTGAGAGCATCGAGCTAAAACAGCTCATTGATATCTTGAAGTCGAAGCGGTAACCCAATAAAATCGGAGGCGGCAGAGAGTCTGCCTCCGATTTTTTTATGCTCGGTCGAAGAGTCAGGGGGAGAAGGCATTTCTTTAATGATAATAAGCGACTATTGGATCATGTATTTTAGATGGGTGATATTCTTGTGAGAAGCCGGGTTCCAGATTCTATTTTCAAAATTGAAGAAAAAAATTCCGGGTTTCGTCTGGATGCTTTTTTGAGTGAACGGGTCGATGATATATCCAGGAGCCATTTCAAAAGGATGATTCAGGAAGGGCTTATCCTGGTCAATGAACGCATGGTAAAGCCGGGCTATGTGCTGAGAACGGCTGATTGTGTGTCGATCCGGCTGCCGGATGCTCCAGGCTGTCAGGATGCACTCATACCTGAGGCGCTGCCTCTGGAAATACTCTATGAGGATGACGACATCCTGGTGGTCAACAAGGCTCCCGGGATGGTGGTGCATCCCGGAGCCGCACGGGAGGAAGGTACCCTGGTGCATGCCCTGCTGGCTCACTGTCCTTCCCTTGCCGCACAGGGCGCGCCGTTGAGGCCGGGTATCGTCCACAGGCTGGACCGCGATACTTCGGGAGCCATGGTCGTGGCCGGGAGCAACCGGGCTTACCTGCGCCTCATCGAACTTTTCAAAGCTCACAAGGTACACAAGGAATACCTGGCCCTTGTTTACGGCCGCCTGAAAGAATCGCGAGGCGAGATCATCACCCTTATGGACCGCCACCACGTGGATCGGAAAAAGATGGCCGTCACCACCGGGAAGGGCAGGGAGGCTCATTCCCTGTGGGAGCTGGAAAAAGAGTATGGAGAAGTCTCCCTTGTGAAAGTGAGGATCATGACGGGGCGTACCCACCAGATTCGAGTGCATCTCAGCCACATGCAACATGCGGTGGTGGGGGATGAAACATACGGTGGAGGGAAACGGCGACTCAAGGGGATTGTGTCCCAGAGCCTGCGGGATATTCTCCGGAACGTGGAGCGTCAACTGCTCCATGCGGCAACCCTGGCTTTTCCCCATCCGGTGAAGGATGTTCCCATGAGTTTCTCCGCTCCCTTGCCCCATGATTTTCAGGAAGTCGTTGATGGTCTCGATGCCGCTTTTTGTCAGGCATCTGGAACCCTGTGGTCACATCTCGACCACCGAGCTTGATGGAATGGGAAGAGCGATAGAAAACAGGTGAGAGGGTGGAAGTCGAAGGTGTCGTGATGAATAGGAGGATAATTTATGGCTAAAGAGGTCATTTTGGCGGGAACAGAGGTGGATTGCGGTGTTTATCGGTGCAATGCGTGCGCCAATGAGCACGAATGTAAGGAGGAAGGGGAGAAGCTTCCCATGTGCGTGATCTGTGACAGTATGTCGTGGCGTCGAAGCGGAAAACCTCCCGCGACTCAGAAAGGGGAAACTTCCAGGTCTTCCTGATCCATGAATGGAGATGTTTTTTGCAGAGTGGAGGAAGACTTCCACCAGCCCCGTCGGTTGGTCAAAGGTCTTCCTCCGCAGTCCCAATAACAGCTGATACGCAAACAACAATCCTAAAGCGTTTTCCGGTGCCCTCGCGCCCGCTTCCAGTCGAAAACTTGCTTCATCAAGGCTTGCATCATGATATCTTTTATCCGGTTGTTTCGCGTCGCGTTCATTGTGCCTGTTTCATTGGGCATCTTTTTTGCCCTGATCTGCCTTCTTGCCGGCCGGGGGCTGGCGTTCGATCCCTCACCATCGCTTTCCACTTCGGGAAATCCTGCCGATCCGGTGGGCATAGCCGTGATCCGCGACGGGCCGTCCCCGGCTTACGACCGCTTCGCATTCCAGGTCCGTGAGGAACTCACGAGCCTTCTTGGCGATACTCACCGGGTGCGTTGGCTATGCCTTCCCCAGTTCGATGCCCAATGGAATCCCGATGCCGTGTCGGGCGTTCTCCAAAGGGCTCTCGATCATCCCCGCGCGCACATCGTTTTGTCCCTGGGGGTTCTGACCACCGAGCGGGCTGCCCGGCAAAACGTGCTCCTGAGCAAGCCCGTGGTAGGTGCCTCCATGCCCCGGGTCGCCATGTTGAGCCTGCCGCCCGTTTCTTCCGACGGCCGCTCCACGAAGAGCAACTTCACTTTCGCCGTCAATCCCCGTCGTATCGGGGATGACGTCCGGATGTTCCATGAACTGGCGCCTTTTGGACGGCTCCATGTTCTCGTGGATGAGTACCTGTACCGTGGGCTTCCCCGCCTGGATGCGTTTTTCCGGGATGCGGTTTCGGAAACCGGTTCCAATGTCCGCCTCGTACCCGTGGGCTCACAGGCGGAGATGGCCCTTGATGCTCTGCCCGAGAGCACCGAAGCGGTTTACATCACGCCCCTGTTGGCCTTGAGTCCGGACGAGCGGCGATGCCTCGTGGAGGGGCTCAATGAGCGCGGCATCCCCACCTTTGCCCAGCAGGGATCGCCCCTCGTGGAAATGGGCGTGCTGGCCGGCCTGGCTCCCGACGACGAGGTTCGCCTTGCCCGGCGCGCGGCGCTCCAAATTCACCAGCTCATTTTGGGCCGCGATGCCGTCGAACTCCCTGTGCTCCTCCAGGAATCGGACGCCCTGGTGATCAACGGAAGCACCGCTCGACGCATCGGTTTTTCACCCACTTTCGCTCGGAAGATCGAGGCCCGGTGGGTGAACCTCCCCGAACCCGAGGAGCAGCCCGCCCTGACCCTCGAACAATCCATGCTCCTGGCGGCGGAGCGCAACGCGGCCCTCGATATCGAGCGCTCCCGCAAGGATGCCGCCGCCCAGGAGCACCTCAAGACCCGTTCGCTCATGCTGCCCCAGCTCACGGGGCAGGCCCTCTATCAGCGCATCGACCGGGACCGTTCCCTGGCGTCCCTGGGGCTCATGCCCGAGGAGCGCACCACCCTCGGGGTCGCCTTGCGTCAGATGATCTTCGACGATGCCGTCATCAGCGCGTGGCGAGCCACGGGCCGTCTCGCCCGCGCCCGGGAGTTCGAACTGGAATCCCAAAGGCTGGACATCCTGGCCGAAGCCGGGGAGCGCTATTTGCAGCTTCTTTCGGCTCATTCCCTGCTGCGCATCGAAAAGCAGGTTCTCGAACTCACGCAAACCCACCTGAACATGGCCCGGACCCGGCGCGAGATCGGCCTGTCGGGTCCCGAGGACGTTCACCGCTGGGAATCGGAAGCGGCCCGGCGCAAAAGCGCCCTCCTGGCCGCTCAAACACGGGTGGAGCAGGTCCGTGTCGCCTTGAACCAGACTCTCGGTGTTTCTCAGGACACCGAGTGGAACCTCCGGGACATTTCCCTCGGGGAGGGAGATTTTTATTTCCTGGACGGCGGCCTGGCCCAATGGGTGCGCACCGTGGATCATTGGGAAAGGCTCCGGGATTTTTTCGTGGATGTGGCGCTGGAACTGGCTCCCGAACTCCGTGCTCTGGACGAACTGGCCCAGGCCCAAGGCATCGAGCGGGATCGGCTCCGGCGGCGCTTCATCACCCCCAGCGTCCATGCCCTGTTCCATTACGACCGGGAACTCGATTCCAGACGTCCCGGAGGAGGAATCGGCGGTCTGCCCTTTCCCATCACCTTGCCCGAGGCGGACAAAAACGACTGGAGCGTGGGGGTTGCCGTGACCCTTCCCCTGTTCGAGGGCGGAGGGCGTGTTCACGACCTTCGCAGATCGGAAGCGGAACTGCGCGGACTGCTGCACACCAGGGAGCAGGCCGGGCAGCTCATCGCCCAGCGCGTCAGGACGGCGCTGTTCGCCCTCCAGTCCTCCCACCCCAACATTCACCTGACTCGGGAAGCGGCCCGCCCGGCTCACGAAACGCTACAGGTCGTCCGGAACAAATACGCCCGTGGAACGGCGGGCATTCTCGACCTGCTGGATGCTCAAAACCAGGTGGTCATTCAGGACCAGGCGGCCGCCCTGGCCGTTTACGATTATCTCCGGGACCTGGTCCAATGGCAAAGAGCCCTGTCCTGGTTCGATGCGGACAAAACCGGGGAGGAAAAAGCCCGCTTTCTGAAAGCCGTGGAAGAGCACCTTTCCATGGGAGGCACCGGCAGGTCGGTGCCAACGCATTGAAACACACATGCTCATGAGGTTTAATGTGTATTAAATTGTTGAAGATCCTTGAACTCAAAGGTAAAGTCCGCTGGGACGGTGATCTTCCTTCCATGCGTCGGAAAAGAGAGTTTGAATGATGCTGGTGGATACTTCCGTATGTATCAATTTCTTTGAATCCATGCTTTCAAGCCTGATCTACTCTCCAATGGATCAGGGTACATTCCTTCTTTCGGCCAATATCTACCGCACGCTTCGCTCACGTGGGATCACCATCAGGAATTCGGGGTTGAGGGGCTGAAAGGGTGGGGCGATTTCGGGATGTTGTTGGGCGATTGATGGCAAGTGGGCAGATCACGGCGACTTATGGGGCGTGTTTTGCTTTGAACCTCTGTGGACGTCAAGGCGATGGAGGACTTCCATCCAAATCAGCTTTCCGGCTATCTTCTGGAATGTCGTGATGGCCGGAAACTGTAGAGTTACTTGTTCCCGGCGGCTTCGCCGCCGGGAATCGCGGCGCTCACTTCGTTCGGCCTTGTCCCGTCGCCTTGCGCCGGAACAAGGCGCTTCACCAGACGGCCCGGTCGTCAAGCTTACAGCTTGCCGCCCGCTCCGCTGGTGAGCGCCGCGATTAGCCGGCCACTTGCTCAGCAGCACCAATGTGCTCAACACCTTGCGGACCGGACATGATATACTCATTTACCGTGAAGCACGCATAGCAGGGCAACCTCAGAGGGCCAAGATGAAGAAACGCAAATTGCTGCAGAAATTGCTTTCAGGTTCGAAAAACATCCGGTTCTCTGAAGCAGTGACCTGTGCGAAAGTATTTGGATTCCAACTCTCGCGCATCACTGGCGATCATCAAATTTACGTTCATCCGGAAGTACCCGAACTTGTGAATCTCCAAGATGTTGCCGGCAAGGCCAAGCCATATCAAGTGAAGCAACTGCTGCAGATAATTGAACGGTACAATCTCCGACTGGAGGATGAGGCATGAGAGACTATCACATCAATCTTTTCTACAGTGAAGAAGATGAGGGGTACATTGCTGACATACCTGATCTGAAGCACTGCTCTGCTTTCGGCACAACCCCGGAAGAGGCACTGCGGGAGGTACTAAAAGCCAGAGAGGCATGGATCGAAGCAGCAAGGGAGCATGGTAAACCGATCCCCGACCCTCGTTATCGTCCTGTCATTTATCAAGTCGCGTGAACGGCTGACTTTCGATATTGAGCCGCTGCGCTTGGTCGGTTGGCACGGGAAATTGCCTCCGGCTGTTTCCGCCTTCAACCGACGGCAGCTCAACAGCGCCATTAGGATTGAAGGAGCCTTCATTGTCAGATTACCTCGCCCATTTTCCAGAACCCTTCCTCGAAGACATGGTGCAGGGCCGCTGCTTACCGTTTATCGGCGCAGGTTTCTCGCTCAATGCAAAGATTCCCAAAGGCAAGAAGATGCTCGATTGGGATGGCTTGGGCAAGAAGGTGGCGGCAGCACTCCCCGAATACCAATATACGACAGCTGTGGAGGCCCTCTCAGCCTATTCACACGAGTTTTCGCGGGTGAAACTCGTTGAACTGCTCTCGGCGGCTCTCTTGATTACGACGATCCAACCATCAAAGACGCATGAGGAGTTCTGTCGGCTCCCCTTCGAGCGCGTGGTCACCACCAATTTCGACTTCCTCTTGGAACAGGCATATGCGCGTATTAGCAAGTACTGCATCCCTCTGCTCTCAGAGGATCAATTGGCTGTGGGGGACTCCCAGGCGGGTGTCAGGCTTCTCAAGTTGCACGGTGACCTCCATCACCCCAATCGTTTCGTGGTTACGGAGGAGGACTACGACGCCTTTCTGACAAGCCTCCCACTGCTTGCTACCCATCTCTCTAGCCTGCTAATCGACCACACTGCGTTCTTCATTGGGTACAGTCTGGACGACCCGGATTTCCGGCAAGTATGGCAAATCGTCAAGGAACGCCTCGGCACGCTGCGGCGCCCAGCCTATGTACTACAAGTTGGTGCAGCATTGAACCTGATCGCGCGCTACGAGCGGCGGGGTGTCAAGGTGATCAACCTCCCAAAGACATCCACGCGATCTTATGGCGAAATCCTTGAAATCGTTTTCCGAGAACTACTCGACTACTGGTCGTCAAAAGTCATCTCTCTTAGTACTGCAACAGAGCCGGAGCCGCAGACGGAGCTCTCCCTTCCACCCAGCGCCCAGAGCCGCCTAGCCTTTTTCTCAGTGCCAACCAGGTATGCCGCGGCCTACAAAGCACGCATCTATCCAATCGCTGAGCGTTTCGGATTCAGTCCAATCATGGCAGCCGACGTTGTGGCCCCTGGCGACAACATCATGGCCAAAGTGTATGCACTCATTGAGCGGTCGGCCATCGTGGTGGCGGACCTCAGCTCCCCGAATACCCTGCTTGAGGTTGGTATGGTCTTGTCGAAGGGGGGAGTGGCGAAGCCACTGATCCTGATAGCAGAGGATCAAGAAAGTATTCCATTCGATGTCGCCATGCACCAAGTTATTCGCAAGCCTCGTTCCCTGGAAGAGGAGTCACCCGACTTTATCAAGTCAGTCGAAGCAGCCTTCGCCGACGCCTTCTCGCGCATTTCACCCGCTCTGGAAGATGAGCCAAACCGGCTCCTTGCGAAGAAAGAATACCGTGCGGCAGTTATCGCTGCTTTCTCTCTTCTTGAACACGATTTCAGACAGCTCTTGGAGTCGTCGGGTCTAGAACCCTTGGCGGTTCGTTCAGGCTTAGTTGTGCTACTCGATTACGCTCGAAAACAAGAGGTCCTTTCGGACAAGGAGTTCGAGCAGATCCGGTCCCACGCCGCCGTACGAAACCGAATCGCTCACACCCGAGGTGAAGTGACAGGCGTACAAGCCAAGACGATAGTGCGTGAAGTAACTGCCGCAATGACCAAAATCCGAGAAGCGAATGTAACCCGTAGGTCGAGTGCGACAATAGCGACGGGTCTCAACACTTGACGGGCAATAAGAGATTTCTTTTTCCAACCAAGGGCTGAAGGCGGACTCAAAACCACGCGGTGCAGGCTTTGTGGCGTTGCCCAAAGCTCAATGGCCGCGTGGTTATGCGCCGCTTAGCCCCATGTTCCCGGCGGCTTCGCCGCCGGGAATCGCGGCGCTCACTTCGTTCGGCCTTGTCCCGTCGCCTTGCGCCGGAACAAGGCGCTTCACCAGACGGCCCGGTCGTCAAGCTTACAGCTTGCCCCCCGCTCCGCTGGTGAGCGCCGCGATGCCGGGCATGGCACAGAACTTACGAGGTGAAAGTCCTCGTGCCGGGTTTTCGCAGAGCCGAAGGCCGGGAGAAGGGCAAGGGCGTCATCGCGAGACGGGGTCTGGAGGAAGTCCAATCCAAAAGCGCGGGGCGACGAACAGGAACCGGATATGAGGTGTGGTACGCTCGGGACGAGCGGGCACGTGACCGTGAAGTCCTCCATCCGCGTTTGGGGCGTGCTTTATAAATCCGGCGTTTACGCGCGGAAAGCTCTGTGTCCTGCCCCGGGAGGCCTGTACGGCGTCTGTGTGGCGGATGGGGTATGCGTCTATTGAGTCCCACGGATGGGGAAACCCGGAAACGGGGTATGGCGGAAGCTGAGTCAACCACAGCCGGACCGCCGTGGTACGTGATCCGTATGCCCGGTGGCGCGGGAGGAGAGGGGCCGCAAGGTCTTTCCCCATCCCGATTGGGTGCTGTAGCAATGCAGTCCGGGTGCGAGTAATTGAGGAGACTTGATGACATTGAAGCGTGTACTTCCTGATGATCCTCTCGGGTTCATCCAAAGGTGTGTAGCGGAGAGAAAGATCCTATGGACCTACCATGTCAACATGCGGCTCAAGGGTAGGTTCATTTCACGACAGGCTATCATCGAGTCGTATTTGAGCTATGAAATCATTGAGCAATATCGTGAAGATAAGTATCTTTCCAGCTATCTCCTCCGGTCCGAGTATCAGAAGGACATATTCCACATACTGTATGCGGTGGATGTGGGAGGGGATAACGTCAGGATCGTTACGGCCTACCGCCCAGACTCTGAGGAATGGGATGGAGGCTTCAGAAATAGGAGGCAATCTTCATGAAATGCCATATGTGTGGATCTAAGCTAAGGCCCCTCATTACGGATCTGCCCTTCAAGATCAGCGAGACAACCATCGTGATCTTGAAAGCTCTGCCGGTGTTGCAGTGCGAGAACTGCAGCGAGTATGCACTCGAAGATACAGTAATGGAGCGTGTGGAGCAGATGCTGGAAAGAGTAAATGCTGCCGCCGAGTTGGAAATCATCCGGTATGCCGCTTAACCCCATCCATAACATATGTACATCACTGCCGTTTATCATGTAGGGGCACCGGATATGGTCATGCACGCGGACACGCAACCACGCCGGGATTATTCTTTGTCGTGTGTGCCGGGCATGGCGCGGAACTTAAGAGGTGAAAGTTCTCGTGCCGGGTTTTCGCGGAGCCGAAGGCTGGGAGAAGGGCAAGGGCGTCATCGCGAGACGGGGTCTGGAGGAAGTCCAATCCAA
>CAZRWT010000015.1:0-53065 GCA_964603955.1 uncultured Syntrophobacteraceae bacterium
GCTACCGGGAATTGCGCCGTCGAGGGGGCAGCCGTATACCGGCCTGGAACACGGCAAAATCAGCACATGGTCCCTGGCGTCTTAGCCGAAGTCCTGCTCCGGCAATTGCTCTACCAGTCAAATATTTTGAGGCCCCGGGCCTACCTCGACTGTTCGTTAAACCGACTTGATCAGCCGAACCGCCGTGGTACGTGATCCGTATGCCCGGTGGTGTGGGAGGAGAGGGGCCGCGAGGCCTCTCCCTATCCCGATTGGCCAGGGGAGAATGTGCCCCGAACCGAGAACCGAGGAACAAATAATGAACGCTTTCTATCGGTTATTTTCTTATCCGATCACACTGTTTTCGTCAGCTCAAGGTACGTCCCATAATCTCAAGGACCGGTGGAGGAGGATACTGACAACTGCCGGCATCATTGCAGTCTACGCTCTGAGCAACTTTTTTTTGCGCGTCCACCTGCCCGGCGTATCCAATGTCGACCTGCGCCCACAGATCGTTCTGCTCTTCGTGGCCGGCTACCTTTACGGACCGTGGTATGGCTTCGCGGCCGGTTTTGCGGGCAATGTTTGCACCGACATCCTATTAGACTTCGGATGGAGATACCTGCCGAGCTGGACTGTCGGCAATGGATTGATCGGTGCTCTGATATGCTTCTATCCATACAGAAAGTGCATCCGCCTCGAACGAATTGGACAGCTCGTATGGCTGGTTCTCTGCCTGATCTTCGTCAACATTGTTTCCCTTGCCTATGCCGCCGGAATGGAGTCTCTTCTGGATGGAAATCTTCCGTCATCGGTTAATTTCCGGTACTTCTACATGCTGGCATTGCTTTCCAATGTGCTGGCTTCACTCATCCTGTTTCCGTTGATTCTACTCGGCCTGGGGTATCTAAAACGCAACTTTCCGATCAAGGTGGCCATGGTGAATTATTATCTCATTGTGGTCCTGCTGGTTGTTTCCTGGGCGATGTTCATTCCGGCTTACCAGGAGCTTCCGGCCCTCATGGCTTCTCCAGGCTTAGACACGACGCGCGGCAATGCCCTGGTAGATGCTTTCAACCACTGGTCACTCCTGCTGGTTGGCCTGCTAATCTCCAGCTTTGTTATATCGGGTTGGATATCGAGAGTTGTAGTCACCCCCCTCAAGCGACTTGAACAGACGGTGCTGGCTGTCCTGAGAGGAGAACCCTCCTCAGCGAAGCAACTGGCCTTTCTTGCCGAACGGGAGGACGAGGTCGGCATTTTGAGCTACACTGTCAGGCTCTTGAGCCTCAATTTGTGGGAAACCCAGAGGCTGTTCCGGGATGAATTGGAAAGGAATCTGAAATTCATTGATACCCAAGACTCGGGAACGGATATCCTTGTTGTCGCCCTCTTCTCTCTCTTCGACAGAGAAGCTCCGGCAGGGCAACAGGATGATGTCGTTACCGAAGCAGCCGGAGAGCTGAGCAACCTGGAAGCCATCCGCAGGGTCGTTTCGGCGGTGGGGCTCAAAGAGCTGGCTGCCACCTATTCGGACGCCAAGATTGAAAAATGCTTCGAAGAACTGGATCTGAATATCACGGGGATGTCCCTCTCGAGGGAGCAGTGCCAGGTATTGGCTGTGGCCATCGATGTAAACCTCCTGTTCTGGGGGCGCCTGAAGGTAATGGATCTTTCCTCCCCCCTGAACCGCGAACTGGCGTTTCACTTACTGGAAAGGATCCATGCCTTTCGGAAAAGCTCCAGGAATTTCGTGGGATATGTCACGGAGCTCGAAATTGTCGGAAAAATGCAGGAGCGGTGTGAGAGTGCCGCAACGATCCGAAGCGAAAGGTTGGAGCCTGTCATGAACAAGGCCATCGGCCTGCAGGTGATTGCCGGTTACCACATCAAGAATCTGATGGACCTGGCCCATTTCGATGCCGACCGGAAGATTGCCTACAGCCACAGCAACTTCAAGCATATCAAGCAGTTGATTGGCCTCCTGAAGGGTGAGGGCCTCCAGGCGAAGCTCCAGCTGGAGCCGAAGCGGTCTTCCTTCCTTTTTCGCAGCGAGTGGGACCAGCCCGATAGTCTGTATTTGGAATCCTTAGCCGACGGGACGACAGTTGCCCATATGGACGAGTTCGACCTCGTCATGGAATTCACGGCACCGGAGCATCGGGATCGTTTCCGCCAGATTATCGATGCCTTCGCAAAACGGGAGTTTACGGCAGAGCGCAACATACTGTATGGATCATGGTACCAACCCTTATTCCGTTCGGAGACGTCCATTGAGGGATTCAACCGCATCACTGATATAGTGCTGCGAGATCGGGAACATGTTGTCCACACCTACGTCCGTCAAGAGGAGGCCTCGGCGAAGTTGGAATGGCTCAAGGGGCAATGGCGGGAACTGGAGATATCCACCGTTCCCATCTGGGTGAACAATGCCTTTTTTCGGTATCTGAACGGCGGTTGCGATTGACCGGGACCATGGGTGCCGGGAAAGGGCTCAACGAAAAGAAAGGGGACAGTAGATGATCGAGCCGTGTGCGGTGAAAGCCGCATCCATCCTTCCAGGGGGCTTGGAACTGGAGACAGCTCCTGGCTACCGGAAAAGGTCTTGGTGTATGGTTCTAAAACCCAAGCGATCTTTATTCTATGCGGTTTTTGTGCTGATCTTATCCTCAATGGTATCTGCTGGTATAGGCGTTTCAAAAGCAGCATCCGGCTCTGTCGGCAGATCCGAACAGCTGCTGCCCGTTTCGGCAACTCCAGAATCCGGAAGGAAATGGATGCTGTATGTGGTGGGCTATGTGGAAAGCCCGCTGGATGATGAAGTTCAGCAGGGGCTTTTTGACGGGCTCCAAGAGATGGGGCTTGCAAGAGGACGAGATTTCGAGGCGAAGATAGGCTACGCGCAAGGCGAAATGTCCATTTTGAACAGTCTCATCGACCGGGCGGTG
Organism: uncultured Syntrophobacteraceae bacterium; assembly: GCA_964603955.1. Taxonomy (GTDB): domain Bacteria; phylum Desulfobacterota; class Syntrophobacteria; order Syntrophobacterales; family Syntrophobacteraceae; genus SLCH01. The sequence continues at coordinate 2,928 of CAZRWT010000015.1, forward strand.
AGCGACCGAGCCGATCTGCTCGTGGTCCTTTCGACTCCGGCACTCCAGGCGGCTATCCAGAAGGTCAAACACATACCCGTCATTTTTGCTTCAGTTTGTCCCGTCCAGGCAGGAGCCGGAAAAAGTTTCGAAGACCATCTTCCCAACGTGACAGGCGTTTCCACGATGAGTGATTTCAGGGAAATGGTCAAAACGGTCAAGGAGTGTATTCCCAACGCCCGACGCTTGGGAACCCTGTTCAACCCGGGGGAAGTCAACTCCGTTATTTTCAAGGAAGCCTTAGGCGCGGAGGCTGCGGCAGAGAACCTTGAACTGATTTCGGTCCCGGTTTCGACGACAGCGGAGTTGGCCGATGCAACTGCGACCCTTCTTTCAAAACCCATCGACGCCATCTGCCAGATTTCCGACAATACGAGCAATGCCGGATTCGCGGCAATCGCCTCGCGGACACGAAAGGCAGGTAAACCGCTTTTCTGTTTTTCCGGTGTCCAGGTCAAGGAGTTGGGAGCTGCGGTAGGGATAGACAGGGACTTGCCTGACGCCGGAAAGAACATGGCGGCCATAATAGCGCGCATAATGGCCGGCGAGATTCCAAAGGGTATACCCTTTAAAAAGGCCGGTAGGACGCGGATTGTCATTAACCTGGAAAATGCACGCCTGTGCAGCCTGAACGTGCCCGCGTCGTTGATCGAGAGGGCGGATGAGGTGGTAGGGCAATGAGAAGGTTGGGTGAAGCGGGAAACTGGGTCGAACCAAGCTAAATGCGCAATTAACGCCGATTAGATCGAAAGTGAGGTCGTTTTGCGGGCTCAAATCGAATTTTTTGAGGCCAAAATGAATGATTTAAGAGAGCGGGCGGGAGGTTGTGGTGTGAGCCAACCATAAAATGAACCGGACGCAAAAAGCCGTGCCGGTTATTTTCACGTTAGGTCTCTTGGAAAAGGGACTTGACAGAATGTATCCTGTAGGATACATTCTGTCATGCGCATCAGAACGACAGAGATATATCGCGACTGGATCAATGCACTGAAGGACCGAGCCGCAAGAGCTCGCATTTGATCGCTTGGCCCATGGAAACCCTGGGCAGCATCGCAACCTCACGGAAGGCATTTCCGAATTGAAGGTTGATGTCGGCCCGGGCTACCGTGTGTATTACACGCAGCGCGGTGCAGAACTCATCATCTTGCTTGTCGGTGGGGACAAGTCTTCCCAGCAACGAGACATTTCTCTCGCGCAAGAACTCGCTCGCAACCTCCAGGAGTAATCGTTATGCCCAAGTCAAGTCAAAGCACCACAATGGCAACCAAAACGGTTGCTTACGATGTCGCAGAGCAATTGCGTACACCCGAAGAGATGGCCGCCTATCTCGACGCTTGGCTTACCGAAGCACCTGATGACATTGCCGGCATCGCTCGTGCGCTTGGCGACATCGCTCGCGCAAAAGGCATGGCGCAGGTCGCAAAGGAAGCGGGCTTGAGCAGAGAGAGCCTATACAAAGCGCTTAGCGAAAATGGCAATCCGAGCTTCGCCACCATCATGAAAGTGACCAAGGCTCTGGGCGTCAGGCTGCATGCGGGAACGGCATAAACCACCGCTCAATCCAGTGCCCGACCTAACAACGAATAAGGATAGATCGTGTGAGTTTACGAACCACGATCTTATCCGGTAGTTGAACAAGCCCGTGTTGCAGGCCGTGTTCAAGCTGGTTTTGATGATGCCCTTCTATAAGAAAATATCTTTTTGCGGGATGAACTTTTCAGAGTTCCGTGCGGCAGGGGGGATTTTCATGAAGCGGAGAGGTCCATGGCCTTTTTCCAAGGCGATTGAGCATATTTGATTGTTTCATGATGTGTTTGTCCCCTCCGCTGAAGTTTTATCCGGTGCTGGCCAAAAGCCCTTCTCATCCGGGATCGATGCGAAAAAAAAAGAACCTGCATGGGAGATTTGCAACTTTGCGGTCGCTACGCTCGGCAAAAAGTGCGCCAATCCCTTCGGGCCGGAATTACAGGTTAAGCAAATGTTAGCGCCCCAGAGAATACGAGGTGTTCAAATGAATCGAGATCAATTGCTTGAGAAAATAAGGCAAGCTGTACGTGAAGTGGAGTCCGATGCAGAGATCATTCTTTACGGTTCCCGCTCCCGCGGAGACGCTCTCTCGGAATCGGACTGGGACCTTCTTATCCTGGTTGATGGCCCTCTTGGTGATGAACGCACAGATCGAATCCGTCACAGGCTCTATGAAGTGGAGTGGGAATCCGGAGAGGTCCTCTCATCGATTGTACGAAACCGTAAAGAGTGGAATAGTGGCATCTACCAGGCTATGCCATTTCACCAGCGAGTCCGGCAGGAAGGAATCAGACTGTGACGGAATGGAGTAAGGATCTTGTGCTGTACCGTATGACCAGAGCTGACGAGACACTGGAGGATGCTCGTATCCTCGCCAAGGCGGAACGGTGGAATGCGTGTGTAAATCGTCTCTACTATGCCTGCTTCTATGCTGTCTCTGCCCTTCTTGTCCGTGATGGCCTTTCCTCTTCCAAACATACGGGTATCCGTAGCCTCTTCAACAGGCAATATGTGAAGCCAGGCAAGATCCCGAAGGATTTGGCCAGGACCTACAATGATCTCTTTGAGAGGCGGCAAGAGGGTGACTACATAGACTTTGTCAGCTTTCAAGAATCTCAGGTTCTGCCGTGGATATCAAAGGCAGAATAGCTTATCGTCCATATTGCCAAGATGATTGAAAAGCAGGCAACATAATGAAATGGCAAAGTTTATCCGTTTAATAAAGCCCTGCGCCAACAAAAGCCTCGAACCGACGCCCGACCATGCGTGTTGTTTTTTCCTGAAGTCCTCGGCGGGCGCGGCTCAGGCTTGGCGTTAACCTTCAAGCAAATTGAGCTTGCAAATCACCATGGTGTGATATATTGTCATACTGGAGGTGATAAAATGGCAGCATCGAAAATTGCAATTACAATTGACGACAACACACTAAAACGTTTAGATATTCTCGTCAAATCGAAATTTTTCCCAAATCGCAGCAAAGCTATCCAGGAGGCAGTTGCTGAAAAACTAAGGCGCATTGAGAAAAGCCGTCTTGCCCGAGAGTGCGCTAAGCTCGATCCAGAATTTGAACAATCTTTTGCGGAGGAGGGCTTCTCATCGGAGTTGGAAGAATGGCCGGAATACTAAGGGGTGACATACACTGGGCAGATTTGAATCCAGTTATTGGTAGTGAGCAGGGCAGATTACGCCCTGTTCTTATTTTAAGCCACAATGTATTCAATGAGAGATCAGGTACTGTCATCGCTGTGGCGATCACCAGTCAGCCACAAAGGGCTGGTTATCCACTGACCATGGAACTTGAGGACACCAAACTACCCAGAAAATCATGGGTAAAGATCAGTCAGATTCGAATCCTTTCAATTAAACGGATCGGCAAGAAGATAGCAAAAGCATCTGATGAAGAAATGGTTCTCATCATTGACGGTTTGAATGAAATAATTGGCGGTTAACCACCCAATGCACCGGATGCAAAAGGCCGTGGCATTTTCCATGACCGGTGGTTTTCCGCCATGCTTTCTCGTTGATCGTTGATCATTTCCAATTTGGCTCATTTCGTAAAATCGCCTGACACTCCACCAAGGCACTCCAAGAAAGGTTCGAGGCCATGCAGGAACATGCGCTCAACGGTATCCTGCACCTCTTCGCCATCCTCGCCGTGCAGGCGGGGAAAACCGGAGAGGATGCCTCGAACCTCGTTCACACCTACCTCACCCGCATGCTCTCCATCCAGAATCCGGAAGTGTATCTCGGGCTTTTTGAAGACCTGCACGACCTCTATACCCATTCCGACAATCCGGAAGCCCATCGGCGCGGGATGGACGCCGTCTGTTCCCGGCTCGCCCCGGTGCTTTCCCCCGAAGACAGGCAATTTTTCCTCCTTCAAACCCTCTACCCGCGCCGGAGTCTCGGGACCGATGGACCCGCCCCGGCCGGGCGGCGAGCCGTCAACGATAAAACCGATGAAACCATCCCCACCGTCCGGTCACGCATCCTCACCTTCCGGTTCCCGCCTCATCGCCATTGTGGGCATGGGAGGAATATTTCCCCAAGCCCCCAATTTACCCGGTTCGAGCCCGTTTGCCATCGCCTCCCTTCCAATTTGTCAGCCGGGTGACCCGGCTGAGCGCCGAGCCGGGGCAATTGAAACCGTGCTCCATGGAGTGGGAATACGACATTCCCGGCGATGCCTGGTATATCGCCGACGGCAGGGTGCCCGGCATCGTTCCCGCTGAATTTTCCCATGGGCTCATCCTGGTTCTGAGCTATATGGGTTGCGATCGTCTTTTGGGTGGAGTATCCCGTTACCGGGCTTTGGACAGCAAGGCCGTGTCTTACGGTCCCATGCCGTTGCCGGGAGACATCTTGAGGGGACGGGTCCATATCCGGCGATTTGTGAAAAGTGGCCGGCATTTATTGATTTTTTATCATTTCCGGTGTTTCGTGAACCAGCGAAAGTTTCTCGATATCGATGCCTGTGCGGGCTTCTTCTCCGTGCAGGAGATGCACAAAGAACGGGAATCGCCGTTTCGCACGCGAGAAGTCCATGAAGACATTCCCGTGCAGGAGTTTTCACCCCTGTTGCAGTGTTCCAAAACATCATTCCGGGAACAGGACATCGATGCCTTGCAGAAGGGAGATTTCGCTTCCTGCTTCGGACCCGGATACTCGCGGCAGCCTCCGGAATCGCTGGGTGTACCCCGGTTGCAAATGCTGGATAGGGTGGTTTCCGTCGATCGCTCGGGCGGGCGGTGGGGCCAGGGAGAAATCATCGGGGAAAAGGACATCACCCCCGATCACTGGGTCTTCGCGGCTCACTTCAAAAACGACCCGGTGCTGCCGGGAACCATGCTGATGGAGGGCGGCCGGCAGCTCACCTGTTTTTATATGTTCTACCTGGGTTTACACACCAGATTCAACCGATTGGGGTTTCAATTTTTGAATGAAAACACCACGACCGTCAAATTTCGCGGCGAAATCGTGCCCCAATTCGCCGTCATTCGCTTTCGTCTTCAGGTCCGCCAGGTTTCCGTCGCTCCCACAACCCATGCCTTGGGCTTGCTGGAAATCATTTTTCACGACAAAGTCATTGGAATTTGCGATCGGTTCGGGGGAAGTTTTTGCGAAAGGAGTCCGCGAAGTGAACCCCATGAACATTAAAAAACGCGATGTGCAACTTTCTCGTTCCCAAGCGTTTTCTCGTTCCCAAACGCCGGCTTGGGAACGAGAGGTGCTTGGGTGCTTAGAGGGGCCAAGGCCGAAGGGGAGGATGAAAATGGAAGGACCACGATACCCGGCCGGGTTGCTCCATGCGGCCGCCGGCTTTGGTATGCGTAAGCCATGAGAGCACTCGGGAAGATCATATCCCCCTGGCTGCCCGGGGGCATCTTGCTGGGATGGCGGCAGCTCATCCGGGAAAAGAAGCGCTTTTGCACCGCCCTGGCCGGTGTGTCCTTCGGCGTGATCCTGATGCTGTTCCAACTGGGAATATTTCAGGCGTTCATGCTCATGGCGGCGCGTCCCATCGATGCCATGAAGGGGGAACTGGCCATGGTCAGCCGGAACTTTCAATACTTCATGGATGCCAAATCGTTTCCCGAACGGCGCCTGTACCAGACCCTCGCCCTGCCCGACGTGAAAGAGGTGTACCCCGTCATGATCGACTACGGCTCCTGGCGCCATCCCGAAACGGGCAGGGAGGGCGATCAGGCCGTTTTCGGCGTCCGCCCCCACGCCAACCCGTTCATTCTGCCCGGCATCCTCGGGCGGGAAGACATTCTGTCCCTGCCCGACGGCGCTCTGTACGACGAACGCTCCAACCCCTCCTATGGCGATATCGCGGAAATCATGAATCGGGACGAGGTGATTCACGGTGAAATCAACGGGCGGCGTGTGCGCATCCTGGGCACCTTCGAGCTGGGCGAAACCCTTGCCGTTTTCGGCCACATCGTGGTCGGCGTGGATGCTTTCCGGCGTCTGCTCCAGCGCACAGACAACGGCATCGAGCTGGGAATGATCGAACTGCGCCCGGGAGCGAACGCATTGGAAGCGGCCGGGCGGCTCAACGCCCTCCTTCCCGGGGATGTGGAGGTGATCACCCGTCAGGAGCTGATCCTTCGCGAAAAGACCTACTGGGAGGAACACACTCCCCTGGGTTTCATCGTCATCTCGGGCATGATCATCGCCATGTTCGTCGGGGCGGTGATCGTCTATCAAATCCTGTACACGGACATCAACGATCACGTTCGTGAATACGCCACCCTCAAGGCCATGGGCCTGGGCGACGGATTCTTTTTGCGGCTCGTCTTGCAGGAAGCCGCCATTTTGACCGCCTTGGGATTCATCCCGGGGTTGCTGTTCACCTGGGTGTTGTTCTATCTGGCAGAAACGGAGGGCGGCCTTCCCACGCGCCTGACCATTCCCGATACCTTGCTCGTCTTCGGCCTGACGGTCGTCACCTGTGTCATCGCGGGCCTTCTGGCCACGCGCCGCCTGCGTGCGGCCGATCCGGCGGATATTTTTTGATCATGAACGACAAACCGCTCATAACCATCGCTGGACTCAGCCATGCCTTTGGACGGGGAGAAGCGGCGCGAACCGTGCTCAACGACGTCAGCGTGGATTTCTATCTTGGAGAAATCGTGATCGTGATGGGTCCGTCCGGCTCGGGAAAGACCACCCTGCTGACCCTTGTCGGTGCGTTGCGTTCGCCCCAAAGGGGCAGCGTGAGGGTGATGGAAACCGAACTGTACGGCGCATCGGCGAGACAACAATTGCACGTGCGCCGCCACATCGGCTTCATCTTTCAGCACCACAACCTGCTGGAATCCCTCACCGCACGGGAGAACGTGCAGATGGGCCTGGCCCACCGCACGGACATGCCCTTTGACGAGTCGCGGCGTCGGGCTCTGGCCATGCTCGAGCGGGTGGGACTTGCGGAGCACGCCCACAAGCATGCGGACGCCCTTTCCGGAGGGCAGCGCCAGAGGGTGGCCATCGCCCGTGCTCTGGTTCGGGAGCCGGCCATCATCCTGGCCGACGAACCTACCGCCGCCCTGGACAGCCATTCCGGGCGGGAAGTGGTGGAACTGTTGCAAAAACTGGCGCACGAACAGCACTGCACCATTTTGCTGGTCACCCACGACAACCGCATCCTGGACATTGCCGACCGCATCCTGACCCTCGAGGACGGCTGCATCGAGGAAAACCATCGCGCGCTGGAACGCATCCGCACGGGCCTTGTCCAGGCAATGCAGGCCATCGCCCATTATCCCGCCGTCCTGACTTCCGCTCCCCGGTCGGAAGCGGAGGCGCACCTTGTCGCCACCGCCCAAAACCTGGCCATCAGGGGGCGCGAGGCGGCAGTCCTCGCGTCGCGCAAGCTGAGCCCCGCCTTGCTCCGCCGGACCACGGTCCTGGCGCGGGCGGCCGAGGACCTGCACCAGGTTGAAGCGGCGGTACGATCCTTCTGCGAAAAAATCGCATCTTCGGGAGACGCCGGCGCCATGACTCCGGCCGACAGCCTCTTTCAAAGCCTGGATTTCCTCCTGCTCACCACGGCGGATACGCTGGCGTCGGGGGCTGAAGACGAACGGGAACACCTGCTCTTGCTGACCGGGGACCGGGGCGAAATGATCCGGGCTTTGCGCGACAGGCAGCGTGAAGCCCTTGGAACGGCCGGAGGAGAAGCCCTGGACCTCTTTTTCGACCTGACGGACCTCTTTGTGCGAGCCGTCTATTTTCTTCACGAACTGGCTGAAAATGCTTCTCATTTTGCTGAAGGAGCATGATGTGTGGTCCACATTGCAAGGACCTGGAGACGAAAGCCCATGAAAATCATCTTTGTGCTTTGTTTTTTCATTTTGGGTGGGTGGCACGCAGTGCAGGCTCTGGCCGATGAGTCCGTGAGGGTCTCGTGCCTCGGGCAGATCGTGGCGGGAGAACGCGCCATTTCCGTGTCCGCGCCCCAGGGGGCCATTGTCGAGCGACTGCTGGTCAAAAGAGGCGACTGGGTGGACGCGGGCGACGAACTGGCGCACCTTCGCGACCACGCCATTCATGCGGCCGCAGTCGATCGGGCGGAAAAGGAGATCGCGCTGGCCCTGGCATCCCTGGAACTGGCCGGGGCGGGGGAGCGCCGAGAGCTGCTCACGGCTCAGCAAGCCGTCGTGAATGCCCGGGAAGCCTCCGTGCGCTTGCACCGGGTGCGCAAGGAGCGTCGAGAGCATCTGAAGTCCAGAACCGCCGTGAGCGCCGAAGAATATGAGGATGCCGATCACGCCCTGGATGTGGCCGTGGCCGAATTGAACCGCGAGCGAAGCCTGCTGCAAAGCTTTTTGTCCGGGCGGGAGGAAGTCGTTCGCGAGGCGGAAGCCCGCCTGGCCGTGGCCCGTGCGGACCATCGGCTGGAAATCGCCCGCCTGGAAGGACAGATCGTCCGGGCGCCCATGGCCGGGAAGGTGCTTTCCATCCAGACCTATCCCGGGGAGGCCGTGGGCGGGGAGGGCATCCTCGATCTTGCCGACACTCGGAACATGATGATCCTGGCCGAGGTCTATGAAACCGATATCGTGCATGTTCGCGTCGGGATGCAGGCTCGTATCCGCACCGCCGTGCTCGAGGGAGAGGTGACCGGGGAAGTGGTGGAAATCCACAACCGGGTCGAGGCCGGACGCATTTTCTCCCTGGACCCCCTGGTTCATACCGACCGGCGTACCGTCATGGTCAGGATCAGGCCCGATGCTCCGGAGCCACTGGCTCCTTTCAACAACGCCCAGGTAACCGTCATTTTGGGTGGTTTCCCAAAATGAACTTGCCGTATCGTGGACATCACCCGAGGAGATCGTTCCATTCCACGATGGGCAGGTCATCATCGGCGATTTCAACGAGCTTTATTTTCAAGGTTTCATCTCCATGTGCAACTTCCCATTTGGTTTTTCCGCCTGCCGGGCCGGCCGTACTCCACTTCGAGGGCACGGCACATTTCCTTCATTCGCTTTCCTCCCGGCACACCGCCGTTTCTTTGCCCCGCAGGGCCATGCCCACCATGACCGAGGAAGCTGCAAACTTCGTATAGTCAATGAACGCCATGTGCAACTTTTCCATGTTACGTTTATGCCCCCTTTTGTCTCGCCGCTTCTCGTTGCCAAGCTCCAGCTTGGGAACGCCTTTTATTGTGGAAGCTCGAGCTTCCACCCGCGTCGAAACGGGAAGCTGGAGCTTCCAGGCAAGTGTGTTCCCAAGCCGGAGCTTGGGAACAAGAAAGTTCGGGTATCTTTCACGATACCTCACCCCTCACCCCCTCAGTCCTGGCCCCTCCATTACCACACCAGCCGTTCGAGTCCGATGCACACTAGAGCGTGCTTGCGCGGCTTCAATGTTCCGGCGGTTTCGTCCTCGATCATCCGTCCGTAGGCATTGACCTGCTCGCGGGCTTTTTGGAGCTTTTCCGCCACCACGGGAATTTCCCGCAGGGCTTCCCGCGCCGTTGCCTTGAGTTCCTCGCCGGTCATGCCCGCGTCCTTGTGGCTCACGACCTTGAATTCCAGCAGGTGATCGAGGAGAGCGTAACGGCGCATGTCGGGTCTCACTTTCAGGAACAGGTCCCCGTAGCGCCGCTCGATGGAGTGTTCCGAATCCATCACGTAGAAGGCATCGTTGAACAAGGTCGTCAGGAACGCCGTCTTGACCACCAGTTCGTTGCTCCAGCGCAGGTCCCGGTTGTCGAACACCTTGAAATGACGCTGTTCGATGAAGTCGCACAGGGGTTCGATATCCCCGGTGGTGTAGAAACGTTCCACCACTTCGAGCCGCTCTTCCTGCTCGGTGTAGCCCGGCAGCAGTTGCTCCTGGAGGCGCTCGACGTACAGTTTGCGGATCACCTGGTTGGGAATGGCGAGTTTGAGCTTGCCCATGGCATTGCGGCCGTCCAGAGTCAGCACTCCGAAGTAGTATAGCAGCGAAGCGAAAAAGGCCGAGTCCCTGGGAGCCGTCAGCATGTCCTGGACGCCGAAGCGGTTGGAAAGCTGAGCGACGGTCAGGGGCTCCTGGGTGTTGAGAGCCCGGTTGACCAGGGTTTCTCCGTGGGGCAGACGAGCCACGTACTGGATGCGGTTGCGGTCCACGGCCAGGTTTTCGTCCAGCAGCTTCGGGGGGTAGGTGCCGTGCCGGGACAGGTACTTGAGAAAGTAAAGGGCCAGAGTGGGGTTGTAGAGCCGGTCCGTGCGCTGAGGATCGAAGCTGTAGCCGTTGTAGAAGCTTCTCATGAGGTCCATGGCCGTGGTGACCTGGTGCGTATCGAATCCCTGTTCCGACGCCACCTTTTCCAGGGCGTCGCCCACTTCCCCCTCGGTGAACCCGCACAGGTCGTGACAACCGGGATCGGCGCTCAGGTCTTCACCCACATTGTAACCGCTGGTGATATCGCTCAACACCACCGGGGACACCCCCGTCAGGAATACCCGGTCGATGCCCCGACCCTCCGCCCCGTCTTTCACGGCTTTGAAGAAGGTCTTGATGGTTCCCTCTCCCCGGACCAGCTCTTCGTAACGGTCGCGCCCCCGCAAAGGACTGATCATCACTTCGTTGGCGAAATTGTCGTATTCATCGATGAGCAGGTACAGCCTGTGGGAGGTTTGGGAAATAACGCCCAGCAGGGATTGCAGGGTGGAAACTGCGTTGTCCCGATCGATGCGCACCGTGTGTTCAAGGCCTGATCCATAACGCATCACGAAATTTTCGATACGGGTATTGACATGGTCGAACAAAGACCGGCGAATGGCCGCATGATCGCCGCCGGGATCAACCAGGGAGAAATTGAGCTTGAGCATGAAATAGCTGTTGCGCAGGGGCGTGGGATTTCGCCCGATTTTCAAATCATTGAACAACCGAGCGAAGGCGTCGGCCCGAGCCAGGTCGTAGTAATTTTCCAGGGTGGACAGCCACAGGCTTTTTCCGAACCGGCGCGGACGCAGGAAGAGCAGTTGGTTGCCCGCTTCCTCGACCAGGGCGATGCGATCAGTGCGGTCCACGTAGAAATGGCCGCCCTCGCGGATTTTCTCGAAGTCGGCAATGCCGTAGGGAAAACGCATGGGATGACCTCCTCCATTCCAATTTCAAGTCCGGCCAATGGCGACCGCTGCAACTCCGACGCAAAAAGGTTCCTTTTTCTCCACATCTGCATCCACAGGGCCGGAGCCATGGAAAATCTCCTGAGTAGCCCGGATTGTTAACCCGTTTTCAGGTTCCATTACAAAGAAAATCTTCCGCTCCGAACGGCCATGTCCCGAGCTTGAACCGGGAGCCGGAATCCGCATTGCGATGAAATGCGTCAACATGTTATAAATTATCCTTGAAATAAGGATATGGGGATGATTTCGAAGCCTGGATAGGGACCGAAGGGGCAAACATGAAAATCGAAGCGATACGGCTGAAGAATTTCAAGGTGTTTCAGGATATCACCATGACAGGTATTCCACCTTTTTGCGTGGTGGTGGGTGCCAACGGCACGGGCAAATCAACCCTTTTTCAGGTTTTCGGATTTCTCAAAGATTGCCTCACCTACAACGTAAGCGCCGCCATGCAAAGTCGTGGCGGCTGGCGCGAGGTGGTCAGCCGTGGCCACGAAAAAGAACACATTGTCATCGAACTGCGGTTTCGCTTGGAAATCAGCAAGGTACAGCGATTGGTGACCTACTATCTTGAATTGGCCCAGGAAGACAACAGGGTTGCCGTGGCACGTGAAATACTGCGTTACAAACGAGGAGCGGCCGGTTCGCCGTATCACTTCCTTGATTTCTCGTTTGGACAAGGAAAAGCCGTGGTCAATGAGGACGACTTCAGCAAAACGGAGGAGGAGTTGACCAAGGAGCCGCAGCAACTGGACAAATCCGACATTCTTGCCATCAAAGGCCTGGGGCAGTTTCAAAAGTTCAAGGCGGCCAATGCCTTTCGCCGGCTCATTGAAAACTGGCATGTTTCCGACTTTCACATCCATCTTGCCCGTGGCGGCAAGGATGCTGCCGGTTATGCCGAGCATCTCTCCGTAACCGGTGACAACCTGCAACTGGTGGCCAACGGGCTTTTTGAGGAGCGAAGGGATATTTTCGACAGAATCATCGAGTTGATGAAGATGCGCGTTCCTGGAATCAGTGCCGTTGAACCGGAGCAGACAAGAGATGGTCGTCTGCTGCTGAAATTTCAGGACGGCACTTTCAAAGACCCCTTCATCGACAAGTATGTATCCGATGGAACCATCAAGATGTTCGCCTATCTCCTGCTGCTACATGATCCAACGCCGCATCCGCTTCTTTGCGTCGAAGAGCCGGAAAATCAACTCTACCCGAAACTGCTGTGGGAATTGGCGGAAGAATTTCGCGCCTACGCCCATCGCGGCGGCCAGGTTTTTGTTTCCACTCACTCCCCGGATTTTCTGAACGCCACCAGGCTCGAGGAGGTTTTTTGGCTGGTCAAAACCAGAGGCTTTGCCCGGATCAAGCGCGCCATGGACGACAAACAGATCAGCGCCTACATGGCAGAGGGTGATCAGATGGGCTACCTGTGGGAGCATGGTCTCTTCGAGGGGGCTGATCCACGATGAAAACCATGATGCTCCGGCAATAGATTCTCATTTCAGGATCGAGGAAGTATCTGTCAGGATCGAGGAAGTACCTGGCGAGCCGACAGCATGATCATGCATGCCCCAAAACGCCTTCCAACTCAATGGGAAAATGGTGCATTTGGTGATTTTTGCGGTTGGCGGAACTCCCGATCCGGCCATGCTCCAAAATCTGGAAGCTTACAACCGGACCACAGATCGGCATAGGAAAATTCGTTTTAAATAGCTCATCCGTGTTCATCTATGGTTCAAAAAAAGGTGAACCGAGCTTACCCCGTTTCCCACTCGAATTGGGAAATGTTGCGGTCTTCCGGATCGAATCCCACCCCGATGAGATAGACGGTCGTGCCGGGTTTTTTGTACTTTTCCCCGTAGCGTTTGCGTTTGATCTGATCGAGGGCCGGGCCGGGTTGATCGCTCTTTTTCATGATTTTGAATTCGAAAATGAACACCCGGTTTTCAAATCGAACAGAAAGGTCCAGGCGCCCGTGATTGGTGGTGTCTTCCGGGACGACATCGAGTCCCAAGGCTGCGAAGTAACAGTAAAAGATGGACGAGTAGTAGCCTTCGTATCCGGAGATTTTGTTTTTGCGGTACCAGTCGTGGGGAATGGAGGCGAAAAAGGAATGAAAAAGGGGTTGCAGACCCTCGGGGTCGTCTCCGGCCAGGATGTCCAGGAGGGAAGCCTGGTTCCTGGTCTTGGCCAGGCGATCCTGCACCAGTTCGCTCAGTATGGCGTTGTTCAGACTGGCCTTGACTTCCATGTTGGGATACCCGAGCCGGTAATTGCGAAACGCCCCGATCTGGGAAAACCCCCTGATGGTCAGGTACCCCGCTTGAAAGAGCAGGGTTTCGGCGGTGATTTCTCCCACTTCGAAGCTGCCCACGATTTCTTCCCCGGCGGAAAGGTTTTCGATCCGGGCGATGTTGTATCGGCCGCTTTGCAGGAGCCTGACCAGAAAGGTGGGCGTACCGGTTTCGAACCAGTAGGGACGGAAATCCCTTGAATCGAGATACAACAAGATGTCGAAAGGATTGTACACCTCTTCGCCCAACCAGTTGTAGCCATTGTACCACAACCGGACCTGTTCCAGGTCCGTCCCGTGCAGGTAATCGGCGAAGACCGTTTCCAGTTCTGCCTGGGTGTATCCGCAAAGGGTCGAGTAGCGTCCGTCCAGGGTGATGTCCTTGAGGTTGTTGAGACCGCTGAACAGGGAAACCTTGCTGAATTTGGACACGCCCGTGATGAACACCAGTTGAAGGTAGGGATCGGCATCCTTGATCACCGAGTAGTAGTTTTTCAATTCGTCTCGGATGGTTGCCGCCATCTCGGGGTTTTCGATGTTGTCCAGGATGGGCTTGTCGTACTCGTCCACCAGGACGACTACCTTCCGGCCACATTTGTCATGGAGGGCCTGGATCAGTTCGGCAAAACGTCCCTTACGGCTCTCCTTGGCGTAAGCAAGACCGTATTCCCGGCTATGATCGTAGAGAATCTCGTCGAAGCTCACTTGCAATTCCTCGACGCTGCGCATCATCCCCGATCCGAAGCTGACGTGTACCACGGGATGAGCGCCGTCCCAATCCCAGTGGTGCTCGAGATGGAGTCCCCGGAACAGCTCCTTTTTTCCCTGGTACGCGGCCTTGATGGTGCTCAAAAAGAGGCTTTTGCCGAAACGCCTGGGCCGGGACAAAAAATAATACTTCCCCTTGGAAGCGAGATGATCCACGAAAGGGGTCTTGTCCACATAGCAGTAACCTTCGACGATCAAATTCTCGAAGGTCTGGATGCCGATGGGTAGCTTTTTCAGGGTCATGGCTCACTTCCTCCCCGATGAAAAATCGTTTTCCACTGAATATCAAGCCAGGCACCCAAGCAGAAGTTTTTTAACATTTACCGGCATGGGTACATAGACCGCCTCCCGTCATTCGAAAACCTCCTGAATTGCCCGGATTGTTACCCCGTTTAGGCTTCCATTACAAAGAAAATCTTCCCTACCGGTCCGGCCTGTCCGGGCTTGAACCGGAACCAGGAATTCGGAATCCGCTTTGCGATGGAATGTGTCAACATGCCATCAAGACGAATTTGCAAGAGTTGTGTAATTAAAGCAGGGTGCGCGCCCTTTCGGAAGCTTGTGGGGACTTCATAACGGCATATCCCGGCGAACCTGATGCCGATCTCCCTCGTGGCCTGGAACTGGTTGGAGCTGGTGCGCGGTGATCCAAAACCATCGGGGCGCATGGACAAGCGCGGCGCATTCCTGGATGCGCCATGTAAGGACGGGCGCAAATGATGGTTTCGTGCCCTATTCCCTTCCCTCTCGTTCCTTCCAGCATCGCGCCCATTGATCCCGCCGGCTTGACCGCTTTTCCAGAAGCGTTCTATAATTTTATTTGGTATAATCGGCAACGCAAATCCAGCCGGATTTATTGGTCGGCGGTTTCACGGAGGCGGGCCTGCCGTGTGCCGCACGAGAGGGAGACAGGGTACTTTCCGAAGCACATTCATCGAAACATGGAGCCAGGACATGGAAATCGCCAATCCCATTTACGATGCCGTCTTCAAATTCATGATGGAAGACAAGAAGGTGGCCATGTTGCTCATCGGCGCCATCACGGGCTATGATATCCAGGACGTGGAACTGCGTCCCACCGAAGTGGTCCTGGATGGAGAAGGGGTACGCCAGTGGAGCGTCTATCGCCTGGACCTGGCCGTGAAGGTAGGCACTCCCGAAGGGCAGAGAATCGTGCTGGTCGAAATTCAAAAAGCCAAGCTTCACACGGATATCATGCGCTTTCGCCGCTATCTGGGCAGCCAGTATGCCTCATCGGAAAACTACGAACAGGTTTTCGATTCCAAAGGCATGGCGAGGACGCGGGCCCTGCCCATCTTCACCATCTACATCCTCGGCCATCGCCTGCCCAAAAATTCGGATATCCCGGTGATCGTGGTGAACCGCAATTGTCTGGACAAGTCATCGAAGCAAGTCCTGGAGGAGAGCGACGAATTCATCGAAAGCCTGACTCATGACTGCGCGGTGATCCAGATCCCGGCCCTCAAGGAACGCCGGCGCAATCGCCTGGAACAGGTCCTGGCCGTTTTCGACCAGGCCCAAATCAATCCTCAAAATCACCACTTGCTACAGGTGAACATGGAAGATTACCCCGATGAATGCCGGGTGATCATCGGTCGTCTGTTGCTGGCTGTGGTCGACCAGGAAGTACGCAGTCGGATGATCGTCGAGGATGAAATCATCAGCGAATTCGAGGAGCTGGAGCGCCGGGAAAAACACTTTGCCCAAGTGGCGGAGGAAGCCCGGCGGCGTGAAGAAGAAGCCCGACGGCGTGAGGAAGAAGCTCGACGGCGTGAAGATGAAGAGCGCCGGATAAAAGAAGCGGCATTGGCGGAAATCGAGGAATTGAAACGGAAGCTACGCCAGTATGAATCGTAAGGCATCCTCGATTTCAAGCACGCCGAGAGGCTGAAGGATGGCAAATGGTCCATCGAATAGCTACAATACCTTGATCGAATAGCTACAATATCTTGGAACCCGGCAGCTCGGGAAATCTGAAATGTACCCCTTCCTGTGTGGTGCTGTACCGAGGATGACCGCATGATGACCCAACCAAGGACAGGCCCCCTCGTTGCTTTTGTTCTCTGCCTGGCTGCATTCCTTTCGTTGGCCTGGGCCGATGGTTCCCGTGCCGTACCGCCCGCGCCTTCCGGGAATCCCAAGGTTCTGATCCTGATCGGCCCGCACTACGGCCTGCCCATGCGGGAGGCCCTCATCCAGCCGATGATGAAGACATTGACCGACGGCAGAGTCAGCCTCAACGACATCTTCGTGGAATTCCTTGACCTGCACCGCCATGACGATCCCCAATACCGCTCCGTCGTCCTGACCCTGCTCCGGCACAAGCTGGCGGATTCTCGCAGCGGGCTGATCATCGCCTGCAATCAAACCGCCGTGGATTTCGTGATCCGGGAAGGTGCGGACCTCCTGCCCGAAGCTCCCATGCTCATCCCGATCCTGGAAAAGCAGCCTGATTGGCGGGACGTTTCCCGCAAGCTGATCATTCTAAACTCCCGCCAGGATGCCCAGGGCACACTGCGCCTGGCCCTGGACCTTTTTCCCGACACCAGGCGGGCGGTGCTCATCATGGGCAAAGACGACAGGGGAGCACCCTTTTTGGAGCCGCTGTACCAGGCTCTGGAAGCATTGCCCGACCGACTGGAGATCGAAACCACGGCCCACCTCCCCTACGATGACATGCCGGAACTGGTCGCGAACCTCCCCGAGGGTACCATCGGCTTTTACGGATCTTACTTCGAGGATGTCACGGGCCGCTCCTTCGTTCCGGCCGAAGTGGCGAGCCGGGTGGCGGAAAAGGCCGGCATTCCCGTATTTGCCTTCCGAGACTTGCACATTGCCCAGGGGCTGACCGGAGGTTCCGTGGTGGTCACCTCCGAGCTGGGCAGGCAGGCCGGGCGCATCGCCCTGGATTATCTGCAAGGGTGCCTCCCGTTGCCCCATCCGGTGACGTCCTTCGACGTCCCCCACCTCCCCGTGTTCCATTGGCAAGCCTTGCAATGCTGGGGCGCCGACGTCCGCAGGCTGCCCGAAAATACGATCTACCTGAACAGACCCCCGTCCCTATGGGAGACATATAAGCAAACCGTGCTCATGGGGCTGGTGGGCATCGCCATTTTACTTCTATTGCTGATCGCGTTGATCGCCGTCAATCGCCGCCAGAAGACGGCTCTCGGTGCCCTGCAAGCAAATCATGAAAAGCTGCAAAAAATCTTGGAAGTCGAAACCGTGGGCGTGATGTTCTGGGATTTGTCAACGGGTATCATGACGAATGCCAACGATACCTTTCTCAAGATGATGGGCTACAGCCGCGAAGATGTGGAAAGCCGCGCCCTGACCTGGCAGAGGCTGACACCGCCTGAATTTTTCGAGGTGAGTCTCGCGGAAGTCCGGAAATTCCACGCCACCGGACGGGTCGGCCCCTATGAAAAGGAATATTTGCGCAAGGACGGAAAGCGGCAATGGATGGTCTTTGCCGGCAGTTCCCTTGACGAAAACACCTGTGTGGAATTCTGCGTGGACATTTCCGACCGCAAGAAGGTCGAAGCCACGCTGCACGAAACTAATCAGCGCCTTGCGGCATTCCTGCGGATCAGCCAGGACGTTTCGTCATCCCTGGAGCGACATGTGGTCATGCAGTCCCTGGTGGACAATGCGGTCCAGGCCATGAACCTGGGCAGCGGAGCCATTTATCTGCGGGAGGGTGAATTCATTCGGGCGACTGCCGCCACTCCCGCTCTACCCATGACACTCCCTGAGCAGTACCGCCGCGCATGGCTCTGCGACCACCCCCATATTGCTCGGACCCTTGACACCGACGCCCCCGTGATCATTTCCGACACAACCACAGCGACCCTCTCGCCTCAAGAGCAGAAGATCGTCGAGTTGCTGAACCTGCGTTCCATACTGTATCTGCCCATCCACCTGGGAAATCGGCCCATCGGCGTGTTGATCCTCTCGAACGTCACGGAAGCGCGGACGTTCCACGAGGAAGAAATCATCCTCCTGCAAGGGTTCGCCGATCAGGCCGCGCAGATCATGGACAATATCCGCCTATACGAGGAGGTCCAAAGCCACGCGGTGCAACTGGAACATGAGGTCGCCCGGCGCAAGCAAGTCGAAGAAGAGCTTCGACTGCTCAACCAGGAGCTTGAAGAGCGCGTCCAACAGCGCACGTTGGAACTGGAAGAGGCCAACAAGCAGCTCGAAGCGTTCAGCTATTCCGTGTCCCATGACCTGCGCGCCCCGTTGCGGGGGTTGACCGGGTTGACCCGCATCCTGCTGGAAAAGCATGCGGCCGGACTTTCCGAGGACGGCAAAAAACTGTGTACCATGATCCGTGACAATGCCGTGACCATGGGCCTGCTCATCGACGATTTGCTGACGTTTTCCCGTGCCGGGCGCAAGGCCATGCACGTTTCATCCATCGACATGACGGGTGTGGTCCATGGGATCATCGAGGAATTGAGTTCAACCGAAGACACGGCCAGGGTGAATTTCCAGGTGCAAGACCTGCCCCCTGCGGAAGCCGACCCGAGCCTGATCCGCCATGTCTGGCAAAATCTGCTGGCCAATGCGATCAAATTCTCGTCGAAAAATGAACGTCCGGAGGTCCAGATCAGTGCTGAGCGACAAGAAGACGGGCGTACGGTTTATCATGTTCGAGACAACGGCGCGGGATTCGACATGAAGTACGTGGACAAGATTTTCCGCGTCTTCTCTCGTCTGCACTCCTCCAGGGAATTCGAGGGTACAGGCGTGGGACTGGCCATCGTCCAGCAGATCGTTTCCCGCCACGACGGGCGGGTTTGGGCCGCAGGTGAACCGGGCAAAGGTGCGACCTTTTCCTTCACCCTTGATGCGGTGGGAACGGATGAAATCAACCCATCAATAAGGAGAAACCATGCCTGAACAGACAAAGGTATTGATCGTCGAGGATCTGCCTTCGGATGCCCTCATAGTGGAGCATGAAGTCCGGGAAGTTCTGCCCGAATCCACTTTTCTGGTCGTGGAAACCGCCCCGGATTTCCTGGCTGCCCTGGAGTCGTTTCAACCGGACCTGATCCTTTCCGACTACTCCATGCCCCAATTCGACGGCCTCTCCGCGCTCAAGCTGGCCCTGGAGCACGTTCCGGACACGCCATTTCTCATCATCACCGGCTCCATCAACGAGGAAACCGCAGTGAAGTGCATGAAGGCCGGAGCCTGGGATTACATTCTCAAGGAGCGGATCATGCGCCTGGGGCCGTCCGTGCAGGCCGCGTTGGAACGGCGCAAGGAACGTCTGGAGAAACGATCAGCCGGCGAGGCTCTGGAGCGGAGTGAACGACTTTTCCGCAATCTTTTCGAGCAACATGCCGCAGTCAAACTGCTGGTGGACCCGGACAGTGCGGCTATTGTGGATGCCAATCAGGCCGCTGCGGATTTTTATGGATGGTCCAGGGAGCGGCTCAAAACCAAAAGCGTCCCCGACATCAACACTTTGCCTCCGGATGAGATCAAATCCAGGATGCGCCGGGCCATGGTCGCCCACTGTGCCAGGTTCGAGGCTCAACATAAGCTTTCGGACGGCGCTCTTCGCGACGTGGAAATATTCAGCAGCCCCGTCCAAAGCGGCGAAAAAACCCTCCTGCATTCTATTGTCCAAGACGTCACCGGTCGCAAGGAGGCCGAACGTGCCCTGGTAGCAGCCAAGGAGCAGGCCGAGGCGGCCAATATGGCCAAGTCCGAATTCCTGGCCAACATGAGCCATGAGTTGCGCACGCCCTTCAACGGGATCATGGGCATGATGCAGCTCTTGCAGACCACGCCCCTGAATGCGGAACAGCAGGGATATGTCGCCGCAGCCATCGAATCTTCCCAGCGGTTCACCCGGCTGCTTTCGGACATCCTGGAAATTTCCAGCTTCGAAGGGGGCAAGCCGGTCCTCGTTGCGTCGGAGTTCAATCCCGCCGAGGCCATGGAATCCATCATGGACCTGTTTGCCCTCCGCGCTCGGGAAAAGGGCATTGTCCTGGATATTTCCATTGATCCCGCCATGCTGAGAAGCGTTCTGGGCGACGGGACACGGGTCAAGCAAATCCTGTTCAACCTGGTGGGTAATGCCCTGAAATTCACGGACAAAGGGGCGGTCCATATCCGGCTGACCCCCTTGTCTGCGGCCAAGGGCGCCGATCTGCGGGGCATGTTCTCGATCTCCGATACCGGCATCGGCATCCCGGACGACAAACTGCACACCCTGTTCAAGCCCTTTGTCCAGGCGGACGGCTCCACTACCCGGTCCTACCAGGGCGCCGGCCTGGGACTCTCCATCGTCAAGCGGCTCATGGAACTGATGAATGGAAACTGCTGCGTAGAAAGCGCTGTCGGCGAAGGAACCACCGTCCATGTGGTCCTGCCCTTTACTTTTCCCGCAAAGGACGTTGAAAAAAAGGGGCATGTCGCTACCGTGCCCGGTGTGACCAAAACGCACCTGAATATCCTTCTTGTCGAGGACGACTCTTTTAACCGGATGTTCATGACCAAAGTGCTGAAAAAACTCGGGCACTCCGTAACCGTGGCAGCCAATGGCCGGGAGGCCGTGGATCTTTTCCTGGCGAGAGATTTCGACTGCATCCTCATGGACATCCAGATGCCGGTCATGACCGGGGTGGAGGCGACGCAAATGATTCGAATCCGGGAGTCGGAAGTCGATGACCGGGAGGAAAACGGTTTGCGGGCGGATCGTGAACCAGGAACCATGAAACAGCGCAAGCACATCCCCATTATCGCCGTGACCGCCCATACCCAGCCCGGAGATCGGGAGAAATTCCTGGCAGCCGGTATGGACGATTACCTGGGCAAACCGGTGGGTATAAAGGATCTGGAGTTGGTGCTGAAGAAAGTTCAGGCGTGAACAGCCGCCGGCGGTTTGCCCGTCGCAAGCCTGCGCGATTTCCTCCCAATACACCTCCACTTCCTTGCCCCGAAGGGCCATGCCCACTATGATCAGGGGAGCTTCCTTGACAACAACGTCATCGCGCAGTGAGGCATCGTCCGCGATGACGTGCTTGATGGAACCTTTGTATTGGTATTCATGGATTTTCTTGGGTGGAAAGGGTTTTGAATCATGCTTTTCAAATCAGAATCTTGCCGGTTACTGGACGATCCCACGGGTCTTGCCGCCCGGAAATTTTCTCACTACGACGCTTTTTTGAATCACAACCACGGGGCGCTGAGCCGGCTTGCCGAATTGGAGATGCTGGACAGGGGAGCCGGGTTGGCGACGTCGGCATCCATTCAGCGCCGTGTCCAAAGCCTTCTCGATGGAGTTTCCGGGCTGATCGAATCCATTGGCGGATTGGCCGGGAACCGCTATCCGGGGCTTCCCGAAGCCTTCGAGAGAATCGCCTCGGACCTGGCTCCCCTGATGGAGCGCAGGCGTGAACCCATCAACGGACCTCTCGTGTTGCCCTTTTCCAGGTTGGACACGGATCACCTTTCCCTGGCCGGAGCCAAGGCCGTCAACCTGGCGAGAATCCGCAATCAGTTGGGCCTGCCCACTCCCGACGGATTTGTGATCACCACGGCGGCCTTCGATCTGTTTTTGCGGGAAAACGGCCTCCTGGAACCCATTGATGAAATGCTGGGGGCTTTCGATCCCGATGACCCCAATGTCGGGGAACTCTGTCGTCGCATTGGGGAGAAGATCGAGGACGCTCCCTTGCCGGAGCCGCTGATCGAGGCGATCCGGGACGGGTACCGGGAACTTGCCCATGGCCATGGAAGCACGCTCCGGCTGGCCATGCGCAGCAGCGCCGTGGGGGAGGATACCGAAGCGTCTTTTGCAGGCCAGTATTCGAGCGTCCTGTCCGTCGAGCGGGAGCGGCTCGAATCGGCCTACAAAAAGGTTTTGAGCAGCAAGTACACCCAGCGAGCCATTGTCTATCGGCTGCGTTACGGGCTCACCGACGCGGCCACTCCCATGGCAGTGGCCGCCGTCACCATGATCGAACCCAGGGCTAGCGGGGTGCTCTATACCCTGGACCCGGCACGCCCGGCGTCCCGCCAGGCCCGTATCGATGCGGCGGCAGGTTTGGGAGAGCAGGTGGTGAGCGGGGCTGTTTCCCCGGACGTGTTCCTGGTGGACCGGGAGCCTCCCGCGATTCGACAAATCAGCATTCAGCCCAAGGGCGATGAAATTGAAGGTGAGGAGCCGTCTCCGGTGGTTTCGGAACCAACCATTCTTTCCCTGGTGAAAATAGGGATCGAGATGGAAAGGCATTTCGGTGCGCCCCAGGACATCGAGTGGGCCGAAGATACGCAGGGCCGCCTGTTTTTTTTGCAGACTCGCCCTCTTGGGATGGACGCCGGCGGTGATGGCGATGCATCCCCATTGCCGGACGTTTCCCACCTGGAGCTGCTGTTTTCGGGAGGCCGGACGGCTTCACCCGGAGCCGTGTCGGGCGTGGCGGTTCACGCCGTGTCCGGGTTGAAGGCCCAAACACTGGAACGTGCTATCCTGGTGGCACGCACGGCCTCGCCCGAACTGGCCCCGGCCATGGGCCGGGTGCGCGGGCTGATCACGGACCTGGGGGGAGCGGCCAGTCACCTGGCTTCGGTGGCCCGCGAACACCGTGTGCCGGCTCTCATGGACACCCGCGAAGCCACGGCCTTGATCGCCGAAGGCATGGAAATCACCCTGGTGGCTCATGAAGGGAAGGTGTATTCCGGCCTGGTACCGGAACTGGAAAAGAAACTTCCGGAACGCCGCCACGATGAGGAACGCGGTCCCATCGGTCGCTACCTCCGGAAATTGCTGGACCGCATGTCCCCATTGAACCTGACCGATCCCGAAGCTCCCGAATTCACGCCCGCCGGCTGCCGCACGCTGCACGACCTGATTCGCTTCGCCCACGAAAAAGCCATGGTCGAGATGTTCAACCTGTCCAGGCTTGCCGATTCTTCCGTGGTTTCTCAAAAAATGAGCGCCAACATTCCCCTGTCCCTGTATTTCATCGACCTGGGCGGAGGGCTGGCTCCGGGCCTGACCACCTGCGACGAAATACTGTCCGAACACATTCGTTCCAGGCCCATGACGGCCCTGTGGCGGGGATTCACCCATCCCGGCATCACCTGGTCGGGAGACGTGGGGCTCAGCGGCGCCAACTTCATGGCCCTCATGGCCGGCAGCATCGGTCCGGAAAATGCCAGGCCCCCCAAGGTGGATTCCTACGCCCTGGTGTCCCGGGACTATCTCAACCTCAGTGTAAAATTCGGCTATCATTATTCGAACCTCGAAGCGCTCTGTTCGGACGATTCCGACGCCAACACCCTCTCGCTCCAGTTTGCGGGCGGAGCCGGCACCGGCACGGGCAAGGCCCTGCGCATGGAATTCCTGTCTCGAGTCCTGACTCGTTTGGGCTACAGCGTGGAAATTCGAGGAGACATGCTCCAGGCGGGGCTCAGAGGGCTGGATGCTCGCGGCATGGAAGAGGTGCTCGACCAGACCGGACGCCTCCTGGGATGCAGCCGCCTGCTCGATCTCGCCATTCCCAACCAGGCCGAAGTGGAAACCCTGACCGACCTTTTCTTTCAGGGAGACTACGATTTTCTGGGGCGCTCCGAAACGCGCCTTCCCGGTTTTTACGCATCGGTGGGCGAATGGTCGCATACGGAACTCGAAGGGGAGACGGTCATCGTCCAGGACGGATCGAGCATGACGGGAACCATTTCCTGTTCGTTGCACAACACCCTGGAAACGGTCCTGGGGGGCCGGTATCGGAAGTTTTTGGAAAACCGGCAGGCCCTCCATTACTATCCCGTGGCCGTGAAGCGGGACAGTCGTCATGAAGACGGGCGCATCGGGGTCCATGCCCGGATCGGCGGCGGATGCGTGGACCTGGCCGCCGGACTGGCCTTTGGCATTTGGAATGTGGGCAACTGCCTGGTCCTGGCGGCCGATGCTGCGGCCGGGGAACTGCAACTCCTGGAATTCATCAACAATGCCCGCCATTTTCGGGAGCGCGTCAAGGCCGACATCCCCATGGGGCAGTGGCTCCATCTCGAAGTGTCGGTGGAGGGAAAAGCCGTCACGGGCTTTCTGGCCGGCCGTCCACTCCTGCGATTCACGGCTCCGCAAGCTGTTTCGGGCTATGTGGGGCTGTGGAGCAAGGGGGATACCACGGCTTACTTTCGGGAGTTGTCCTTCTCCAGGCTCCGGGTAGGGCTGAAACAACAACCGTAGAGATCGAAGGGAAGGAAATGGCGATCCCTTTTACAGATCGGGAATTGGAAAGAGCCTGGAGAGACAATCTGTCGGCGTCGGGTCAGACAAAAAGAAGCAATGCTCACAGGTTGCTTTTGTTCTACGCTGTGGAATGCGGCTTGAAAGCGATGATCATGAAGAAAGGCGGCAAAAGAAACAACCGAACCGACTATTTTTCGGAAATCACCGAAGCGCAACATGACATCAACAAGCTGTTGGATTGTTTGGGCGCGGACGGACGACTGCGGTTGCCTCGTCCGGTTTGGATGCGTGATGTGGCGGGTGCCGGGAGAAATCGAGAAAAGCGCCATGTGAACACCGGCCAGATCAATCAAATGTGGAGATATGGCGGATGTGCCGTCGGTGAGGTCACCGACGAGATGTTGGAAAAGCAATTGCTGCTGATATCCCAATGGATCAAGAGAGAGTTGCGATGAGGTTCTCGAAGTTGCTGACATGGCTTGATGTGAAGCGAATTATCCGAGAAAAAACCGGATATGGAAGTCGGCTTCCGGATGGAATCGTCAGGATCGGCTGTTATTCCGATGCCCTTGAGATGGGAGTGGAGCGACCGGAGCAAGTGGAAAACGCAAGACGGACTCTCAAGGAGTGGTTTGGCGAATGGTATTTGGAAGAGCAGTCGGCCATTCAGCTCGATTTTGGCGATGCTGTGTTGCCGGTGGAATTCATTTCCGGAGAAAAGAGCGTCGAAGTTGATTTTTTCGTGCGGCCTTTTTGGAAGGAAATCGCCTACTTTACTGGCAATCTCGATGGTGAAGGGGAGCCGCCCGCCAATGTCCGGCTCCCGAATCCGTTCCCTGCCGATGGCCCTCGATTGCTCACTTTTTATTCCTTCAAGGGAGGCGTCGGTCGCACGCTGCACCTGTCGGCTTTCCTTTTTGCCCTGTTGGATCGGGCCAGGGAAATCGGGCGGGCGATGAAGGTGCTGGTCATCGATGCGGATTTGGAAGCGCCGGGTCTCACTTACTGGAATCGCAGGGAAAAGCAGCAGCCTTCCGTTTCGTTTCTGGACTTCCTCGAAGTTTACCATTACTTGCCTCTCGATAGGGACGAGACCCTCGATTTGTTCGCAAAGGAAGTGAAAAAGGCTCCCAAAACGGAAGGAAAATCCACATGGTATATGCTGCCTGCCTGCCTCGACGATAAACAGCTTCTCGATACGCCCGTCTTGCCGGAACACCTGGCTCGAAGCCCGGAAGGCGCCTGGGAGTGTGGAGATGCCGTCCATCGTCTGGGCCGGGCGGTGGGAGCGGATTATGTTCTACTGGATCTTCGAGCCGGATTGAGCGAGATATCCAGCCCCCTCATTTTCGATCCTCGCATCCAGCGCTATATCGTGACGACCATTGCCGAACAGTCCGTGAGCGGATCGAGTCTCGTGATCGATCAGATAAGCCGGTTTGCTCCTCCCGAGTCGGAGACGACGGATGTTGATGCCGGTTATGATGATCCGCACCTCATCGTGAGCATGTTGAAGCCGGAATTCAGACAATTGCCGGATTTCGAGAATTCCCTTGTGAGGCTTCGGTCTTCCTACGTCGAATCCGGTGATGACAATGTCTATGCCGGGAGATTGCAGATACTGGAAACGGATTTCAACGAAGAGCTTCTCTACATCAACGCTTGGGAAGACGCACGACTCAAGCTCGCCCCCACTTCGATCATGAAAACGGCAAGGGAATGGGCCGAAAGTCAACTGGTCCATCCGGTGGATACGGCCACCACATCGGAAATGCCGGGAACGGGTTCGCTCGACGAGGTGCGCAGGCTCAAAGAAGTGTGCGGACAGTATGAATTTGCCGAGAACGGCCGGGGAAAGGGCCTGCTGATCACGGAACCTTTAAAAAACCTGGCGAGCCGGTTTCGTGATGAATTGCCGCGTGTCGTTTCCATCGGCGCCAAGGGAGCCGGTAAAACTTTCAACTACATACAGTTGTCTCAGTTCAGGACATGGGAAAGGTTCCTGAGCCACGTGGTCAAAGAGGGGGTGGAACCTGAATCACAGACCTTCATTTTCCCCCTTCTTCAGTCCAATGGCCTTAAAGATGAGGCAAGGCGCATCATACAAGAGGCCAGAGCTGGAGTGAGAGGTGCTGTCGAGGATACCTGCCCGGAATTCTCACCTTCGGAATGCCGAGACAGAATCAACACAAAGCTCCATGACGCAAGAGCCACGGAACTGGACTGGACCACTTTTTGGATCGATGAAATCGCCAAATCCATAGGACTCGCATCGGGCGAAGGGCATTCGAACAGACTGGCGGATATCAACCGGGAACTCAAGAACAAGGGGATCAGGATCATCTTTCTGTTCGATGGCTTGGAAGATGTTTTTGCGCACATCTCTTCCGACCCGGCGCAGCAAACGGCTTTTAAGGCCCTTATTGATCTACCTGGAAGACTGTCGGAAATCAGGCAGGCGAATATGGGGCTCATCGTTTTTGTTCGCCGCGATTTCATCCATTATGCGGTAACCCAAAATTCGGCGCAGTTTGAAAATCTCTATCGTGCTTATGATCTCTCCTGGGATGAAGACTCGTTTCGGAAGCTCGTTTTCTGGATTTGCAGCCAGGCGGGGGTGATCGGTGCGAAAGAAGAAGAGATCGAAAGCCTGGGCCGGGATGATCTCAGCCGACGACTTGAACGGCTATGGGGAAAGAAACTCGGTTCGGACAATTCCAACGAAGCCTACACAATCAATTGGGTATTCGCAGCTCTGACGGATTTCAAAGGGCGGCTTCAGGCAAGGGATATCGTGCGATTCTTGTTTCACGCCGCCGAAATCACCTTTCAGAGTCCCGGAGATGTCGCTTTTGAAAAGTGGGCATCCAGTCGCCTGCTTCCTCCTCAATCCCTGCGGCGGGCACTGGTGCCTTGTAGCCTGAAGAAAGTGAAGGAGGCAAAAGAAGAGTATCCGGAATTCAGAAAATGGGTTGATGGGATCACTTCTTCCTTTACGCCGTCGGACCGTAAGATTCCTTTCACACTTGATCGGTTTGGCATGGACCAGGCTACGGTGAGGGTTCTGGAAGACATGGGTGTCATTTATGAAGACAGGGGAAAAGATGATGCCGCACGCTTCTACATGCCGGAGATTTTCCGGGCGGGCCTGGATTTTTCCCTGGAAAAGGGCGCACGACCTCGGGTTTTGGTGTTGAAGCGCAAGGCACTGGGTGCTTCATCTTAAGATGTCAACGGCTATTTGCGCAATGGTGGAACAAGGGGGAGGTAGTAGCCCATGGGCGGTGCAGGTATGCGTTCCCACGCTGGAGCGTGGGAGCGAGGAGACCTGCGGGGAGGATGAGTGCTTCATGTGAGCAATCTTCAATGGGAGGGGGAAGTCGGCCTGGGTGCCAGGGCGGCTGTGACTGCCACCCCGAGTACTCCCGATGCCATGCACAACGCCAGGGTTTTCATGGTCACGCCCATGTCGAGGAACAATCCCAGCAGCACGGGGGCTGCGGCGGTGGCTACCACCATGATGGCGTGGGCCATGGAGCGGATGGCGCCCAGGTGCATGAACCCGTACCTTTCGGCCCAGATGGCTCCCACGGAAGTGGCGGCGAATCCCTGGGTGATGCCCACGAGAGTCAGGTAAACCAGGGGTACCCAGCTTCCGCTGAACATGCCCAGCAGGGTCAGGCTCATGATCATGGGGGCCAGGCTGAGGGGGAGGGCGCGTCCCGCCCCGAGCCGGTCCACCACGAATCCGGCCACCAGCAATGCGAGCAGGTGGCCTGTGGCGTACCCGGAAAAAGCCTGTGCAACCACTCGCAAAGACCAGTCCTGAATGGATGCGATGGCCACCTGGTGGAACAAAATGGCCGTGATGATAAATGGAGTGATCACCGTGGCCGGGAGGATCATGTAGAAACCGCGATCCCGCAGGACTCGTTGCCTGGTGAAGCCTTCCCCCTGGTTTCCCGTGCTTGCCGCACGCCTGTCCTGAACCGGCGGGACAACATTCCGGCTGAGGGTCCATAAAAGAGGATAAATGACGATCATAAGCAGGCCGGCACCGCAAATCCAGGCCCAACGCCATTCCCAAATCCCCATCACCAAGACTGCCGCTGCGGGCAGGACGGCTTCCGCGAAGGGAAAACCGGCGGCAGCCATGGCGACGGCTTTGCCTCGGCCCGTGGGAAAGTAACGGGCGGCCGTGGTCATGCCCAGGTGGGTCATGTAACCCTGGCCTCCAAACCTGATGAGCAAAAAGCCCACTCCCAGCGCCGGCAGTCCCGAGGCGGTCCCGATGATGAGACATCCGGCAGCCAGGCAGACTGCGGCGAGCAGGGTGGCTCGGGAAAGGGGCCAGGTGTCCGCCAGCCCTCCCAGGCGCAGCACCAGGGCGGCGCTCAGGAGGGTGGCGGCGCTGTAAAGGCTTCCGTAGGCCGTGTGGGAAAGGTCGAAGGCAGACCGGATTTCCCCGCCCATGACGGAAACGAAAAAAGTCTGGCCGAACCCCGATGCGGCTACTGTCATGAAAGCGTACAGGGCCAGACCGGGGTTGGTCTTGATGAAGGATGGAAGCAGGTTGGACAGAAACATGGGCTGAGCCGTCGGGCTATTTCTCCGTGATCTGTTCGTCGATTTTCATGCCGAAATGCCGCCCGCTTTCTTCCAGAGCCACCAGTACCTGGTCTCCGGGTTTGAGCACCGCCACGGACACGGGTTTTCCCTCGGGGGAGGTCAGGCGGATGGTTTCGGCGTTTTGGACGATGGTGGTGATTTCCCGGTTTTGGACCCTGGCCCGGATGAGCATGAGGGGGCGCTTTTCGATTTTCAGACGGCCCACGATGCCCTGGACGGTTTCCCCCCTGTGGTTGACCAGCAGTACCGAATCGCCTGCGGCAAGTTCGGAGAGGTAGCGGGTTTTCCCTCCCGGAACGCGGGTATAGGCATGCACGGCTCCCGCATTGACCCTGAAAGGCCTGGGAGCCACGTAAGGGTTGGCCACGCTTTCCGCATGCACCAGGAAGAGGGCGGAGCTTGCGTTGCCCACGAGCATGCCTTCGCCAAGTCCCATTTGCGTGCAGGTGTCCACGCACACCCGGTCTCCCATGCCGAGGGGTTTGACCTCGATGATTTCCGCAATTTGGAGGTCCGTGTGCTCGGGTTTGGCCTTGAGTTTCGCAAGGGCCTTTTTCAGGTTCGCGGCGTTGTCCGGCACATACAGGATGCGCTCCACGCCTTTTTCCAGGATGCCGAAAGCCGTTTCCGCATCTTCCAGGTTATCGACCTCCACGATGATGTTCTTTGCTTTCTTGGCGATCAGGTTTTCCACGGGAATGACGGTCCAGTCGGAAAAGCTCAGGATCACCCACCGGTCCCGGCTCAAGCGGACGATTTCCTCTTCGTCTTCACCGGACGTGACGTTGAAGAACACCGCGTCCTCGTCCATCTTGATGTCTCCGTCTTCGGCAACCGTGTCGATCACCCCCAATTCCTTCACTTTGGCCGAGTATCCTTCGGGGACCATGACGGCGTCCGCTCCCCCCTCGAGGGCGGTGGTGACCAGGTCCTTGTCCCAGGGGTCAACCCTGACCCATATTTGTCGCATGGTGTACGCTCCTGTTTCCCTGTCCGGAATTTTTTTAGGCGATTTCCGAAAACAAACATCCTCGGGAAAAGTCCCTTTCCGGGAACGCCGAGCCCCAGCTCGGCAAGGGTTTGCCTGTGCATATATTTTGCGGGTTGCAGCATGCTCTCCCCTTCAAGGTCCAACCGAGCTGGGGCTCGGCGTTCCCGGGAGAGTCAACCGGTTTGGAAATAGCCTCGGGGTTCAGCCCAGCACCTTCAGAGCCGTATCCACAGTCGCGTCTTCGAAGATGATGGCGGCCATGGCCTTCACGAGCTGAGTGGGGTTTTTGTGCTGGAACACGTTGCGTCCGATGGACACTCCTGCCGCCCCCGCCTCCATGGCTCCATGCACCATCTCCAGGATTTCCCGGTCGGAATTCATTTTGGGGCCTCCCGCAATCACCACGGGGATGGTCGAACCGGCTACCACTTCCCGGAAGGTTTGAGGGGAACCGGTGTAGGATACTTTCACAATGTCCGCGCCCATTTCGGATGCCACGCGAGCGGCGTGCTTGACCACTCCCACGTCGTATTCGTTCTTGATTTTCTCACCCCGTGGGTAAACCATGGCCACGAGGGGCATTCCCCAGGTGCGTGCTTCGTAGGCAACCCGGCCGAAATCGTGGAGCATTTCCTTTTCCTGCTCGTCACCGATATTGATGTGGATGGACACGGCATCGGCACCGAGCTTGATGGCTTCTTCCACGGAGCAGACGAGTGTTTTGGAATGGGGATGTGGAGAGAGGGTGGTGGATGCTGAAAGATGGATGATGAGCCCGATGTCGGCCCCTTTTCTGCGATGGCCCGCTCCAACGAGTCCCTTATGCTCGATGATGGCGTTGGCTCCCCCCGCCGCCACCAGGTCCACGGCCTCCTTGATGTCGATGAGTCCGTCGATGGGACCCACTGAAACACCGTGATCCAGGGGTACCAGGATGGTTTTGCCCGAGTTCCTGTCCATGATGCGTTCCATGCGAATGTGCTTACCCAGGATGGTCATTTTTGTTTTCCCTTTCTTGTGACATCGATAAGGACTAAATGGGGAACGGATTTGAAAACCGTTTTCAAATCCAGCCCCTTGAAACGCAAAAAGCCGCGGGCTCCATTTCAGGTCTGCCCGCGGCTTTCAATACTTTCCTTCATTTCAAACACATCACGCCATAGACAGACCCTTCCCATGAAAATAATAATAGCCAAAATAAAAGCTGTAAAATCGTCTGTCGTTTGCCTGGGTCATGATGAGTTTTTCTCTTTATCGAGTTCCTTCTGATCTTCCACTTCAATGACGTGACGATGATTGGCGATTTGCACCGGCATTGTCAAGCGTTTTTTTGGGGGGGATTGAAAATTCAATCCCCCTTGTCCATCCAGTGATCACTCCTGTCGAACTTGAGTTGTGCCACCTGCTCGGAAACGAGACCGATGAGGAACATGAGCACGGCAATGACCATGAGCATGGCCGCTGTGGGACCGTAGCGCCCATCCAGCACAAAAACCTTGTAAAGTCCGTATCCCAGGCCGGTAAGAAAGGTGATGAGACTGATGGGGAGGAAGATTTTCAGGGGGGAAAAAAGCGTCGTGATCTTGAACAGAATGAGAAAAAAACGGGACCCGTCCTTGAACAGCTTGATTTTGCTCTTGCTGTTCTTGTGCCGCCTTGCCGTCACGATGGGTTCGTACTTGAGACTGTAGCCAGAACGGATCGTGGCCAGGGTGATGGTTGTGGGATAAGAGAAGGAGTTGGGCAGGAGGGGCACGAATTCTCGAGCGATATGGGCGCTCATGGCCCGGAACCCTGAAGTGAGGTCTTCGATCTTTCGTCTGCAAACATAGGAGGCGAAAGCGTTGTAAATGCCGTTGGCCAGCCTCCTGTGAAAATGTGTTTCGGATTCTCTGGTGCGGGCTCCCACCACCATGTCATATTCCTTTAAACCTTCCAACAGCCGGGGGATGTCTTCGGGGGAATGCTGGCCGTCGGCATCGAGCATGACCAGGTTTCTGCCCAGGGCGTGTCGGATGCCCGTCTTGACGGCTGCTCCGTTGCCGATGGTGTAAGGGTGGTGGATGACTCGAGCCCCGGCCGTTTTGGCCGCTTCACCCGTAAGGTCTGTCGATCCGTCGTCCACCACGAGAATCTCGTAGGAAATGTTCACTTCCTTCATGACACGGTGTACTCTGGAAACCACGGAGAAAATGGATTCTTCCTCGTTCATGGCCGGGATGATGACGGTCACGTCCAACCCGTCCGGACTCCTCTCGCGCCGGGATATGAGGGAAAGTGAAGAGAGGGTGGGTTCCTTGCGAAAGTATTCCAACTGGCCGGGACCGATCTTCAATTCGCGTCTCCTTAAAGCAAATCAATAGGCAACTTCAATACTTTGTTGCTAGGAAATATAGCGGCTCCGTCAAAGAAGCCCAAACAACATACTACACCTCAATAATGGATGTTCTATGACACTTCTCAGTATTGCCCGAAAAGGCAAATCTTTAAAGCGCTTCTTTGATGTGAAGTGTATTTGTGCCTGCCGTGCATGAGAATTGTCGTCCTTGCCGTTTGGTTGAAATTCAGAGAGTGAATGTATAGAATAAAACCCTTGTGCGTCACGGACAGCCTTGCAGGTCGATTACTCTTTGCCGTCTGTTGTCGAAAACCATATAAATCTAAGGACAAGTTCCATGGCTCTTCTTGAAATATGCACCTATCCCGATCCCGTCCTTCGCAAAACGGCCGAGCCTGTCGAGGCGGTGGGTTCCGGGCTTCGCAAGCTCATTGACGACATGGTCGAAACCATGTACGACGCTCCTGGAATCGGCCTCGCCGCCAACCAGGTGGGAAAGCTGCACCGACTTCTGGTCATCGACCTTCAGAAACCCGATTACGAACACGGCCTGATCGTTCTCATGAATCCGGTACTGGTGGCCGCCGATGGTGAATACATTTGTGAAGAGGGATGCCTGAGCGTTCCCGATTATTTCCACCGGGTGAGGCGTTACGAGAGGGTTACCGTGCAGGGGTTGAACCAGCATGCCCAGCCCGTGGAAATTCATGCGGATGGTCTTCTGGCCGTTGCCCTCCAGCATGAAATGGACCATCTGGACGGCAAGCTTTTTATTGATCGCATTGGTATGGTGGCTCGAGATCTCTTCAAGCGACGATGGAAGAAAAAGATGAACAAACAACCGGCCGAAACGGCCTGGTGAGGAGAAACACATTCATGGGGAAATTGCCCCGTCTCATATTCATGGGAACTCCCGATTTCGCCGTTCCCACCCTCGAAGGACTTCTGACCGCGGGGGCCGATGTGGCGCTGGTGGTCACTCAGCCGGATCGGCCCAGCGGCAGGGGGAAAAAGCTGACGCCTTCTCCCGTCAAGCGGCTGGCCGAGGAGCGGGGTATTCCCGTCTATCAGCCCGTGCGCCTTCGAGAAGAGGAAGTGGCCCGGCATCTGCTTTCCTTCCATGCCCCGTGCGCGGTGGTGGTGGCTTATGGTCGGATTCTCCCTCAAAAGATACTGGACCTGTTTCCCCAGGGGGTTCTCAATGTGCATGCATCCCTCCTGCCCCAATACCGGGGAGCGGCCCCCATGCAGCATGCGCTCCTCGATGGATGCGCGGTTACGGGTGTGACCATCATGCTGGTGGATGCGGGCATGGACATGGGCCCCATATTGTCCATGGCAGAACTGCCCATCGCCCCTTCGGACAACCTGGGCGTTCTCCACGACAGGCTTTCCGTCATGGGGCGGGACCTCCTCATCCCCACCCTCGAAAAATGGGTCCGCAGAAAAATTCAGGCGATGCCCCAAGATGATGCCCTGGCCACACACGCTCCTCCTATCACCAAGGACCAATGGCGTATTCGGTGGGACGAGTCTGCCGCGAACATTGTCAACCGCATCCGGGCTTTTGACCCTTTCCCCGGTGCGTACGGGCTCTTGGACGAAAAAAGGGTCAAGCTTTTTCAAGCATCTCTGCTCCCATGGGCGGGTGAGGGCGTGCCCGGCGAGGTGGTGGGTTCCTCGAAGGAAGGGCTGGTGCTGTTTGGCGGTGATGGACGGGCCCTGGCCGTGGGGATGCTCCAGTTGGAAGGCCAGCGCCGCCTGGAGGCTCACGAGTTTCTCCGGGGGCGTCCCATGGCAAAAGGGGCTTGTTTCCACTGAGTTTCCGGTTTTCCCGGGGACTTCGATATCATGGGCCATTAGGTTGTATGACCGATAGAAAAACGGATCGTCCGGAGCATGTCATCATCCGATTCTGAAAACGAACGAAAAGAAGTCGACAAATCCATGTGGCGGCCTGCCCGGGTCACCATCGTTTCTCTCCTTTTGCTCACGGGGACTCTGCTTCTCGTTGTCCTGGCCCTTGCCTTCTGGGTGCCTTACTACGGGCTCGAACGCATCCACCACCTGCTGCCCTGGTTTGTGGCATCGAGTGTTGGGATTCTGGCTGCCGTGGTGATCCTTGCCATCGGTCTCCTGGCCGTCGTGTTCCTCCTGGGCCGTGATGTTCCCTTTTCCCTCAAGCTTCGCAGTTTCACCACGCGCTTTCTGCTGCCCGTGCTCGTGACGGTGGGCAAAGCCGTGGGGATGCGCAAGGAAGAAGTGCAGCACGCTTTCGTGGCCGTGAACAATCAACTGGTCATGGCCCAGTGCCGCAACGGTCGGCCCCCCCAAAATGTCCTCCTTCTGCTGCCCCACTGCCTGCAAAACGCCGATTGCCCCGTGAAGATCACTCACAATGTGCAAAACTGCAAACGGTGTGGAAAATGCGTCATCAAGGACCTTCTCGAAATGTCCCAAAAGTATGACATCAACATGGCCGTGGCCACGGGGGGCACCTCGGCGCGGCGCACGGTCATGATGCAACGGCCGGACCTCATCATCGCCGTGGCCTGTGAACGAGACCTCACCAGCGGCATTCAAGACACCACGCCCCTGCCCGTGTACGGCATTTTCAACGAACGTCCCTTCGGCCCTTGTTTCAACACTCGAGTGGCCCTCGATCACGTGGACGCGGTGCTGCGGGATGTGGTTTCCATGAGGGAGGGCAGGTCATGATCGATGCCCGTGGGCTCGCTCACCAGATTCTCCTGCACCTGGAACAAAAGGCCGCGCACCCGGATCGCATGATCCGGGCAGTCCTGGCCCGGCACCCTCTTCTCGACGAGCGGGAAAAAGCCCTGCTCACGGAACTGGTGTACGGGGTTCTGAGGTGGCGGGGGAGGCTCGACTGGCACATCGATGCCCTGAGCCGGGTACGGCCCGACAAAATTGCTCCCGGAGCCCGTATTCTCCTGAGGGTGGCGCTCTACCAGATTTTTTTCCTGGATAAAATTCCGCATCATGCCGCCGTCAACGAGGCGGTCAAAGCGGCCGGGATATCCTTTCCCAAGCACGTCACAGGGTTCGTGAACGGGGTCCTTCGGGAAGCCATTCGCCGGGAAGACCGGTGGGACTGGCCGTCACGGGAATCGAACCCGGCGGGATATCTGGCGGTGACGGCTTCGTACCCGCTCTGGTTCGTGCGGCGCTGTCTTCAGGAAATGGGATGGGAGGAGACGTCGGCTTTCTGCCGGGCATCCAATGAAGTGGCCCCGCTGGTGGTGCGGGTCAATCCCTTGAAAGGAAGCACCGCCGACCTGGTCCGGTCTCTTGAGAAGCAGGGAGTGGATGTCTGTATGTCCCCGGTATTGGAAGGGGCCGTGCGCATGAGGGGCCTGCGCCAGGACCTGGGAGGGCTGGAAGCCTTTAAGGGAGGGTGGATACAGGCCCAGGACGAAGCGTCCCAACTGGTCTCGATGTTGTTGGCCCCGCAGCCAGGAGAACGGGTGTTGGACCTCTGCGCGGGATTCGGAGGTAAGTCAACGCACCTGGCTCAACTCATGGAAAATCGTGGTGAAATCCTGGCTGTGGACGAAGCGGCTTGGAAGCTGGAAGCTCTCGGGGAAAACGCCGCCCGGCAATCGCTCACCATCCTTTCCACCCTGGCCAAAGATGTTTTGGAACTCGACCCCAAAGAAACGGGGCTCTTTGACCGGGTCCTCCTGGACGCTCCATGCACCGGCTTCGGGGCCCTTCGACGAAAACCGGATATCAAGTGGCGGCGACACATCAAGGACCCCTACCGGTTTTCCCAACTCCAAAAGAAGCTGCTACACCAGGCGTCCACTCTGGTCAAAAAGGGCGGGGTGCTCGTTTACGCCACATGCACCATCTTCAACGAGGAAAACGAAGGGGTGGCGGAAGCATTCGGCCGGGAGCACGATGATTTTCAACTGGAGAATGCGGCCGATATCTTGTCCGGCCTGCGGTCTGCCGGGGAAACCGGCTTTACCCGTGGGCATTTTGTGAGGACATGGCCCCATCGCCATGATGTGGATGGATTTTTCGCTGCCCGGTGGAAAAGGCGTTGATTGACGGAAAGAATATCTTGTGTTGTGACCATATTTGTGTCCTATGAGCCTCTTGCAAAAGTCCTGAAAACCGTCACCCCGGCGAAAGTCGGGGTCCAGGAAACCTCATAGAATCTGGATTCCGGCTTCCGCCGGAATGACGCAAAGAGACTTTTGCAAGAGGCTCCTATAATAAGATATTTTAGGGGGCTTTTTATATGGAGGTGCAAAATGGAAGCTGTTTTGGCAAGATGTTCCGCCAGTATCTCGGAGCTGAAGAAGAATCCTTCCGCGCTTATCGAGCAGTCGGAAGGCGAGCCTATCGCCATCTTGAACCATAATAAACCAACAGCATATCTGGTTCCTGCGGGAACCTACGAACGTATGCTGGAAAAACTCGAGGATTATCAACTTGGACTGGTCGTTAAAGAACGCCAACACGAAAAAGAAACAGCAATAGAAGTGACCCTTGATGAACTATAGGCTCAAATTTCTTCCAACAGCTTTAAAAGAATGGAAAAAACTCGACCGTTCAATCCAATCTCGATTCAAAAATAAACTGATGGAGCGTTTGGGATTCCCGCACGTTCCTTCTTGTGGGCACGATAAAGCGTTGTGCCCACCCTATATCATTGATCATCCAGTCGAACCCACATTTTTCAGACAGCTTCTAAGAAGCTGTCTGAAAAATGCCGTTCTGTCCGGAGAGCTGTGGACATGATGGACAAAGTGGACGAAATGGACATGGGGAAGTGTCGGTGGTATTTCGCTTCTCTCAACCCGACTTGCCATTTTCCCGGTATATCCGATTATCACTATTCAGGCGGTGCCGTACCAATTCTCTTGTTCCCAAGCCGGAGCTTGGGAACAAGAGAATTTTCAGACAGCTTCTAAGAAATTCTCAGTCCGGGGGGCACCGGGTTTTCCGTGGTCACGAGGCGCAGCGTGTCGCCGTCTTTCACGGCCAGCACCATGCCGTGGGATTCCACGCCCATGATTTTGGCGGGCTTGAGGTTGGCCACCACGATGACCTGCTTTCCGGGCATGTCTTCGGGGCTGTGGGTTTGAGCGATACCCGCCACCAGTTGACGTTCCTCACCGATGTCCACAATGAGGCGCAACAGCCTGTCCGATTTGGGAACCCGTTCGGCGTGC
Organism: uncultured Syntrophobacteraceae bacterium; assembly: GCA_964603955.1. GTDB lineage: Bacteria > Desulfobacterota > Syntrophobacteria > Syntrophobacterales > Syntrophobacteraceae > SLCH01. The sequence continues at coordinate 40,592 of CAZRWT010000015.1, forward strand.
TTGACGATGCCCGTGCGCAGGTCCACTTGTTTGAAATGATCCAGCGTGACGGTCTGGGGGCTTTCCTGTGTCTGAGCCGGGGCACTGGTTTCCGCCGATGGTGTGGGAGCTTCCTTCAGTTTCTTGGAAGCTTCCTTGGGAGCCTTGGGCTTTCCCGGGCTCTTGGGGGATTTTTCTTCCTTGGGAGCTTCTTTCTGCACCCTGGGAAAGAGGGCCTCGCCCTTGCTCACGGGCATGCCTTCCGTCAGTGCTCCCCATTTGGCGTCTTCATCCAGGCGCAGGTCATGGGCTTTTCTGCCCACTCCCAGCCGATCGAGCATTTTTTCGCTCGTTTCGGGCATGAAGGGGCTGACGAGCACGGCCGTCACCCTGTTGATTTCCAGGAGAGTGCGCAGGACCGTTTGCAGGCGGGGAAGGTCCTCGGGGTTTTTGGCCAGGGTCCAGGGGGCTGCCTGATCCACGTACTTGTTGGCTGCGTTGATGGCTTCCCACAGGGCAATGAGCGCTTTGTGGAAGGCGAGCTTTTCCATTTCCGTGAGCCATTGTTCCCGTGAGCTTTCCACCTGGGCCATGAGGGCGCGGTCCTGCTCGTCCGGCGAAGCGCCGAAGGGGGGGATTTTGCCCTCGAAGTAGCGGTTGGTCATGCCCGTGGTGCGGCTGAAGAGATTCCCCAGGTCGTTGGCCAGATCCGAATTGAGTCTTTGCACGAGGGCGTCTTCGCTGAAGACGGCATCGAGGCCGAAGACCATTTCCCTCATGAGAAAATAGCGGAAGGCGTCCACTCCGTAGAGGGGGGCCAGGTCGAGGGGGCGCACCACCGTCCCGTGGCTCTTGCTCATTTTTCCCTGGGCCGTTCTCCAGTATCCATGCACATTGAGGTGTTTGTAGGGGGGAAAGCCCGCCGCTTTGGCCATGGTGGGCCAGTAGATGCCGTGGGGCTTGAGGATGTCCTTGGCGATGGTGTGCTGGGCCGTGGGCCAGAATTCATGGAACATGGGTCCGTCGGGGTAGTCGAGGGCCGACACGTAGTTGATGAGGGCGTCGAACCACACATAGGTGACGTAGCGGTCGTCGAAGGGGAGGGGGATGCCCCAGTGGAGTCGTTCCTTGGGCCTCGAAATGCAAAGGTCCTCCAGTTTGTCCTTGAGGAAGGAAAGCACCTCGTTGCGGTAGCGTTCGGGGCGGATGAAATCCTCGTGGGAGTTGATGTGGTCGATGAGCCAGTCCTGGTACTTGCCCATGCGAAAGAAGTAGTTGGCTTCTTCCCTCTCCACGGGCTCCCTGTCATGGTCCGGGCACTTGCCGTCCACCAGTTCCTTTTCCGTGTAGAACCTTTCGCACCCCACGCAGTAGAGGCCCTTGTAGGTGCTGAAATAAATGTCCCCGGAATCGTAAACTTTCTGCAAAATGTACTGAACGGTCTTCATGTGCCGGGGATCGGTGGTGCGGATGAAATGGTCGTTGGTGATATTCAGTCCGGGCCAGGTATCACGGAACATTGCACTGATGCGGTCCGCGTAGGTTTTGGGGTCCACGCCGGCGGCTTCGGCGGCCTGCATGATCTTGTCGCCGTGCTCGTCGGTGCCCGTGAGAAACCAGGTCTTTTTGCCCGTGAGCTTTTGAAAACGATTCATGACATCGGCCGCAATGGTCGTGTAGGCGTGGCCGATGTGAGGCTCCGCATTGACATAGTAAATGGGCGTGGTGACGTAAAAGCGCTCCATGAATATTCCTTCTGTATCTGATGGGGTAGGATGGGGGATCATGATTCCTGGGATATGGGCTCCAGTTTGACTTCCAGTTCCTTGCCGTCTTCCAGGAGCACGGTGATGATCCGGTCGAAAATGTTTTGCCGAATGACCTTGCCGCGTCCTTCGGGCAGATCGATTTTTTTGCCCAGCTTGGGCATGTCTTTCTTGAGTTCCTTATAGGTTTCGTATTCGTATTGGAGGCAGCACATGAGGCGTCCGCATGCCCCCGATATCTTGGTGGGATTGAGACTGAGGTTCTGTTCCTTGGCCATCTTTATGGATACTGCCTGGAAGCTTTTGAGGAAGCTCGAACAGCAAAGAGCACGACCGCAACTGCCCAGTCCTCCTACCATTTTTGCCTGGTTACGGATACCTATCTGGCGGAGCTCGACCCGTGTTCTGAGCCTGCGCACCAGGTCTTTTAAAAGCTCACGAAAATCAACACGGCCATCGGATGTGAAGTAAAAAATGATGCGGCTGCCATCATAAAAATATTCCACGTCCACCAGGCTCATGTCCAGTTTATGGGCTTCGATTCTCTCCTGGCAATAATTACGGGCATCCAGTTCAATGGACAGGTTGTGAGCATGCGTTTGAATTTCGTCCGGGGCGGCGAGTCTTTCGATTTTTTTGATTTCCAATGGGTGTACCCGTTGATCCCTGGGATAGGGGCCTTCGATCACTTCTCCCAGTCCCACGCCCTGCTCCGTTTTTACCATCACGAAATCACCCCGTTTCACGGACGTATCGCCTGGATCAAAATGATATATCTTGCCGCATTTGCGAAACCTGATTCCTATTACTTTTTCCATGAAAAATATTCCTTATGGTGAGGCACAGGCCTTCGATGATCAATTGCTTGTTGGCATTGACCGAAAGGTGCCATGTGGCTGCCTCGAGTGCATCATAAATTTCCAAAAGAGCTTCCGTACTTTCTCCATGAAGGGCCTGGAGGACGTGTGGATTGAGTGGAAGTACGGGCTCATGCTCCACAAAGAGTGAAGAAAGAATAACATCGCGCATCCAAAATTTCATGCATTGGATGTCCTGTTCCAGATCTTCGGTATTTTTGTTCCACCGGGCCGCGAATTTGAAAAGCTCGATCATGCTTAGAGAAGGGATTCTTTGCAGATCTTCTGTAATTTCTTCCCAACGGCCAAGCAGACCGTCCTCCATGAAGCGTCTTGCGTGATCCAGGCTTCCCATGGACAACCGGGCCGCTCTATGAACCGTGGAAGCATCCACTCCCGGCAGGGTTTCGAGGGTTTCCATGATGAGCTGCTTTTCCAGCGGCTGGAGTCGTACGTGACAGCACCTGGACACCAGGGTCTGAAGGAGCATCTGAGGTTCGGGGGTGATGAGGATGAGCACATTGTTCTTGGGGGGCTCTTCCAGCAGTTTCAAGAGGGCGTTGCCGGCTTCTTCCCTCAGGCGGTGAGCGTCTTCCAAGATGGTCACACGCCTGAAACCTTCAAAGGGTGGAAATCTCAGCTGTTCCTGAAGGTTTCTGATTTGTTCGATCTTGATGTTGGCGCCGTCGGGTTTCACCCACAACAGATCGGGGTGAATGCCTGCCGCGGACTTTCTGCACGAGCTGCAATGGTTGCAACCATCGTGGTTTTGGGGCTGTTTGCAGTTCAGCAGGCCGGCAAACTCCCGCGCCAAGAGGCCCTTGCCGACTCCGGCCAGTCCACTGAAAAGAAGGGCGTGGGGTACCAGTCTTTTGCGGAACAGCTGCTGTAAAAACCTCTTGGCCCGGGCTTGTCCGGGAATGCTGCTCAATGACATGATTCGTTACGCACCGTTCGTCCCTCGATGATCAGTCGTTTTTGCGACTCGACCATAAATTGAGCTGAATGAAATCATCTGTGTCTCCATCGTGGCTTTTACCTGGGGGGGCGGGGGAGTCGCCTTCCGAAGGCAAGCCCCGTAAAAAATAGCGTTCGAAAAGAGACTGGTAGGCTGTCCAAACATCATCCCCCGCTTTCTTATCGTTGAGGATGCGGGAAATGCTGTTCATTTTTGCGTCCAGGTCGTCGGCGAAATGCAGGGCAATGGCTTCACGGGTCATGGGAAGGCGGACTGCGCCGAGTTCCGAGGCTCCGTGGTGGCTGAGCACCATGTGCTTGAGGAGCAGAGCTTCCCGGCTTGGGAAGTGTTTCATGTTCCTTATTTTTTCTTCCAGTATTTCGACACCCAGGACCATGTGTCCCAGGAGGCGGCCGGCATGGGAGTAGTCGATGAACCACTCGTAGTCAAACTCATCCACTTTTCCCATGTCGTGCAAGAAAGCTCCCATGAGGAGCAAGTCTCGATCCAGGGGGCCGTAGTGGTCGGAAATGGCCAGGGCGAGCTTGCATACTCCCAGGGTGTGTTCGAGAAGTCCCCCCAGGTAGGCGTGGTGCATGGACTTGGCGGCAGGGGCTTTTTTGAATTTTTCCATGAGCCGTGCATCACCGGTCAGGTGTTTCACGAGTTGTTGCAGTGGCTTGCGCTGGATGGAACCCAAGGTTTGCTTGAGTTCCTGGAAAAGAATATCGGTACCGTGAGGGCAGGTGGGGAGGAAGTCACCGGGATCGATATCGGAGGAGGCAACGGGAGAGATGTTTTGGATGTTGAGCTGCAATTCTTCTCGAAACAGCTCCACACGCCCCTCCAGGGCCACTACTCCCTTGCAGGGGATGACGGACGCCGTATCCTCGGCCCCATCCCACACTCGCCCCACCAACTCACCCGACTTGTCGGACAGGCGCAGGGACAGGAAAGGTTTTCCGTTCCTCGCCTTGCGCAGCTCTTTTTCCTGCACCAGTAAGGTGGTGCTCACATTTCGGCCGGGTTTCATGTCGGCAATGAGGATCTTGGGCACTTGTTTGTTCCGGAATCGCAAGGTGATACTCGCGAGTTGTGATTCATCGGGCCTCCCGGATTTTATTCCACAGACTTTGGGCATGGATGGGGAGACGAAAAAGGCCCACTGAGCCGGCGGGCCACAAGCTCATATCATATTACACGAAAGCAAAAGGTGTCAAATCGACATTTTGAATCCGGATTTCGAACAGGTGAGTTCGATGAGTTGCCTTTTGTCATGGCTCATTCGTTCAAGGAGGTTCTCAAAAGTTAGAGCGCCCGTACATCCCATGTTTTTCCATGGAGATGCTTCCAGTCCGAAGACAGGATGCTGATCAGCCCGGCTGCGGATGCTTCGGGCGTGAGGAGCATTCCATTTTCCTTCCAGGGTTCGAAGGTTTTCCGTACCAGATCAGCGGCTCCCCCACGGCACTGGCGGGCCTGGACCTGCATACGGGTTTCCACGATGCCGGGACGGTAAACGAAGGTGGTGATCTGAGGAGCTTCGGCGGCCAACTGCCGGGCCAGGTGCTCCTCGGCGGCCTTGGCCGCACAGTAGGCGGCGATGCCCGGTTGGGTTTTTTCTGCTGCTCCGGAGCCGAAAAAAACGGCCAGCCCCGATCCCTGTGGCAATAACCGAGGGATACAAGCACGGATGAGCTGATGGGCTGCATCCACATTGACGTGAAAAATCGCCTGGAAATCTCGTACCGGCAGTTCCCAGAGGAAAGCTCCGGGATACAGCAGACCCGCCGCATGGATGAAACCGAACAGGCCGCCCATGGAAGCGGCTTTGGCCGTCATTTGATCGATGGTTTCGGGCTCGGCGGCATTCCCTGCCACAAAGTCCACGGATACACCCAATGCGATGCACTCCTTATAGGCTTCCCGGAGGGGAGCCTCACTGCGGGCATTGAGCACCAGGTTCACGCCCTCCCGGGCCAGGGCCGATGCCAGGGCACGCCCAATGCCCATGGACGCTCCTGTGAGGAGGAGTGTTTTGCCTTTAAGTTTGTGCATGATTGACCCCCTTGAGGTGAAAATTAAAAAAGCCGGGGAACCCCCGGCTGTGTATTTGTCTCTTGGATTATTGGTGCGATTTCAAAAAGAACTTTCTCAGGTCCTTCGCACCTTGACGGCTTGAGGTCCTTTGCTGCCGTTCTCCACTTCAAAGGTCACCTGCTCACCTTCCGTGAGTGACTTGAATCCGGAGCCTTCGATGGATGAATAATGAACGAACAAGTCGGCTCCTGTTTCGGGTTGAATGAAGCCGTATCCCTTCTTTTCGTTGAACCATTTGACGCGACCTTCCGGCATTTCTAGAATTCCTTTCAAATTTTCTGATGGTAACGATTTTTTGGGAGTTCGTTTGTTCCCTGGAAACCGGGCTTGCCTCTATGGCGGCTTCCCATGGCTTCAAGCATCGAACCCCCCATAACGCGAAAAATTATAGAGAAGAGGGGCAAAAAATCAACAGGAAAAGTGGTGGGTTGCAGGTTGAAAGTTGGAGGTGTGGAAGTTTGCGGGAAATCATGTCGGGGTTTGCCTCTGGGATGTGGTTGCATATGCATGAAGTAGATATCCGATTTTTTCAGTTCCGAGATTTCCTGCGCAAGGCGACGGCTTCTTTCACGGATGGGAAAAGTTCCATCTGGGTATGAGGCAGAAACAAAGATGCCACGAATTCGTTCATGAAATCGGGGTGAACTGAAAGTTCGAAGTAGGTCATCTGCCGTGCTATCGCTTCGGCTTTTTGGAAGGCTTCCGAGGAAAGCAGACAGGCCCTGGCTCCTGCCAGGGAGCTGTTTCCGATGAACTGAACCCGTTCTCTTGGAATGTCCGGCAAAAGTCCAATGGAAACGGCGCGTTCCACGTTCAAATGAGCGCCGAATCCCCCCGCCACGTACACTCTTTCCAGATCCGAAAAATCGAGCCCCAGGCTTTCGATCATCACTTTCATGGCGGCCAGTATGGCTCCCTTGCTCTTAATGAGGTTGCCTATGTCGTCTTCAGTGATGGTTATCGATTCTCCCGTTTCCGTTGTCTCTTTCGGAACGACGACAAATTCCGGGACCTCGTCCATGATCCTTACACGTGGATGATCCATTTGAACAAATTTTCCGCTCTGATCCACAATCCCTTCGGCTACCAGTTCCGCCACCAGGTCGATCAGCCCGGATCCGCAAATGCCTCTCGCGGGAACCTGATCGATGGTTTCATAGCGAACATCCCGGCCGGAAATATTGACCTGCTCGATTGCCCCCCTGGAGGCACGCATGCCGAACTTGATGCCCCCCCCCTCGAAGGCCGGCCCTGCCGAAGCAGAGCAGCACACCAGCCATTCGCTGTTGCCGATGACGATTTCACCATTGGTTCCCACATCGATGAGGGCGCTGATCTCATCGCGGTCGTTCATGCCGCAGGCCATGACCCCGGCGCTGATGTCTCCCCCTATATAACTGCTCACACAAGGCATGATATGAACCTGAGTCGCCGGTTGCCCCTTGAGGCCCACATCCTTTGCACGGAAAGGGGGGAAACGATTGGCCGCCGGAATATAAGGTTCCAGGCGAATATGGCAGGGATCCAGGCCAAGAAAGAGATGGCTCATGACCGTATTGCCCGCCACGACGTAGCAGCCGATGTCTTCAGGGTGAAAATTCCTGTTTTCCAGGAGAGAGTCCACCAGGTTGTTGGTGGTAGCGATCGCTGCGGCAGTCAAGGGTTCCAGTCCTCCCGGTTTGCCGGCATGGATCATGCGGGAAATGACATCTTCTCCGTAGCCGGCTTGCCGGTTGTGAGCCCCTTTTGCCCCCAAAACTTCACCGGTGTGCAGGTTCACGAGCTGCGCCACAACAGTGGTGGTGCCCACATCAACGGCAACGCCAAGGTTTTTTCCAGTCGTGTTGCCGGCTTCCGTGACGCTTATTCGGGCTCGTTCAATGTCTCTGAGGTGCAGGGTGACCGTGACTTTCCAGTCATTTCGGCGTAGCAGTGAGGGCAGATCCTTCAGGCAGGAAAAGTGAGCCTGTGGGCGTGCTTCAGGGATGCATTTTCTCACTTCACGATAAATGCGGTCCAGATCCGACAGGCTGTCTTCCAGGGTGGGCTCCGTGAGCTCCAGGTAGACCTTTTTGCAAAGGGGATGCAATGGGGGAGACACTCGAAGGTCTGTACCCGGTGTGAGAAACCCATCCGAAGTCAGAATCCGGTCACCCTCATTACGGGATTCGACAGGAATCCGGATTTCCAGGTCACGGTCCTGAACGTGCGTCCGGCAGGCCGGTACGATTCCAGCTTTCCGGTCTTTTTCGTCAAGGAGATTTGACTGGTCGGGATCAACATGGACACGGCCATGCATGACTTGAACGCGACATTTGCCGCAAACTCCCTGCCCACCGCAGAGATTGTTGATATGGATGCCTCCCCGGGAGGCAACATCCATGAGCGTTTCATTGGTTTCGGCAACGATGGTTTTGTTGTCCGGTTGGAAGGTGACTCTCACGGTACTCATTCGAATCTCCTGATTTTCTCTCGCCGGAAGGGAAAGTCGAGAGGGAGTAGTACGGGATATCCCTGCCGATGAGATGTTGTACAACATACGGCAAAAACGTCTTGTCGTTGTAAGAAAGTACGTAGGAATAAAGGCTTTCGCATTGTAAAGGGGCTTTCAGCGGGATAGTCCCGGTCTGGAGGCAACAAGCTCATAGCGTCTGATTTTAGGGTCCGGCTCGATGAAGGACCTGATACCGAAAAGCGGCCCCCTTACTCCCAGTTCCTTCAAGGTATCGGCATCCAGCTCGAAAACCTCGCAGGGCTTGCGTTGGATGAGGTTGCCGTCACCATCGAAGAGAGCCAGGTATAGGACGTAATCACCTATGGGAAGGCGTGTTACCATCAGGTTGCGCAAAAGCAACATTACCTCCCGGCCACGGACCAGAACCAGATCCGTAAAGTAGTCCCTGTCGGACATTTTCAATTCCGGACTGTGAAAGACCTGCTGTCCGGGCAGTTGTCTGCGGGCGAAGGTCTCTTCGAGAAAGGCCCTGCTTTGTTCTTCGGTCAATTTTTGAACCTGGAAACGTTCAGGAGTTCCTTTATCCAAAATATCCCGGAGGACTTCCTTGGGTGAGTTCGAGGGTGATCGATCCAGCATCACTTCAGGGTCGAATTCCCTGGAATCGAGAATTTCGTGGATGGATTCCACCAAATTTTTAGGAATGCCTGCTTCGCCTCCCGAGAATTCGAATCGATATTCGTCTTTTGCTTCCCAAATATATTCGACTTCCAGTTGAGTACCGTCCTTCATGTTGATTCTGAGAGCAGCTTCGGCACTAGAGCCGGGCAGTGACAACCCTGCCCATCCGCCCATCAAGCAGACGACAAACACTTTCCAGAGCATATTCTTTTTTTTCATGAAAAATTCCTTTTTTTGCTCTTTACCGCAATTCCTGGTTCAGAGTATAGAGGACGCACTAAAAATAACATGACTCATTGATTAAATATTAATAAAAACCGGCAGGGAGAAAAAATGAAAATATTTATTTCCGGTTCCCTGGCTTATGACCGAATCATGAACTTTCCCGGTCATTTTGCCGATCACATACTTCCCGACAAAATACACGTCCTCAATGTATGCTTCAATATCAATGGACTCGTGGAAAAGTTTGGAGGTACCGCCGGCAACATCGGTTACACCTTGTCCCTTTTGGGGGAACGACCATTTATCGTGGCCACCTGCGGGGATGACTTCCACAGATATCGAGAGCGTTTGAAAGCCAACAACCTCCCTTTGAATTGGATCAAGGCCGTTCCCGGTGTCTTCACGGCAGGAGCATACATTACCACGGATATGGATGACAATCAGATAACCGCTTTTAATCCCGGTGCCATGGCGTTTGAAGCGGATTTGCCCCCCATGGAGGAGAGCGATGCGAAGTCGTTTGTCTTTGTTGGTCCCGGAAATAAAAGCGATATGAAGACATTTGCCGACAGGGCCCGAAAAAATAACACCCCCTTTTTTTTCGATCCCGGGCAAAGTCTGAACATTTGGGAGGGTAATGAACTCCGCGATGTGGTTGACGGTGCGTACTGTTTCATCTCCAATGATTATGAACTTTCCATGTTTTTGCAAATGACCCGTTTTTCCATGAAGGACCTGTATGCAAGGGTGCAAAATATCGTGACCACGCGGGGGCCGGAAGGGTGCGTTCTGGACAGGCATGGCGACAAAGTATTCACTCCTGCCTTGACCGTGGAAAATGCCGTCGACCCAACGGGCGCGGGGGACGCTTTCCGTGCCGGACTCCTCAAGGGACTTGTCATGGAGCTTCCCTGGGAAGTCGCGTGCCAGATGGGAGTGGTCGTTGCGACTTTTGCGGTGGAACATCACGGTACCCAGGAACATCACTTCACATGGGAGACATTCCGGGAACGCTATGAAAAACGCTTCGGCTCGATTGTTTGATGGATACAATTTTCAGGCGACTTGTCAAGAGTTCAGCAGCAGTTGGTGCCTGAGCTTCTTGAGTTGATCCCGGATGACCGCCGCTTTTTCAAATTCGAGTTTTGCCGCGGCCTCCTTCATGGCCGCTTCCAATGCTTCAAGCCGGGCATCCGGCCCTGAGATCGAGCCGGACAGGTTGAAAAGTGCCTGTGACTCTTCGATGTCGTCCGGTTCGGTCGGAGAATAGGAGGCTTTGTATTCTGCCAGGATATCGGGAACCTCTTTTTGAATGCTCGTGGGAGTAATGCCGTGGCGTATGTTGTACTCCGTTTGGATGGCCCGCCTGCGCTCCATTTCTTCCATGGCGCGGCGCATGGAATCCGTGATCCGATTGGCATATAAGATGACCAATCCATCCACGTTTCTTGCGGCTCGCCCTGCCGTCTGAATGAGTGATCGTTCGGACCTCAAAAACCCCTCGTTGTCCGCATCCAATACTGCCACGAGAGACACTTCCGGAATGTCGAGTCCTTCACGCAGCAGGTTGATGCCCACCAATACGTCGTATTCACCCAGGCGCAGGTCCCGTACCAGTTCGATGCGTTGCAGGGTGTCTATGTCCGAGTGCATGTAACGCACCCTGATACGGAGTTCCGCCAGGTATTCCGTCAGGTCTTCGGCCATTCTTTTGGTGAGGGTCGTGACCAGGGTGCGTTCTTTCCCGGCGACCCTTTTTCTGATTTCTCCGATGAGGTCATCTACCTGGAAACCGGCCGGTCTTACCTCCACCCGAGGGTCCACCAGGCCCGTGGGCCTGATGATCTGTTCCACCACGTGACCCTGGGTGCGAGATATTTCATGGGGGCCGGGAGTGGCTGATACATAGATGATCTGCTTAATTTTTGCTTCGAATTCCTCGAAGGTCAGAGGGCGGTTGTCCAAAGCGGAAGGCAGGCGGAATCCATGCCGCACCAGCGTCTCTTTCCTGGACCTGTCTCCCCGATACATACCTCGAATCTGAGGGATGGTGATGTGGCTCTCATCCACGAACACCAGCCGGTTGTCGGGAAAATAGTCCAGGAGAGTGGGGGGAGGCTCGCCGGCACTTCGCCCATCCAGGTATCTGGAGTAATTCTCGATGCCGGTGCAGTATCCCAGTTCCAGTAGCATTTCCAGATCAAGTCGCGTTCTTTCTTCGAGCCTCTGAGCTTCAAGGAGCCGTCCTTCCCTGAAAAAAGCATCGAGGCACCTGGAAAGCTCTTCATTGATTCCTTGCACGGCGCTTTCCAGGGTTTTTCGATTAGTGACGTAATGAGTTGCCGGGTAGATGGCCGCTTCATCGAGGCTTCTGTACGTCTTTCCCGTGAGAGAGTCCACTTCTTTGATGGAGTCCACTTCGTCCCCGAAGAACTCGATGCGCAAGGCCTTTTCTTCCTCGTAGGCCGGAAATACTTCCAGGACATCTCCTCGCACTCGAAAGACTCCCCGGTGAAAATCCACGTCATTGCGCTCGTATTGGATCTGCACCAGCTTGCGCAAGACGCTGTCCCGTGAGATTTCCTGGTTCACCTTGAGGCTGAGGAGCATTTCACGATAGGTTTCCGGGGAGCCAAGGCCGTAGATGCAAGATACGCTGGCCACAATGACTACATCTCGACGTTCCAGGACGGCACGGGTGGCAGAATGCCTCATTTTGTCGATGGTGTCGTTTATGGAGGCGTCCTTGGCGATATAGGTATCCGTTTGAGGAACATAGGCTTCCGGTTGGTAATAGTCGTAATACGATACGAAGTATTCTACTGCATTTTTTGGGAAAAAAGCTTTGAGCTCCCCATAGAGCTGTGCGGCGAGGGTTTTGTTGGGCGCGATCACCAGCGCGGGTTTTTGTGTTTCGCACATGACCTGTGCCATGGTATAGGTTTTGCCCGATCCGGTGACTCCCAGGAGCGTTTGTTCCCGGATTCCTGCCGTCACGGAGGCCGAAAGTTTTTGAATGGCCCGGGGTTGATCACCCGTTGCTTTCCAGTTGCTGGTGAATACAAAAGGTTTCATGAACTCATCACCGGGTTGATGGAATCAGGCAAAAAAAAAGACCGCCTCGGCGGTCTTTAACATTAACGTTATTAAAAATAAGGTGGGGTGAGTGATCGGACTTGAACCGACAGCCTCTGGGGCCACAACCCAGTGCTCTAACCTATTGAGCTACACCCACCGCAAAAACGCTTTCAACCCTGACAAAAGCAAAGCCTCAGTAACATGGAAGGCGGAAAACTTCAAGCAAAATATGAAAGGCCGGTGTCTGTTGTCTTGAGTTAGCCTGAAATTGCTTCATGCGCATGATGGAAAAACCGGTTAAGAAGAGAAAGGTAGCTAACATTGACATCCTCCCCGGCCTGAAGGCCGAGGATTCCTGAAGTGGCTTATGCGGCC
>CAZRWT010000016.1:0-12009 GCA_964603955.1 uncultured Syntrophobacteraceae bacterium
ATCAGAATGCCCTTGACACAGGGGAACACACCTGATAGCTGAGATGGTCTCAGCTATACGTTTTTCCGGTGTTGCACCGTCATCTCACCCCACGCATTCGCATGGGAAAGGTGCCTTCCGACGGGCCTGAGCTTCTTGCATTTGTGGAGTGTTTTCAGGCAAATTATCAGAACCGACATGCTTTCCTTGACGATGAGTAGACATGCACGCATTGATCACCTCACGACCGATCCTGACGACACTGCTGCTCCTGATCCTCTCCGGTTGTGCCGTCCACGCTCCCCAAACCGTGCATCCCCCAGGGGAAATGCCCCAAACCTTTGCGGCTGCCGGACTGTTCGAGGAACACGCCGCACGGCCTCACACCGACCAGTGGTGGCAGGTCTTCCAGGATGAGCGTCTGAACGCTCTGATGCGGGAGCTTTTTTCGAACAATCTGGAGCTGGAAGCGGCCCGCGCCCGCCTGGAACGAGCGCTTGCGGCGGTGGACACGGCGGAGGCGGCACGTTGGCCCGTGGTCGGCCTGGAAGCTGCGGGAGGCCGACAGCGTCAACTCACCCTCCTTGGTCCACAAACGGCGAACAGCTACCGGTTGAGTGCGGCAGCCGCGTTCGAAATCGATCTGTGGGGGAAGCTCGAAGCGCGAAAGCAGGCCGCCGTCGAGGATTCCCTGGCTCTGGCCGACGATCTGAGCGCCATGCGGGTCAGCCTCGGCGCCACTCTGGTCGATCTGTACTATCTGGCCGTCGAAGCTCGTGCTCAGGTGGACTTGATCGATCAGGCCGCCCTTCACGCTGCAAACTCGCTGGAACTCACGAAGCGTCGGTACCGGGAAGGACTCGTTCCCCTGCTGGACGTGCATCAGGCTCACCAGAACCTGGCCCGCATCAAGGCCCAGCGCCCGGATCATGAAGCTCGACTGGTTCAAGCCCGAAACGCCCTGGCCGTGCTCCTGGGCCGCTATCCCGGCCATGACGGCGTGGAACAAGAACCGCCTTCCCTCCCCTCCCCTCCGGACATTTTCGCCGCCGACCTGCCCGCCCGGCTCCTGACCAACCGGCCGGACATCCGGGCGGCCCAGCGTCGTTTGCAGGCCGCCGACGCACGCATTGCCGCCGCCGTGGCCGATCGTTTTCCGTCCTTTTCCCTGGGCGCGGCCTACGGCGGGGCGAGCACGGACCTGGCCGCCCTGCTCTCTCCGGGCAACATCTTGTGGAACGTGCTCCTGAACGCGGCTCAACCCTTGCTGGACGGCGGGCGGCGTGAAGCCCAGATTCGCATTTCGAAAGCCGAATTCGAGGAACTGCTGGCCCGCTACCACCAGACGGTGCTCCAGGCCTTCGCCGAAGTGGAAGACGCTCTGACCAACAACGACGCCACGGCCAGGCGTATCGCCCTCCTGCAAGACCAGCACACCGCTGTGGAACGCACTCTGGCCACGGCCCTGTGGCGCTATCGCCACGGCCTCAACGACTACCTGCCCGTCCTCCAAGCCCAAACCGCCCTGCTGGACACGGAAGCGGCCCTACTCACCGCTCGCCGCCGGATTCTGGCCGACCGCGTTCAACTGGCCCGAGCCCTGGGGGGAGGATTTTGATGGGGCTGTGCCGATGACAATGGTTGACTTGAGCTGTGGGTTGTGGACAGGATGGACGCTGTAGACGGTATGGACAAAAGGCGATTTCCTGAATTACGCCATGTGCAACTTTTCGATGATACGTTTAACCTCTAGCCCCACGAGGCTTCCATGAACATTCGTTCTTTACTCAAGGTCCTGTTGCCCCTGATCATTCTGGCGGCGGCCGTATTGATCACCGTCCGCCTCATTGCCGCTCGCCCCAAACCGGAGCCCGTTCTCCGGGAAATTCCCGCCGCGCTGGTGGAAACCATGACGGCCGCCATCGAGGACAGGACCGCCATTATCCGGGCCACGGGCACGGCGCAACCGACACGGGAATCTTCCATCGTGCCCCAGGTGGCGGGTAAGATCGTTCGAACGGCAGAAAATTTCAAAGCGGGAGGTTTTTTCCGGAAGGGCGAACTCATGCTGACCATCGAGGACACGGATTATCGCCTGGCCATCGAGCGGGCCGAGGCAGACGTTGTCCGGGCCGAGGTGGAACTGGCCAAAGTCGAAGGCGCGGCGCGAGTGGCCGGGGAGGAGTGGGAAAGCTTCGGCAGAGAAGGTCACGAAGAATCCTTCGAACCCAGCCCCCTGGTGTTTTATGAGCCCCAGTTGCGGCAGGCTCGATCCGCCGTGCGATCCGCCGGGGCCGCCCGCGACCTGGCGGCATTGAACCTTGATCGCACCCGAATCACCGCCCCGTACAATTGCCGGGTACGATCGGAAAACGTGGCCGTGGGGCAGTTCGTGCATTCGGGAGCACCCGTGGCCGTCATCGCGGACACGGACAGCGTGGAAATTTTCCTGCCCGTGAAGATCGAAGACCTGGAATGGCTGGAAGTCCCCGGCGCTAAAGCCTCGATTCGCATGCCGGGAAGCTCCGAAACCCTCCGAACCGGTCGAGTGATCCGTTCCCTGGGAGAAATCGATCCCAAGACCCGAATGGCCACCCTGGTGGTTTCCGTGGCGGACCCTTACGGACTGAGCCGTCCCACCGGGGAACGTGAAAAGAATCCGACACTGCCCATGGGCCTTTTCGTGGAAGTGGACCTGGAGGGGCGCGTGCTCCCCGAGGTGATCTCTATTCCCCGGCGTGCCTTGCGTGAAAATTCCACGGTATGGGTGGCGGAAAACGGGGCATTGCGCATCCGGGAGGTGCGGGTGACACGCGCTCAAGGCGACGAATCGTTCATCACCGCCGGCATCGAGCCCGGCGCGCAAATCATCCTGACCACCCTCACGGGAGTGGGCGAGGGCATGGCTGTCCGCACCACGTCGGAGGCTCGCCCATGAACGCCATGATCCGTTGGATGGCCCACCACGGCGTGGCGGCCAACCTGTTGATGCTCACTTTCATGGTCGGCGGACTGATGATCGGCCTGAACATCAAGCAGGAAGTCTTTCCCGAAATCGCCCTGGACAAGATTCAGGTCAGCGTGGTTTATCCCGGAGCCGCCCCCGAGGAAGTGGAAGAAGGGGTGCTCCTGATCATCGAAGAAAATGTCAGCGGCATCGAGGGAATCAAAAAGATGACCTCCCTGGCCATGGAAGGCCGGGGAACGGTCACGGTCGAGCTGTTGAGCGGCGTGGACCCGGACGTGGCCTTGCAGGATGTCAAGGCCGAGGTGGACCGCATCGACACCTTGCCCGAGGAAGCCGAGAAGCCGGTGATCACCAAAATGGTGAACCGGCTCGAAGTCATTTCCCTGGTGGTGTATGGGCAAACCTCCGAGCACGGCCTGCGGGAGGTGGCGGAAACCGTACGCGACGAGCTTCTGGCCCTGCCCCAGATCACCCAGGCCGAGTTGGGCGGAGTTCGACCTCATGAAATAGCTATCGAGATCACCGAAGAAAACCTGCGCCGCTACGGCCTGACCCTGGAAGGCGTGGCCCAGCGCGTGCGCCGTGCCGCCCTGGACTTGCCCGGCGGGGAAATTCGCGCCGAGGGCGGCGAGATACTCCTGCGCCTCAAGGAACGCCGCCACCATGGCCGTGACTACGAGGACATAGTCATCCTCCAGACTCCCGAAGGCGCCCAGGTCCGCCTGGGAGACGCGGCCGTGATCCGCGACGGCTTCGAGCAGACCGATGAATCGGCCATCTTCGACGGCCTGCCCGCAGCCATGGTCACCATCTACCGGGTGGGCGACCAAAAGCCGAGGGAAATCACGCGAGCGGTCCTGGACTATGTGGCCTCCAAGAGTCCCACCCTGCCCCCGACCATCCGCCTGGCCACCTGGAACGACACGTCGGAACTCCTGCAAAGCCGCATCGATCTGCTCCTGAAAAACGCCTTTTTCGGCCTGATCCTGGTTTTCCTTTCCCTGGGCATGTTTCTGGCCATGCGCCTGGCCATGCTGGTGATGCTCTGCATTCCCGTGGCCTTTCTGGGAGCCCTGTTCATCATGCCCAGCCTGGGCGTGACCATCAACATGGTCTCCCTGTTCGCCTTCATCCTGGCCCTGGGCATCGTGGTGGACAACGCCATCGTGGTGGGAGAAAACGCCTTCGGCCACCGCTCGCGGGGCTTGCCCCCGGACGAAGCCGCCGTCATGGGCGCGTCGGAAGTGGCCGGTCCCATCGTCTTTTCCGCCCTGACCACCGTGGCCGCCTTCCTGCCACTGCTCTTCACGGCCGGAACCATGGGCAAGTTCATCGGAGCCATTCCTCTGGTGGTCATCCCGGTGCTGACCATTTCGTTGATTCAGTCCCTCTTCATCCTGCCCGCCCATTTGCGCAAGGGACTGTCGAAACGCAAGAAAAAGGAGCACTGGGTGAAGCGCCTGCAAAATCGCATCGGCACAGGGCTGGAACGCTTCATCGCCGGTCCCTACGCCCGGGTGCTGGCCCTGGCTCTCGAATACCGCTACACCACCGTGGCCCTGGCCCTGGCCGCCCTGCTGCTCAGTGTCGGTCTGGTGGGCGGCGGGAAAGTCCAGTTCCGATTCATGCCCGAAGTGGAGGCGGACGTGGTCACCGCCACCTTGCAGATGCCCCACGGCACTCCGGTGGAACAGACGGCGGCCGTCGTAGAACACCTGGTGCGCCAGGCGGGAACGGTCGTCGAGGAGTTCGACCGAAATCTGCCCGAAGGGCAAAGCATCATGCGTCACATTTACGCATTGGTGGGCGCTCACCTGATTATAGGCGGAGGCCCCCAGGGGACGAGCAAAACCAGCGGCGGACACCTGGCCAACGTGTCCTTGCAGCTCAAACCCGGGGAGGAACGGGATGTGTCGTCGGACCTGGTAGCCCGACGCTGGCGGGAGTTGACCGGCGACGTGCCCGGAGTGGATTCCCTGACCTTCAAGGCCGACCTCATGCGCTTCGGGGCGAACATCGACATTCAACTCTCCCATGCCGATTTCGACGTGCTCATCCCGGCTGCGGAACGGCTCAAGACGATCCTGGCGGATTATCCCGGAGTGAGCGACATCGCGGACAACCATGCGGCGGGCAAGGAGGAGATCAAGGTCCGGCTACGACCCGAAGCCGCCACCCTGGGGCTCACCGAGGAGGACTTGGGCCGCCGCGTGAGAGCCGCTTTTTACGGAGCGGAAGCCTTACGGTTGCAGCGGGGACGCAATGAAGTCAAGGTGATGGTCCGCTATCCGGAAGACAGGCGCACCTCCCTGGCGGATTTGGAAAACCTGAGAGTACGCGCCGCCGGAGGCGTGGAACTGCCTTTGGCCATGGCCGCCCACCTTCATAGGGAGCGAGGCTACAGCGCCATCAACCGCACGGACAGAAAACGGGTCATCAACGTCACGGCCACGGTGGATTCCCGCACCGGCAATGTCCAGGACATCCTCCAAGACCTGCGCCGAACCGTGCTGGCAGACCTGGCCGCGGATCACCCCGGCCTGACCTACGACATGGAGGGCGAGGAGCGCGAACGGCAAGAATCTTTCGGCAGCATGCGCGACGGTTTCCTCATGGCCCTGTTCATGATCTTCGCCCTGCTGGCCATCCCTTTCCGCAGCTATTCCCAGCCGCTGATCGTCATGGCGGCCATTCCCTTCGGCATCGTGGGGGCCATCTGGGGACACATGATCATGGGCATCAACCTGAGCATGCTCAGCCTTTTCGGTATCGTGGCCCTGTCGGGGGTGGTGGTCAACAGCTCGTTGCTGCTCATCGACTTCATCAATTCGGGCCGCAGAGAAGGCATGAGCGTGCATGACGCCGTGGCGGCTTCGGGACAGCGGCGCTTCCGGCCCATTCTGCTGACCTCCCTGACCACGTTTTTCGGCCTGATGCCCATGATCCTCGAACGCAGCACGCAAGCCCAATTCCTGATTCCCATGGCCGTCAGCCTGGGCTTCGGCATTCTGTTCGCCACGGGCATCACCCTGGTGCTCATCCCGGCTCTGTACATGGTATTGGAAGATGTCCGCAGGCTTTTGAAGATGGAAAGCCAATAACGACAAGGTCGGAAAGCGCATCACGCCATTTCCCACTCGAATTCCGAGATGTTACGATCTTCGGGATCAAAGCCGATTCCCACGAGATAGACGGTTGTACCGGGCTTTTTGTACTTGTCCGCATAGCGCTTGTGTTTGATCTGATCGAGGGCCGATCCGGGTTGTGTACTCTTTTTCAACACTTTGAGTTCAAAAATAAAAACCCGATCATCGAGTATGACTGCCATGTCGATGCGTCCGTGGTTGGTGGCGTCTTCCGGGATGACTTCCAGCCCCAGGGCCGCAAAGTAACAGTAAAAAATGGACGAGTAATACCCCTCGTATCCCGCGAGCCGGTTTTTGCGGTACCAGTCGTGGGGAATGGAGGAAAAAAAGGAGTGGAAGACGTCTTTCAAGCCGTCCAGGTCGCCGGCGGCCAGGGCATCGTAGGCGGCGAATTTGGCGGCTTCCGAAGCGGCCAGGACGCCTGTAAGGTAGGGCAACAGGGCATCCGTGAGGCTCTGTTTGACCTCCAGGTTGGGATAGCCCAGGCGAAAACGTCGCGTTCCCGCAACATGGCCGACCGATTTGATGGTCAGGTAACCCGTTTGGAAAAGGAGGGTTTCCACCTCCATGAGCCCTACATCCAGGGTGCTCAGGAGCTTCTCGCCGGCCTGCAAGTTTTCCAGGGCCGGAATATGATATTTTCTCTGGTGCAAAAGCCTGACCAAAAATGTGGGAGTACCCGTTTCGAACCAGTAGGGCCGAAAGTCTCCGGAATTGAGATACAATAAAATGTCGAAGGGATTGTACACCTCCCCACCCAGCCAGTTGTAGCCGTTGTACCACAACCGGACCTGCTCCGTATCCACCCCGTGCAGACGATCGGCAAAGACCGTTTCCAGTTCGTCCTGAGTGTATCCGCAAAGGGTGGAATAGCGACTGTCCATGGTGATATCATTAAGATTATTCAGCCCACTGAACAGGGAAACCTTGCTGAATTTGGACACTCCGGTGATGAACACGAATTGCAAGAAAGGATCGGCATCCTTGATCACCGAATAGTAGTTTTTCAGCTCGTCGCGGATAGCCGTGGCCATTTCGGGCTTCTCGATATTGTCCAGGATGGGTTTGTCGTATTCGTCCACCAGGACGACCACTTTCTTTCTATATTTTTCATGCAGGGACTGGATCAATTCGGCGAAGCAATTCTTGAGATCGTCATAGCTGTAGGAGATATCGTACTGCCGGGCGTTCTCACGAAGAAGATACCAAAAGGTCGATTTCAATTCATCGACGCTCCGAGCGACTCCCGACCCAAAACTGATGTGCACCACGGGATGAACGCTGTCCCAATCCCAATTATGCTCCAGATGAAGCCCCCGGAACAGCTCCTTTTTCCCCTGATATGCAGCCTTGAGGGTGCTCAGAAAGAGGCTCTTGCCGAAACGCCTGGGCCTGGAGAGAAAATAGTACTTTCCCTCGGATGCGAGCCGGTCCAAAAAAGGGGTCTTGTCCACATAGCAGTACCCTTCGACGATCAGATTTTCAAACGTCTGTATGCCGATGGGAAGTTTTTTCATGATCGTCCTCATTTCCTCGATTTTCCTTGAAACGCTCGTCGATTGCCTTGAAAAGGATCGGAAAATTGGCCTGTTCTCCCGGCAAAATCCATCACGCCATTTCCCACTCGAATTCCGAGATGTTACGATCTTCGGGATCAAAGCCGATTCCCACGAGATAGACGGTTGTACCGGGCTTTTTGTACTTGTCCGCATAGCGCTTGTGTTTGATCTGATCGAGGGCCGATCCGGGTTGTGTACTCTTTTTCAACACTTTGAGTTCAAAAATAAAAACCCGATCATCGAGTATGACTGCCATGTCGATGCGTCCGTGGTTGGTGGCGTCTTCCGGGATGACTTCCAGCCCCAGGGCCGCAAAGTAACAGTAAAAAATGGACGAGTAATACCCCTCGTATCCCGCGAGCCGGTTTTTGCGGTACCAGTCGTGGGGAATGGAGGAAAAAAAGGAGTGGAAGACGTCTTTCAAGCCGTCCAGGTCGCCGGCGGCCAGGGCATCGTAGGCGGCGAATTTGGCGGCTTCCGAAGCGGCCAGGACGCCTGTAAGGTAGGGCAACAGGGCATCCGTGAGGCTCTGTTTGACCTCCAGGTTGGGATAGCCCAGGCGAAAACGTCGCGTTCCCGCAACATGGCCGACCGATTTGATGGTCAGGTAACCCGTTTGGAAAAGGAGGGTTTCCACCTCCATGAGCCCTACATCCAGGGTGCTCAGGAGCTTCTCGCCGGCCTGCAAGTTTTCCAGGGCCGGAATATGATATTTTCTCTGGTGCAAAAGCCTGACCAAAAATGTGGGAGTACCCGTTTCGAACCAGTAGGGCCGAAAGTCTCCGGAATTGAGATACAATAAAATGTCGAAGGGATTGTACACCTCCCCACCCAGCCAGTTGTAGCCGTTGTACCACAACCGGACCTGCTCCGTATCCACCCCGTGCAGACGATCGGCAAAGACCGTTTCCAGTTCGTCCTGAGTGTATCCGCAAAGGGTGGAATAGCGACTGTCCATGGTGATATCATTAAGATTATTCAGCCCACTGAACAGGGAAACCTTGCTGAATTTGGACACTCCGGTGATGAACACGAATTGCAAGAAAGGATCGGCATCCTTGATCACCGAATAGTAGTTTTTCAGCTCGTCGCGGATAGCCGTGGCCATTTCGGGCTTCTCGATATTGTCCAGGATGGGTTTGTCGTATTCGTCCACCAGGACGACCACTTTCTTTCCATGCCTGTCATGCAGGGTCTGGATCAATTCGGCGAAGCGCCCCTTGCGGCTTTCCTTGGCATAGGACAGATCGTATTCCCGGCTGTGGTCGTAGAGAATCTCATCGAAGCTCACTTGCAGTTCCTCGATACTGCGCATCATTCCAGACCCGAAACTGATATGCACCACGGGATGAACGCTATCCCAATCCCAGTTGCGCTCCAGGTGAAGCCCCCGGAACAGCTCCTTTTTCCCCTGGTACGCAGCCTTGAGGGTGCTCAGAAAAAGGCTCTTGCCAAAGCGCCTGGGCCGGGAGAGGAAATAGTACTTTCCCTCCGATGCGAGCCGCTCCAAAAAAGGGGTCTTGTCCACATAGCAGTACCCTTCGACGATCAGGTTTTCAAATGTCTGTATGCCGATGGGAAGTTTTTTCATGATCGTCCTCATTTCCCCCATTTTCCTTGAAACGCCCCAGGGCAATCGCATCTAATCCTTGTTTTGCCATCTCCATTATATTTCATCTGCCTGCAATAGCATGGCGCGACAGACAGCAGGCGAGTACCAACGCCCACGGCCGACCATCTCCTCCAGTATAGGTTTGATTTGCGTCACATAACCCTTTTGCTTGGCTCGCAACAACAGCGACAGGGTACGGACGACAGGCAACCCCACGCATGCAAGAGAAATCAACGGCGTGGTATTGACCACAACCTTCATGGCAACCTCTCCACATCGCTAAAGACCGAATTCAATTCTTCATTGCTGTAATCGAAAATCGGCTCCTGTTCCATTTGCATTCGAGCGATAAAGTCAAGCTTGTCATATCCCGCCAGTTCTGCTGCCTTACCCAGTGACAGTTTGTTTTTTCGATACCAGGCAAGCGCCGCCAGGTAACGCAGATCACGCATGAAATCATTTGCGTTTTCATTCACAGCCAGGAGGATATCGTCACTGATAGAAAATTTTACGTTCACCTTGTTTGCCTCCTTCGGGTTATGATTAAAAATGTCATTCTTTAATCCAGGGTGCCACAGGGGGGATGAAAATGTTGCCGAATGACAAGCGTATGCGACAACAGAATCTTGCTGATTTTTGTTCCATCAACCGACCATATGATGCTTTTTGTTCGTGTTTTTCGTGGGCAAAAGCAGCAGTAATTATTTTCAGCATGCTATCCCCAATGGTCATGATTCCAGCCGGCTGTCGATTTTTGCGAGAACCTCCACCGGATCGATGGGCTTGGAAATGTAATCGTCACATCCGGCTTCGAGCATTTCCTCCCGGCTTCCTTTCATCGCTCGAGCGGTCATGGCGATCACCGGAACGGATGCCGACTCCGTATTTTCCCTGATACGCCGGACCACCGTCAGGCCATCCATTTCCGGCAAGGCCATGTCGAGCAGGACCAGGTTCGGCCGGGATTCCAGGACCATGCGCAGGCCCGTTTTGCCGTCCGTCGCCTCCAGGATGCGGTAACGATTCCCCAGCACCGCCTTGATGGTGACCATATTGTCAGGGTTGTCCTCGACGATCAGAACCGTTGCAGACCGTGAGCCGCGAGGAGAGGCGGAAGAACTCTCGGAAGCGGTCGAAACACGGGGCGGAGTGGAAGTTTGAGCGGAAGCAGGTTCGGGTTCGTGAATCGAAGGATTTTCTTTCCATTCAAACAGAGATTTCACTTTGGACAGGAGCCTTTCACGATCCACGTCCCCTTTCTGTACAAGTTGCCGGACATGGTTGGCACTGAGGAATTTGAGATCCTCGGGCGTCAGGTCCTTGGCCGTGAGAATCAAAACGGGAATTTTCTCTGTCGCCTGTGTGCCTCGAATCTTTTCCAGCACCGCGAACCCGTCAACGTCGGGCATCATCAAGTCGAGCACGATTCCATCGGGAATGGTGTGGGAAACGTGATCGACGGCTTCCTGGCCGCCACGGGCCACATGGACTTCGTACCCGGCGGATTCGAGCATGGCCCGGACTTGGACAATGACCGCCTCATTGTCCTCGACCAACAGGATTGACCGGGCTCGAGGCTTTTCGATCCGGCGGATTTCGGAAATCAGCACTTGCTTCGACACGGGCTTGGCGACATGACCGACGGCGCCGAGGGCGAAGGCCGTATCCCCGTCTTCCTCAGCGGAAACGGCAATGACCGGCATGTCCCTGGTTTGGGGATCATCTTTGAGGCTTTGCAGCACCTCCCAGCCATCCATGTCGGGCATGACGATGTCGAGGACGATGACAAAAGGACGTTCGCGAACCGCAAGTCTCAGCGCCTCCTCCCCTGAGGTGGCCGTGAGCGTGTTGTATCCTTCCTGGAGGAGGTAATTGGAGATCGTTGCCGCCGTCTCCGGTTCGTCGTCCACCACGAGCACGGTCCGTTCCTCCGGCCTCACACCCGATGGGGGATCGAGGATGATCGGTTTGTGGACGGGAGCCGTCCCCCGCCAGGTCAGGGGCAGGATCAGGGTAAAAGTGGACCCCTTGCCCCGCACGCTCTCCACCGCGATTTCCCCGCCCAGCAGCCCGGCCGTCTTGCGGGCAATGGCAAGACCGAGTCCCGTTCCTTCGTACTTTCTGGACGGACTGCCGTCCACTTGACGGAATTCATCGAAGATATACGGAAGATCGCTTTCCGTAATGCCGATGCCCGTGTCGGCAACACTAACGGAAACCTCTTCCCGGTGAGTCCGAACCGAAACGGTCACGCGACCCGTATCGGTGAATTTGACGGCATTGCCCAACAGATTCTGCAAAACCTGGGAAACCTTGATTTCATCGCTTTCCACGAGGGGGAGGTCTTTGGGAATGTTTTCATGGATCTCGATCCCCTTTTCCACGGCGAGGGGCGTGATGCTTTCCACGATGTTTTCCACGGTCCGAGCGAGTGAAAAGGGGTTCGGGTGAACGTCCATCCTGCCCGCCTCGATCTTGGAAAGGTCCAGGATGTCGTTGATCAACATCAAAAGATTTTTTCCATTGCGCTCGATGATTTCCAGGTAGCGGACCTCTTCCTCGTCGAGCTTTGTCCCGGCCTGCATCATGAGGACGCGCGAGAGGGCCATGACGGAATTCAGAGGGGTACGCAGCTCGTGGCTCATGTTGGAAAGAAACTGACTTTTCAGCCGACCGGCCTCCTCCACCGCCAGCCGCTGCCGCTCCAACATCACATTCCGCGTTTGCAATTCTTCCGCTTGCGTC
>CAZRWT010000016.1:12109-41146 GCA_964603955.1 uncultured Syntrophobacteraceae bacterium
GTCTGCAGCTCTTCCGCCTGGACCTCCAGTTCCTCCTGTTGGACCTGGAGTTCCTCATTTTGCCGCTCGATTTCTTCGGCGAAAGCGCGAATTTTTTCCGAAGCCAGCACCCCGTTCATGCGGGCAACCACCAGACTCCAGACATCGTTCAGCAGCCTCGATGCCGATGCGGAATGAACTCGGACTCCGGCCAGAGAAATCATGGCCGTGATCCCTTCTGCTCCCGGAACGGGAATGGTGATGATGCTCCGGGGCTGGAATTCCCCGGCCACCGTGGCGAAAGTGAAACGCGAGTCCTCCGGAATGTCCGCAATGTAGCGGATTTGTCCCGTCGCGAGGGCGGCGCCGAATTCCCCTTCGAATTCCGTCGCGGAAAAAGAGGCCCGTCCCTCGGGAACGAGCCCGATGGATTCAAAATGGTCGAAGGTGGTTTTCCGGTCATTCAGCAGATAGACGGCTCCAATTTGCGACCCGGTGTGTTCCAGCAACCCCTTGAGCAGTTCCCGACAGAAGGATCGAAGGTTTTCTTCCCGGAGCATGGCCCCGGCGATCCGGGAAGCGGATTCCCTGCTCCGAAACTCCGACTGAATCGTTTCGGCCAGAGCGTTGAACCCGTCGGAAAGGATTCCGAATTCATCGGCGGAGGCGTAATGACTGCGGGCTTCGTGGTCCCCCCCGCGAAACCGCTCCACCGCCGAGAGCAGCTCCATCAGCGGTTTTCGGATGTTTCGCAGCAGGGTCCAAGAAATGATCAGGGACAGCAGCAGGATGACGACAACCATGATGGCCAACTGACGGTTGACGGCGTTGTTCACCTCCTCGGCCTCCCGGTAGAACTGATCGGCTTTGTTTAGAGCGAAAGTGCTGATTCTCTCAATATTTTCAAATATTTTTTCCACATGTCCGCCATCGACGCCGCCGGCTTTCAAGCGCATCAGAGCCTCGACGCTTCCGTCGGTTCGTAAGAGGCGGATGGTTTCGTTTCGGATGGCCTTCCAGTGAACGAAGGCAACGTAGGCCTCGTCAATATCGCTCTCGGGACCGAGGTAGCGAGCATACAGGATGTCGAACCGACGAACCACGTCGGCTTCGCGGGCATCGATGTTCCGGATGAGGGACTGTCTTTCATCCTCGTTCTCGGCAATAACCAGATCCCTCATATCCCGGTGCATGAAAAGAACGTTGGAGGAAATCTGATCGATGGCCCTGCGCACCGTGAGCGGATGTTCGTAGAGTCTTTTGGTCCGGAGCTGGAGCCGATCCGTCCGGACCCACGCCAGGGCGGCCAGCATGACCGCCAGCAGAAGGATGATGCCCATGCCGATCTTGAACTGCGTCCTGACTCTCATATTCCCGAACTTCATCTTTTCCCCCTTGCCTCCTATCGCTTTCGGTAGATCGAGCTGAAATCGAACACTCGGCTGAAGTGATGCCTCGACCCCGTGGGCGGAGTCTCCGCCCCTCCTAAAACGAGATAGCCGCCGCATGCCAGCGCGTGATGGAGCTTATCGAAGATGCGCTCCTGATATTCCGCGCTGAAATAGATCAACAAATTGCGACAGAGCACCAGATCGAAGTCGCCGAAGACGCTTTCGGGCGGGACGCCGTGCTTTTTGTCCAATATGTCGTAAAGGGAAAAATGGACCTTTTCCCTGATTTCGGGAACCAGGCGGAAGGAAGTGCCTTCAGTTGTGAAATATCGCCTCACCAGACGATATTTCATGTTTTCAATGTTGGATGTCGGATAGACGGCTTCTCGGGCATCTTGCAAAGCCTTTGCATCGATGTCGGTGGCGAAAAGATGCACGTTCACGAGATGTCCTTCCTTTTCGAGCAGCTCATGAACCAGGATCGCCACGGAATAGGGCTCCTCGCCCCTGGCACACCCCGCAGACCAGATTCGCAAGGGCTCACGGATTTCGATCTTTTTTCGAACAACAGCCGGCAGAATCCGCTCGGCAATCAGTTCGAAAGTCAGTGTATCCCGAAAGAAGCTGCTGACATTAATGGTAACGACATCGATCAGATGATCCAGTTCATCCGCATCACGTTGCAGACGGACGAGATATTCCTTGAAGTCCTTGCAGGCGGTGGCGACCAGTCGCTTGCCCATGCGACGTGCCAACATATCCGGATGGCAACCGGAAAAATCAAAACCCCGCTTCTCGACCAAAAAATCGAGGACGGCCGCGAAAGTTGTGTCTTTCCTTGTCATGGAGGCGTCCCTTCATTCATGGAGCAAATCCAACAAAAAGCGGCGCATGAAAAGGGAAACGCCGACCTTACTTTTCGCTTTTTCTCACAAAACTGATATAAAGACAAGTCGATGGATTGGTGATCTCAATCCTGAACGGTCCTTTCTCCAATGGTGCATTTTGCGGGTAAAAAAACTTTTGAAACAGGACATATTTTTCCCCCTGGAATTCATTTTGATGCCGGGTACGAACAACCTTCGACCGTCCTTCGATCATGATGGAATTTTACATCCGACATGGAGTATATGTCATCGAAGTCCTCGGCCATTATGATTGGGAGGCAGGGAAACCGAGCGGCACAAACGATCCCGTCACGACAGGCTGCGCCGCAACCGCTCCAGTCGGACGACCGCTACGGACAGGACGAGACGGGGAATCACGAGCCAGAAAAGAGGGACCCCAACGGCCCACCACAGGAGGCTATCCTCCATGAGGCTATGAGAGATGGCCGCGTGGTGG
The DNA here is from genome assembly GCA_964603955.1 of uncultured Syntrophobacteraceae bacterium. Classification (GTDB taxonomy): domain Bacteria; phylum Desulfobacterota; class Syntrophobacteria; order Syntrophobacterales; family Syntrophobacteraceae; genus SLCH01. The sequence goes on from CAZRWT010000016.1 coordinate 14,824, forward strand.
TTGAACAGGTCGGCGTCCCGGGGGTTCATGTTGCCCCTTTTCACCTGAGTCATGATGACTGCGGCCCCGTAGGCATAGCCGATGGTGTTGACGACGATCCACAGGAAGCTGCTGTCTCGGGAAAGGCCGAAGACCTTCATGAGCGGGGCAAACAGCTTCGATAGAAAATGAATCACCCGGAATTCATCCAGGAGCCGCTGCAACAGCATGATGGAAAAGACGAAGAGGGTGATCTTGGCCGTCAGGACCAGGGTGGACCAAAACCAGGCATGCATGTAGGGGGCGAAGGCGGTCTGTTCGGCCACGGCCAGGGGAGTGTAATGAATATCGATCCTGGCGGGCAGTATCCAGTTGAGGAGAAAAGCCGCCACCAGGGCCCCCCCCACGCGCAGCAAGCTCATTTTGATGGCGGAAGACCCCGTTTTTTTCATGACGGCGGTTTCGACCGGAAGATTGTGAGCGATGAGGCACATCACGGCCATCAGGCAAATTTCCCGGCCGGTGAATTCCAGGCTCTGCACCACGGCAATGGCACTGTAATTATTCAGCAGAACGGAAGTGAGGAACACCAGGGCCGCTTCGCCCCGCAATCCGAGCACCGTCATGAGCGGCTGGATGAAATCCGCTGCCCGTGCCAGAATACCGGAATAGCTCAACAAAGCCACCGACAGGCTGACCGGTATGACGATCTTGAGCAGAAAAATGCAGGAGTTGAAACCGGAATGCAGACCTTCACGGAGCACCTTGAGCAGGCGCTCGCCCAGGTTGGGGCGGGTGGCGGCGCTCTTTGAAACATCCATCAGACGGAAACTTTCATGTTTGATCCTTCGTAAGTGAGCAAAAAGCATACGATCCCATCATTAGCTCATGTGAAAACATCTGTCAAAGAAGACCTCGAGGTCGGTCATGAGACCGAACGATAGGATTCACTATAAAAACATTCACAGCTATGGTACAGGTGCTCTGACTGTATGCAATGTGCAACTTTTTATTCTTCTCGTTCCCAAGCTCCAGCTTGGGAACGCCTTTATCGTGGAAGCTCCGGCTTCCACCCGGCCACAAAAAGCTCTGAGACGGGAAGCTGGAGCTTCCCGGGCAAGTGTGTTCCCAAGCTAGAGCTTGGGAACAAGAAAGTTGCACATTGCGTTGACTGTATAAAATGCGTGGGGTTGTTTCATGAATTCAAACAATGCCTTTTCAGGGAGGTGCGCTCATGTTCATGGGCAATGAGGATGTCTTTTTTTCAGACCTCAAACTGAACCCCGATGTTCATTATTTTTTATATGTCGGCGAAATCAAAACCGATTGTTTGAACCAGTTCGTCAGGGAAACTCTGAGCAAGATACACGGGCGGCCCTTCGACTTCATTTCCATTCTTCCGGATGTCCTGGAATCCTATCCTCATAAAAACACCCTGGTGATCAACCCCATGGCTCGTGAGCTTTACCGAAACAAGGGCCGCAAGGTGAGCTTCCGTATCGCTCCGCGCACCTTCGCCTCCCTCGTTTCCGCCTCATCCACCATCAATGATCTGGTTCAGCAATTGCTCGATCGGCAGGGACACGTTTTCATCCACGTTTTCGAATCCGTGCCCGAACTGACCCTGGCCCTCATTCCCGGCGTGCGCATTCTCGGCCCGAGCGGCCACATCGCCAACATCTGGAACAACAAGGTCTATCAGCTCCAGGTGCTCCGGGGCGTCGCGCCGCTGATCGACTATCATGTTTGTCAGGATGCGGCCCACATGCTGGAAACGGCACGGGGGCTCTGGGAGGAATGGCGGCACGGGATTTTCGTGAGCCAGCCTTACTCCGCTGCGGGGGTGAACAGCTTTCTGGCCTCGAGTCAGGAAGAACTCGAAGCCAAGGCGGGACACCTCAAGGGCAAATTCTTCATCAGCCGCTATGTGCCCCATGTGGACGATCCCACCGTTTTGGGCGTGGTAGCCAACGCATCGGATGTGTTCATCGGGGCCATCGCGGACCAGGAAATCCAGGACGGCAACAAGTTTCGCGGTTCGACCTTTCCTTCCAAACTGTCCGCGAACGTCCAGCACGAGCTGCGTGAAATCACCCGCCGCATCGGGCGGCTCATGGGACGTAGCGGCTATCGGGGCATCTTCGGGTGCGATTACATCGTGGACGACCAGGACCGCATTTTCTTCGTGGAAATCAACGCCCGCAAGCAGGGCACCACCATGGAAATGTGCTGCACCCTGGAAAATGCTCTGTCCCTCGAAACCCCCGGCTTGCTCGAACTCGAATACCACGCCGTCATGCACAACCGCTTTCCCGACAACATGGTCGAAATCACGGACGCCTTGGCCGACGTGTGCTGGCGCACCTATAACTACAAGCTCGAACAGGAAGCCGTCACCACCCGGCAGATCGTCCCCATGGACGAGGACGAGCGGACCCTGTTCCGCCAGGTCGTGTCCAACGAGCAGGACCACGGCGTTATCGTGGTCGAACATGTGGGAGGCATGCACGACGTCGAACCGGGAACCTTCCTGGGCCGGGTGGTGGCCGTGGCCCACAACCGGGAGCAGTTGGAACGGGACATCCGGGAAGGCATCCGCCAATTGAGGGAATCCATCCATGACAGGCTTCAAACATCAACGACACCAGAGGGAAATGAATCATGAACACCGAGGCATTCAATAATTTAGACAGCTACACCAGGGACCTCCTGGAAAAACTATTCGAGGGAGAGGGGAAAACACCCGCCCCCGAGGAGCAACGCCCGGCGGTGGCGGCACTCGAGGAAAATGCCCGGCAAAGCGGGCTCACAGGTCCCATCGTCGAGCTATTCAAAACCCTCGAACGCATGCGGACGGAGCAGGGGTGGACGCCCGAACAGTTGGGACTGTCTCGGGAAGGGCTGATGGAACTGGCCCGCAAGCATGAGGAGGCGGACGAGCACGGTGTGACCATCGGAGGCCGGGTGGGGCGGGCGCTGCCCATCGTGCGGGAAGCGAGCACCAGGATTGTCGATTACCTGGAGCGGCATGAGCGGGAAGCCCCCAGCGGCATCGAAGTTTGGGATCAAATCCTGGCCAACCAGGCACGCATCAAGAAGATGCTCCAGATCGGCGAGGACGAATGGAATTCCTTTTCCGGCCAGTTGCGCCACGCCATTGAATCGGTGGACACCCTGGCGCGAATCCTGGACCTTCCCGAGAAGGCCGTGGCCGATGTGGCTCGAGTTTCCAAAACCTACCGCATGCGGCTGACCCCCTACTACGCAAGCCTCATCCTGCCCGGGCGGATCAACGATCCGGTGCTCTTGCAGGCCGTGCCCACGGGGGAAATGGTGGACAACGCCGGCGTCGAGATTCCGCCCGTGGCCGCGGACCATTCCCCGGCGCGTCTCATCGACCAGTTCTACCCTCGGGTGGTGACCATCAAGGCCACGAACATGTGCGCCATGTACTGCACTCATTGCCTGCGCATCGCCCACATCGGAGCACGTGACCGGGTTTATTCCAGGGAGGCTTACGGCGAAGCTCTGAACTACATCCGGGCCAATCCGTCCATCCGGGATGTGCTGGTGACGGGCGGAGACAGCCTGGTCCTGCCCAACTCCATGATCCGGTGGCTCCTCGAAGAACTGGACGCCATCGACCATGTGCGTCTCAAGCGCCTGGGGACGCGAATCCCCGTGACCACGCCCCAGCGCGTCGATTCGGAATTGCTCGATATCCTCGAAGCATCCAACGACCGCAAGCCCCTGCGGGTGGTGACCCAGATCAACACGGCCCAGGAAATCACCCCCGTTTCCAGGGCGGCTTTCCAGGCCATTTCCAGGCGAGTCGCCGCCGTCATGAACCAGGCGGTGCTCCTCAAGGGCATCAACGATGCTCCCGTCAAGATGTGGAAGCTGTGCGAGACCATCCAGGAAGCCTATGTGAGGCCCTATTACGTCTTCAATTGCAGCTATCGCAACCCTCAGTTCAAGCACCTGAGGGTGCCCATTCACGTGGGCCAGGAAATCGTGGAAAGCATGTACGGCAACATTTCCGGAGACGCCATTCCTCGCTACATCGCCACGGCGGGGGGCAAGATACCCCTGCATCGCACCAACCTGGCGGGCATCGAGGACGGCAACGTGGTCATGCACAAGCCCTGGAACAAGGAGCGAGTGTTGTATCCCGACGCCGATCCCGGGGAATATGCCCGTGAGGATTATGGGTTCGCCGCTTACGAAAAGGGCGAGGAGGATTGAGAATCGCGGGGGATCTCCGGTACCCATGTTTGCGCAGCCGACAACGGGATGCTCGGGATCATGTTCCACCGTTGCTACACCTGCTATGGCTCTACACGGCAACAGCCGAGAGATAAGCACCCAAGCAGAAGTTTTTTAATATTTTACGGCGTGGGTACATAAACCGTCTCCCGTCATTCCCGCATGCTTTTGGCGGGAATCCACAGATGCGCCGGTCTGGATTCCCGCCAAAAGCATGCGGGAATGACGGAGTGGTAGTTCCAAATGTGAAAAAACTTCTGTGCAGGTGCTTACCGTGCATCCCAAGGAGTATCAGGCATGAGTCTTATTCTCCCCGTGAATATCGAAGACCTGCTTTATCACCAGGGAGTCGAGTCGGCTCGAGTCGAGCTGAAAGCGAGTTGGGACCCCAAAACAACCGGCTACCAGGTGCTCAAGTCCATTTGCGCATTTGCCAATGATCTACAAAACCTCAATGGCGGATACATCATAATTGGTGTTGCAGAAGATGCCGGATGCGCCGTTCTGCCGCCCAAGGGGCTCCCCCCCGATGAATTGGATGAAATCCAAAAGTGGATTCGAGGCCGGTGCAATCGCCTCGATCCCAGGTATCAACCCGTTATGTCGCCGGAGACCGTTTCCGGAAAGCACGTTCTCGCACTGTGGGTTCCCGCCAGTGATGTGCGTCCCCATAGTGCTCCGGATGCAGAAAAAGGGGATCGCAGGTATTACGTGCGGCTTGGCTCGGAATCCGTTGATGCCGAAAAAAATGGGGTTTTGGGCCAACTCATGCAACTCACGGCCAAGGTTCCCTTTGATGATCGAAGAGCGTTGCATGCAACCACGGATGATCTCAGAGAGAGCAAGGTCAGAGAGTTTTTGAGAGACATTCGTAGCGGCTTGATCGACGAAAAGAACACCAGGGAACTTTATCGGAAGCTCAGGATAGCCGTTCCGGTAAACAATCATGATGCGCCTAAAAATATCGGCTTGCTGCTTTTTAGTGACAATCCGGAGAGCTGGTTTCCCGGCGCACGTATCGAGGTTGTCCAATATGCGGCGGATGCATCGGGTAACATATTGGAAGAAAAGGTATTTCGTGGTGGGCTCCATGAACAGTTGAAGAGCGCTCTCGCCTGCCTGGAAGGAATATCGAGCACTCATCTGGAAAAACAGGAGCGATCTTTCAGGGTAAAAGGCTGGGTAAGCTATCCCATACCGGCGTTGCGCGAAGCGCTGGTCAACGCCGTTTACCATAAAAGCTATGAATCGACACAAGAACCGGTAAAAGTCTATTTGTATCCTGATCGTATCGAGATCATCAGCTACCCCGGGCCGGTTTCGGGAATTCAGCTCAAACATCTCGAGCAGGAATCTCCCATGCCTCCGGTTCCCGCGAGAAACAGGCGCATCGGTGAGTTCCTCAAGGAGCTGCGCCTGGCCGAAGGACGAGGAACCGGCCTGCCCAAGATGTTCAAATCCATGCGTGAAAACGGCTCACAGGATCCGCTGTTCGATTTCGATGAAGATAGGACTTATTTCCGTGTCACACTCCCCGCTCATCCCGAATACGTGGCCATTTGCGCACTGCGGGATGCTGCTCATCTCAGGGCCATAGGCAATGATGTGGATGCATTCAAGCGCATTGAAAATGCCTGGCGAGCAATGCCTTCGTCCCCATCCCTGACATCCGAGTACATTCGAATGTTGGGTGATCGAGAACGGACGGAAGATGCCGAAGCTTCGCTAATGAGGTTCAAGGCGGCGGCACCGGAAGGATTTCATTCTTTCGTCACCAACGTATATATCGATTTACTATTGAATGCGGGGAAAAAAAAGGAAGCGGCCGCGCTGCTGGATGGGCAACCCGTGCATTTAGCCGGTACCGATGCATTGGACGCCGCCATTCTGGCCCGCCGGCTTGGTCAACAACAAAAAGCCCATCGTTATTTCGAGCGGGCGGGAGATGTGGTTCTCTATGATGCGAGAGCGCTGCACGAATTCGCTCAAACAAAGATCAAACTGGCTCAGCAAATGTTGAATAAACGGCAGGGACGGGACTCCAATCGGCGTTTGTTGCAAGAGGCGAAGGAGCTATTGGAGCGAGTCGTCAGGATGGATGCGGACCGGACCAGGCACGCCTGGGCCTGGAGAGATCTCGGACGGGTTAAAAAATGGCTGAAACATCCCAGAGGGGAGATCACCGCCGCTTACCACCACGCCATCGAACTTCTTCCCGGTGAAAAGAGATTCAAAGATGAACTATCGAGATGGGTGGAGGCATCTGGTACGTTTGTGCGCCAATAAGGCAATTTCCAAAAATGAAGGTACCGACGGATTCTCCTGGAAGGGCGTTTCCGGATGGAGGGACCGGAAGGGGAAAACGTGGATGATGAGTGATCGCATGCGGCAAGTAATGGTTGACTTTCCGGCTTCACGGGAAAGGGAAGCTCTCGAGCTGCTCCGGCGGCTGGTGGAAATCCAGAGCGGCAGCCGGAACAAGGCGGGCCTGGACCGCATGGCCGATGCCATGGCCGAGGTGCTGGGGCGTGTGCTGCCTCATGTGCGACTGCTTCCCTTCGAGGAGCACGGAAACATGGTCCAGGCATGGACGGCCGCCGGGATGCGTGAAGGCTCGGGGAGGATTTTGCTGGTGGGGCACATGGACACGGTGTTCCCGGAAGATACCGCCTTCACCCATTACCGGGAGGATGAACTGCACTGCTACGGCCCCGGTGTTTACGACATGAAGGGTGGGCTGGTAGTGGGCGTGTATGCCCTCGAAGCCCTCGATCACCTGGGCCTGCTCGATGAAATCCCCCTGACCTTTTTGTGCAATTCCGACGAGGAAATCGGCTCACCCGCGTCTCGAAGTTGGATCGAGGAACAGGCCGAGGGCTGCCGGGCGGCCTTTGTCCTGGAAGGCGCCGGGCTGAACGGCGAGGTGGTCACCGGCCGCAAGGGACGCCTGGGGTTCCGTCTGACGGTACGTGGGCGGGCGGGGCATGCGGCCGGCCCAGGTCCCAAGGCCAGCGCCATCCTGGAACTGGCTCACAAGGTCATTGCCCTGGAAGGGCTCAACGGCGATCCCCAAATCACCGTGAACGTGGGGCGAATCGAAGGGGGAATCGGTCCCAACACGGTGCCGGAACAGGCGGAAGCCCTGGTGGATGTGCGTTTTTTTACCGCGGAAGATCAGCTCCGGGCAGAGAGGGCCATCGAGGACATCGTTCGAGCCGGTGGGATTTCCGGTGTGACTTCGGAAATGAACGTCATTGCGGGAAGGCCGCCCATGCCCGCTTCCGAGGGCAATCGCCGGCTTTTCGGTGTGGTTCGAGATCAGGCACGGCTGCTGGGGTACGAATGCGCCCAAGAGGTGCGCTCCGGAGTATCCGACGCCAATTTCATTGCCCCTCGAGGCGTGCCGGTGCTGGATGGGCTCGGCCCCGTGGGAGACCTGGACCACAGCGACCGCGAATATATCGTCAAGCGCAGCGTCATGGAACGGGCCGCGCTCCTGGCCGCTTCCCTGGCCGCTTTACCTGCCGCTACCGCTGCTCTCGAAATGACATCCACGAGCGCAAAGCACCCATCATGACCGCACTGGCCACCCTCTTCACACGCGACATGATTGTCATGGCTGCCGACAGCCTGGAAGTGGAACTCGATGATTACGAGAGCCGAAAAGTCCAGGGGACTCGGGAAACCCAGAAACTCTTTTTGTCGCAAAAGTGTGGAACGGGTGTTTCCGTGAGCGGTTATGCGAGCTGGGAGGGAAAAAGCATTCGAGACATCCTCGAAGATTTCCTCCAGGCCATGGGAGAACATCACTCACAGGAAGGAGTGGCGCACGGCCTGTGCGCTTTCCTCGAGGAACGTTATCCCCGGCTGCGGTCGCGTTTCCACGTGTGCGGCTTCAACGACCGGGAACCTTATGTGGCCCTCGTCGATTACGGGCGGGATGGAGAGGAAAGCCGGCATGTCCGCCGGATGAACCTGGATGGGCAAGGACGGCTCCATGGGGGAATTCTCACCTTCTGCGAGAGGGAAACTTACAGGTACGCACGGAGACACCTCCCGGATCTGGATATTTTAGCCGCGGCGGATGCCATGGATTTCATGGCCATGTTCTTCGCCCACGAAATGGAGCTTGTCCAAAGGAGCAAGGAAACGGCGGACGTGGGGGGCCCCGTGGATATCCTGGTGCTCAGGCCCGACCGTCAAAGCTTTCACGCAGTAAAACGCATCGAGGATGCTCTCTTGATTTGAACCATAGAATGCCCCGGCTCACCAGCTGCCCACGGGCTTCATGTCCACTTCCGGATCGCAAGGGCATTTGGCGGGAGCCTGGCTGATAGCTTCACAGGAGCAGTCTTCACCGCACCCACAGATGTATTTTCCCACAGTGGAAAGATGGTGCTCTTCTCCATGGATCATTACCGTGGCGGCGCCCTTTTCCACGCCGATGACTTCCGCCTCCACCAGATCTCTACCACACCCGCATATCCCTTCCACCCTGGACAGCATCCGGAAAGGGCCATTTTCTCCATACTCACACACATAGACTCTGTCGCCTTCCTGAACCTGAAAGTGCCCGTTCCGGTAAGGAGTCGAGGTCTGTGTTTGTTGGTTTGCAAAAAGCTGATTCGGTGTCATCGACAAGAGCAAAAACGAGATGACCAAAAACACCATTCTGGTCATAAGAGTCACCTTTCTCTTGAGGTTTTAAAAATAATGAAGTTTGCCTTCTTCCCTGAGTGTTTGGAGGCAGAGAGTATCACAATGAAAAAAAGAGGCAAGTTTTTCGAGTGCAGGAAAAAAGCAATTTTAGCACGGCTGTGCGCAAGCAACGGTGCGGGGAAAATGAGCCATATCCCGTATAGAACGGGAATGGCTCCAGGGAAAGATCTTATTTTGTCATCAAATTATATGCGTTTCTCAGTTTCGCCTGAATCATGAATGTTTCGCCCGTGTCTCCGATTTTCTTTCCCGAAAGGGTTTTCACATAAAAAATATCGCGGATTCTCCCCTCTGAGGTGGTGATTTTGGTGTTCCAGATATCCAGGTCGCACCTGAGAATGGCATCCGTGACGGTAAAAAGTACACCTGGGAAATCATCGCCCTGTACCTCGATGAGGGAAAAGAGAAAAGAACTGTCATTATCGATTCTGGCTTCCAAAGGGGTTCCGACGGCTCGCACCGGCCCGGCCGCCTTACGAGTCACTATTTTTTTACGCAAAACCACGGGCAGGTTTAAAGCCCCCTTTAAAACGTCTCTCAACTGGCATTCAGCCTGATGCAACCTTGCCGGTACCGTTCCCATGCCGGGAAGGGCTCTGACTTTGAAGGTTGCCATCACACTGCCGGTCTGCCGGTAACTCCTGGCATCGATAATATCAAAGTTGTTGAGTGACAACACTCCCACCGCCTTGGAAAATATAGTTGGGTAGTCCTTTGCGATGACGGTCACGGAAATCATACCGGAAACCCCTGATTTCGCGGCATTCCACCTCAAACTTCCAGAATCATTCCTTCCCGGATGATGATCTTCGCTCTTCCGGTTTCCAATCCAACTGTTTCTTTCGGGCGCGGTGACGGCATAAGACATTTTTCCAACCTCCTCGTTTACCGCTTCGGTGGGCACCGGGTTTCCCCTCGCTCACAAAAAGCATTGAAATCACAATCCACGAAACTCATGGAACAAAATCAAAAACTCATGTCATTGTTTAGACAAAAACCATGCCGTCACGATATTTCATCTATAATCATTTGATATAATTTTAATATTTATAAAAAAGACAGTTATGAAGTAGAGAACAAGAAGGAAATATCTAGACAAAAAAAGCACAACTTAATACATAATTGTATCTTAACCCCATGTGCAACTTTTTGATGCTCCCTTTGGCAAACATCCCTCGTTCCCAAGCTGGAGCTTGGGAATAAGAAAGTTGCACATCGCGTATCTTATTGCCTGATCATATGGGCCATCGATCAGGTGATGAGACATCGGCATCTTTCAAAAACCCACTTCCGCCATCATTGTGAAGCGATCAAAATGCCTTTTTCGGGCAGAGCGCGGGATACGGTCAGGGCCATGACCTCCCGTGCTCCATTTTCTTTCAACACCTTTGCACACTCACTGAGAGTCGTCCCGGTGGTGAACACATCATCCACCAGAAGTACGCTTCGCCCCCGTAGCCTCACCCCATCGTGAACGACGAAAGCATCTCGGACGTTTTTCAGGCGTTCCTCGCGCCCCAGGCGCGTTTGAGGCGCGGTCCACGACCGGCGCTTCAAAATATTCAGGTCCATGGGAACGCCGATCTTCCCGGCCAGGAACCCGGCCATCAACGCCGACTGATTGAAACCCCGCTCACGGAGCCTGCGTGGATGCAAGGGCACGGGGACCACCCGATCAACAGCCAGGCCGTCCCACCGAAGTGCCGTATGGGCCAGAATCTGAGACAGGGGACGAACGAAATGAAGCTGAGCCCCGAACTTGACCGCATGCAGGGCATCCCGCACAAACCCCACATGGTAGAAAGACGAACGGGCTGCATCAAAGTGGAAAGTATCGAGCAGGCATTCCCCACACAGGTGATCTCGCGAGGAAGGACTTTTGGGAAAGGGGCGCCCGCACAAGGGACACATGGGGGCACGGACCCAGGGCATTCTTTCGATACACGCCCGGCACCATTCCAAATCGGGAAGAGTCAAGCGGGGGCTGGAACAAACAACGCACGATGGTGGATAGAAGAGATCGAGGAGGCCGCCGGCCACGGCTCCGCAACACCGGCCGACGGCTCCCAAGGCGACCGATATTCCGGGAGGGGTTTGTAGGGAAAGGGTACGGAAAACCTTCAACCATGACTCCCCGAAGGCCCCCCTCCCGACAAGGTGTATCAAGGATTCCACGGTGTGCTTCAACGACTTCATCGTCAGCTCATGTTCCGCACCATTGCGGCGGCAAATTCCGAGCAGCGCACTTCCCGGGCCCCTTCCATCTGTCGTGCCAAATCGTAGGTCACCGTCTTGGAAAGAATAGTTTTTTCCAGGGCATTTTCTATGATCGCTGCGGCTTCGTTCCAGCCCATGTACTGGAGCATCATGGCCCCGGACAAAATGAGAGACCCCGGATTGACCTTGTCGAGCCCCGCATACTTGGGCGCCGTCCCATGGGTGGCTTCGAAGACGGCACATTCGTCACCCACGTTGGCTCCGGGAGCCATGCCGAGCCCCCCCACCTGAGCCGCCAGTGCGTCGGAAAGGTAGTCGCCGTTGAGGTTGGGCGTCGCGAGTACCTGGTATTCTTCCGGCCTCAGCAGAACCTGCTGGAACATGGAATCGGCGATGCGATCCTTGATGACCAGGCTGTTCCGGGGATTTTTACCCCCATGCTTTTCCCACAACTCATCTTCCGTAACGGTCTCGGCGGCAAATTCCCGGGCTGCCAGTTCATAACCCCAAGCCCGGAAAGCCCCTTCGGTAAACTTCATGATATTTCCCTTGTGGACCAGGGTAACGGAAGACAATCCCCGATCGAGGGCGTAACGGATGGCCCGCCGCACCAGGCGCTGAGTACCATGGCGGCTCATGGGCTTGATACCGATGCCCGGATCGTGGCTCATTTCAACACCGAATCCTTCCCGAAGGAGCTTCACGAGACGTCGGGCTTCCTCCGACCCCGAAGCCCATTCGATGCCCGCGTAAACGTCTTCCGTATTTTCCCGAAACACCACCATCTTGACCCGCTCGGGATGCTTCACGGGAGAAGGCACTCCCGCGAAGTAGCGCACGGGCCGTATACAGGCGTAAAGATCGAGCATCTGACGCAAGGCCACGTTGATACTGCGTATGCCTTCCCCAACCGGCGTCGTCATGGGACCTTTTATGGACACCACGCATTTGCGCAGTTCGATCAGGGTATTTTGAGGCAACCATTCCCCGACACTTTTATAAGCCCTTTCCCCCGCAAGTAACTCGAGCCAGACAATTCTTTTTTGTCCTCCATAAGCCTTTTCCACGGCGGCATCCACCACCACTCGGGCGGCACGCCAGATGTCGGGCCCCACCCCATCGCCCTCGATAAAACCAATGAAGGGCCTGGAAGGAACTTCCAGCCTGCCGTCCGTACCCGCTCTGATCCATTCTCCGGTTCTGTCGATATCCATCATGAAATACTATCCTTTCTATTCCATTCCATTCGATTCCATTCCGGTCGATTCTCTCACTCCCACTGGAAAACCATCGAGCACCATTCTCCCGCCTCGTGAAACTCCCTCGACACCAGGCCCCTCTCCTGGAAGGCCTGCCGTACCTGGTCTTGTTGCTCGCATAGAATACCGCTCAACACCAGTTTACCGGAGCTTTCAAGGCGGTCCGCAAGGATCTGGGACATGGCCATGAGGGGAAGAGCCTGGATATTGGCCACGATCACATGAAATTTTCCAGGAACCGCCACATGTTCGGAATGCATGAGCGTCACCTGGTGAGCCAGGCCGTTGAGACGCAGGTTTTCCCGAGCAACCCCGAGGGCATCCGGATCGTTGTCCACGCCCACCACCGGGTCGAACCCCAGCAGTGCCCCGGCAATGGCGAGAATCCCCGAGCCGGTCCCCACATCCAGCAAGGACCGGGGGGGCTCTTCCGAACTCCGCCGACTGTTGGATTCGAGCCATTCGAGACACAGTCTGGTGGTTTCATGGTGCCCTGTGCCGAAAGCCTGTCCGGGATCCATGAGAATGACTTTTTCGGCCCCCGAAACCGGCGGTTTTTCCCAGGTGGGGCATACAAGTATCCGCGAACCGATCCTGAAGGGCTTGAAATGCGCTTTCCAGGCATTGGCCCAGTCATCGCCCTCGAGCACGGAGCATTCCAGGGTCAAGGGCTCCTTTACCGAAAAAGAGCGGCGAAATTCTTCCAGGAGAACTTGTACTTTTTCCCCACGGTCCTGCTCCTCGTCCATATCCTGTTCCCGGTCTCGTTCTCGCCCCCGGCCCCGACCTCGATCCTCATGAATGGCCAGGTAGAAGCACACTCCCCGATCATTGATTTCCACGGAAACCGAGAGATTTTCTGCAACGAAAGCAGCCAGCTCTTCGGTGAAATCGTCGGGGCATCCCACATCATAGCGTGTCCAGGCTTTGTCCATTAATCGTCTTCCTCCAGGGGGGTCACGCAACCTCAGCAATGAGCCGTGCACTTGATTTCCACAAGGGCTCCCCGGGGCAACGCGGAAACTTCCACCACCGCACGGGCCGGCTTATGGGAGTCGAAGCGAGCGGCGTACAACTCGTTGAAAACTCCAAAAAGCTTCATGTCCGTGAGAAACACGTCCACGCTGACCACCTGAGACGACTGACAGCCGGCGGCTCTCAAAACGGCAAAAAGATTATCCAGTGCCTGGCGGGTCTGGTCCGCAAAATCGTCGCTCACCAGTTCGCCCGTTTCCGGCTTGAGCCCGATCTGACCGCTCACAAAAACAAAAAAACCCGACCGCACGGCCTGGGAATAGGGACCAATGGCGGCGGGAGCTTCCTGGGTGTGTATGCATTCACATGACATGATCCGTCTCCTATAAAATGGGTACCGTTAAAGTGTCCCGGCGATGATAGAACTTTCCAGCCGGTTGTCCATAGCAGAAAGAAGCATTTTTCCACAATCACCTCACTTCTTCATACTCCATTGGGCCGGGGAAACCTACAAGTTACAATTTGCTTTTCAAGAAGGATTGTAATAGTATAAAAAAACGTTGATTGTCGCCATTGCATTGTTTTGTTGGAAACAGTGATTCTAGCTGGAGGAGGATGGAAATGTCTGAAAAAAGAGAAGTTTGTAGCTGTGTAAGTTGTGGGAATGAAGCCGAAATGATCGTTACCTGTGAGCTGGTCGACGTCGAAGAAAAAGGTGCTACCGTTAAAAAGCAGAAAGAAACCAGAAAATGCACTTCCTGCGGCAACGAAGCCGAAATGATCATTGACTTCGATCAGAAATAAAGAAAATTCGGTCGGCTCGATACAAGGGCTCTGTAAGCAAAAAAAAAAATGACTCTCTCCGTGAACTTCAATGAGGGTCATTTTTTTGTGTCATAAAAAAACTTCGAGTTCCTCCGATCACCGATCATCACGGTCGGCAGATACGGCAGGGTCTGAAGCCTTTGCGCAGCGCTTCTTCCCGTGAATCGAACCGTTCATCACAGCGCGCGCACTCCGCATGGATGCAATTCCTGTCGTGAAAAATTTTGGAGGACACATTTCCAGTATAGGGAGCACTCCTTCGAACGGGAGCCTTGGGAGAGACTTTTGGAACCGCCTGGGAACTCTCCGCAGGACGTTGCCGATATTCCCACGGAGGCTCTGGATTCCCGTCACGCCAAAGCCCCCGCCTGTTCCTGATCGCATCGTCCTGCGCCGCACTCCAGCGTGAGCATACCTCTTTCGCCTTGCAGCTCCACGGCCACACCCAGGCCAGGCCCAATCGGACCAGCTCTTCGTTGATGCACTTGCCCCCATAACGCAAAATACAAATTTCCCTGCCGTAACGGTCCTTCGGAGTCATGATTTCGCATTCCACAACTTTCCACCGGTAAGAAAGCATGTGGTCGCGGGCTTCACGACCGTAGGGCTGATTCCACTCGGGAGCGTCAATCCCGTAGAGCCGGACTTCTCGATCGCGCCCACGATCCCGCACAACCAACGAATCTCCATCGACTACCCGAACCACCTCCCCCGAAAAAATCCTTCGTTCCCGTGACGCCTCGGCCGAGCCGGGTCCATAGCCCAGGAGCATCCAAAATATACAGGCACACAATACCGATACGCAAACAGGCGAGAAATTCAAAAGCTTCATATTATCCAAGGCTATCCGGGAATTTCCAATCCGGTTCGCACACATCCTTGCACACGCCATCGTTCAATCCTTCCTTTATTTTTCATACCTCATCATTCAACACCACTCAAGCGCCGGTCCCACATCATTTTCCGACAATGAAACGAGCATGCATCCCAACGCCATCTGCAACTTTCTCGTTCCCAAGCTCCAGCTTGGGGAACGAGAAGCGGAGAGACCAAAGGGGGCTTAAACGTAACATGGGAAAGTTGCACATGGCATATCCCATGCTTTTCATGACCGACAAAGTGAAGTATACAATTTGTTTGATGTCGAAGACCCGTATATTCTCATTTTTTTAACCGAAGACGTTTCGAGCGGGAGCTTCCCGGGGGAGAGGACAATCCATGAATATCTATGTGTGGCGGCATTATAAAAAATTTTCCAGTTGGTCCATGTTCGACGAACCCCAAATTTACAGGGACAATTATATGAAAGCCGAGATCGCCGTTCTGGCCGAGTCCATGGAGGAAGCCCTGGAGCTGGTGGCTCGCGAGGAGAATTGGAACGTCGAGGAAATCAGGAGGATAGAGCCCAGGGTGATTTCCCTGGACAAACCGGTCGTCGTCAGCACCCACGCGAGCTTCGAGTAAAGATGAGCCACTGGGCGAGCGTTTACTTCAACAGGCGGGTCCTGAGCCTCCTGGGACTGGGATTTTCCTCGGGCCTTCCCCTGGCGCTGACCGGCGCCACACTCCAGGCCTGGCTCAGCAGCGAAAACGTCGATTTGCAGATCATCGGCATCTTTTCCCTGGTGGGCCTGCCTTATACCCTGAAGGTGGCCTGGGCCCCGCTCCTGGACCGCTTCTCCCTCCCCTGGATGGGAAGACGACGGGGCTGGATTCTCTTCTGGCAGTTGGCTCTCGCCGTAAACATCTTCGCCATCGGTTTCATCCACCCTGCAACCATGCCCTGGCTCGTGGGCTTCATGGCCCTTGCCATCGCCTTTTCCAGCGCCGGCCAGGACATCGTCATCGATGCCTACCGGGCGGACGTGCTCAAGGAAGAAGAACTGGGAGCCGGAGCCGCCACCACCGTGGTGGGCTACCGGATCGCCCTACTCGTTTCAGGGGCTGCGGCGCTCATCCTTTCCGATCACCTGAGTTGGAAAAATGTGTACGCGCTCATGGCCGGTCTCATGCTGGCCGGCACCCTGTTCACCTTCACGGCCCCCGAACCCGTGGAAAAGCCCACCCCTCCCCGCTCTCTGAAGGAAGCCATATGGGGCCCCCTGCAATCCTATTTCCGGAGGTCCGGCGCCGTGGAAATGCTGTGCTTCATCATGGTGTTCAAGCTCGCCGATGCCATCGCGGGGGCCATGACGACTCCCTTTCTCCTGGACATCGGGTTCACCCGCACCGACGTGGGAACGGTGAACAAGGCTTTCGGACTCATTTCCACCATCCTGGGCACTCTTGCGGGGGGAGGCATCATCGCTAAAATCGGCGTCAACCGCTCCCTGTGGATATTCGCATTCTTGCAGGCTTTTTCCAACCTGGCCTTCACCATGCTGGCTCTTATGGGTCCCAATTACCCGGCCATGGTGACCGCCATCGGCATCGAGAATCTCTGCGGAGGCATGGGCACGGCCGCATTCATCGCCTTCATGATGAGCCTGTGCGACAGGCGTTTCACCGCGACTCAATATGCGTTGCTCACGAGCTTCATGGCCGTGTCGCGGGTGCTGGCGGGCATCCCTACGGGCTTCATGGCGGCGTCCCTGGGGTGGCCCACGTTTTACGCCGTGAGCGTCCTGGGAGCCCTCCCGGGAATCCTTCTGCTGCCGCGCTTCGCCCCCTGGAAAACCGGATTGAGCGCCCAAGCTCGGAAGGGAGACTCGACCAGGGCCTAAGTCTAAAAAGAGACTCCCTTCCAGATTTTGGAGCAGTTGATTTCCAATTTACAATCCAGGCCGTCAAAGCACCAGGTTTCCTGGAAAAAGTCCCCCATCTTGCGGTACGCTCCGTCCATCAACTTGTAGAGTTTGACCTTTTTCTGTTCGGGGTAAACGATACCGTAGTAAAGAACCCCTTCCTCGGCGTACAGATGCGCTTTGAGTATCTCATCCCGCTTCAGTGAGTCTTTGGAAACAACTTCAAAGACAATGTCGGGCGCACAGACCACCCGATGACCGATTTCCGCACAAAGTACCATGACATCGGGCCTGACCACCGTAGCGCCGCTGAGGTAAAGGTCCGTCTCCATGAGGACATGGCATTGGGGACAGTCATCCAGTTGTTCATCCAGGTGGCGGGCAATTTTCAAGCTGACGATCTGGTGCAAGGGACCCGGAGAAGGAGTCATGGCCATGGGCCGGCCGTCGACCAGTTCCCAGTCTCCGGACCAGTTTTCATAATCGTCCACAGTGTATTCTTCTTTGTATGAATGGCGCTGTTGCATAAAAAAGCACCTCGCGTGATCAATGCAGCAGGAAGCGATTGGCGAGTCTCACATTTTCCAGGCCCGCTTTTCTGGCGGCATGGACACAGGCTTCGGCCTGCGCGCGTGAGGTGGTGGGAAAATCCTCCATGTGAAAATGAGGGGCAAAAGCCAGTAGCGCATAGGGAATGTCCGGGTCCATCCGGGCAATGAAAGAAGCGATGGAGTGAATTTCTTCCTCCTCCACATACCCCGGAACCAGCAGCGTACTGGCGATCACCAGGGGAGGATCGCGTCGCAGGGGAGCCCAGTCACGGACCAGCATTTCAAGGTTCTTGAGAACCTCCCGGTTGTCGCAACCGCACAAAGCCCGGTGAATATGAGGATTCCATGCCTTGATGTCCGCCTTGATGCAGCCGCCCGAAACCAGGGACACTCCGGCCATGCGCTTGAGCCAGGCCGGGTGCATGCTCAGGTTCGTCTCCCAGCAGATACGGAGGATGCGTCCGGAATGTATTTCCCGCATGCGCCGGGATACCCGAACGGCATACGGAACCTGCGGCGTGGGGTCTCCGCCGAAAAAGCACACGCAGCTGGTCTGGGCATCGAGCTTCCGGGAAAGTTCGTCCACGGAACACCATCTTGGCGGATAGAGGTTGTTCTTCTTGAACGACCAGTTCTGACAGTAAAGACAATTGAAATTGCACGATTCGAAAAACACGGCCAGATTGTAATGCCCCACTTCGGGACCGTCATCGTAGGCAAATTCCGGGTAACCGGCTCCGGTACCTCCCGCGCAAACCCAATCGGCCACACAATTGGTAGGCAGCGGGTCAAAATAGGAAGACAACAGCCCCCGAGATCTTCCGTCGTGACGCAGGCTGAAGGGGTCGCCACGGCGCAGGCCGCAATAGCCCGGCTCCCCGTCACCCATGACGCAACGGTGCGGGCAAAGGTTGCAGGGAAGCCCATACGGATTGCGTGGTGCCGGAAAGGGAAGATTGAAAAGCTTTCTGGAGCTTCGATGCACTTCCGACAGGCGCGCTTCGCTCTCCTCCGATCCCATGCGAACACATTCGGGACAAACACCGACACTCTGCCCCAATCCGGACAGAGATCGGCCGCAGATCATGCAGATCATGGCTTTCACACCGCTTTTCAACCCGCTTCTGATCAACATGTCCATCCGTCCTCGCATGGGAAAAAAGCGCACGATCCCCAAAGTTTCACACCGCTATCAGCAAATACGGGGCAGTTGCTCGCCACGTAGCATGGGAGCCACTCGCCGACCGCCGATACGTGTTTTCACCGTCACCTTTCCCGGCGACTCATGAGACACAAAACCGATTTTGCACGCCATGCGCCCCAGTGGATGACCTCGCATGATCTCCAACACCAGGGACTCATCCTCGGGAGGCACGATGACAAGCACTTTGCCCTCATTGGCCGTGTAGAGGGGGTCCAGACCAAGGATCTCGCAAGCTCCAGCCACTTCCGAATCAACGGGCAGCGCTTCCTCCTCGATGACCACGCCCACACGGGATTGCCGGGCGATTTCGTTGAGAACGGCGGCAACGCCTCCACGGGTGGGATCCCGCAGGACATGCACACGGGGGCAACCTTCCAGAATTCGGCAGACCAGACCGTTGAGAGGCGCCGAGTCGCTGAGGATTTCATTTTCCAGGCTCAGTCCCTCCCGTTTGCACAACACGGCCATTCCATGATTGCCGATGGCACCGTTGATGAGCACCGAATCCCCGGGTTGAGCCCACTGTCCTCCGACTCTCACCCCAGGAAGCACCATCCCCACACCCGCCGTGTTGATGAACAAGAGGTCCGCCTTGCCCCGAGGAACGACCTTGGTGTCCCCCGCTACAACCATGACCCCTGCGTCTCGCGCTGCCCGGGCCATGGAATGAACCACCCGTTCGAGAACATCGAGGGAAAGACCCTCCTCGAGGATGAAACCGGCGGTCAGATACAGGGGACGAGCACCCCTCATGGCCAGATCGTTCACGGTCCCATGCACGGCCAGGCTGCCGATGTCCCCCCCGGGGAAAAAGATGGGGTCCACCACGTAGGAATCGGTGGTCAAAGCCATGTGGCCCCCCTCCCAGGGAATGACGGCACTGTCGTTGAGTTCCAAAAGGTACACGTTGGCCAGGGCCCGAATAAAGCAGTTTTGCACCAGTTCATCAGTGGCCTGTCCCCCACTGCCGTGATCCAGCTGTACCGTGCCCTGATCCATTGGAATCCGCTCCTCGTTGAAGTCGAACCGTTACTTAATAACCTCCAGAGTCTCAAACCCGGTATCGAGCGGCTCTCCAAACCCTTCTCGATTGGACTTTCACGTTCCTCAACAGCCTGCTGCCTGAATGGTCGCACGCAGCCTGCATGATGTGGTCTTAGCCAAATATTGCAAGAAAGTAAACGTCGAGCCTCATCTTGACCTGGTCTCAGTCACTGCAATGGTATCGGTAATAAGCCCCACAGGCGCCCTCGCTGGAAACCATGCAGGGGCCGAGAGGCTTTTGGGGGGTGCATGCCTTGCCGAACAGCCCACACTGGAGAGGCGTCATCACCCCACGGAGAACTTCGCCGCAGCGGCAACCGGGATATTCTTCTCCTTCCATGAAGGGCATGGAAAATTTTCTCGCCGCATCGTAGCCCCCCCATTCTTCCCGGAGTTCGAGGCCGCTGCCGGGAATACGCCCCAATCCACGCCAGATGGTGTCCGCAGGCTGAAAAACCTGCCGGAGGATTTGCTGTGCCGCCCGGTTTCCTTCCCAGCTCACGGCACGGATGTACTGATTTTCAACTCGCGCGACGCCCGAGAGCACCTGGTCCGTCAGCATGCAGATTCCCTGGATCAGGTCCAGGTCTTCGAAGCCAGCCACCACGCAAGGAACGCCATACCGGGACACCACTTCCTCGTAAGCGACGGCCCCGATGATGGTGCTCACGTGGCCAGGGCACAGGAACCCGTCCAGGCGCGGACCGTCCCCATCGAGGAGCGCTTTCATGGCGGGGGGCAGAAGTTTGTGGGCGGAAAAAACAGAAAAATTATTCAGCCCCTCCCGTGAAGCCATAACAATGGCGGCGGCCACTGTGGGAGCCGTCGTTTCAAAGCCGATGCCCAGGAAAACCACCTCCTTGTCGGGATTGTCCCTGGCTATCCGCAAGGCATCGAGCGCCCCATGGACCATGCGCACATCCACTCCCCGACTGCGTTCCAGGAGGAGAGAAGACCGGGAACCCGGCACCCGCACGAGGTCCCCGAAGGTGGCGACGATCACTCCGGGCTGCCGGGCCAGCCATATGGCCCGATCGATATCCTGGTGCGACGTCACGCAGACAGGGCACCCCGGCCCGCTCACGAGTTGCAAGGATGGAGGCAGAAGCCCCCGCAGGCCCAGGCGAAAAAGGGCCACGGTGTGGGTCCCGCAGATTTCCATAAACCGAAGGGTTTTCCCTCCGTAATCTTTGTTTCGGAGGATATTCAGGAGGCTTTCGGCCAGCGCTCCGTTCCGGTATTCATCCAGGTACTTCAAATCCCTGTCTCCTTGAAAGCTGTCTGGGAATTAGAAAAGTGTGGACATAGTGGACGAAATGGACATGGGGGAAAGCGCGGGCTGTATTTCACTCAAGATGTGGAAGAAACAAGAGGCGAGATGAGCACTTCCTCAGGCTCCTCGACTTGGGCTTTGCAGCCACAGGGTTCCCACGTGAGCCTGGCCAAGGGAAATGCAGCCGTCATTGGGAGGCACTTCCCGGTGGCGAAGCACTACCAGGCCATATTCGACCAAAGCATGCGAAAGCCCTTCCAGGATCACACGGTTCTGGAAAACGCCTCCGCTGAGGGCCACGGTTCTCAGGCTCGAGGCTTCCGCCGCGCCGGCCACCCAGCGCGCCAGGATCGCAACGAGTCCCCGGTGAAAACGTGCGGAAATGCTCCCGGGCTTCACTCCACGGCGCACGTCGTTCACTGTTTCGGCGATCATGGGCAAGGGGTCCAGGACCCAAAGGCTCCCCTCCCGACACACCTCCCCCCGGTACATTCCGTCGTCGGCATCCATGGCCTGCTCCAGCAGGATGGCCGCCTGTCCCTCGTAGGTGATGGTTTCCCGCAGCCCCGCAAGGGCCGCCACGGCATCGAAAAGCCTGCCGCAAGACGATGTGAGAGGGCTGTTGATCCCCTTTTCGAGCATCTGCAACAGGATGTTTCGGCTTTTTTCCGGCCGGTGCCCCATCAATTCTCCGACAACCCGCTCCGCGCCCTCCCCTTCCAGTGCATGGAGATAGCTCAAGGCCATGCGCCATGGTTCTCGGACGGCCGCCTGCCCCCCCGGCATGGGAATCTGCCGGAAATGCCCGAGCCGCTCAAAGGTGTGTCCGTCCACGCGCAAAAGTTCCCCGCCCCAGATGGTGCCGTCGGTCCCGTAGCCGGTGCCGTCGAGGGCCACCCCCAGCAGAGGCTCCTCGAAGCCGTGTTCCGCCGCCACGGAAGCGATATGAGCATGGTGATGCTGCACGGCCAGGCAAGGCGCGCCCTTTTGATCGATCGCCCAGCGGGTGCTCAGGTAATCGGGATGGAGGTCATGCACGACGCAACGGGGTTCGACCTCCAGGATGCGCTCGAAATGAGCGATGGTGCCCTCGAAGGCACGCAGGACCTCGATATTTTCCAGGTCCCCCAGATGGTGGCTCACGAAAGCTTCGGCTCCCCGAGTCAGACACACGGTGTTCTTGAGTTCGGCGCCCACCCCGAGAACGCAAGGCACTTCACGTCCCAGGGGAATGGGGACGGGAACGTAGCCTCGAGCCCGCCGTATGGGACGGTGCTCCCTCCCGTGAACGCCAATCACCGAATCGTCGCAGCGCAGGTGGATGTCCCGGTCGTGGAGCAGGAAATAGTCGGCGATGGAACCCAGGCGCTCCCGTGCCTCGCCGTTGTCCGTGACGATGGGCTCATCGCTCCGGTTCCCGCTGGTCAATACGAGGCTGTCGTAAGGGGCCGGATCGAACAGAAGAAAATGCAGAGGCGTGTAAGGCAAAAAAGCTCCCAGGTTCCTGTTGCCGGGAGCGACGCTCGGAGCCGGAGGGACTCCCTCCGGTGAATGCTTGCGGTCGAGCACAACGATGGGCCTTGCGGGACCCGTGAGCAGTTCTTCTTCCGTGTCGCTCACTTCGCAGCGCATGCGGACGGCATCCAGGTGAGCGAACATGACGGCAAAGGGTTTTTCTTCCCTGACCTTGCGCCGGCGCAGCCTCGCAACCGCCCCTTCATCCGTGGCCGACACGGCCAAGTGGAACCCACCGAGCCCTTTCACCGCCACGATGGCCCCATCGGCAAGAGCGCTCACGGCCTGCCGCACCGCCGAGTCGCCTTCGGCCGCCCTCTCGCCCCGTCGGTCTTCCATCCACACACGAGGCCCGCACACCGGGCAGGCGTTGGGCTGGGCGTGAAACCTGCGGTCGAGGGGATTTTTGTATTCTTCCGTGCATCGGGAACACATGGAAAACGCGGCCATGGTGGTGAAAGCGCGATCGTAGGGAATGTCCCGGATGATGGTGTAACGAGGTCCGCAGTGGGTGCAGTTGATGAAGGGATAGCGGAAGCGCCGATCAAGAGGGTCGAAAAGTTCACGGAGGCAATGGAGACAGGTACACACATCGGGGGAAATGAGCGTTCCCTTCCGAGAATGGCCCCGGCTGTGAAGGATGGAAAATTCTCCGAGGGACACCCAGGGCATTTGCCGGACGTGGCAGGAAACCACCCGTGCCAGGGGGGGCGCCTCGAGGGAGATGCGCTCGATGAAGCACCGAACGGATTCATCGAAGCCCGCCACTTCCATTTCCACCCCGTCGGAGTCGTTGAGAACCCATCCCCGCAACCCATGAGTCCGCGCAAGGCGATAAATGAAAGGCCGAAACCCCACCCCCTGGACAATCCCCCTGACCTTAATGGACACGCGGCGCAAGGTGTCGTTGATTAGCGGTTCCACACAACAATCCCAGCTTTTTTTCATCAATGACGACCACGCCAATAGAAGGGACGCCTCTTTTGGTGTGCCACAGCAAGCAATCTTATCTCTTCGGGGCTAACGGAGTAGATAAGAGAATACGGAAATCTGACGAGAGGTTTCCGCCTCGCTTTTCCACGAATGATAGGAGCCGCATCAGGGAATTTGGAGATGAAATCTAAAGCTCGCTGCACTTCATCGGTAAATATATTGCCGAGCCCGGGATTTTTGAGGTCGTAGAAATCAGCTGCTTCGCTGAACTCAACTTCGGCTGCAACATGAATAGAGACGGAATGTTTCATCTGCGATGACTACGGATACGAGCAAACACTTCATGAGCCGGATACGCTTTGGCCGCACCCGTGTCGAGTTCTTCATCTCGTCGAATCGCTTCCTCAATCCATAGTTCTTCTATCTCTTGCTCATTGGTCATATCAAGACTGGCCAGAAGTTCCCGGGCCAGGTACGCTCGATCTTCCGGGGCCAGGCGAAGGGCCTCTTCTTTCAGTTCTTCAATGCTCATATATACACCTCCGGTTCTTATCGTTGCCCAAAATTGTCCCGATCACCCCTTGCTTCTCCCAACCTGCTCCTCGAGCCGGCGGGTCCAGGCGTCCAGTCCCTCACCCGTTCGGCATGAAATTTTAAACACCTGCTGATTTCCGTTCAATTGCCGCACACGGTCTCGGATGGCCTGCACATCGCAGTCGATGTAGGGGAGGAGGTCGATTTTGTTGATGAGGAGCACGGAGGCGGTCTGGAACATGAGGGGATACTTGAGGGGCTTGTCATCGCCTTCCGTCACGCTCAGGATCATGATCTTGTCGTGCTCGCCCAGGTCGAATTCCGCCGGGCAGACCAGGTTGCCCACGTTTTCGATGACGAGCAGATCGAGTCCTTGCAGGTCCAGGGAATCCATGGCCGCCTGGATCATGTTGGCATCCAGGTGACAGCCGCCTCCCGTGTTGATCTGGACCGCCCGTACCCCCTTGCCACGAATACGCTCGGCGTCATGGCTGGACTGGATGTCCCCCTCGATGACCGCCATGCGCAGGCGTCCCGCCAGTGCGTCGATGGTCTTTTCGAGAAGAGACGTCTTTCCCGCCCCCGGCGAACTCATGAGATTGATGACATAAACTCCCGCTTCTCGGAACCGCTTTCGATTGTCGGCCGCCAGCCTGTCGTTGGCCTGCAAAATGTTTCGAACCACCGGAACTTCAACCTGCCCCATGTCCTTCCTCCTCCTCTTCCGTTTCCCCTTCCATACTCATGACAGCCAAATCCCGACCGCTCACCAAGTCCAGAACCGGTATCTCACATTCGGGACACACAAACATATGGTTTTCCACCTCGAACATGAGCCCGCACTCCGAACACCTGGCTACCACGGGAACCGTTTCAATGTCCAAAATCGCTCCACACGCCAAAGTACCCTCGCTGATCATCCGAAAACAAAACTCGAGGGATTCGGGAACCACCGCCGCCATTTCCCCCACCTGGATTTTGATGCTCCGCACCTTCACCAAACCGTGCCTGCGGCTCTCTTCCATGACAATATCAAAAAGACTCTGAGCGATGGACAATTCATGCACGACAAAACCTCACCAACTGATACACGCCATGTGCAGCTTTTCGCCTGGTAGCTCTACCATCTCCTTCGGCCTCTCTAATTCTCGTTCCCAAGCTCCAGCTTGGGAACGCCTTTATTGTGGAAGCTCCAGCTTCCACCCAGCCACAGAAAGCTCTGCAACGGGAAGCCGGAGCTTCCAGGCAAGTATGTTCCCAAGCTGGAGCTTGGGAACAAGAAAAACACCGGGTGCCCGCACTACGCACTACACACTACACATAAGGCGGCCCCTTGGCCATTTCTACAATGATCTGCTCGGTACTTTTGAACGCATGGGGAAACCAGGTCTTGAGAAACGTATTGTCCGCGACCAGGATGGGAGGATCTCCGGGCCGAATGGGTTTTTCCTCGACGTTGACCTTCACTCCCAGAGCGCTTTCCACCGCCCGTACCAGTTCCTTCACCGAAGTGCCCCGGCCTCGCCCCACATTGGAAAAGAACCGATCTTGAGTCTCGATCACATCGAGGGCGGCCCTGTGCGCCTGGGCCAGGTCCATCACATAGACGTAATCGCGCACGGCGGAACCATCGGGAGTGGGATGATCCGTTCCGAACAGGGTGAAGGTTCCTCCGGTCATGGCCGCTTTCATGAGATTGGGCAGCACATGGGTTTCGGGCTCGTGGCGCTCGAAAATTTCCCCCTCGGGATCGTTGCCGATGACGTTGAAGTAGCGCAGGGCGGCATAACGGATGCCCACCACGGGAGCCACCTGGCCGATGACCTGTTCGCACATGAGCTTGGAAAGCCCGTAGGGGTTGGTGGGGGCCTGGACGTGATCTTCCTTCATGGTCGGAGTCACGGCATTGCCGTAGGTGGCGCAGGAACTGGAAAAAACGAGCTTTTTGACGCCCGCCCTCTTCATGGCCTTGAGGAGCGCCACGGTTCCCCCCACATTGTTGTCGAAATACATTTCCGGCAGGCGCGTGGATTCTTCCACATAGGCGTTGGCGGCGAAGTGAATCACGGCTTCCACATCAAAGCCCTTGAGGGCCTGATACAGAGCTTCTTCGTTGCGAATGTCCCCGAAAACCAGGGGGCCGAACTTGACCCACTCCGCCCAGCCGTTGGAAAGGTTGTCGAAAACGATGGGATTGTGCCCCGCTTGCTTCAAAAGCTTGGATGTGTGAGAGCCGATGTAGCCGGCTCCCCCGGTGACCAGGATGTTCATTTTGCGCTCCATTT
>CAZRWT010000016.1:41246-51298 GCA_964603955.1 uncultured Syntrophobacteraceae bacterium
GACTAAAGGATCGACCGCACGGCCGCCACGATTTTTTCCCCGCTGGGCTTGTAAAAACTTTCCTGAACGGGAGCCATGGGTACGGGGGCTTCGAGGCCCGCCACGCGCCGCACGGGAGCCTTGAGGCTCTCGAAGACCTCTTCAGCCGCAATGGCGGCCAGTTCCGCTCCGAAGCCGCAGAAGCGGTTGGCATCGTGTACCGTGACCAGGCGGCCCGTTTTGCGCACCGAATCGAGGATCGTCTTTTTATCGAGAGGCACCAGGCTTCGCAGATCGATGACTTCGAGGGAAACGCCCTCCCCTTCCAGCATGCCCGCCGCCTGCAAGGCCGCAAAGACGGGACTTCCGTAGGCCAGGACCGTCACATCCTTGCCGGGCCGGATCACATTGGCGCATCCCAGGGGCACGCGCACATCCCCATCGGGCACGGGACCCGCCGCCCAAAAGAGCCCCATTTCCTCGACCACGATGACCGGGTCGGGATCGAAAATAGCCGACAGGAGCAGCCCCTTGGCATCGGCGCCGTTGGAGGGAAAGACGATCTTGAGGCCCGGGATATGGGCCATCCAGGCTTCCAGGTTGTGCGAATGCTGGCAGCCGGCCTGGAAACCGAGTCCCGCCTTGACGCGCACGGTGAGGGGGAAAGTGCTCTTGCCGCCGCTCAGGTAATGGAGCTTGGCCGCATGATTGACCAGCATGTCCGAAGCCAGGGTGATGAAGGGAAAAAACATGATTTCCACCACGGGCAAAAGCCCCAGGTTGGATGCCCCCACGGCCAGCCCGGCAATGGCGGCCTCGCTCACGGGGGTGTCCTTGACCCGTTTTTTTCCGAAACGATCGAGAAGTCCATAGGTGGGCAGGAGCGGGTTGTCGTGAATGGATGTCCCCACGCCTTCTCCGGCCAGGAAAACCCTTTCGTCCTGTTCCATGGCGATGATCAAGGCTTCCCGTATGGCCTGTCCGGTGTGCAGTTCTCGCATCATGCTTTTCCTCCATTTTCCTGTGCGGCCCAAGGGGAATTGACCCAAACGTGTTCCAGAGCACCTTCGGGTTCGGGGAAAGGGCTCGATTGGCCGAAGGCCACGGCCGCATCCACACGCCTTCGAGCCTCGTCTTCCATGGCCCGGATGTTCTTGGACGTCATCACGCCTTCTTCCACGAGCCGCGCGCCGTAAGTGGCCACGGGGTCCCTGGCCTTCCACAGAGCCAGCTCCTCGGGGTCCACGTAATGCTGATGGTCGTGTTCTCCGTGGCCTCGCAGACGATAGGTGAAGGCTTCCATGAGAGCCGGTCCACGGCCGTCTCGGCAGTGAGCCGCCAGACGCTCCGTGATCGCCAAAATTTCATCGGGATTGTTGCCGTCCACCAGTTCGCCGGGCATGCCGTAGGCGGAAGCTCTTCCGGCGATGTTTCCGATGGAACAATGTTCCTGGAGGGATTGAGCACCGGCCCAGCAGTTGTTTTCGCACACAAACAGCACGGGCAATTTCCAGACACCCGCCAGGTTCATGGCTTCATGCACGCTGCCTTCCGCTGCGGCACCGTCTCCGAAGAACACCACGGTGATGGAAGATTCCCCCTTGTACTGCTGGGCGAAAGCGGCTCCCACCGCCATGGGAGGACCGGCCCCCACCACGGTGCTCGTCATGAGAGCGTTCACTTCGGGTACGATGAGGTGCAGGGTGCCCGATTTGCCCCCGTTGACTCCCGTGGCCCGGCCCATGATTTCCGCCATGAGAGTGTCGGGGTCTGCGCCTCGGGCCAGAAGGTGCCCGTGGCTGCGATGGTTGGTGACGATCACGTCCTGCGGAGTCAGGGACTGGATTACCCCCACGGCCACGGCTTCCTGCCCCGTGGCCAGAATCTGCATGCCCGGCAAGGCATCTTTTTGAGCGGCCAGTTCGGCCAGCCGGTCTTCGTAAGCGCGAATGAAAATCATGTCCGCAAGCATGGACCGACGGACATTTTTATCGATTTTATGAGTCATAATGCCGGCTCCTGTTCGAAAAAGGAAAAAGCGTCCAATCCGCCTTGTTAAGATAAGGGGCAACGGCTCTCACCTCGAACCATTGCCGGACAAAGTTTTCATCTCTCGGAAGCAATATACCCCAAACACCTGTTCCTCAAAAGCGCCATCTGAATAGGAAAAGCCTCTTCAATGCGCTGTGCAACTTTTTTGTTCCCAAGCCCGAGCTTGGGAACAAAAGAAAAATCAGCTTGAGCAGCCCCCTGCGGATTTGCAACACCGGCCGACAGCATGTATAACGCCATGTGCAACTTTTTGATGTTCCCTTTGACAAGCCTTCTCGTTCCCAAGCTCCAGCTTGGGAACGCCTTTATCGTTGTGGAAGCTCCAGCTTCCACCCGCTTCGAAACGGGAAGCTGGAGCTTCCGGGCAAGTGTGTTCCCAAGCAGGAGCTTGGGAACAAGAAAGTTGCACATGGCGTATGTATAAGGCAAATGTTCACTATAAAGCAAAGGCATCGCGTCATGATCCGGCAGGCAAAAAAAATACTCAAGGAAGTTTTCGGCTACGATGCGTTCATTTTTCTCCAGGAGCGCGTCATCGAAAATGTTCTCGACCGCCGGGATACCCTGGCCGTCATGCCCACGGGAGCGGGAAAATCCCTTTGCTACCAGGTGCCCTCACTCCTTTTCGACGGCCTCACGGTGGTGGCCTCCCCTCTGCTCTCCCTCATGAAGGACCAGGTGGACCAGCTCACCCAGCTGGGAATCCCCGCTGTGCAGCTCAACAGCGCCCTCTCCATGCACGAACACCGCACCAACATCGAGCGCATCGAAAGGGGCGAGATACGCCTGCTCTACGCGGCTCCCGAAACGCTCCTCAAACCCCGGATGCTCAGCTTCCTCCAGTCCTTTCCCGTGAGCTGCCTGGCCATCGACGAAGCTCATTGCATTTCCCAGTGGGGGCACGACTTCCGCCCCGAATATCGCCGGCTCACGGAATTCAGGAGCCGCGTTCCCCAGGCGGTCTGCATCGCCCTCACGGCCACGGCCACCCCGAGAGTGCGCCAGGACATTCGCGATTGCCTGGAAATGAGCGACTCCGCCCAGTTCGTTTCCAGTTTCGACCGCGAGAACCTCTTCCTCCAGGTCATCCCCAAGGAAGACCCCGTGCGCCAGGCCATGGCCTTTCTCAAGCGTTTTCCCCAGGAGCAGGGAATCATTTATTGCCTGACCCGTGCCCAGGTGGAAACCCTGCACGAAATTTTGAAAATCGAGGGGTTTTCCGTGCTCCCTTACCATGCTGGGCTGAGCGAAAAAGAGCGCCGCGAAAACCAGGAAGCCTTTTTGAAGGACGAAGTGCGGATCATGGTGGCCACCATCGCTTTCGGCATGGGCATCGACAAGTCCAATATCCGGTTCGTGCTCCACTACGACCTGCCCAAGAACATCGAAAGCTACTACCAGGAAGTGGGCCGGGCCGGTCGAGACGGCCTGAGATCGGAATGCCTCCTGCTCTTTTCCCTGGGCGATGCCCACAAGGTGAAGCACTTCATCCGGCAAAAAGAGGGCCGGGAAATGGTGGCGGCCAATTTGCAACTCAATGCCATGATCGACTTCGCCCAGTCGGAAGTCTGCCGACGCATCCCCCTCATGGCCTATTTCGGAGAAACCTACGACCGGACTCCCTGCCGCATGTGCGACGTTTGCGCACGAGGCGAGCGGCCCGTTCAGGACCTGACCATTCCCGCCCAGAAATTCCTCTCGTGTGTCAAGCGAACGGGGGAGACATTCGGCTGCGCCCATGTCATCGACGTGCTGCGAGGATCGAACGCCGCCAAGGTCAAACGGTTCGCTCACGACCGGCTGTCCACCTACGGCATCGGCATGGAATTATCCAAGGACCAGTGGCGGCAACTGGCCCGCCAACTTCTGCACAAGGGACTCATGACCCGAGACCCCGCCCACGGTAGCGTGGCCCTCACGGAGAAAGCATGGAAAGTGCTGCGCAAGGAGGAACCCTTCCATGGCCTGCTGGACGAGACTTCGCGCCCGGAACCGGACCAGGCGGGAGCTTCCCCCGAACCGGGAGCAAGCCACGACACCCGGCTCTTCGAGAAGCTCCGCGCCAAACGCAAGGAACTGGCCGACGCAGCCGATGTCCCGGCCTTCGTGGTATTTTCCGACCGCACCCTGATGGAAATGGCCACTCACTTTCCCCGGACGGAAATAGAGATGGAAAGCATCCACGGAATCGGGCGGGCCAAGCTGGAAAAGTACGGTTCCGTTATTCTGCCCATCATCATCGAGCATTGCCGTGAGCATTCCATCCAACAAAAAATGTTCGCATCTCCTGCGCCCCGGCCTTCAAACCATGCACCCGTTGCGGGTCCAAGGGCCCTGGCCCTGGGAAAGGCCTTCAATGCGGGGCACTCCGTCAAAGAACTGGCTCGAGACTTCAGCATCCAGGAGCGCACGGTCCTGGACCACCTCTACCGCTTTATCCTGGCGGGGCAAAGCCTGGACCACGAGCATCTCGCCGCTCAAATCGACCTTTCGGATGAGGACAAGGAAGAAGCTCTGAAGCATTACGCAAAGTTGGGTACGGAATATCTCAAGCCGGTTTTCGATGCCTTTCATGGAAAAATTTCCTATGACGACCTGCAAGCCCTCAGACTTTACTTTCTTGCCGCCCCTAAAGTATAGGCAAACACCTCATCTCGATATCTCGATCCGTTCGCCTATTCCTTCTTCAAGAAATTTTCAGCCCTTTCAGGCCCCCGGTGAGCTTGACCGTCCAGCCGAGCTTTTTCAATTCTTGCAGCACCACCTCTCGGTGATCGCCCTGGATTTCCATGGCACCGTCCTTCACGGTGCCCCCCGCCCCACACCTGGCCTTGAGCTGTTTCGCGAGCTCTTTGAGCCTCTTCTCGTCCAGGGGAACACCCGTGATCACCGTCACACCCTTTCCCTTGCGACCCTTGGTCTGCATGCCCACCCGAACCGTGCCGTCTCCCAAAGGCGCCACGAGTTTCTTTTTCCGACAAACACATTCGCCCACGGGCTCCCGGCAGTGGGGACACATTCGCCCATGCTGCGTGGAATACACCAGGACATGGGTAGACTCTCCGGAATTCATGTCTTTGGACACGGCAAACACCTCCTATCCTTCACTATCCATGTAGATCGTCGAGTTCATACTGATTTTCTCCTGCAGCTAACCCCATTCCCCAATTGAATATCAATGGCTATACAATTCGTCCTTGAATTCTCTTTTGGCCTCGCGGATGGCAGAGAGGATTTCCCGCTTGAAATCTTCCCGGCTGACGGCTTCTTCGAGCATGAGGAGCATGGCGTCCACGGAAATCCCGGCAAGGATTCCCCCGATGACGCCCCCCACAACGGCTCCCACCGGCCCCCCGACGGCAAGCCCTGCGGCAGCTCCCGCCGCCGTGCCCCCGGCCGTTCCCGCTGCCTTGCTCCCCACGACTTTGGCCACGGACTTGGCTGCCAACTTGAAGATGTTTTTGCCCGCCAGCTTTCCGATGACTTTCGCGACCACGACTCCCGTCACGAGTCCCGCGGCGGCTCCCCCGCCCATGCGGGTTTTGAAGTCGATCAGGTCCTTGTGACCAGGAGGATCGAGCACTTCCTGGAGAGACATGCGACTCACGACCTTGAACCGGGCGTCCTCCGCCAGGCTCACCCGGTTGCGCTCCATGATTTCCCGGGCCGCCTCCCGGTATTCCTCCATGGCGGCTTCATGCTCCCGGATGGCCTTGTTCAGGGCGACTTCCACATTTTTGAAAGGATCGCCCCGGAGGAGGTGTTCCTCGAGCTTTTCCTTCATGTAATCCTCGATTTCCCCCAGCAGCAATTTCATGATGCGTGCGTACTCGCCCGGAAGGCTGTAGTACCAGTCCAGGTAGTGGTCTACGTTGTTTTCCATGAGGTCGAAAGCCCTGTCGATCTGCCCGTCCAGGTGAACCATGGACACCTCGACCCTGTGCAGAGCCTTCAACCGGGCTTCGGTCAACTGTTCCATGGTGCCGGGCCGGAAAAACCGGTCCTCGATCTGCTCGACCCTGGGAACGGCCCACGCCAGAGCCTCCTCCCTGGCCTGCGCCATTTGGGGATGGCTCCGAAGGCGGTATTCCAGGGCTGAAAAAGTGGGCACATAGATGAACAGCACCGCGAAGGTGAACAGGGCAGCGGTCAGGGCGAAGCGCCGGGGGGCCACCGGTTGCGGCAAAGGATCGTCGGAAAGGGGGCCGAACACCCGGCGGTATTCCACCAGGGGGATGAGAAAGCAAGACAGGCCGGCACAGGCGTTGAAAAACACCACCATTCCCCCCAAACCCAGGAGCGCCCCGGCCAACAGAGCATTTTGGCCTCCGAGCCGCCCCAGGAAATAGGTTTTGGCACCGTCGTAATAGGCCAGGTAGTGGGAAACTTCAAAAACCAGGGCGCTGCCGGTCATGTGAGCCACCCTGTCCTCTCGAGCATGGACGGCCTGTTGCAAGGTGTCGTAGCGGGGAGCGTCCCCGGCGACTCGGAGCAACGCCACGTAAAGCACGAGCATGACCAGGGGAGTGATCCACCTCGCCCATTTCAAAGCCATGTGCGTGACCAGGAAGGGCCGAAGTTCCCGCGCAAGGACCCTGCAGCTCCAGGCGAACATGCCCAAAAACACCGGAATGACCAGGAAAAAGGCGGCCCACTCCAATGCCGTATAGGTGTGAAACTGGATCAGCATGAAAAAAGACGAAACCAAAGCCCAGCAGGTCCAGAAAATTCCCTTGAGAACGCGGCGGGAAAAGAGGCGGTAGAGCCACCCTCGTTGTTCGAATTCGCGCAACCGGCGCACCTGGGTGATCGTGGCGGCATAAAAACCGCTCAAGGCAATGGGAATGCTGAACAGGAGCACTCCGAGCACCACAACCCAGAAATCGTTGACGGCAAATTCTCTGGCCAGGAAAAAGGTGATCATGCCCCAGATGGTGGATAGGACGGCGTAGGCGACAATGCCCGCTCGCCCTTTGAGGCACGTCGCGTTTCGAAAATCGAGGCTTTGGAGCGGGCCTTCGCTCCCCGCAGGCATCTCGCCGTGGCCATGGGGAGGGGGGGAGGGATTTGATTTCGCTTTGTATTCCCGCTCAATTGGGCTCATTGTCTTTTCTGTCTTCCATCATTGCTGCCTCGATCAGCCGGCGTTCCTTTTCGATCTCGATCCGCAGTTTTCGGTAAATTGGCTATCCGTCGGGTAGCTTTTCTGTTCTTCCGGCAATAAGCCGTCTCCCGGGTAAGGAATTTTCAGACAGCTTTCCATACGGCCTCTCATTCTCATAGAATCTTACTTGCCGCCCTTGATGATGTGCCGCCCTCGAACCGGGCATCCGTCCCATCGCCAAGGGCCTTTGCACGCCGGATACCTTGACATATACTCTACGTCGGATGTAAAATTCCACCATGTTTGAAGGGCAGTCGAGGGTTGTTCGTACCCGGTATCAAAATGAACGCCATGTGCAACTTTCTTGTTCCCAAGCTCCAGCTTGGGAACACACTTGCCTGGGAAGCTCCAGCTTCCCGTCTCAGAGCTTTTTGTGGCCGGGTGGAAGCCGGAGCTTCCACGATAAAGGCGTTCCCAAGCTGGAGCTTGGGAACGAGAAGAACAAAAGTTGCACGTGGCGTACGGTTGTAAACACCGGGCCTTGATAAACCGATCTACAAAATTTGTAGATCACCACTGTGAGGCCAGGTTCAAGCACCCTATAAATAGCTGTTTTTGCTAGAACCACAGAATCCGGTAGAACCAGGGGCGGGAAAAGTGGCCATCACCTCATGGGCAAACCAGGTGAGAAGGAGTTGAAGACTCCAGTAGCTTGCATTGAGCAATCTCCTGAGGCGCCACTCCCTCACATATGGCGATGTAAATCCGGAGATTTCCCTTCAGGGTCTTCGGACCGGGACTTACTCTGCCTGCATGAGAATGAGTCGGCAGAACACCAACTGATGGCGATGTCGGAACACTCCGGGCATTCCCCGAAAGATAACTCTTACAAATTCCGGCAAGTAAGTAAGCGGAATCATATTGCAACTCCTTACAAGCTATGGTGTATGGATTACAAATTTTCGCCTATTTTCTGCCTTTTTGAGAAAGTGTATGTCATTTTGACAAGGCTGGACAACAAAGCAGAGTGCTCCTTTTGATAGCCAGCCTTCATTAAAATTTCAAAACATATCCCATCGGCCGCATATCTCAGAACTTGCAGCATTTGGTCTGAATCCGTATTGTGGTGTAGTCTTTGTTTTTCTCTCATCCACTCGTTAAACATGGACTTTAGTTGTGGCTCGGAAAGTAGGTAGAAGGCAAAAGATACCCACTGTTCTTCCTGCCCCGAGGCAACATCTTTCCAAATTGAATTGATATAAGCCCTGGTAAATCGCCCATATTCTACTGAATCTTCAGCCATCAACTTACTAAGTTCCGTATCCAGTTGTTCTATAAAATACCTTGATACAGCCTCGCTAAGTTGATTCTTGTTCTTGAAATGATGAAGGAGTCCACCTTTGGTGACACCAGCCGCGTCAGCGACGGCCTGGATTGTGACAGCATTAGGGCCTTGCTCGGTGATGATTCGCGCGGCGCACTCAATAAGCTTGCTACGGACTATTTCAGGTTGTTTTTTCCGTTTATGAGCTGTTGGCATAAGAGATCTCCACGTTTTTCTTATAGCATAATCAGTTGGAATCCAGAGTGGTATATTCCATGTATATTAAAATATCCATTTGAAATTGCTTTCCTATGTTAACATGCTTGACTGGTGTATTTTTATTTTATGTTTAAATATTATATGCATATTTGCACGCAATTCATTATTTGCCTTTTACATTTGTTTTTCAAATTTGAACATTTCATCCTTATCCTTATCCTCAAAATCATTATCAGGTTTGTGATTTGGATCAGGATGAAATTTATTAATAAATTCAACTATTTTAAATCCACACTTATTTACATAAAAATGGATATTTCTTTTCTCAAAATATGGCGTAAAAGTTTCCCATACCTTTGTTTCCGGATGTATATTTTCGATGGCCTTCCAAGCCATGCACCCGACACCTCGACTATGGTAACTATTTAATATAAAAAATAACAACAATTTGTTATGTTGAGTTGTTTCATCAATAGACACAATAGCACCTCCAACAATATTATCATTTAAAAGAACTTGATATACAATGGCACCAGCAGATTTGAATGACTCATCGATATCTGAATCGGAAGGAATTGGCTTATCTAATGTATGACAGAATTCCTTTTCCGCTGATATCCTAAATGAGTGTTGTAAATCGGCCTTAAATTTCTCAAGTTCCGATTTATCAGCAATCCTAAGATTAACAATTGATTTGTTAATATCTTTTCCCATAGTTTACTTCCTATTCTTAAGTTCTTTGCTCCGAAGGTGTGCGCCTAATTCTATTGTTGAGCATACGTTTATGCATGCGAATCAGCATGAGTGCAACTCCGAGTGTCAGCAACTCCGCCAGCGGGATTGCCGCCCATACACCAGCAATGCCCATGAATATCGGCAATACGGTGACGCCGACCAGCACGAATACCAACCCGCGCGCTGCAGAAATGATGATTGAAATCCTCGCTTCGCCCAGTGCGGTAAAGTAGGCGATGATCAGCACGTTGAGTCCGTTGATCAGAAATACGAAAGCGAAGAGGCGCAGGCCGTCAACCGCGATCTGGAATGCCTGGCTTTCGCTGCCGTCGAAGAACAACAGGATCGCATGTCCCCCGAACACTTGCAGCACGATAAACACCATGACCCCAATGCTCATGTTGATCGCCGCGGCAAAGCGAAACAACCGCTTGACCCGCTGGTGGTTGCCGGCTCCGTAATTGAAGCTCAGCACCGGAATCAGCCCGTCCGAAATACCAAGGAACAGCAATATGCCCGTGAAGTTGATGTAGTTGATGGCAGTGAACGCGGCCACGCCGTCGGCCCCCAGGAGGCGGACCACGGTGAGGTTGATGATCAGGATGCTGACCGCGGCCGCCATTTCCGAAACGCCTTCGG
>CAZRWT010000017.1:0-6855 GCA_964603955.1 uncultured Syntrophobacteraceae bacterium
GTCCATCTATGGTCAACTCTCCGGCGGAGATCCTCACGTCACCGGCATTTCCTTTACCTTCTGTACTACAATCTATCACACCACCTAAAATATTTATCCGCCCTTTAGCACTGATAAACACTCCCTCATTTGCATGAAAATCTCTTGTGTTTCCTGCTGATAGGACCCCCATTGCAAGTCGCACGTTTTCCGCATGAATTGTGATCTTTCCGCCGCCGGCACCAGTGGTACCGACTCTAGCCGTATCAACAAGCACATCACCTATTGCAGATAGAAGAATTTCCCCGCTTGGAACCATCAGTTCCGCAAACATATCGGTTGATCCAATAAAGATGATATCGCCGCTGCTGACTAGAGACACTTTGCTTTCGTCCTGAAAACCCAACTGTGATCCATAGATCATGATATCTGCCGGCTGATCGCCCATAAATCCGAAGGCTTCCGGGGATGCCTGGGTCAAAGTGCCGGCTTGCGGGTTTACGGCATTGAAGGACGCGCCGTCGGCGAATTTGAGTTCATGGGCAGTGCTCACATGAAAGGCCGCAGGTACATGGACCTTTGCGCCGGGGCCAAAAACCACTCCCAAAGGATTGATGAAGAAAAAGTCGGCTCTTCCCACCTGGGACCGCAGCAAGCCGTCGATGTGGGACGCCTCCCCGCCCGTGACCCGGGAAATGACGTTGGTGATGCTGTCCTTTCCCGTGAAGGTAGCGCTTTCACCCGTTGGGATGCCGAATTTTTGGAAGCTGTGGAACAGGTTTTGCCCGATGGTGGTGCCCAGGTCCTGGGGAATGACCACCTCGGGGCCCGGAAGGCTCAAGGCCGATCCCATGGTGCCGTCGGTGACGATCGTCTGGGCCTGGAGCGTTCCCGGCATGAACAGAGAAAGGGACAGGAAAACGGCAAACACCAGGAGCAGGGTGCGCCTCGCGGATTTTCTTTCTTTAGAGATCAATGAAAACATGGAGAGTGTTCCAGGGCTCGAGCGATTTCCTCGACGGCCCGGTCTACCTCGTCGGCCGTGGTGGAGCGCCCCACGGAAAGGCGCAAAGTTCCGGATGCGTATTCAAGGGGAACCTGCATGGCCTGGAGTACGCTGGAAACAACCACCTGATCGCTGTGGCAGGCGGAACCGGCCGATGCTGCGATGTAGTTCAATCTGGACAGAACCGCGTTGGCCTCGACCCCCTTGAAGCCGATACTCGATGTGTTGGGAATGCGCTTTTCCGGGTGGCCGTTCACCCGCATGTCGGGAAACCTTGCTTTCAAGGCGTTTTCCAGTCGATCACGCATTTCGAGAAAATGGACCCTATCCGTGTTCAGTCTTTCATGGACAAGCTCACAAGCTTTTCCCAGGCCGGCGATGTGAATCACGTTTTCCGTTCCGGCCCGCATGCCTCTTTCGTGGCCCGCTCCCTCCATGAATTTGTCCAGGGAAATGCCCTCGCGAACGTAAAGAGCTCCAATGCCCTTGGGGGCATACAGTTTGTGCCCGGCAATGGAGAGCAGGTCCACTCCCAGTTCATCCACATGTACGGGAGTTTTTCCTACGGACTGGGCTGCGTCCGTGTGTGTCGGGATGCCTCGCGATCGAGCCCTGGCCGCGATGTCCTGAATCGGCTGGAGGGTGCCCACTTCGTTGTTGGCGTGCATGATGGTAATCAGGATTGTTCGAGGAGTGACGGCCTTTTCCACGTCTTCCGGATTTACAAGCCCATGGGAATCAACGGGCAGGAAGGTGGTTTGGAATCCTTCTTTTTCGAGCCGACGACACACGTTGGTCACGGCTGGGTGTTCGATACCGGAGGTGATGATGTGGTTGCCTCTAGATCGGTGAGCCCTGGCCACACCCTTGATTGCGTGATTATTGGACTCCGTTCCGCCACTGGTGAAAATAATTTCCTCCATGCTGCATCGGATCATTCGTGCTACCTGGTACCGGGCATTTTCCACGGCTTCCCTGGCTGTTTTGCCCATGGAATGACTGCTGGACGGGTTGCCGAAATGTTCATGGATAAAAGGGAACATCGCCTCGGCAACCTCGGGTGCGATGGGGGTCGTGGCGTTATGATCCAGATAGATGAGCTTCATGAGTCGGACTCCTTGAAGGGGAATGATGTTTGTCGTAACGTTTTTTTGCATTGGGCAAATGGAAGCCATTGGTGTATTGGGAGATTCCAAAACAAAAGGTCTAAAATCGAAGGTTGGGAATGATGTCCGGTTGCCTCTTTCGATTGAGAATAAACTCGGGATAGCAGGAGATGAGGTGAAATGGGCGGCATCCAAATCATTCGCGGTTTCCATTCTCCCACGGAAGGTGTGGAGAGATGTATCAGGATTTACAGACCCGATGCATATTTTCAGGATCGTCAGGCACGCTTCCCTGTGCTCTACATGCTGGACGGCCAGAACGTGCTCGATCACCCGGAGTCGGCAGTGTATCATACCTGGCGTGCCAATACGACCATGGACCGCCTCATCGAGGAATCCGTGATTCGCCCCTGGATCATTGTGGCGGTGGACCACCTCCCGGATCGTTTCTCCGAGTACTCGCCATGGCCGGAACCTACCGTGGGTGGGGAAGGGCGTGGGTGGCTCTTCGTGGATTTTCTGGGCAATGTCCTCAAACCCTTCATCGACCAAAACTACCGGACTCTGCGGGAGCCCCACTGGACAGCCCTCATGGGAGCCAGTCTCGGAGGGCTCTTGGGGCTTGTGGTGGGCAAGGTGACCCCCGATATTTTCGGCCGCATCGGTGCCCTGTCTCCTTCGGTCATGTGGGCCGGCGGCGAGCTTTTTCGCTTGTGGGATACCCCTACCTCCCGCTGGTGTAAAATCTACATGGATACGGGGGCTTTGGAACGCTACTGGTACTACGACGTTTTTCTGGACTACGTGGTATGGACTCGACGCTTCCACGATCATCTCAAAACCATCGGGCTTGCGGATCATGAGCTGCGTTATGTGGTCGCCCCCGATCATTTTCACAATGAAGAGGCCTGGCAGGCCCGCCTCCCTCATATGCTGCCCTGGCTCCTGGAAGAGCCCAAAGGCATTTAACGCCTCACTACGAATTGCCTGATCCATGTTCCATTTCTTCCACCATGGCGATGCCCTGGAAGAGGGTGTCCAGGTCGGGGGAGCGCAGATAATAGGCATAATTCCCTATGGCATCACTCAATGCCTGGGGAATTTCCCGGTAGTTCACCAGCAAACGGCCCAGGGCCGCCACAAGTTCATCATGGGGATGCCGATAATTCATGCCGTGGCGGCGTGCCGTATGGGCCACATGGTATTTGCGTTCATAATGAAAATCGTTGCGGTTGTGTATCACCAGGTCGGCCCACCACTGATAAAGGTCGATGTCGCAGGCGTAGTTCATCATGTCCATGGTGAATCCGCCGGGGGGGCGGACATTGATTTCCAAGGCGGCATAGGTGTCGGCGTTTTCCCGGAAAAATTCGATGTGGAAAAACCTTTCGCGTACATCAAAGGCCTTGACCGCTTTTATTCCCAACGTTTCGAGTTCGAGGGGAATTTCCTTGTAGGAATAATAGTGCATGGGCCTGCGTTCGGAAACAATTTCCATGATGCCGCCGGAAAAATGATGGGCGGTACAAAAAACTATATCCCCCTCGGCGTTGGTAAGACCGTCGAAACTCAGAAGCTCCCCCGTGAGCAGGGTTTCGACCATATAACCGGTGGGAAGGTTGTCGAGAGCCTCCCGGAGTTCTCCCTCATCATTGACTTTGAAAGCGCCTCCGGCTCCCACTCCCTGGTCGGGCTTGAAGATGAGGGGATAGCCCTTTTGTGCGGCAAATTCTCTCACTTTACGGTGATCGTCGGCCTTGATGCCGTCGGCGCAGGGAATGCCTGCTTCCTGGAATCTTTGCTTCATGCCCGTTTTGTGCCGGTTGATCTCGAGCTGCCACGGTTTCTGGCCGGGAACATTGAAGTCCAGGCGCAATTGAGCATCGGTTCCCAACCAGAATTCCGTGTGGGATTCGATGCGGTCGATTTTTCCGTACTTGTGGGTGAAAAAACCACAGGCTCGCAACATGGAATCATAGTGGAGCATGTCATCGACACGGTAATATTCCGTGAGCGATTCCTGAAGATCAGTGCCCAGTTCTTCATAAGATGCGTCTCCGATGGCGAGCACCGTAGCTCCCGCCTGTCGAAGCGCCCGACAGAAAAGGAAGTAATTGGGAGGAAAGTTTGGAGATATGAAAATCACGTTCATGGAGGCTTCTCCTGTTTCACGGTTCAGACGATAATATAAAAATGGAGTAAGACAGTCCTTGAGATTCATTGAAATCAGTTTGTGGTTCGTTTGAGCATTTTCCGCTGCCAAGCTCTGCCATTATCACGGCATTCAAGGGATGGCAAGGGTTTGAAGGTGTTTGTCGAGAGGCATCCGGAATTTGAATTTTCATGACCGTGTGATTAACATCCTATGAATGTGAATGCCGTGAGAAGATTGCCGTGAAGGGGTATCATGAACTTCAAGGCGTTTCCGGTGACTCTTGTATGGAAAGGTTATAAAAAATGTTGAGAATTCCAGTTATTGCGTGGAGCAGGAGATGCGATGCCGCTAATGAGGATCACCTGGGCGGCAAGGTTTTGCCCCACTCCTACATGTCCGAGTACTCTGTTTTGGGTTTTTTTGTGGACAACTTGGACGAGACTTTGGATGTGCTGCGGCAAGGTGGATTTCCTCTGGAGAAACAGCGCGGCGCGCAGGAGGTTCTTGTAGAAAGGGCTGCCGATGTGCATCGGGTTGCGGATCTACTGTGGAGCCATGGTGTCCGGGCCCAAATTGCGGATGTGGTGGACGGCCTCTACCAGGGATGATGAATGTTCGGCTCACCAGGATGGTGAGCACCTGATCGATGTTTCAGTCCCGATATGTTTTGAGCAAATCCCCATAGGCATCTATGCGACGGTCTCTGAAAAAGGGCCAGATTCTCCGAACTTTTTCGTTTCTACCGGGGTCCAGTTCCACTACCAGGACCTCTTCTCTATCTTCCGACGCCCGGCAAAGTATTTCCCCTTGGGGGCCGGCAACAAAGCTGGTCCCCCAAAACAACTGGCCGCCATTCTTGCTTCCCGGAGTGGGTTCGAAACCCACGCGGTTCACGCTGATCACGGGGAGGTTATTGGCGACGGCGTGGCTCCGTTGAATGGTGATCCATGCCTCGATTTGCCTTCGGTGCTCTTCCCACGGCTCTTTAGGGTCCCAGCCGATGGCTGTGGGATAAATGAGCATGTCCGCTCCGGCAAGGGCCATTAACCGGGCTGCTTCGGGGTACCACTGGTCCCAGCACACCAGGACGCCCAATTTTCCTATTGATGTGGGAATGGGGAAAAAACCGAGGTCACCCGGGGTAAAGTAAAATTTTTCATAATAGCAGGGGTCGTCGGGAATATGCATCTTGCGGTATTTGCCCGCGATGGAACCGTTCAGCTCAAAGACGACAGCCGTATTGTGATAAATCCCCGGAGCACGTCGCTCAAAAAGAGAGGTTACCAGGACGATTCCGAGTTCCCTGGACAGGGCTCCGAAAAATGATGTGGATGGGCCGGGAATGGGCTCTGCCAGGTCGAACAGGTCCGGGTCCTCCGTCTGACAGAAGTAACGGCTCGTATGCAGCTC
Source organism: uncultured Syntrophobacteraceae bacterium (assembly GCA_964603955.1). Classification (GTDB taxonomy): domain Bacteria; phylum Desulfobacterota; class Syntrophobacteria; order Syntrophobacterales; family Syntrophobacteraceae; genus SLCH01. The sequence continues at coordinate 5,657 of CAZRWT010000017.1, forward strand.
CTGCAGGACCACCAGGCGCGCCCCCTCTCGAACTGCCCGGCGGATGAGAGTTTCGCTTTTTTGTAGATTTTTCTGGCGGGTGCTTTCACAGCCGTGCTGTATGATGCCCACTGGGACTCCATTCATGACAACACTCCCTTTGGCAGTTGCATGGTCGAGCAGTGCAAGGATCCTCCTTCATGGATAAGGGGGAGGCAGGGAACGGTAATGATTTCCCTGTCCGGGAAAGCGTATTGCAATATTTGTACGGCCGCTTCGTCGGCGGGGTCGTCGTAAGTGGGAACCAGGACTGCGTTGTTCAGTATGAGAAAGTTGGCATAGGTGGCGGGAAGCCTCCGCCCGTTTTCGTCATGTACGGCCTGCGGCCACGGCAGCGGGATCAGGTTGTAAGGAGATCCGTTACGGGTTCTGAAGCTTTCCATCTGCTGTTCCATGAGCTTCAGGGCGGAGTGGTGTTCATCTTCCGTGTCCTCGCAAGAGATATAAACCAGGGTATCCTCGCCTGTAAAACGTGCAAGCGTGTCGATGTGGGCATCGGTGTCATCTCCTGATAGATGTCCGTGGTCGAGCCACAGGATGCGGTCCGCTCCGAGATGGGTGGTCAGTGCCTCTTCGATGTCTTTTTGGGAGAGGTGTGGGTTTCGATTGGGGCTGAGGAGGCATTGGGTGGTGGTGAGCACCGTTCCGGTCCCATCGGAGTCGATGCTGCCCCCTTCGAGCACCATGCCCACTGTTTCCATGGGGGTTTCACCGAATGCCTTGCGTTGGTGCAGCTTGCGCGATACCTGGTTGTCGAGGTCCGCGCGAAATTTGAGTCCCCAGCCGTTGAATGTGAAGTCCAGAAGCAGGGGGATACCGTTTTCAAATACGGTGATGGGCCCAAAGTCCCTCACCCAGACATCGTTACTTTCCATATCCAAAATGCGGATATTTTCCGCGACTGCTCTTGCCTCTCGTAGTTTTCGTATCACATGGAGGCGGTTATTGGTGGAGATGAGGCATTTTTCCCGTTTGCTGATCTCTGTTGCCATATGCACAAATACCGACTCGACGGATTCCAGCGAAGAGCTCCAACCAGTGCCTTCATGAGGCCAAACCAGTAAAATGCTGTCCTGTTCTTCCCATTCTGCGGGCAGTCGTCGAGGCATGGTGGAACTCCCTTTCCAGCATGTTGTATTAAACGATCATATCACCATTGA
>CAZRWT010000017.1:6955-50607 GCA_964603955.1 uncultured Syntrophobacteraceae bacterium
ACGATCATATCACCATTGAACGATGAGATGCGCCCCTGTTCCGATTCGTTCTGTGACTGTGAGCATAATTTACAATGGTATAAACGAGAAAAATGTAAATGACAACGAAGAAGGGTGTGGCATGAAGATTGGTTTTCTCGATGAAATTGTTTGACCTGCCCGTTTGGCTGGTGCTATTTGCTCACAGGGGGGGGTAGCTGCTACCATGATAGACACTTTTACAACACGGGTTATGCTACGCATAATAGAAATTATTTTTCCATTCAACCCTTTGACAGGAAAGAGTTTTCATGACAGAACTTGACGCGCTCATGGCCAGGCTCGAAAGCAAATATGCCATACAAATCGAACCCCTCACCATTGGGGAGAAAACCATCAAGATCGCACAACTCAAGAACCTTGAGGAACATTTTTTATCCTTGTTGAATACCGATGAAGAATTGGAAGTGAAAGACCTGCCTTTTTGGGCAAAAATATGGGACGCGAGCTTCCTGCTGGCCCATTTCATGGGCCGCCAACCTGTAACTCTGGGTCGGAAGATACTGGAAATCGGTGCGGGCATTGGCGTCGTGGGAGTCTATGCGGCTCTGTGCGGTCATCGTGTGGTTCTTTCGGACATCAATGAAGAAGCCCTGCTTTTTGCCCGTGTGAATGTGTTGCTGAATAACGCCACCCAGGCGGAAGTGCGAAAAATAGATTGGAATGACACGACACAGCAGGAGACGTTCGATGTGATCATTGGTTCGGAAGTGGTTTACGACCGCGAATGCTATCCCCTACTTGTGGACTTTCTTGATCGTACCTTGACACCGGATGGTATCATTTTTCTAGCCAAACACCATGGTTTGGATACGCCGAAGTTTTTCAGCGAACTGACAAAGCGATTCCAATTCAAGGAGAAGGTGCAAACGATCAAAAGCGATGGAGAAGAGCAACAAATTGCTCTTTATGCCATCAGGAGAAAAATGAAAAAATGAATGGAAGCCGACCCATAGAAAAGGTCGCCATACCCTCTCCCAACGGCTTTCTGGCAGGTGCGTTGCACCTGCCTTCCAGGGTCCCCGCACCGGTAATAATTTGTTCTCATGGATTGTTGAGCTCCAAAAATGGATCGAAATTTATAGCCATAGGCGAGGCATTTTCCCTGGCAGGATGGGCAGTCCTGCGTTTTGATTTTGCCGGTTGCGGAGACAGTGATGCTTTGCCGCGGCGGGAACTGGTACAGTCCCGCCTTGCCGATTTGAATGCCGTGATCCATTTTGCTTGGGAATCGTCATGGAGCCGCCCCCCAATGGGGCTTCTGGGGTCGAGCATGGGAGGATATATTTCTTTGCTGGCTGCTGCGGTTCACCGAGATCGAGATACCCGCATCAATGGGGTGGTGTGCTGGGCCACACCCTACGACCTGAAAGAAATTCATCCCGATGAAACGAAGCTGGAAACCCTGGCACAGGTTTTCCCCCGAGGCTTCAAGCTGGGTGAGCCGGATATCTTGGACGAGCTTCCACCCATTTCGGGGGGATTGATCATTCACGGCCAAATGGATGAAATCGTACCCTGGCAGCATGCCCCGCGAATTTTTCATTGCCTTGCGGAACCGCGCAGACTCTGTCTGATGAAAACCGCGGACCACAGTATTGTGGACCCTCAATGGAGATATTCGGCCATTAAGATGAGTCGCGAATGGCTCCGGTCAATGGGATTTTAGAGCGAGATATCATACAAAGGTGGGGAGGTGGTGGACACGGTGAGACCTGTGTCCGCCACCTGTGTTTTCTGGTTTTACCTGGAAGGCTTACCGTCCGGATCAGTGGTCTTCTCTCTCGGATATTTCCACCAGCACACCATAGGTGGATTTGGGATGCAGGAAGGCGATTTTTGCTCCACCCGCTCCCATGCGTGGTTTCTCATCGATGAGCTTGATGCCCTTGGCTTTGAGTTCTTCCAGGGCGGCTTCGATGTTGTCCACACGGAAGGCCAAGTGTTGAACGCCTTCGCCCTTCTTGTCGAGGTATTTGGCGATGGGCCCATCGGGAGCGGTGGATTCGAGAAGTTCGATTTCCGTATCACCAACGGGGAAGAATGCCGTGGTGACCTTCTGCTCTTCGACTGTTTCACTCCCGGCGTGGAGCAGGCCGAGGATGTCGGAGTAGAGCTTCTTGGTTTCATCGATGCTTTTTACGGCGATGCCAATGTGATCCAACTTCAGAACTTTCATGCTGCTACCTCCTTAGCGTTGGGATTGGGGGAGAGAAATACAACTGTTTACGATTTGCCGCATGACACTGTAAGGGTCTCGCTTCCGATTGAGGATGTCGGAAACGAACTGTTCCAGCTGCCCGTTGGCCTCGAGATGTTCTCTTATGATTCGAAACATCTCACTGTGTATCATCCTTAAAGTTTCTTTTTGAGTCCGTTCACGACGCTTTTCTATAAATACTTCGCCAGTCTGAATGTGCTGACGGTGTCTGTCTATGGCATCCCAGAGCCCTTCAATGCCCTGGTCCTCGACCGCAACGGTCTGTACGACTGGTGGAGTCCAGTTCCTTTCCATTATGTGAGAGTCCTGTTCCACCCTTGCGGTCACTTCAGAAAAGATTTGGTCGGCTCCCGCGCGATCCGCCTTGTTGATGATGAAAACATCGGCGATTTCCATGACGCCGGACTTCATGCTTTGAATGCCGTCGCCGAGGCCGGGTACCAGGACCAGGCATGTGGTGTCGGCCAGGTCGATGATATCCACCTCATCCTGCCCCACACCTACCGTTTCAATGACGATAATGTCTTTTCCCAGTGCGTCCAATACCTTGACCACATCGTTAGTGGCTTTGGCCATGCCTCCCAGGAAGCCGCGAGTAGCCATGCTTCGAATGAAAATTTCCGGGTCGGTAGTCAATTCACTCATGCGAACCCTGTCGCCCAACACGGCCCCTCCGGTGAAGGGACTCGATGGGTCCACAGCAATGATGCCCACCGAAAGATCTTTTTTGCGGATTGTGCGGACCAGCTTGTCGGTCAGGGTGCTTTTGCCGGCTCCCGGTGAGCCGGTGATTCCGATGATGTAGGATTTTCCTGTGTGAGGATAGAGCTTTTCCATGCAAGGATAGGCTCTTTCGTCCTCATCCTCCAGCCAGCTCATGAGGCGTGCTACCGCCCTTATCGAACCTTGCAGGATTTCTTCAGCATAATCGATTGCCATGTATGCTCTTCCTTTCACCACTTGCCCTGTAGCGGTATCGCTATCTGCCTCAGGCACTGCAGGCGACGGGCTCCATTTTCATCAGCGAGAGGAGTTGAGGGCGAGGTCCCTCCCTACGGCGGGGCCTGTCCAGGCGGCGAGTAGGGACGGTGCTGAGAATGAAGCGATCAGGTAATTCGAGTTGGTAATGGCCCGCTGCCTTGGTTATCGATCTGTCGAGTACGAACTGGTTTTCCCGCCCTTTCACGGGAGGGGTGGGAAGAGATTTTTGGGATGTCCACTTTTCTGGAACCGATGCATTGAGCTACTGAAGGGCGGAGCCGAGATGAGCCCGGCTCCGCTCTAATGATTCAGCCCATTCCTAACGTCCGTTAGGGACACCGGTCAATGGACATAACTCCGTGTAACCTAGCGTTGACGTGCGTTGTTGTTGATGAAATCAACGATTTCCGTTGTTGGTGTGCCGGGTCCGAAGATGGCTTTTACGCCGGCCTTTTTGAGTCCGTCATAGTCTTCCAGAGGGATGATGCCGCCGCCGACCACGAGCACATCATCGAGACCTTTGGATTTGAGGAGTTCCACAACCTTGGGGAAAAAGTAATTGTGAACACCTGAAAGGCTGCTCATACCCACCACATCGGCGTCTTCCTGAAGAGCCGTCTCAACTATCATCTCCGGTGTTTGACGCAGTCCTGTGTAAACCACCTCCATGCCCGCTTCTGCAAAAATACGGGAAAGAAGCTTGGCACCGCGGTCATGACCGTCCAAGCCGGGTTTAGCGACTATGATTTTGATTTTCTTTTTTGCTGCCATGAAGATAACCTCCGCTCTGTATCAGTTGATCTATAGAAAGAGAAAGCAATTTTAGACGTACTCTTTGGGACGATACTGTCCAAAAACTTCGCGCCACACGTCGCAGACTTCACCGATGGTGCATTTTGCCTTGACAGCCTCGATGACTGCGGGGAGCACATTCTCATCGGTTTCCGAAACCTTGCGCAGGTTATCCAAAGCTGCCTTCCACTTAGCCTGGTCTCTTTCCGCGCGGAGCTTCTTCAGCTTAGCGGTTTCCACTTCACCCACGGACATATCGATCTTGAGCAGATCAGTGACGGGAGGCTCTTCCATGGTGTACTTGTTGATGCCTACGTAAACGCGCTCGTTGGATTCGATCTCTTTCTGGAAGCGGTACGAGCTGTTCTGGATTTCCTTCTGGATATAGCCCTGCTCGATGGCCACAAGGGTGCCGCCCATGGCGTCGATCTTTTCCAGATAATCCAAAATTTCCTTTTCGATCTCGTCGGTCATGGCTTCCACATAGTAGCAGCCTGCCAATGGATCCACCGTGTCGGTGGCACCACTTTCTTCCGCTACAATCTGCTGTGTGCGCAGGGCCACTGTCACTGCGTCCTGCGTGGGCAGGCAGAGTGCTTCGTCGTAGGAGTTGGTGTGCAAGCTCTGGCATCCGCCCAGAGCGGCTGCATAGGCCTGCAAACCTACGCGAACGATATTGTTTTTCGGCTGTTGGGCCGTGAGGGTCACACCACCGGTCTGCACGTGATAGCGCAGCATCATGGAGCGGGGATTCTTGGCCTTGAAGCGGTCCTTCATAATCTTGGCCCATACTCTGCGCGCTGCACGGAACTTGGCCACTTCTTCCAGAACGTTGGTGAATGCATTGAAGAAGAAGCTCAAACGGGGAGCAAAAGAATCGACGTCCATGCCGCGTTCGACGCACGCCTGTACGTAGGCGATGCCGTCGGCGATGGTAAACGCCATCTCCTGCGCAGCGGTGGCGCCGGATTCACGGATATGGTAACCGCTGATGCTGATGGTGTTCCATCGGGGTACGTTCTTGAGGCAGAACTCGATGAGATCCACCGTAAGGCGCATGGTGGCCTTGGGGGGGTAAATGTATTGGCCGCGAACGGTGATTTCCTTGAGAACGTCGTTTTGGACCGTGCCGCCTACCTGGTCGAAGCTCGCTCCCTGCTCTTCAGCGATGGCGAGATACATGCCCAACAGAACGCTTGCCGGAGCGTTGATGGTCATGGAGGTGGTGACTTTGTCCAGGGGAATGCCGTCGAAGAGAACCTTCATGTCTTCGATGGAGTCGATGGCCACGCCCACTTTGCCCACTTCACCCATTGAAAGGGGATGGTCGCTGTCATAGCCGGCCTGTGTGGGAAGGTCGAAGGCAACGCTCAAGCCGGTCTGGCCCTGGCCCAGCAGGTAGCGATAGCGCTCGTTGGTGTCCTTTGCACTTCCAAAACCTGCGTATTGACGCATGGTCCAGAAACGGCCACGATACAGGGTCGGCTGAACTCCACGGGTGAAAGGATACTGACCGGGGAAGCTGAGATCACGCTCATAATCCATTCCGGAAACATCCAGTGGAGTATAAAGCCGGTTGACCTTCGCGCCGGAGATGGTTGTGAACTCCTTGCGCCGTTCGGGAGTCTTGGCCAGCGACTTTTCCACTGTCTCATCCCATTTTGCTTTACTCGCCTTCAGTTGCTCTAACGCTTTTTCTTCAAACATGCTTTCCCTCCTCAACACGATTGCCACGGGACATTGTCCGCCCATAATCGCGACGGACTCTCATAAAACTCAGCACGAACATGCCGGTTCGAACGCTTGAGGCCTGCACACATCTCTTCTTTTCCACCATGAAAAAAAGGATGGGAGAGACCCTTTGTGAAAAGTTGTTGTATTGAATGGCTTGCTCCGGTTGTGCACATTTGGACCGACCCTCTTCAGTTGTTTGTGTGCCAGGTGAGCAAAGAACGTTTCCTAGACGTCTATAGCAGCAAGGGCGCCAAGAATCAACAGCAATCGTAGGGGTATTGTAAAATGAATGGGAAAAATGTTAGGAGCTTATGCGAGATTTGATTGCTAAAAAAATCACAATTACGATACTGAAAAGGAGTAACACATGAGCTCGATGAGTTTACTGGTCGAAAGGGCTCGAAATGAAGCACCCTGTAGCCAACTGGGTATGATCCTCTGCCATAACGGGGTCGTACGCGGAACAAGCCGGGGCGGAGGCAAAGTTGCTCACCTTTACGTAGAAAAAAACGTTGAACAGTGGAACACGATTTTGACGGCGGCAAGAAAACGACCGGGCATCGCTTCGGTACAGGCCCATTTGTTCACAGGACGCCGGGAAGTGGGTGAGGATGTGATGATCGTGGTTGTTGCCGGTGACATTCGTGAAAATGTTTTTCCCGTGCTTCAGGAAACCGTTGACCTTTTGAAAAAAAACGGCGTCTCTAAACGGGAAGTGCTGTTGAAGCCATGAAATTCGAGATGATTCGAGTTGCCACCTGACTTGATGGCACAGCACCAACCGGATTGGATGACACAAAAAGCGACCCGAGGGTCGCTTTTTGTGCTTGTGGTTTTCACAGGCGGCGGCAGGTGCTCTATCGATTTGCCGCTGCCTGGCGGAAGTGATGTCTTATTTCAAGAGGTCTTTTATCGCCGCTTGCTCTTCCGTGAGTTCCTTGAGGGTTGCATCCATTTTTTCACGGGCAAACGCATCGATTTCCAGACCGGTAACGCGCTCGTACTTCCCAGGGGTGCAGGTGACGGGAACACCGTACAGGATGTCTTCGGGGATTCCATAAGAACCATCGGACGGAATGCCCATGGTGACCCACTGACCATTGGTTCCCAGTGCCCAGTCGCGCATGTGGGTGATGGCCGCGTTGGCTGCGGATGCAGCAGACGACAAACCACGGGCTTCGATGACCGCCGCGCCGCGCTTCCCGATCATGGGGATGTACTCGTTGCGGTACCAGCCTTCATCCACCTGCTTGGATGCGGGCTGACCCGCGATGGTGGCGAAGCGAATGTCCGGGAACATGGTGGGGGAATGGTTGCCCCAGACGATCATCTTTTCCACGTCGTTCACCGTTTTGCCGACCTTGGCCGCGATGTGGTACACGGCCCGATTGTGGTCCAGACGCATCATAGAGGTGAAGTTCGCCTTGGGAATGTCGGGAGCCGACTTCATGGCGATGTAGCAGTTGGTATTGGCGGGGTTACCCACAACGATAACGCGAATGTCACGGGAAGCCACTTCGTTGATCGCCTTGCCCTGCGCGGTAAAAATCTGAGCATTTGCCGAAAGAAGGTCCTTACGCTCCATGCCGGGACCACGAGGCCTGGCGCCTACGAGCAGAGCATAATCCGCATCCTTGAAAGCGACTTTGGGATCTCCGGTACCGACCATGCCTGCCAGTAGAGGGAAAGCGCAGTCTTCCAGCTCCATCATGCAGCCCTTGAGGGCCTGCTGAGGTTTTTCCATGGGCAACTCGAGCATTTGCAGGATGACCGGCTGGTCCTTGCCCAACATTTCACCTGACGCAATGCGATACAGCATGGCGTAACCGATCTGGCCGGCAGCACCGGTCACCGTGACACGTACGGGGTTTTTGGCCATTTTCAATGACTCCTTCTTTTTGCTTAAATGTTGCAATTTCCCAGGTCAAACATGGAATCAGCCGATGACAAGCAGAACATCGTCTTTTTGAACGCTGTCACCGTCTTTAAAGTTGATTTGCTTGACGGTTCCCGCTGCTGTCGAAGCGATGGAGTTTTCCATCTTCATGGCTTCCAGGATGAGTACGATATCGCCTTCTTTGATGCTGTCGCCCTCTTTCACGTCATAGCGAATGATCATGCCGGGCATGGGGGCCACTATGGGAGTACCGCCGGCGACGGGAGCTGCCGGAGCCTTGGGAGCTGCGGGAGCGGGAGCGGCTGCGGGTGCTGCCGCTGCGGGTTTGGGGGCCACTGCGGGAGCGGTGCGTACGGTTGCAGGAGCCGCAACCGCCACGGGAGCAGCGCCACCGACCTGTTCCACATCCACTTCAAAGTATTCGCCATCAACGAAAACATTGAAAGTGCGAGTGCCGGGGCCTTTTTCCGGGGCGGCTTTGGCAGGTTTCTCAACGAGAAGGCCGGCTTTTGCTTTCTTGATCAATTCTTCCTCTCTCATCACATCCTCCATGGTCTTGGGTTTCACTTCTGCGGGAACCTCTTCCTGGCCGTACTTCCACTTAAGGAATCGCTTTCCAGTTGTCGGATAGAGGGCGTAGATCAGGACGTCATCCAGGTCTTTAGCAAGCCCTTCGACGTCTTTCTGTGCCTTGGGGAGCTCGGGTTCGAGAACATCGGCAGGGCGGCACTCGATGGGACTTTCGCCACGGGAGTAACCCTTGAGGGCTTTTTTCTGAACTTCGGGATCGATGGGAACAGCGGTCTTGCCATAGAGACCATAGCAGAGGTCTTTCACCTGTGCCGTGGTCATTTTGTAACGCTCTTCGGGCGTATCGAAAAGAACGTTGTTGACGGTCTGGATGCCCACAATCTGTGAGGTGGGGGTGACGAGAGGTACCTGGCCAAGCTCGCGGCGAACGATGGGGAGCTGACGGAACACTTCGTCCATCTTGTCGAGAGCGTTCATGTCGCGGAGCTGGTTGTACAGGTTGGACAACATGCCGCCCGGTGTCTGGTGGAGCAGCACGTTGATGTCGATGATGGACATACGAGCGTCCAGGAGGTGCCTGTACTTGGGGGAAATCTTTTCAAAGTAATCGCTGCATTTCGCGATCTGCTTGAGGTCCAGGCCGCTGTCGCGATCCGTCCCGCGGAGAGTGGCCACCAGGGGTTCAACTCCAGGGTGTGAAGTGCGGTAAGCCCAGGGAGAGAGGCAGGTGTCAACGATATCTACACCCGCTTCAATGGCCTTGAGCAGGGACATATCCGCCATGCCCGAAGTGAAGTGGCTGTGCAGATGGATGGGGGCCTTGACGGTTTCCTTGAGGGCTTTGACCAGCACAAAGGCGTCGTAAGGGTTGATGAGGCCTGCCATGTCTTTGATGCATATGGTGTCGGCGCCCATGTTCTCCAGGTCTTTGGCTTTTTGGAGATAATAATTGAGATTGTAAACGGGGCCGCCCATGCGGTTTTCCGTCAGGGAGTAGCACATGCAACCCTGGAAGTGCTTACCGGTTTTTTTGATGATTTTGACGACGGTTTCAAAGTTTCTGTAATCGTTGAGCGCGTCAAAAACACGGAAAATGTCCATGCCGTTTTCCGCCGCGCGTTCAACAAAAGCTTCGGCAACGTCATCGGCATAGTTGCGGTATCCTACAAGGTTCTGACCTCTCAAAAGCATCGAGAAAGGAGTCTTTTTCAGAACCGTCTTGAGGCTGCGAATGCGCTCCCACGGATCTTCCCCAAGAAAGCGGTGCATGGTGTCGAACGTTGCTCCACCCCATACCTCCATGGAGTAGAACCCGCATTTATCCATCTCTTCACCGATTTCCATAAAATCTTCATTGCGCCCACGGGTGGCGAAAAGAGACTGATGACCATCACGAAAAGTCAGGTCCTGGATCTTAACAGGGTTGGTTACGGTGAGTCTCGCGTCATCTAGAAGCCCGGAATTCAACATTCCATGTTGCACCTTCTCCATGCTTAAATCTCCTTCTCCTTGCAATCCGTTCGAGATAATCCCTAGAACTTACTCCAGCATCAGAATTCATACGTTTATAGAGAACAGCGGATCATGAACATCCGTGAAACGCCTGGGATCGGACTATCGAGGCCATCACAGCCTTGGCAGCCTTTTTCCGCTTGTCAATCTTTTTACGCCTGAGCATGACAGCGTTGATGTTGATAAGGTGGAACGATCAACGTACCAGGCGCAGTTGCCAGGAACGACGCATCTCCATGGATGCAGACCGTCCAGCCAGCACCCAAGGACTATAGGGTGACGAAGGCCTTTCTGCAAGAGTTTTCTGTTGCAACGCTGCCTCATCGTCTTGAATGTATGCGTTTACCGCTGCGGAAATCGCTGCAAACACCTTCTGATTGATCGGCATGGTACACTCCTTTTGTTTTTGTAGGTTAGTTTCGCCCTCTTCTCGTGCCCAAGGATTGCTTTACCCCGCCCTGCCGTCGACCGTTATGAACTTGTCGGGGTAGGATACAAACTCACGATGTTCTGCGGGTTTTTTTCTTTAAGTTGCTGATTCTTCTTCGTAAAGCGTCTATCAGCTTGCTGTTCTTGGCCTGCTTGGCTTCCAGGTGCCTGGCCTTGAGTTCTTGAATCTTGCTTTTGACCGCTCTCACATCAATGGATCGCTTTTTCTCGGAAGTGTCTACAATGCCCCGCGCTTCTTTGATGTTGTTTATGAGTTCCGCCTTGTTCATTGCATGAACACCCACGATACCTTCTATGGAAAGGGCCAAATCCCGAAGGTCTTTGGCCGTCATTTTTTCGAGAGGCTTTTCTTTGGCTTGCTTTTCTTTTTTGCTGCCCACGATTTTACTCCTTCTTCTGCTTAAGATTTTGCTCGGTCATCATTTCAGCCATACTGATAAACGGCTTGAAAAGGTCAATGGGTATAGGGAAAATGGTTGTCGAATTGTTCTCCGCAGCAACCTCCCGCAGGGTTTGCATGAATCTCAACTGGAGCGCTACCGGGTATTGCTGGATAATCCCGGCCGCATCCGCCAATCGCGCGGCAGCCTGATATTCTCCTTCTGCTGCGATCACCTTGGCCCGTCGCTCGCGTTCCGCTTCGGCCTGGCGAGCCATGGCCCTTTGCATTTCCTGTGGAAGATCAATATGCTTGAGTTCCACCACGCTCACCTTGATACCCCATGGGTCGGTGTGGCGATCCAGAATTTCCTGGATTTCCTGGTTGACTTTCTCGCGCTCCGACAAAAGATCGTCCAGTTCGGCCTGGCCGCAAATGCTCCTCAAAGTGGTCTGAGCCAACTGACTGGTTGCATAGATGAAATTTTCCACGGAAATGATGGCATTGACAGGGTCGACCACTCGGAAATAAATCACCGCGTTCACTTTGACCGACACATTGTCGCGAGTGATAACGTCCTGGGAGGGAACATCTGCAGCGATGAGGCGAAGGCTCACTTTTTGAATGCGGTCTATAATCGGGATGAGAAAGATGAGTCCGGGACCTTTGGCTTTGATCACCCGGCCCAGGCGAAAGACCACGCCTCTTTCATATTCGTTGAGCACTCGTACGGCATTTGCCAGAATCATGACAATTATGGCAAGGATTGCCGCCATTGCGTAAAAAGACATTTTGCTCTCCTCAAGCGAACACCACTTCAAACCGAGCATGTTCAAAAATTAACTTGTCCTATCTAGCACCGATCTTTTGGACTTTCAACTTTAAATTGTCAACGCCCGTCACCTTGACCTTCTCTCCCTTCAAAATCTTATCGTCCGATATGGCGTTCCAGGTTTCACCATAGACAAAAACCTTCCCTTCCGGGACAATATCGCTGAGAGCATCTCCCTCCATCCCCACCATGGCTTCCTTTCCCGTTTGAGGTTTTCTCATTTGTGCTTTTACTGCAAATCCTGCAATGGCTGCGAAAAAGACGGATACCGCAAAGACCGTGGGGAGCAGCACGGACAGGGCCAACTGAACGGTGGAATCGGGAGTGCGAAAAAGCATGATGGAACCCAAGGCAAGGGAGAGTACCCCCGCTACACTCAATAGCCCATAGGATTGCACGGTGATTTCGAGTATGAAGAAAATGGCGGCCAGTAAAATAAGCAAAAAGCCCGCGTAGTTTACAGGGAGGGTCTGCATGGCGTAGAGACTCAATATTAAAGCAATGCCGCCGATGACTCCGGGGAAAATGGCTCCCGGTTGAGTGAATTCGAAATACAGGCCCGCCAGTCCCAACATGAGCAAAATGTAAGCAATATTGGGATTGCTGATGGTGCGCAGAATTCTGTGCTGCCATCCTGGCTCTATGGTGCGCCGCTCCAGACCTTCCATGGACAAAGTAAAAGTTTGCCCCTTTTTCCTGACTTGCCAGCCATCCAGCCTTTCCAGGAGTGTAGAAACATCTTCCACCACCAGGTCGATCACATTTTCCGCGAAGGCTTCTTCCGCCGTACTGGAAATGCTCTCCTTGACCGCACGTTGCAGCCACTCGGCATTTCGGCCCTTTTCAGTTGCGAGGCTTCGAGCAAAAGCCAGAAGGTCATTCAGTACCTTCTCATTCATAGTGCTTGGGATGTCCTCACCACCCGATGCCACGGGATGCGCCGCCCCGATATTGGTTCCCGGCGCCATGGCCGCGATGTCGGCGGCTGCGGTCACGAAAACTCCGGCCGAAGCGGCCTGGGCTCCACTGGGGTGAACGAATACAATTATCGGTATCCGTGAGTTGAGGATGGCTTGAGAAATGCCCCTCATGGAAGTCACCAGCCCCCCGGGGGTATCCAAAAGGATGATCAGCCCTTCAGACCCATCTTGTTCCGAGAGGTCGATGGCATGCTTGATGAAATCTTCCACGCCCGGATTGATGCTGTCCTGAATTTCGATGATGTTGATGTGGCGATTCTGAGATGACGATGTTGTGCCCGGTCCCCAAACCAGAATCATCAAAAACAAGACAAATAGCCGGTTCCATCTTGTGTATCGGCTCACGCGTGGTTGCGGCATGGGTTTCATCCCTCATTTGCCTCCGTTTTTTTGCAAGGTGTCGCAAGCGAGCAAGAGGTCTTGCCAGGTTGCATTTTTTTGCACGGGATTCCTGAGGAGATATGCCGGATGGTAGGTGCAAACCAGCGGTATCCCCCTCCATGAATGTACTTTACCTCTCAATTGAGATATGGGCGTGGTCCTCGAAAGGAGGGTCTGAGCCGCACAGGCTCCTAGTGCGATGATGATCCGGGGGGACAAGGCCGTCAATTGGCGGGTGAGAAAAGGATGGCAAACTTCTATTTCGTCTTGCTGTGGAGTGCGATTTTTGGGAGGGCGACATTTGACCACGTTGCAAATGTAAACGTTTTCCCTATCCATGGAAATGGATTGGAGCATCTTGTCCAGAAGCTTTCCTGCTCTCCCTACAAAAGGACGTCCCTGCCGATCTTCCTCGAGGCCGGGCCCTTCTCCAACGAAGGCAATGCGGGGTTGCTCGGGTCCTTCTCCAAAGACGAGATGGATCCGATCCTGATGGAGTCGACAGCGTGTGCATGCATCGAGTTCCCGAAGAATGTCTCCCAGGTTTTCTCGTGGTTCTTCCCGAAGACTTTGTGGTTTCGGGGTCATGAGGGGATGGGCCGGGGTGGACGAAGAATCTTCCCGGGTCGATCTTCGAGTAAGACAGTGTGTAACTCCGGCCCCTACATACCCTTTCAGAAGTCGGCGCACCTGCAACAGAGCCTGTGAAAGCTCTTCGATGGGTGAGGCTGTCCCGCTCATGAGTTGTGGGCTCGCAAGTAAAGCTCGACGTGGTCCCATATCCGTTCGGCAACCTCTTCCTTGGTCATGAAAGGAAGTTCGATAATGTTGCCTGATTTTTCAATGATTTTGACCTGGTTTGTGTCTGTGGCAAACCCCGAACCCGACTGGGTCAGGTTGTTTGCCACAATAAAATCCAGGTTCTTTTTTTGCAATTTTTCCCGAGCGTTTTCCAGCAAATTTTCCGTTTCAGCGGCGAATCCCACCAGCACTCCGGGCTTTCCCATGTGCCTGGATTGACCCAGGCCAAGGAGGATGTCCGGATTCTTCTCCAGGGCAATCATTTGATGAGTGTCGAATTTCTTGACTTTTTGTTGAGAGACCTCGGCAGGGCGGTAATCGCTCACGGCCGCTGCCATGATGATGACGTCCATGTCTTTTGCCAGAGCCTCGATCCGGCGTTGCATATCCAATGCGGTAACGGTCTGGTGGTGCATCACTTCCAAGGGGGGAGGTATGGACACGGGCCCCGAAACCAGGTGGACCTGTGCCTGGCGGCGAACGCCCACTTTTGCCAGTGCAAACCCCATTTTCCCGCTGGATGGGTTGGTGATGTACCTTACTGGATCGAGTGGTTCCCAGGTAGGGCCGGCACTGACCAGAACCTTCAGCCCATCGAGGGACGGTTTCGTGAGGAGCTGGTGAATTTTTTCCATGATGCGGTCCATGTCCGCCAGTCGGCCGGCCCCCTCTTCCTTGCACGCCATGGAGCCCACTCCCGGGTCCAAAATATGATAACCCAATTGCCGCAACGTTTCGATGTTGCGTTGGGTGGCCGGATGCTCGTACATTTTCACGTTCATGGCCGGGCAAACCAAAACGGGTGCCGTTGTTGCCAGGATCGCCGTGGTGAGATAATCGTCGGCAATGCCTGCCGCCATTTTTGCCATGATGTTTGCCGTGGCCGGAGCTACCACGACCAGTTCAGCGGCTCTTGCCGCCTGGATGTGGCCGATTTCCGATTCCGCCTCGAGGTCGAAGAGATCAAGACATACGGGTTGCCCCGAGAGGACCTGGAGAGTAAGCGGGGGGATGAAGCGCGCGGCGTTTTGCGTCATGACGACTTGCACCGATGCCCCCGATTTGCTCAGGGTTCGAACCAGTTCCGCCGCCTTATATGCCGCGATGCCCCCACTCACTCCCACCAACAATGATTTACCGGTCATAGCCATGAAAAAACCTTTTTCCGTGCGTTTTAAATACGGTCTGTCGAGGGTACCACATACACTTCCACATAGGTGTAGTACAACTTTTCATAAATGTTGATCATGCAGGTTTTGTCCGGTTTCTCAAAAAGAAGAACCGATCTTCGATACCTGAAGCCTCCACGCTGCCGCCACCCTTCACGGGACATGGCCGACTGAAAAAAGTTGATGACGGAGTTGATGTCCACTCTGCCTCGAAGTGTAAGAAGCCCCCCCTTCTGATTGACCGCCTGGAGCACGTAAGAGTCGTTCTGAACAATGTTGAGTTCCATGGGAATGGGGATGTCCTCGAAGTCGTAAAATATGGGTTTCGGACCGAAGTGCCCTTCCTGAGAAGACAGGTCGGGTGATGCCGTAATGGGGTTGGGTGGCGGTTGTGGGTCTCCATGAGTGACGCAAGCCGACAAGACAAGGGCAATCCCCATGAACAAAGCCAGGATAGCGCTATGTGGTTTTCTTCTTCCTCGCATGGTGTTTTCCCTTTTACGGCGATCATCTAAAGAACGGGTTGCTCCGTTTTTCCCGCTCCACGGTTGTCTGAGGACCGTGCCCCGGCAGCACACGGGTTTTTCCTGGCAGGGAAAAAATTTTTTCTCTCACTGCCCCAATGAGCTGCTCGTAGGACCCGCCGGGAAAATCCGTTCGCCCGATGGATCCGGCAAAAAGCGTGTCTCCCACGAATATTCTTTCTTCATTTTCGAAGTACAACGACATGTGTCCAGGGGTATGCCCGGGAGTGGCCAGTACCTTGAGTTCGATGGCACCAAACCGGAGCAGGTCGCCTTCCACCAGGAAGTGGTCGATTTTCAGCTCACCTTTCCGTGGGGTAGCCTTTCCCATTGCTCCCATCCCCACCATCCTGTCATAAAGGAGGGACTCATCTTTTTCGCTCAGGTAGATGGACCCTCCCATAAGATCCTTCAAATGCCAGGCATCCGAGACGTGGTCAAAGTGAGCGTGGGTACACACTATGGCAGCCGGCTCCAGGCCCAGATTTTCAATGCGAGCCGCGATCCGGTCACCGTCTCCTCCGGGGTCGATCACCACTGCCTTTTTTGATGTGGGATCTCCGATCAGGTAGCAGTTCGTTTGCAGCATACCTACCGCGAATTGTTCAAAAATCATGATTCATCACCTTCTTTCAAACTTTCAAATGTTTACTTTTCAAAAACAATGAGTTCCTCCAACGGCCTTCGGTGAGAACTCTGGTTCCTATGAGCAGGTTCTCCCACGGCGACCATTGCCATGAGTTCCAGTCTTTCGGGCAGGTCGAGGTAACCATTGATTTTGTCCTTGTTTTTCAGGATTTCTCCGAGCCACACCGCCCCAACTCCCCTGGCGTGTAGGGTCAGGAGCATGTTTTGGATGGCGGCTCCAATGGCCTGGCAGTCCTTGACGTAGTCGTATGAACTGTCCTTATCCATGAATACGGCTATGAGGACGGCGGCACCCTGGAGAACTTTGGAGTATCTGGTAAGTCCCGCCAGCTGCTCCTTGATGTCCTTGTTCCCAATGATCGCGAATCTCCATGGCTGGTTGTTGAGTCCTGATGGAGCCCAGGATGCGGCGCGCAGGGCTTCCAGAATGATCTGTCGTTCAACGGGAGACTCTAAAAACTGACGCACGGAGCGCCGTTCATGAATGGCTGCCATCACATTGCATTCCGGTTTTTCTTGGGACATGACCACTCCTTGGTTTGCCGTATGATTTGGATTTGACTGATCCTGACTATCAGTATTGTACCTGGTACATGAAGTATATAATATAAATCTTTTTTGTGGCTTCGGTCAAAACAAAAAGACTTTCTTGCGGGCAGAGGTGGCGGACTGCCTGTCCTCGGATGCCTTGATCCATTTGTTCGTACATATTCATAATCTCTTTTTTGTTATGTATTCTCCATGATTCATAAAGAGGATGCTTGCAAAATCTTTTGATCGACCATACACTTCCGTCTCACAATTGCCTGTTGAAGCTGGATGGCGAAATAAGCTGAGGTTTGACTGTGTGTGACAGTGCATCGAGTGGGGGGATCATTTCAAGAATGATCCTGGGGGAGATGTTTTGTGCAGGTGGTGATCGTTGAGCGGGACTCCGAGAAGTTGATGATGGAAATAAATGGGGCTTTGGACTGGAAAACAGTTCCGACGGCCAGGAAGGTGATGCTGAAAGCCATCAAGAAGCAATCTCCCGGTTTTGTGGAGATTCACGCACATGGGCTTGAGTCCGTCGATACGGCCGGGCTTGCTCTTCTGGTGGAAATCCGGCGAATCCTGCAAAAAAAATCGGCATCTCTCCGCATGGCCGGCCTCGATGACGGTGTCCTGCGCATGATTCGTCTGGCTCGATTGGATGATGTTCTGGGAGATTGCATTGTGCAATGAAAGTTGGTGAAGGGTGTGCGATGGATTCACGTTATGTCATTAAAATTGAAAACCTCGATAGCCATTATAGAGGCCGACAGGTTCTTTACGATGTCAGCTTCCAGGTTCCGCGCAATGCCGTCACCGTCATCATGGGAATGAGCGGATGTGGCAAAACCACCCTCTTGAGGCACCTTGTGGCCTTGAAGCCGACGGAGCCCGGCCGGCTCTTCATGGACGGTCGGGACATGGGGCGTTTCAGCGAAAACGATTTGAGAGATTACCGCCGACGGATCGGTGTTCTTTTTCAAAGTGGTGCTCTTTTCAACTCTCTTTCCGTGGCTGAAAACATTGCCGTTCCATTGAAAGTTCACACAGCGCTGCCCGAGGAAATCATCAAGATCATGGCTCTCATCAAGTTGAACCTGGTGGGGCTTGCCGAATTCGCGGACTATCTGCCCGCCCAGCTGAGCGGGGGGATGCGTAAGAGGGCAGGGCTGGCCAGGGCACTTGCCATGGACCCGGAGATTCTTTTTGTGGATGAACCTTCCGCCGGGCTCGATCCCATCACTGCCGCAGCACTGGATCGCCTTATCCTGGACCTCAAAGAGACTTTGGGCATGACGATCATCGTGGTCACCCATGAACTGCAAAGTGCTTTCGACATTGCCGATCAAATGGTAGTCATGGATGCGGGAAGGATTCTGGAATACGGTGAGCCCCAACAAATCCGGGCGAGCCGTCATGAAAGAGTTCGGCAGTTTTTGAGGCGTGAGGCGGATCAAAAAAGTTTCAACGCGGAACAGTATGCGGCGCTGCTGATGGAGTAGGGCATGTTGCAATTTGTGGAAGCACTGGGGCATTGGGGAGTTCGATCGGTTTGGGGGCTCGGGCGGATGGGTATTTTCTTTTTTCACATGCTGCGGGGGATTTTCAGACCACCGGGCAAATACCGATCCGTTCTCAAGCAGATTCACTTCATCGGTACCAAATCCTTTTTTGTCATAGCCTTTACCGCCGCTTTCACGGGAATGGTTCTGGGGCTCCAGGGCTATTACACGCTTTCCAAGTTTGGTTCCGAGGGGCTTTTGGGATCGGCCGTCGCATTGAGTCTCATCCGCGAGCTTGGCCCCGTTTTGACGGCACTCATGGTCACGGGACGTGCGGGGTCTGCCATGTGTGCTGAAATTGGGATCATGCGCATCGAGGAGCAAATCGACGCTCTGGAATGCATGGCCATCGATCCCCACGCCCACTTGATTACCCCCAGGCTCATAGCGGCACTCATATCCCTTCCTTTGCTTACGGCGTTTTGTGATGTGGTGGGTATTTTCGGGGGGTATCTCATCGGTGTGGAACTGCTTGGTGTAAGTGCGGGTGCCTATATGGACGGCATATACAGCAGTGTTGCATGGGAAGATGTCTATATGGGAATCGTTAAATCCCTCTGCTTTGCCGTTCTCATTATCTGGATCAGCACCTGCAAAGGATACCATGCCGGGGCGGACGAAGGGACTTTCGGGCCGGAAGAGGTGGGGCGTGCCACGACACAGGCGGTGGTGTTCGCTTCGATCTCGATCCTCATGAGCGATTACGTGATTACTTCGATTCTTATGTGAAGAGAGGCGGATGATATGGAAAAAAGGGGACTTGAGTTCAGTGTTGGAATTTTTTTGTTGGTGGGGTTGGCCTGCCTGGCCTACCTCTCTTTCAAGCTTGGTGACGTAGGGTTCTTTGGGCATAACCGGTATGAAGTCCATGCGAAATTTTCAACCGTGGCAGGTCTCAAGGAAAAGGCGGCGGTGATGCAAGCCGGTGTCAATATCGGGCAGGTAAAGAGCATTCGGCTCGATGACGGCCAGGCTCTGATTACCCTCGAGATCGATCAGGGGGTCGTTCTCGAGGAGGACATCATCGCGAGCATTAAAACCATGGGTATTCTGGGAGACAAGTACGTTTCCATCAGTCCCGGCGCCTCCATGGAATACCTTCAATCCGGTGATTTTATCATGCAAACACAGGCACCCCTGGACATCGAGCAGTTGGTGGGCAAGTTTGTTTTCGGAAGCCTGGACGAGGCTGCGGGCGGGGATTGATCCCTCCCGCGAAAAAAGCCGTGCAGACTTCGGAGTCCGCACGGCTTTTTATATTTTAATGCAGCTGAAAGCGAAAGACTATTTCCTCAAGTTTTTGTGGAAGATAGACTCTGCTTTGTCCGCGGCGGCTTCCGCTCTGCGTGCGGCTGCTTCCGCTTTTTGGGCGGAGACTTCAGCATTGCGTGCGTTGGCTGCGCACTGTTGCTCGATGGTCTGTGCCTTGTTCATTGCCGTGGAGCACATTTCCTGGCACTTTTGAACGTCCTGAGTGCTGGCACAACCCGAAATCATTGTGAATGCCAATGCGACAACGAACAGTACCGCCAATACTCTTTTCATTTTTAGTCCTCCCATGTAGTTTTTTTGAGCTCAACTTCGAAGCAAGTACATAAACGATCAAGCCTTCAACGATAATGTCCTCGACTCTCACCCCCTCTCTCGATAAGCTCCCGGAAAGCTGAGCTTCAGCTGCTTCATTCATTTTGAAACAAACGCCGGAACAATCTTCACGCTACTGCAAGGGATGTCCAAAATCAAGTTCTTTGTACGGCATCGCCTTACCGGCTCACACCTAATTTTGCCTTGCTTTCACTTTATTCCTGTTTTGCCGATACCACCCGCCCATGCATGAATTCCGGGTCAAACCGGGTCACGTTGGTAGGCACGCCGTTGCGCATGTTCACCACCATCATGAATTTTTGCTGATCGATCATGTGGGCCATGGGGAAGCTATCGAGCTTTTCCCGTGCATATTCGAAGTAGTCGGGAACCCTTCGGTACACATCGGGGTGAGCTTCCAGGTAGATATGGCCGTTCTGCCATCCAAACTTCAATGGTTCGTAGATGATTTCGAGTTTGGTCCCAATGGCAACCTGTGGGTAAAGGATACGGATGTGTTCGGGATAAGAGCGGATGCATCCGGCGCTGATCAATCGCCCCACACCCCATGGCATGGCGGTGCCGTGGATGCCGAAAGGGCCCGCCGAAAACTTCATGATATATTCTCCCAAAGGATTTTGCGGTCCGGGCGGCATGATGGTCATCCCGTATTTTTCCTGCAGGGAAGTGGGAATGTACCAGGTCGGGTTGGCACGCTTTTCATTGATAAAAAAAGTGCCCAGAGGGGTTTCACGCCCTTCGTCGCCGATTCCGATGGGATAGGTTTGTACCGTGGCGGAAGCCTTGTCGAAGAAATACAGGCGCAACTCCGCAAGGTTGATGACCAGTTGCTCAAACCTGGTGGGTGGCAGAACCCAAAGGGTGGGAATGGGGATGGCCCGACCTTCAGGGGGAATCCATACATCCATGCGAGGAAAGAGTAATTCCAACTCGTTATACCCAAGGCCGTGACGCCGGGCTATGTCCAAAAGCGTGTCCCTGGGCCTTACTGTGTACCAGGAGGGAGAGCCGATGACCGTGTTGTTTTCCAAGTCGTAGGGATACCTCATCACCTGTGCATTGAACTGCTCTTCATATGCGGAACTGGGAGTACTCAGGGAGACAAGGACACTGCAAAGTGCCGTCAGAATGAGGAACAAAGTGCTTTTTATGGGCATGGGCTTACAGCTTTCCCTGTATGGCGTTGATTTGCTAAAAGCATTTTTCTCGCTGTTTCTTGCCTCTCGTTCCCGGGTCCCAACTTGGGAGTGGGATACAGATCGAATCGAGCCGGTAAAATATAGCGGACGTTTTGGATAATCAACTTATTTTTTTATCTGGATAATCACTTGTTTTTACTGGTAAACATATTGAAGCCCGCTTCTTGAGAAAAAAGAGTGCGTCGTTTCGCCTGCCTTGTTTCTCACCGATGTTTGCCCAGTTGATGGATGACTTTTGCCGGCCGTGATGGTGTGTCTTGATCATTTGTGTGGGAGTGACCACATGATGGGCCAGGATATCGGATGTGTCGATGGGAGAGAGGCGCAGAAAAAAATCGTCGGCGAGGAGTGCGGCAATTCCGGCGTCGGCGGCCAGCCAGCCCAGGGTATCAAGTATGGCGTACTGCAAGTCGAAGTGCCCTTGACCGTCCGCCAGCATGGTCCCGTCCACCCCTGCTGTCAGGGGAGCCGTCAAGAGGAGATCGATTTTTTTTTCAGGTCCTCGTGTGTAGTCGATTTTGGGTGCAAGAGGGTTTTTCCCTCCCAGGCGACGCAGGGCGATTTGCCTTTGCCGAACGGGAATGGCGTGGGGGGAAAGTGCATAAAAGCCCGTTTGTATTTTGGGGCTTGGAAGGATCAGGAGTTTCTGGTCCGCAAGAATGTTGAGGCATGTCTGGTGTAAAAGCGGGTGGGGGGACACAAAAATGCAGAGAGATTTTGCGTAGAATGAGCAGCGACGAATCTTTTCGGAAATTTTTCCCCCTGGGTTTTTGTGGAGTTCGGGGGCTTGCGCCGACTGTTCCGTCATGGCGAACCGAAGTGATTCTTTAGAAGAGGATACGGTTTCGTCACATTTTTTAGGAGGCGTATTGACGATGGTCCGGTTCTTTTTTTCATTCATGATCGAAGCGACTCTCTCAGGCTTTGATGAATGGGGAAGCAAGTGTTTCCTTGCCGTGTTTGCCGGGCGCACCTTGCGCTTCCCATGGGGATGGCATATAACTCTACAGAAGATTTGCCGAAGGTGCTATTCCCTCTTTGGATTCCTGTTGTCCTTACTGAAGCAGAGGGATGGATATTCTCTCCGTCTCGCAGTGGTGGTATGATATAAGGTGCAGGAAGAGAAAAGGATAGCGAACTTTCTGCGAATGGGGGGTCTATTTGGGTGATTTTTGTTTGCATACTAAAGAACCTGTGAGGTGATGTCATGACAAAAAAGCAATCGGATTGTCGTCCTGAAAATGTGAAAAAACGTTTTCCCAACAGCCTCGTTCCCCTTTTGAACGGGAAGGCACTCATCCAGGCAGCCAGAAAGCACGATGCCATGATCATGGCCACCAACATCCGTTGTCGGCTTCCCGTTGAAGGCATCGTGCTGGCCTCCATGGCCACGGGGGCTCCCGTCATGTACGAGATTGCCAAGTCCGAACTCTCCTACACGGAATTCACTCCCGAAAGCTTTGTGGCCTTCATTATTGCCGAAAATGAAAGGCTTGGGAATACTCGAGTGCCCTTTGCCGTCCATGGGGACCACATTACCGTGAAGAAGATGGAGGAGGTCAAGACGGTGGAAGCGCTCATCGCGGAGGAACTCGAAGCCGGGTTCACTTCTTTTGCCATCGATGCGTCGCACATGGAGAACGAAAAAAACCTGGCGGCAACCAGTGAACTGGCCCTCCCAATCATGAAGGCCGGCTTGAGCCTGGAGGTCGAGCTGGGAGAAATTGGTGCTAAAAGCGGCTCTTCCGAAGGGTTTACACAGCCGGAAGAAGCCAAATGGTTCATCGGGGAGCTGGCGAAAAAAGGTGTTCATCCGGATCTGCTCGCCATCAACAACGGCTCCATCCATGGAACTTACTTCGGAACCACTCACGAGGGAATCCAGCTCGATCTGACCCTCGATATCCACAAGGCCATTCAACCCTGGGATGTCGATATCGCTCAGCACGGCATCACGGGGACTTCCCTCGATAAAATTTCATCCTTCATCAAGTACGGCATTCGCAAGGGCAATGTGGGTACCCTGTGGCAGAACATCGCTTTCGGGCTGGCCATGACTCAGCACGGAAATGCCGTCACCAATGAAAAAAAGGAATATCTCAAGCGCCCGTATCGGGGCGTTTCCGATGAATTGTGGAATGAAATGTGGGCATGGGCGGTGGAAACCGGCAACACGGGCGGCAACATCAAAAATATGAACAAGGTTTTTGCCCATAAAATGAACGCTCTGCCCACCGAGTACAAACAACGGACCACGGCTCATGCTTTCGAGGAAGCCGTGCGGCTGTTTGAAGCTACCCGGTCCGCCGGCCTGGCCGAAGCCGTGTGGGAGTTTGTGTAGCCTTCCGTATGGTCGATAATGTGGGCACCCGGTATGGACTTTTCCTGTGTGCCCACATTACTCAAGACTTCCCCTGTGGTGTTTCTTCCCATAAGCAAACCCGGTCTCTTCCTTTCTCCTTGGCATGATACGGAGCGACGTCGGCAAGGCCGATCAGTTCGGCCTTGATCTTTTCATGATCCTTGTCGGAGAGGGGACATTGCTGAACGATTTTTTGGATATGGCGCACTCCGATGCTGACCGTTATCGTGACTATACTCTTTCCCACCGGGTGCCCATGGGGGTGTCGGCGACTTTTATGCCCAGTTCGAGCAGTTCCCGGCGCAAACGGTCGGCCGCCTCCCAATCGCGCTCTTTTCTGGCCTGTTCCCTGCGAGCGATGAGTTCTTGCTCTCTTTTTCCCAGGGGCATCAACTCCAAATCAAAGACGCCGAGGACACTGTTGACCTTTTGCAAGACATCCAGCACCTGTCTGCGCTGGTCTTCGGTCCAACGGCCTTTGTGAATGATGGGGTTGACCTCTCTCACAAACCTGAAAAAAGCCGCCAGGGCGGCGGGGACATTGAGGTCGTCGGCCAGGGCGTCGAAAAAGGCATGTTCGAAGGTGTAGACCAGTTCGGGAAGGGCTTTGTTCTCTCGATCCTTACCCGGGGTGGAATGTACCCTGCCGATGAACTCTCTAAGGCGCGTGAAGCCCGTGGCCGCATTGTCCAGGTTGCGAACCGTCGTGTGGATGGGCTTCCGGTAATGTACGCTCAGAACCCAGTAGCGGATCACTGCGGGGGAATGGCCCAGGGCCGTCAGTTCGTCTATGGAGACGTCCTCGTCCAGTTGGGCGTCTTCTTCCTTTCCTTTCCAGGTCCTTTCGCAAACCAGCCAGTAGTTGGCGAAGTCTTTTCCCGTGAGGGCCGAGCCTATGGCGCGGACGTTTTCCAGGTGAGGGAAGACGAAGTCGGAACTGCTCACCTGGATGTCTACGGGAGAGCCCAAATCGTGGAAGGCCATGGCGACCCCTGCGGTGTGCCAGGTGGGGATGACGCTTCCCCATGGGGTCTTGAGGCAGATGCCGCGTTTGAGTTCGGCCAAGGTGGCTCGCTTGAGCAGGGTGAAGTCGCTTGGGTGCTGCTTTTCGTAGGCTTCGAGGTCCACAGTGGCGCCCAGACGAACCTTGCGAGGGTCGATGCCCGAGAGCTTTCCATAATCTTGGGACTTGGACAGGTCGAAGTAAACGGAACGGAGCTTTTCGTAGGCGAAGCCCTTTTCCACGAGTTTCCTTGTGAGTTCGATGACGGCGTCGGTGTGCTCCGTGGTTCTTGGGTACCGGGAGGCTCTCTGAACATGGAGGGAATCGAGGGTTTTTAAAAGGACTTCGAATCGCTTTTGGGTGTAGCCCGGTAGATCGGATTCTTCTCCAATGGCTCCCAGGATGGCCCTGGCATCCATGTCCGGAATGGGAATGAGTACGTCCACCGAAAAGCCTTTGAACCGGCAATAGCGCGAGAGGAGATCGGCCAGGAGAAAACGCCTGGCGCTTTCGAGCGAAAGGCTCCGGTCCAGGGTGGGGGCGGTCACCGAAATCTTCACCTTGCCTTCCTGGGCGGGTTTGAAATCGATCTTCTCCCTGGTCGGCAGGTTATGGAAGCGGAAATCGGGTTCGAGCAGCGTGGTGAAAAGGTTGGTGCTCAAGTACCGGTCCCCGCCGTCGGGCAGGATCGTGACGATGAGCCCTTCCTCGCACTGGGAGGCAATGCGAACGGCAGCCGCCATGGCGGCACCGGAACTCATGCCCGCGAAAATGCCTTCCTCCCTCGCCAGCCTTCGGGCCATTTCGAACGCTTCATCGTCCTTCACATGGACGACTTCATCGAGCAGGTTCCGATCGAAGATGCCCGGTACATAGGATTCCTTCATGTTTTTGAGCCCCTGGATTTTATGGCCGGGGTAGGGCTCGACCCCGATGACCTCGATGGCCTTGTTTCTCTCCCTCATGGCCTGGAGAATTCCCATGGCCGTTCCCGTGGTCCCCAAGGTCACCACCACCTTGGTGACTTTTCCCTCCGTCTGATCGTATATCTCGGGTCCCGTCCCGAAATGATGCGCGGCGGGATTGGCCGGATTGTTGAACTGATCGGGCATGAAGTAGCGGTCGGGGTTTTCCCGCACCATGTTGTACACTTCCTCGATGGACCCGTCGGTGCCCAGGGCGCCGGGAGTGAGCAGGATTTCCGCTCCCAGTGCCTTGAGGATTTTTTGGCGCTCGAGGCTGGCGGTTTCTGGCATGGCCAACATGAGCCGATAGCCTTTCACGGCGGCCACGATGGCCAGGCCGATTCCCGTGTTTCCGCTGGTGGCTTCGACGATGATTTTTTCGGGAGTCAACAGGCCGCCGCGCTCCGCCGTCTCGATGAGAGACAGGGCGGCACGATCCTTGATGGACCCGCCGGGGTTTTTGGCTTCCCACTTGGCGTAAATCGGCACGCCGGTATTGGGGTTGAGGCGGTTGATGCGGATCAAAGGAGTATTGCCGATGCACTCCAGGACGTTGGAATAGACATTTTTCATATTGGTAACCGGTCCCGTTATGGTCATGGGTTGATTCAGTGATGATCAGGACAAAAATAATTTATAGGCAGCTTCTTCCTTTTTTGTCAAAATTTTTTGAAATGCCAAACAGTTGAGTTCCATGTTTTCCATACCGTAAATGTTTGACCTGATCTATTGTTGGAGGTATACAATTTCCTTTCGACTCGGGAAGGTTCATCGTTCTTATTGGAAATGTTGCCGATTTGAGGCGGAGTGCAGGAGGGCAGTGTGAAAATCGGAATCATGGGTACGGGTGGTGTTGGCGGTTACTTAGGCGGACTTTTGGTGCGTGCCGGGTTTGACGTCCACTTTGTTGCGAGGGGTAAACATCTGCGAACCATTCAAGACGAGGGGTTGCAGGTCGTTTCTGAACAGGGTAGTTACCGGGTGCGCGTCCATGCAACCGCAGACCCCTATGATATCGGCCCCGTCGATTTGCTGCTCTTTTGTGTGAAGTCTTATGACACCATGGATGCCGCGGAATTGATCGCGCCCATGGTCGAGGATGAAACCATGATTCTGACCATTCAGAACGGCATCGACAATATTGAAAAGCTGGTGGAGTCCTATGGCGAAGAGCGGGTGCTCGGGGGGACGGCATTCATCGAGGCGACCATTGCTTCCCCCGGGTTGATTGCTCATACGGGAAATCCTGGGCGGTTGACCTTCGGTGAGCTGTCGGGTGAACGGACGCAGCGCGTCCACCGTGTTGCCGACGCATTCTCCAGGGCTCAGGTAGAAGTGGAGATCAGTCCCGATATCCAGCAGGTCCTGTGGTCTAAATTCCTCTTCATTTGCGGAGTCCATGGGGTTTGCACCCTTTCCAGATCCTCGCTGGGGACGATCCTCTCCTATCCGGATACTCGTGAGCTGTTGGAAGGTGTTATGAAGGAGGTCGAGACTTTGGCCCGGCACAGAGGGATTGACCTGGATGAAAATGTTGTGGAAGAAGCCATTCTTCTGGCGGAATCCTACAACAAGAAATTCAAACCCTCCATGCTCCGGGATCTGGAGTGGCGTAAAGCCATGGAAATCGACGCCATCAACGGCCTGATCGTGAAGATGGGCCGGGATGCGGGCATTCTCACTCCCTTGAACCAGGTCATTGCCGCATGTCTCAAGCTTGAAAATCAAAAAATTTTGAATCCATTTTGGGCAAGTCGTCTGGAGGATTTTTCCTGATCCGGTTTCAAGCATTGTCGAGAAAAAGATTGACACCCACGTGTTTTTGGGTTATCGGAAGCTGTTCGTTGAGGTCAGCTTTTCGAAACTTATGAGGTAGTTTTTAGAAATGGAAGACCCTGGCAGTAGTCACTCACAAGAGAAAAATGGCGCTGAAGAGAGCCGTTGGAGCCTGGGCGGTCGCCGAGGCGGCGCTGGGGGTGCGTTGATTCCGGCATAACCCCTTGAGTTGCTCCTCCTGAACATCCACCCGGGCCCAGGCTCGGGTTTTTTTGTTTGTACAACGTTTGTTCAACGAGAAGAAGGAGGTGCAACATGGTTAAAGTTCTTTATTTCCGTGGGCGGAATCGTCAAGAGGCTCGAAAGAAAGCTCTGGGTTACTGGTTTGCGAATCGAAGCCAGTTCACCTGCACCATGAGCGATTTCATTCGCAGATGTTCGACGGACCCTTCCGGTCGGGTTGTCGTGTACAAGGAGAATTGAAGAATGGACCCTGACGAGTCGGGCGATAGATCGTTTTTGTGAAAGCCACCAAGGAAAATTCCTGGTGGCTTTTTTTTGTCACGAACGAGGAGGATAATTTTGGACGCATCCGTTTTTAGAGAATATGACATTCGTGGGTTGGTGGATAAGGAAATCACGGACACCGATGTGATGAACTTCGGCAAGGCTTTCGGTACCTATATGGGACGTCAGGGAAAGAACCGTGTGGTGGTGGGACGTGATTGTCGCCTCAGTTCCGAGCGTTACAGGAACCTCCTGATCCAGGGCATGGTGTCCACGGGCATGTATGTGACGGATGTCGGGGTCTGTCCCACTCCCGTGATGTATTTTGCCCTGAGGCACCTGGAACGGCAGGGGGGCGTCATGATCACCGCCAGCCATAATCCTCCCGAGTACAACGGGTTCAAGGTATGCAACGGCTTTGACACCATATCGGGTCCGGAAATCCTGAAGCTGCGCCTCCTCATGGAAGAAGGTTCGTTCGAATCGGGGGAAGGTTCCGTCGAGACTTACGACATCATCGAGCCCTACAAAAATTTCATCTTTCAAAACATCCGAATCAACAGGAAGTTGCGGGTCGGAATCGATGGAGGCAACGCCGCGGCGGGACCCCTGGCCGTGCCCATCCTCGAGGGGCTCGGCTGCGAAGTTCATCCCATCTATTGCGACATGGACGGCACCTTTCCCAACCATGAACCCGATCCAACGGTCATGGAAAACCTGGAAGACCTGCGTGCCCTCGTGCAATCGCAAAAACTGGACCTGGGGATCGGCTACGACGGCGACGGCGACCGCCTGGGCGTGGTGGACCACATGGGCAAGCCGGTCTTCGGAGACATGCTCATGGTCATTTTTGCTCGAGAAATCCTGAGCAGAAAACCAGGTTCTGTTTTCGTCTCCGAAGTGAAGTGTTCCAAAACCCTTTACGACGACATCGAAAAGCATGGCGGCAAGGCCGTCATGTGGCGCACGGGACACTCGCTCATCAAGGCCAAGATGAAGGAAGTTCGTGCGGAACTGGCGGGAGAAATGAGCGGGCACATGTTTTTCAGCGACCGCTACCTGGGGTTCGATGACGGGATTTACGCTTCCTGCCGCATCCTGGAAATCCTCGCCGCCACGGGCAAGACCATCCCCGAACTGCTCGAGGGGATTCCCCCCATGCTGAACACACCGGAAATTCGCGTGGAGTGTCCCGAGGAGATCAAGTTTGCCGTAGTGGAAAAAGCCAGGGACATGCTGCAAGAGCAGAGGCATTCCATCATCGATGTGGATGGGGTGCGTGTTGTTTTCGAGGATGGCTGGGGGCTCCTGAGAGCTTCCAACACCCAGCCCGTCTTGGTGCTGCGCTACGAAGCGCGAACCTCGCAGCGCCTGGAGGAAATCCGGGAACTCATGGAAGGTGTTGTGGACCGCGCGAAAAAAGACCTGTGAGAGCTGTCGTGTGAGAGGCTGTCTGATGATTCCATCCACGGGATGTGCAACTTTCTTGTTCCCAAGCTCCGGCTTGGGAACACACTTGCCCGGAAGCTCCAGCTTCCACCTTGACATTCTGTTTGAAAGCTTCTCGTGAACAGCTCAACGAATTCAAGGGCAGCCTCCTCACGTCGCAAAGACTGGAAGCCGGAGCTTCCAAGGTAAAGGCATTCCCAAGCTGAAGCTTGGGAACGAGAAATAGGGGGGCAGAAGGAAGCAGTAAGCGTACCATCGAAAAGTTGCACATGACGTTCCATCACCATCCGGCGATTGTGTTTTTTATCCGGCAATTGTCAGGTATGTCGTCCTTGATCATCCAGTCGATTCCACGAACTTCAGACAGCTTCTCAGCACTTGACGATCCTGTCCCGATTTTCCCGCACGGATTTGGTGGCGTTGCGGGTGTCCATGACCAGTGAAGAGTGGTTGACGATCCACTGGTAATCGTAGGCGCCGTGGTCCGTGAGGATCATCACGGCATCCATGCGAGCCAGGGTTTCTTCGGTCAGGGGGGTTGATTCGAGCTGGAAGGCGTGCTTTCTGCCCGGCTTGAGCCTGGGGATGTGGGGATCGTTGTAATGTACCACCGCTCCTTTTTCCCGAAGCAGCTTCATTACTTCGTAGGACGGTGATTCCCGGTCGTCGTCGATGTCCTTTTTATATGCCACTCCCAGGACCAGGATGTTGGACCCGTTGAGGCACTTGCGCCGCTCGTTGAGGGTATCCTGGGTTCTTTCGATGACGTAGTAGGGCATGGCCACGTTGACTTCACCCGCCAGTTGAATGAATCGGGTGGTGAAGTCGTATTCCCGGGCTTTCCACGACAGGTAGAACGGATCGATGGGAATGCAGTGTCCCCCGAGCCCTGGGCCGGGAAAGAACGGTGTGAACCCGAAAGGTTTGGTCGATGCGGCTTCGATCACCTCCCATATGTCGATGCCCATTTTGAGGGCCAGTATCTTCAGTTCGTTGACCAGGGCGATGTTGACTCCCCGGTAGATGTTTTCCAGGAGCTTGGTGAGTTCCGCCACCCTGGTGGACGATACGGGGACCACGCTGGATATGGTGAGCCCGTAAAGCGCTTTTGCGTGTTCGAGGCATTCCCGAGTGATTCCCCCCACCACCTTGGGGATGTTTCCCGTGTGGAACTGCCGGTTGCCAGGGTCTTCCCGTTCGGGAGAAAAAGCCAGAAAGAAATCCCGTCCCACCTCGAGGCCCGTTTGTTCCAGGATGGGCAGCACGAGTTCCTCGGTGGTTCCGGGGTAGGTGGTGCTTTCCAGCACGATGAGCTGTCCCGGGCGAAGATGCTGTGCGATGGTCCCGCAGGTGCCCTCCACATAGCTCAAATCGGGTTCCATCTTTTCCGTGAGGGGCGTGGGCACGCATATGATCACGCAGTCGGCTTCGGCCAGCCTTTCGAAGCTGATGGTCACGTCCAGTTGCTTGGTCTGCAGGAATTCATTGATGCGCTCGACCGGGATGTGTTTGATGTAGCTGTCGCCGTGGAGCAAAGCGTTGATTTTGCGAGCGTCCGTGTCGAAGCCCATGAGAGGGAAACCCGCCTCACCGAACCGGATGAGGAGGGGAAGGCCCACATAGCCCAGTCCTATGATTCCGATGGTTGCCTGCTTGTTTTGAATCTTTTCCGCGAGTGTGGTCATGCTTGTCATATCCTACCAGGTCATCCGCATCTTCACGCCCTCTCGGTGAAGGTAGTCTTTGATATCGGGCAGAGTGTGCGTGCCGTAGTGTACCATCGAGGCGATGAGTGCCGCGTCCGCCCGGCCTTTGGTGAGAACGTCCAGGAGGTGTTCGGGTTTGCCCGCCCCGCCCGAAGCGATCACGGGAATTTGAACGCTGGTGGACACGAGTCGGGTCAGCTCGATTTCGTAGCCGTCCTGGGTGCCGTCCGCATCGATGGAGTTGAGGCAGATTTCTCCCGCCCCGAGCCGCTCGGCTTCCCCGGCCCACAACAGGGCGTCCATGTCCATGAAGGTGCGTCCGCCGTTGATGACCACTTCATATCCCGATGGGACTTTTTCCCTTGGGGGCACCTGCTTGACGTCCATTCCCAAAACCACGCACTGACTGCCGAAGGCTTCCGCGCCCCGGCGAATGATCTCGGGATCGAGGACCGCAGCGGAATTGACGCTGACTTTTTCCGCTCCTGCCAGGAGCACTTCCCGCATGTCCTCCACCGTCCGGATGCCTCCGCCCACGGAAAATGGGATGAAAATGGTTTCGGCCACGCGCCGGACCACGTCGATCATGATGGGCCGCCTGTCGCTGGATGCGGTGATGTCGTAAAAGACGATCTCGTCGGCTCCGTTTTCGTAGTAGATACGGGCCATTTCCACGGGATCGCCGATATCCGTGTTGTCCTTGAACTTGATTCCCTTGGTCGTACGGCCGTCCCGTACGTCCAGGCAGGGAATGATGCGTTTGCTCAGCATGTCCGCTCCTTACTGTCCGGTGGGGACCGACCCGTCCCAACGGCAGAAATTATCGAGTATCCGCAGGCCGGGAGGGCCGCTCTTTTCGGGATGGAACTGTACCGCCGCCAGGTTCTTGTGGGCCACTGCCGAGGCGAACGTGATGCCGTAGCCTGTGGTGCCCTGTATGTGGTTCGAATCATGGGGGGCCGGGTAGTAGCTGTGGACGAAGTAAAACTCACTTCCCGGAGGGAGATCGCGAAACACGGGGTGCTCCCGGGAAAAGATCACCTCGTTCCAGCCCATGTGAGGTATTTTGAGCGAGTTGCCTCGATCATCGCGCATGTCGGAGGGAAACAGCCTGACCGTTCCCGGAAGGATTCCCAGGCAGGGGGTTTCATTTTCCTCGCTGTACTCGAAGAGCACTTGCAGTCCCACGCATATGCCCAACACGGGAATGCCCGCTCGCAGGCGTTCTTTCAGGATCACGTCCAGACCCAGTTTCCTGAGGTTTTGCATGGATTGCCCCGCGGCGCCGACCCCGGGAAAAATGATCCGGTCCGCTTTTTCGATTTCCTCGCGGGAATCGGTGATGCAGCCGGCATGACCCAGGAAGCTGAGTGCCCGCTGCACGCTGGTCAGATTGCCGGCCCGATAGTCCAAGATGGCGATCACACAAATCTCCTTTTCTATATTTTTCGAGAATCTGTTAGCTAAAATTGGAGAGCAAAAATACTCGATATCTTTTGAAAAATCAAGGTCGCTTCAGCCGTCTGGATCATTTTTTAATCTGCTCACGACGTTTCCCATGTTTTTCGTTCACAGGATGTTGGGGCTACGTAGCATTCCTGCTTGCGAAAAAACGCTTTCACACTTAGCATTAGTAATTCAGGTTGTCTGTCGGCATCCCTGTTGCTTGCATGGGCTTGTACGTGCGACGGCCTGAAAAATCGTGAGCATTCGAGGCCCATTCCACTCAAAAGAAATATCCTGAAAGGAGGGCATCTCTCAATGATGACCAGTATGTCCGAATCGTTAAAAAAGCAGCGGGAACAAATTCTCCGGGACATGGGAGAAGACGCCCTCAGTCGCTACACGAGCCTCCTGGAGGTTGCCGTCATCTCCCTGTACAACCGCCTTGTCAATCTCGTGGACCTGGATACGGAAGAATTTCGATCCGGTGCCGCGGTGCTTACCCGTGCCACCGTGGGCAAGGGGCTCATGGACCCCGGACGCCCGGTGCAACTGCTTTTGCTCACCAACGGCAAAGTGAATTGGGAGCCCGAGTGGGTTCAAGAACTCGTTGGACCTCTGAAGGAAGCAGGGTGGGTCATTGACCTGGAAAAAAAGAGTCTGAACGACTTGCTGGATAGAGCCTCCACGGATTTCACTTTTTTCCTGGAACTCCTGGATGCTCGATTCCTTTCGGGCAATCGGCACCTGGCCGAACAGCTGGATGATGCTTTGGAAGGAATGATCGAAGAACGACGGGGCGAGTGTATCGATCGCCTTTATGGAGAGTTCAGGGAACGGTGGCAAGCGCTGGAGGAAACGGACAGCTGGTTTGAGCCCGACCTGGAGAGCCATCCGGGAGGGCTCGCGGACATGTCCGCCATTCGTCTGGCCTGCCGCATCACTTCCAACATGAGGGAGCTGGAGGACGCCATTTTCAACGGGTGCCTCAATCGTCAGGAAGTGGATTACTTGCAGCGTGCCGAAAAAACATTCCTACGTTTGTTGAGCATGGTAAGGTCCATTGCAGGGGGGGGGCCCGGGACCCTCACATTTGAAAGACAGGAGTTACTGGCGGAAAAGCTGGGGTATGCTTCGAGAGCCGGGTTTCTTCCTGTCGAAGGCATGATGCAGATGGTTTTTCAACTGTTTCATGGAGTCTTGTTCATTGCACGGGATTTTTGGGAATGTATTCGCGAGGGTTTTTATTCAAGTGAAGAAGGCCGATTCATTCAAAACGTGGTGGAAGAAGGCGTCACGCTGGGTAATGGGAAGCTTTATGTGAATCCGGATCGCTACCGGGCAACCCCTTCGAACCTGGTACATCTGTTTGTTTTGGCAGTCCGGCATGGAGCGGATTTTGCCGGGGTGACCCGACGTTGGATCGAGCACCATCGCAATGTGCTCGATACGGCCTCGGGCAATGTGGGCGTCAAGGAAGAGTTTCTGGCGTTGATCTTGGATGAAGAGCCTCACCTGCCCATGTTGAGGCGTTTTTACGACCAGGGGCTGATGACCTCGCTCATTCCCGAGCTTGCCGCCGTGCACGGCCTTGTTCAACACGATGCCTTTCACCTCTATCCCGTCCATGAACACCACTTGAGGACCCTTTCGGAGCTGAAGAATATTTTTGCCGGGCACTATGAGGAAGCGGAACCGCGCGTCACTCAAATTGCCGCAGCGGTGGACGATCCCGTCTGGCTTTTTCTGGCGGCTCTGCTGCACGATCTGGGAAAATCCGCAGGCCGCGATCATGCTCTCCGGGGTGGAGAAATGATCCCCGCCATTGCCGGCAGGCTCGGGTTGAGCCCGGAAGAACTCGATACGGTCCAGTTCCTCGTGGCCCAGCACCTTTTGATCCTGAACAGCGCATCCATGAGGGACCTTGCCGACGAGCAGATGCTTTCCCACTGTACGCTGACGGTGGGGATACCCCACAGGCTCGATCTCCTGGTGTTGCTCAGTTGTGCAGACATGAGGGCCACGGGCCCCAAGGCGATTCAAAAGTGGAAAGACGCCCCCGTTTTGGCCCTCTACGATCTGGTGGGGCAGCTCCTGGAAAAAGGGGAGCCCAGCCCGGAAGCTTTGGCCGAGAGAATCGAGCGCGTCAAGCACAAGGTGGAAAAAGAGCTGGGCGATCTCATCAGCACCCAGGAGTTGGAGCGGTACTTCAACGAGCTGTCCCCGCGCTACCTGCTGTCCATGCCGCCCGAGACCATCGCGGCTCACCTGCGTCTGGGCTGGAAACTTCAGGCTTCTCAAGATGTCCCATTCGTATGGGAGGTCACTTCCAGGGACGATATCTTCGAGTTGACCCTCATGAGTTGGGAAATACCCGCATGGCTCGTACGCACCACGGGAGTGCTCACCCTGCACGATATCAACATCATCGGAGCACAGGTGTTCACCATGAACAACGGCCTGGTGCTCCTGGTCTTCCAATGCCGTTTGCCCGAAAGCGGCAGGGAAGGTTTTGACTGGCAAGTCATTCCCAGGGACTTGCTGCGACTGCTCAACGGCAAAATGGCTCTCGACTACAGGATTGCTGCTCATGCCTTACATCCCGTGGAATCCCCCGTGCCTCTGCGCTCAACATCGAGCCAGGTGCTCATAGACAACGAATCCTCGGACATTTATACCATCCTTGAAGTGTACGCCCTGGATCGTGCGGGTCTGCTTTACACCATCAGTCGAACGCTCTATGATCTGCAAATAAGAATCTATGTGGCCAAGATCACGACAAAAGTGGATCAGGCGGCGGACGTTTTCTACATCAGGACGCATGAAGGAGAAAAGGTGACCGATCCGGACCGGATTCAAGAAATCCGAAAGGCTCTTTGCTTCTGGCTGGACGGACATTCGGACGAGGGCTGACGGTTCAGATCGCCTTTCTGGTCGGATGAGGATACCCATGCGTACAAAGCCTCCGGTCAAGGAATGACAAGCTTCTGACCGATGGTGATGTGATTTCCGCTTCCAGTAAGGCGATTCGCTTTTTTCAAATCATCCACCTTCACTTTGTACCGCCTTGCTATGCCCATGAGAGTTTCTCCGGGAGCCACCGTGTGTTGGCGTGCAGCGCTCTGTTGCCTGCTTCCCGGTGTGCCGACAGTGCTTTGAGCCGCTTGTCCCCGGCTCGTCGATAGTTGTGTCGGAGGGGCTTTGGGAGGTGTCGCAGCACAAAACTGCGTGGTGAGCTGGTCCAGGTTTGTCCGCAGCCGGACACCGGTTCCGGCGGGCAGTTTGACCTCATGCACTCCCGCCGGGATGTGGTCCGACCGGAAGATGGGGTTTAGCCTCCTGACTTCTCTGAAAGTCGTTCCCGCTCTTTCCGCGACGGCCTGCAAAGGGATGGAACACCTCGAATTCACCGTGACGTGGTCCAGGGCCAGTCGCGGATAGCCCTGGCCTCCCGGCAGGTGGTAGCCGTATTTTTCTGGGTTGTTGAGAACGGTTTTAACGGCCAGTATCCGGAAAACATACCGTTCCGTTTCCAGGGGCAGCGTCATGTGGTAGAAATCACGCACGCCCTGTGACCGCATGGTATCCAGAATTCTTCGATCCCCGCAATTGTAAGTGGCAATGGCGATGGCCCAATCGTTGTAACGAGCATAAAGGTCTTTCAACAGGCGAAAGGCGGCGTCGG
Organism: uncultured Syntrophobacteraceae bacterium; assembly: GCA_964603955.1. Lineage (GTDB taxonomy): Bacteria > Desulfobacterota > Syntrophobacteria > Syntrophobacterales > Syntrophobacteraceae > SLCH01. Next base: position 42,620 of record CAZRWT010000017.1, read on the forward strand.
TGGACCTTTCGAAATCGTACCTCAGGTCCACGCCTTCTTTCTGGTCGAGTCCGTATGCCTGGCCCGTACCGGGCATGAACTGCCACGGGCCGGCCGCTCCCTTGGGGGATTGCGCCGTGGAGATGAGATCGCTTTCCACGATGGCCACGTACTTGAGGTCTTCCGGGAGGCCGTGGTATTGGAGCCTTTCCTCGATCCAGGGAAAGTAGCGTTCCATGCGTTTCAGCCAGAGATACACCTGCGCCTGGTTGTAAACCACCAGGGTGAATTCCCTGTCGAAGCGCTCCCAAACGTCGGCTTCATCCAGGGGTACGGGGGTGCCGCAAAGATCGATGCGGTCCGGCGGCCCGTAAAATGGCACGATCACCGGTTGCGCGCTGGGGATGTAGCTTTTGCCGCGATGGGTGTAGTTGTCGTCCGGCCGGATGTGTACCGGGATTTCTCCCGCCTGTGTGTCCGTCGCCTGCGGGAGGGTTTTGGTTGCGTCGGCGACAGGGGCGGAGGCTGTCGGAGCAGGACTGGATGGGGTCGAAGAGCACCCGGAATTCATGATCAAGAGAAATAAAACCGCCGAAAAAAACAGTATTTGCTTGATGGTATTGTTTTTTCGCATGTGGGCAACTCCTCGATGGAATTTCATTTTCTACCCCATGATCCATCCGGATTTTGAATGGGCCAGCCCGGCCTTGCCGATTTTTTCCACTCGGCGGCAAAAATGCTTGCGATGCGTCCCACCTGACCTGCGTCGATGTTGAGAGCCCGGGCGACTTCGGTGTAGAGCTGTCGGCGATCGTTGTTTTCGGCGTCCAACAGGCGTTGCAGCGCGGCACGGGAACCCAGGTCCAGGGAACCCATATCGCGGGCTTCGATGTAGCCGCCGTTGCTTTCCCCTATGGCTCCCGCACTGAAATAGGGTGCCAGTTGCGCATTGCGGGCTCTCATTCTATCCTTGAGGGTCCGTATGGCGGCATTGGAAACGGTGGTCTCGCTCTGGGCATGAGCCGTTGCCGGTCCCCAAGCAACCTCAATGCCTGGAATCCAACGGTTCAGGAAAGTGTGCCTCCGGAACAGGTGCCGCGATTCCTGAGGATTCTGACGAATGTCCCCCACAATTTCCTCCGCCGTCCTCTTCACATCCTCTGCGGGAAAGTAAATGTGAATGGTGACGCAGGAAGCCAGGACGGTACAAAAGACCAGCGATGAAACCATTTTCCATGTCTTACCGCAAATACCTGTTTTCATAATGTTTTCTCCTTGTTTGGTGCTCCGTTTTCACTGCTCCGTGTTGTCTGGAGACTCTCTCTTCACGCGCTCTATCCGCCTGAGCATGTCGTTCCAGGAAATACGGTTATTGGGATTTTGGTTGATGATGTTGATCCCCCCTAGAATTCCCCGTTTCAAAAGGTACTCCGTGCCGTCTTCCACGACGGTGCCCCGTATTGTAAAAAAATCATTCTTCAAATTGCAAGCGATGCCCAGCTCACTGTAACGGAATGTTTTGAAAAGAGAAGTCATCAATCCTCCCACACCTCGAAACGGCGACCCTCCTCCACTGAGTTCCGTCACGTTTTCCACGGCCGTCAGGCTGATTTTTCTGGTGGTTTTTCTTTCAGAAACGGACCCGAGATTCAAATCGAAGGCAATGGGAGTTCCCTGCACGATCTCGAGCCCCTCCACATGGCCTTTCACATGTCCCGTCACACGGCCGAAATCCGTCAGGCTCGTGAGTTTGTCAAGGTCGAGGTTCGTCCAGCGAGCGTTGAGTCGGTAGGTTCTGAAAGGGGAGGCGAGTTGTCGCACTCCCAATTCCTCGACGGACACTTTCCCGGCGAAAGTGTCCAGGTACAGGATTCCCGAGCTTTCCAGATCGTTACCGTGCAGGAGCAGTTCCAGGTGATCCGTATTCAGGGAAGCCGCTAGATTCCTGGTGAACAAGGCTTCCATGAAATTATCCAGATCGAGCTGAAAAATCTTCAGGACCAGGTTACCCGTTCGGTGTGAGGACGGCAAGTCGTACAGCTCCAGGGAAGCGATTTCGATGAATCCTCTTCCCGCAACGATCCGTGTGTTTTCCCGCAGCCGGTAGCCGTTGGCCGTGGCCTGGAGGCTCAGTACCATGGACTCGAGGTGGAGCATGGGGGTGTTCAGGCTTCGGAACATGATGTGCCCCGGCTCCATGTCGTCCGCCTGGATGGAATGGCTCATGTGACGGGGCATGATCCGCAACGGCAGGTTCACGGAGATGCCCTCCATATGGAGCCCCTGGGGCTCGTGAGCCAGGGAGCCGTCGAGGATCTGGATTCGCCCCTCGATTCCCGGCTCCGCCCAGGGACCGCTCAGGCGCACAACCCCACCCCAACGGCCATCGAGTTCCATGCTCTCGATCCCCGGAATACTCGCGCCGAAAGGCTCCTGTACAAATTTGCTCACCAGGGGGGCCATGGGTTGAACCGGCGCCGTTATTTCCAGGTCGCCATGGATTGGATCGGTGCCCAGGTCGAGGCCGCCCCGGCAATGGAGCTGCACGACGGAATGAAGAGCTGCCCGAAGATCATCGATACAAAGGGTGGACGAAGGAGCGTGGTAAGAGCCGTCCAGTGAGAGGGTAAAAGGGGTTTTTGACAGGTTGAAATAGAATGTGTCGTAGAGGCATTCTCCTCTTTCCATCTGAAAATGGGCCTGAAAGTGATTGGTTTCCGTATCCGGCTCGATCCGTCCGGAAAAGCCCATCCCGACAGTCATGTTCTCACCGGCACGATCGAAATCGGCGGAATGAAACTCGATGTTCGAAGCATGCACACTGCCCTTCCACATAAGAGGGCCTTCCGCTTCCCGCTCCAGTTCCATAAATGCCTCATCCAGGAGCAGGGCGAGATGGAAATCGGCCGGGAGGTGGAAGAATCGAGCGAAAGCCCGGCCCAGCTTCAACCCGCCGCACTTTACGGTTCCTCTGAGCGCCCCGGTGCTCGAATCGTATTCACCCTTCAGGGAGACGGCACCTTGCGGGGGAATTTCCATGTGAAATTCCGTGAGGCTCCAGCGTGTCATGTCCTCGGAAAGGAGCATTTTACCATGGAATTTCACGTCTCTGAACATGGCAGGGGCGTCACCATCCCCATCCGCCAGGTTCAGGGTTGAAATACCGGCCTTGTTGAGGCGGACTTCCAGACCCTTTTTTGTGGAAACGAAACGCACATGTGCGGATACGCCATCGAGCTCGAAGCGACCCAGGGTGAGCTTCTTGTTTTTTATGGTGATGGAGTCGGGCAGGAATCGCGGTAGGGGTAGGGGCGGGGGGGATGAGCCGGGTTCCCATGAGGAGGCCCAGGCGGAACACAAAAGGAGGGTCCGGCCCGCCTGCCCTCCCGAAAGCCGGCAGTGGGGGATGATCTGGTCGGCCCACCACAGGGCAAGGGACAAAAGGATGACAAGTACGGGCAGGCTCACGCCATGTGCAACTTTCTTGTTCCCAAGCTCCTGCTTGGGAACACACTTGTCCGGAAGCTCCAGCTTCCCGTTTCGAAGCGGGTGGAAGCCGGAGCTTCCACAACGATAAAAGCGTTCCCAAGCTGGAGCTTGGGAACGAGAGGGCTTGTCAAAGGGAGCACCAAAAAGTTGCACATGGCGTAGGCTTATAATTTTTTTCATGGGACGTTCAATTTGTTGTTGTAGAGATGAATGCGCTCCCATGCCGGAGCGTGGGAGCGCATGATAAGTGGTGAGGGTTGCTGCGGGCTAAAGCCCAAATCCATCATGGGGCAGGACGGAATATTCGAATCCGCCGTGCCCCAAGACCTTGTGTTTTTTCCCGAAAACCGGGACGGATCATCCGGTTCTCGGGGTTAAAAATCCTTGGAATCATCTTCGTCGAAGGGGATCATATGACGTGATCGCTCTTCATGTTTGAGCTGCGGTTTGCTTTTTGCCTTTGGGGAACGTGTGGTCTTTTTCCCGGCGGTTTTTTTTGCCGCGGCATTGAGGCCGCTTCCTCCCACCAGTGTCACCAGTTCTCCCACTATGGAGCGCATTTGTGCCGTCTGCGCGTTCAATTGCTCGGACGCCGATGCCGACTGCTCTGCGTTGGCCGCGTTTTGCTGGGTCACCTTGTCCATTTCCGAAATGGCCCGGTTCACCTCCTCGATGCCCTGGGCCTGTTCCGCCGATGCCGCAGCGATCTCTCCCACCAACTCGGCCACCTTACTGGAGCTGCTCGCAACCTGGTGGAAAGCTTCGTTGGTCGTGCTTACCAGGCCCGAGCCTTCCTGGATTTTCTTGACCGTTCCCTGGATCAGTTCGGCGGTGTTCTTGGCCGCTTCGGCGGCACGCATGGCCAGGTTGCGCACTTCGTCGGCCACCACGGCAAATCCCGCTCCGGCTTCACCCGCACGGGCTGCTTCCACGGCTGCGTTGAGGGCCAGCAAGTTGGTCTGGAAGGCAATTTCGTCTATGGTTTTCACGATTTTGGAGGTTTCCTCGCTTGCCTTTGAAATATCGTCCATGGCCCGTGTCAGTTGGGTCATGGAGTCATCGGCCTTGGAAACCACCTGGCGGGTTTCGCCCATGAGGCCATTGGCCTGCCTGGCGTTCTCCGCATTTTGTTTGGTCATGGAGGACATTTCCTCGAGAGAGGCTGAGGTTTCCTCGATGGACGCGGCCTGCTGGCTGGCTCCTTCCGCAAGGGACTGGCTGGCGCCGGAAAGCTGCTCGGAAGCCTGGGCAACTTCATGGGCTCCGTTTTCAAGGCCGGTGATGATTCTCTGGATGGGCCCGGTGATGCTGCGGCTGAAAATCACTCCAACGAGAGCCCCAATGGCCGTCATCACCAGGAGAACCAGGGAGACCGTCCAAATCCTGTTGGTGGTTACCCGTTGAGCCATTGAGAGGAGTTCTTGCTCCAGTTCCTTGATTTCCTCGACCGGGACTCGCGTGGCCAGCACATAGTTGTTGTTGCCCAGCTTCAAGGGAGTGAAGGACGCATATACCGACGAGCCTTCGAATTCATACCTGGCCAGGCCTTCTTCCCCTCGTAACATGCGGTTCCTTACGATATCCGCCAGTGCTCCGTAGCGCGAATCCGCCAGGCTGTTCTTGTGCTTGAGGGTATAATTGGGATGGGAGATCATCACCCCTTGCTCGTTCAGGATGTAAGGATAGCCCGTTTTGGCGTAGATGGTTCCCGAAAGGATATCCCAGGCCAGACGCCAGTCGGCATTGATGACGATCATACCCCGCAGGATCTGATTCAGATGGACGGGAACGGCAATGCGGAGCTCCGGTTCTCCCGTGTTGCGCGCGATCTCGACCGGTGTGATGTAGGCCTGTCCGGCGGGCAACTTTTTGGCTTCCTCGAACCAATCCACGCCCTTACGGGTCTGCAAATCCTTCTCTTCACGCAGTACTCCGTCGATGACGGTGATGATTTCTTTTCCATCCGGATCGAGAAATCGCACCTGGGGATAGGCGAGTTTTTCCCCCTGGGAAGTCGTCACGGTGGTGACCCGGTTGATCTGGATGAAATCCTGTTGCAACATCGCTTTGGCGGCTTCGGCACCTTCACGGCTCATTTCGTCGGTGTAGCCGCTGGCACAGATGATCCAGTCCCATTGGGGAAAATAGGCGTAGGAAATGAACTTCTTGCGCCCTTCGAACATGTACTCGACCCACCCGAATTCACCTTCCTTACGGTTGGCCAGAACTTCTCTGAATTCGTGGAGACCCAGGTCCCTCACGGTGTCCTTGCCCACGATGGCGCTGTTGGGGTGGGTTTGCAAAACTCCATTGGAGTTCATCACGAAGGGGTAGCCCGTGTCGCCGATGCGGGTGGCGTTCAAGGACCGGACCAGGGGGTCGTTGGAGTCGGGCGGCTCCACTCTGGAGGCGTAACGGATTTGTATGGATTGGACGAAACCCTTCAGCATCGCTTCACAGTAGTTTCGTGTGAAACGGTTCCAGAGGGGGCTTTCTCCGTTCAATGCTTCCAGGTAAGACGTCAGGGTTCCCGAACTGGCCACCTTCATGGCGTCCGCCTGGATCATGCGGGCGAACCCCAGGATGTCGTTGCGGGCTCGCTGGGCGCCCCGTACCAGGTCCCGTTCGGCATCTTCCTCCAGTTGGGTGCTGGTCATGCGCGTCACGTCCTGACCGAAGGACATGAGCGAGCGCAAGGCCAGGGCGCCCAGCAGCAGAAGGGGGATGGCCACCAGGGCAATGCAGAGGGCATTGAGTTTCAGACTCAGACTTTTGTTTCTCATGAATCATCTCCTTTATGAGGTTGGAAAAAGAACGGACTCTGCCTCGATAACTTGCCGCACTTTGGCGGTCAGTTCCTTTGCGGAAAAGGGCTTCTTGATGAAGTACAATCCTTCGTCGAGCACCCCGTGCCTTGCGATGGTGTCCGCGGTATATCCCGACATGAACAAACACTTGAGACGGGGTTGATTGGACAGGAGCCGTCGGGCAAGCTCCCGCCCGTTCATTTCCGGCATGATGACGTCGGTGATGATGAGGTCGATTTCCCCCGCGTACTTTTCCGCCAGGCGGATGGCTTCACAGGGAGTGATCGCCGTCAGGACCCGGTAACCGTGCTTTTCCAGCATCAGTTTGGTCAATCGGAGAATGGACAGTTCGTCCTCGACCACCAACACGCAGTCTTTCCCACCCACGATGGGCTCGGGGGAAAATTCCTCTTGATCCTGGAAGTCTTCCAGGTGGCACGGCAGGTATATATCGAATCGAGTGCCCTGGCCCGGCCGGCTCGATACGGAGATATGGCCTCCATTCTGCCTGACGATGCCGTAGACGGTGGAAAGGCCCAGGCCCGTGCCCTTGCCCACCTCCTTGGTGGTGAAGAAGGGTTCGAAGATGTTGTTCAGGGTTTCATAATCCATGCCGCAGCCGTTGTCGGTGAAGGTCAGGAGCACATATTCGCCGGGAGTGCATGGCGAGTCCCCACACTGGGCCTCGTCGAGCGTCACGTTGCTCGTCTGGATGGTGATGGTTCCCACCCCGTGGATGGCGTCCCGGGCGTTGACCGAAAGGTTGGTCAGTATCTGGTCGATCTGAGCCGGGTCGATCTTGACACGCCGGAGGTCCCGACCCGGCAGCCATGCCAGGTCGATGTCTTCACCGATGAGCCGCCGAAGCATCTTGAGTACGTTTGTCACGGCATCGTTGAGGTTCAGTACCACCGGCTTGACGGTCTGTTTTCGGGCAAAGGCCAGGAGCTGGCTCACGAGGGCGTCGGAGCGCTCCGCCGCGGTCTTCACTTCTTGCAGATACCAGTGGATGGGTTGCTGCGCGTCCACCTCCATCAGGGCCGTTTCCGTGAATCCGAGAATCACCGCCAGCATGTTGTTGAAGTCATGGGCCACCCCTCCCGCCAGCCTTCCCACCGCATCCATTTTTTGTGCCTGGTGGAATTGCGCTTCCAGCTTCTTGAATTCCTCTTCCGCCTGCCGGGTGTGGGTGATGTTGGCCCATGTGCCCACCACTTCCCGGACATCGTTTTCTTGTTGGGCAATCCGCATGCGATCTCGCAGCCACAGGACGGAACCAGCCTTGTGGTGGAAGCGGTATTCATGCACGAGTTGCCCGTCCTGGAACAAGCGGGCCATCCTTTCCGGAACCTGTTCTCGGTCCTCGGGATGCATCTGCTCGATCCACCAGCCGGGCTCCATGGCTTCTTCCGGTGTGAAGCCCATGATGGTTCGTATGTTTTCGCTCACCCACAGGGGCTGCCTGGATTCCCCTTCCATTTTCAAGGCATAACTGATGACGGGACTCACTGCGGCATAGTGCTGGAGACGCTCCGCCAGGTTTCGAGCCTCATCCTGGGCCAACTTCTGCTCCGTGGTGTTGAAAAGGAGCATGCAGAACCGGTTTTTATCCACGGGATACACATGAAAATTGTAATGGCGTTGCGCCGGCTCGAAAAAAAGATCGAACGTGACGGATTTGCCCGTTTGGACCACTTCCCCGAGCCTCGGAAT
>CAZRWT010000018.1:0-16417 GCA_964603955.1 uncultured Syntrophobacteraceae bacterium
CGTACATTAATCCCGAGCCACCGCCGAGGGCATGCCTTTCACCCGCATGCAGCCCCGGAAGGTGCCCCTGCAAACATGATTTCATCCACCAGGGCACAAAGAATATGGGCAAGGGTGATGTGGCATTCCTGGATTCTGGCGGTGACTTTCGAGGGCACATGAATGACCCGGTGGCAACACGCATCCATGGCCGTGACCTCCTCGCCCATCCACCCCCAGGTTTGCAGCCCCCGGCCGTGGGCCCATTGCAGAGCCTTGATCACATTGGGAGACCGTCCGCTGGTGGAAATGCCGAGCACCACGTCCCCTTCCCGCCCCAGGGCTTGCAGTTGCTTGAGAAAAATATCATCGAAGGAAAAGTCGTTGCCGATGCTGCTAATGATGGACGTGTCCACCGTCAACGCCAGGGCGGGCAGAGGAGGGCGATCCCGTTCGAAACGGTTCACCAGTTCGGCGGCAATGTGCTGAGCGTCGGCGGCGCTGCCGCCGTTTCCCATGAGAAAAAAACGGCCTTTTTTTTCAAACACCCGCACCAACTCACGGGCCATGGAAACAAGTGTTTCTTCAACATTTCCCAGGAGGCGTTTTTTGACCTCGATGCTTTCTCGAAGTTTGCTTTCCGCAATTTGCAGCATGGCGGCATGGTCCTCGATAGCGTTCATCCGTGTCGGCATCACGGGCTCACAGAGGTGAGCATCCGGAAATTGTGATGCATGTCTTGACGCAGTGCCTTCAAAAACATCTCGAAGCAGGGGCCCGGACGCCCGGACCCGATCACACGGCCGTCGTAGCGCACCACGGGAAGGACATCGAAGGTGGTGCTGAACATCATGATCTCCTCCGCCTCATAGGCCTGATCGGGAGTGATGTCCATTTCCCCGACCTCCGTCAAGTTTCCGGATTTCACCATTCCTTCCGCAAGTTCGAGCATCCGTGTCACCGTCGTGCCCCGTAAGATACGATCGAAGCGCGGTACAAAAAAACGGCGGTCTTTGGTGATCAGACCCAGGTTTTCCGTGGCCCCCTCACCCAGGTGACCATGATCGTCCAGGGACACGGTGAAGTCCACCCCCGCATCCACCGCCTCCTTGTGCATGAGCACATTGGGCAGGTAGTTACAGCATTTGATCCGCGCGAAATATTCTTTTTTGACGGGAATAACGCTCGTCTTGAGGGTCGTCCCCTCACGATACTTGGCCTCGGAAGCGGCATGGAAACGGCTGACGATTATGTAAAGCTGGCTCTCGGGACATTCGTAAGGATTCACGGAAAACCCACCCGGCCCCCTGGAAGCAAAAACCCGTATGATACAGTCGAGAACCTTCGCCTCTCGCACCACGGCCAGGATCGCCTCCACCAGGGCATCCCAGTCCAGGGGCAGCTCAAGTGCCAGAGCCGCAAGCGAACCCTTCATGCGGTCCATGTGGCGTTGCAGGCCATAAACCTTCCCATCCACACACTTGATGGCCTCGAAAACCCCGTCCCCCCGGTGTACAAGGTGATCGTCGATGGGAACCATCATGAGGGCGGGATCGGTGACAATACCCCCATACCAGCTCGAATACATGGCCAGATAGTTGCCGTGAAAGGCCGGCTTCGTACTCCGAAGCCGATCCACCGCCTGATCGAAACTAAGATTTTGAAAAACATGTGTCTTCATAGGCTCTTGAAGTCCATCCGTCCCAATACATTCAAAACAAAAAACTCATGGCATACCAAACCAGGCATGATGATCCGCGGAACACCACAGGCAAATCGACTCCAGCCCCCCCGCGATCATCTCCTCTTCACTTGATTCAAAAACACAAGCGGATTAGGATTGAACGCTCTGCCGACAACTCGGCACACAAAACGCATCATAAATAACCATGAACCCCCTCTTCCGCAAGAGAAAAGGGAAACGGAGCAGGCCGGAGATATTATGAACATACAAAAGTCCAGGATCGACTGCATCGTTTTTGACTTCGACGGGACCCTTGCGGAATTGAAGCTGGATTTCGATCACATGAAGCGCCGCCTGCACCTGATGGCCAGGGATATGCTCGCGCTGGAAGAAGTGGAAATTCCTTCCACACCGGCCTTGGAGTGGATCGAGGAACTCTGTGGCCGCTTCGAAGCCCACAACGGCAACCGACATGAGCAATTCCGCATCACGGCCATGGATATGATCATGAACATGGAACTGGAAGCCGCCCAACAAGGCAATCTGTTCCCCTTCACCAGACCCATGCTGCAGGAGCTTGCCCTCGCGGAAATCAAGGTGGCCATCATCACGAGGAATTGCAAAAAAGCCGTGCTTTGTGTATTCCCAGACATGGAAACCTACTGCACCACGCTTCTCACCCGGGATGACGTGCCCTTGGTGAAGCCTCACCCCGATCACCTCCTGAGAGCTCTCTCCCTCCTGGGAGCAACTCCCCAAGGTTCGCTCATGGTAGGGGATCATCCCCTGGACGTGGAAACGGGACGGAGAGCCGGTGTCATGACTGCGGGAGTTTCCACGGGAAGGGCAACGGAACTGGACCTTCGGGATAGCGGCGCTCATCTGACGGCCGGGAACTGTCGGGAGTTGCTGCAGGTACTCAAAAAAGCAGAGTTATTGAGAATTTGGGAAGTCCCCAAAGGCTAATACTTGAAAAACAAATAAAGAAAGGAATGGTTCTTATGGAAGATGCGCACAAGCACATAATTGATTACACTGTGGCTCATTTTATGGAAATCGCCCGCCAAAACAGATTTGCCGAAAATTCTCGAATTGCCCACGACAAGGAGCGATGCGGCATCTGCCACCCGGAAAAAACAGGCATGGAACCCTTTCGTTTCTACCTGCATGTGATCACACAGGCCATAAAAGTCCGTCGGCCCTGCCTGGATGAGGACCTCGTGGAGCAGATGAACGAAGACCTTTCCATGATGGGAATTTCAGAAACCGTGTCCCTGGAACAGGTGATCGAAGGCAAACCGAACGCTGTCGATGCCTGGAAGAGTTGGGCCTGGAACGCTTTGAGCACCGGAATTGCCCTCCTGTCCATGCACAGTGATACGGCTCATGAATTCGACCTGGACGAGGAAGAAGAAAAGGGCCGTGGGGAGTGGATTCAATCGAGCATCCGGGAAATCATGGAGCACCAAAGGGCAAGGCAAGCAGAGCTTTCCAAATCCTGAAAAACGACCTCGGAGAAAGTGAATGAATGTATCGTCAGGCAACCGTACCCCTCAGACAGCTCCGCTTATTCTGATCGTCGACGACGAGGAGGTCAACCGATTCATCCTGGAATCCAATTTGCGGAGTAATGGATTCAGAACCATCACCGCCGGCACGGGAGAAGAATGCCTCGATGCAGCATCGAGCCACAAACCGGATATCATCTTGCTGGATATCGTAATGCCCGGCATGGATGGTTTCAGTACCTGCGAACGTCTCAAATCACAACAAGAAACCACCGAGATTCCAGTGATTTTTCTCTCCGCGCTCACGGATGTGGAACAAAAGACCAGAGGTTTCGAAAGCGGCGGAGTGGATTATGTGAGCAAACCCTTCGATCCCCGAGAACTGCTCGCCCGAGTACGGCTGCACCTGACCCTGCGTGCCCAGGAAATTCAGCTCCGGCAATATTCCGAAGGACTGGAAAAAATGGTCCTTGAACGGACGGCACAGTTAAGAGAAGCCAACGAAAAAATGACGCACAACCTGTTCCACGATCCTCTCACCAAACTACCCAACCGTGCGGCCCTGTCGGAAAAACTGGAAAAGGAAACTCAACGGCTCCATGACGACCCCCATTATAAATTCGCGCTGCTCCTGTTCAACCTGGATCGATTCAGCAGACTCAACGAGAGTTTTGGATACGAACTGGGCGACGAGTTGATTTCTTCCCTTGCCGAAAGATTGAACGAAAACCGCAAACCCCATGAGACATTGCTGCACCTGGGCGGAGACGAGTTCGCCCTTCTGCTTACTGAACTGGACAATCTGGACGAACCCCTGGTGCTGGCCGGCAATATTTTGGACATCATGAAACAACCCTGCCGGTTTGAGGGACACGAGTTGCAAATCACGGCCAGCGGCGGGGTTGTCCTGTCCGATGCTCGCTATGACAAAGGGGTGGACATCCTCAGAGACGCGACCACGGCCGTCAATCAGGCCAAGATCAAAGGTCGGGATCGTTTTCAGGTCTTCAACCCCGCCATGCATCAAAAGACCAGGCAGGCCATGCAAACCTTTATTGATTTGCGCCAGGCACTTGAACGACAAGAATGCGATGTCTTCTACCAGCCCGTCATTTGCCTCCAGTGGGAAAAAGCCGTTGGTGTGGAGGCCCTGGCCCGGTGGCGGCATCCTACCCGAGGGATGATCCCTCCCGGCGAGTTCATCCCCATTGCCGAGGAAACCGGCCTGATTTTGCCCCTGGGCAGGTGGATTCTTGAAAAAGCCTGCACCGACATGCATGCGTTCGCTTCCCAGCAGGGCATGACCGATGGTCTTATGCTCAGCGTAAACCTTTCAGCCAAGCAGTTTGCACAGCACGACCTCTTCGAGCAAATTGAATCCATCCTGAAAAGAACGGGTTTTCCCCCAAAGCTTCTCAAACTTGAGATCACGGAAAGCGTGGTCATGGAAAATGCCGAGGCCGCCGTGCGTATTCTGGAAAAGCTCAGGCGCCTCGACGTCCTGATTTCTATCGATGATTTCGGGACCGGTTACTCATCCCTATCCTACTTACATCGATTTTCACCGGACATTCTCAAGGTGGACAGGTCGTTTATCAGCAGGATGCACATGGGTGGAGAGCATCTGGAAATCGTGAGGACAATCGTTACTCTGGGCCATATTTTGAATATGCAGATCATTGCCGAAGGTGCGGAAACGCGAGAAGAAGTGGCCATGCTGACCGCCTTGGGGTGCGAATATGTCCAGGGCTTTTACTTCGCCAAACCCATGCCCCTTGACGAGTTACACCGGTGCTCACTGTTCTTGCGTCCCGGAGCGGATGGGGCTCACTTCAACCACCGGGCCTGCCGGGCACCTCGTACAACTCTACAGGATCACACAAAGCGAATCCAAACAAAGAGATGGCAAGTGTAGGAGTTCGCACAGTCCCTCCGCTTGATTTGCTACAGAATTCAATTCTGCTCACCTTTTCAGGCGGGGGAGGCATCACGCACATGGATTTCCTTCAGGTAATGATGGGGAGCAATGAGAGTTGGGTATTCATTGAAGGCTTCAGGAGAAGCGGCGCTTGAGCCATCGGGTGGCCAGCACCACAAATACCATGGCCCCGAGCATGATGAGAACATTGGTCCAATCCGGTTCATACAGGAAACTCAAAAGCTGGTCCATGAAAATTGTCGCGGCGAGGATTCCCGGCATCATGCCCACCAGGGTTCCCAAGACATAGTCCGGGAATCGAATGTGCGACGCTCCTGCAACCAGGTTGATGATGGTGAAGGGCGCAATGGGCAGTGTGCGGATCACGGCGACACTGACAATGCCATGCCGGGCCAGGTGCCTGCTGATACGGTTCAATCGGCTGCCGGCCATGTACCGGATGCGGTTTCTACCGAGCCGCATGCCGATAATGTAAGCCATCATGGCGCTGAGCTGTGTTCCCACGATGGCGATGATCAGTGCCGGAAGGGGATCGAGCAGGATCACCACGGCACCGATGAGCACGGTCACGGGAAACATGAGCAAGCCCCCCACAAGAAACCCTAGAAGCAGCAGAAAATAGAGCCCCCAGCCCGGGTCGATCTCCCGCATCAGGATGGCCAACGATTCCCGGTTGGCGATTTCCGAAAGACCGGTGAAACGCCAGGCAAGCCCCAACCCCACCAAAGCGCAAGCTCCAAGAGCCATCCACAGCCAGTTCGCCTTGAGCCATCCTTCCTGGCCCGCCTCCCTACCGGAAACAAAGGCGTCCATCAAGCGATCGATTTCCAGTGGGCGTTCGGGATCGAGTATTTCCGCCTCACTGACGAGTTCGGGGAACTGCTCTTCCTGAGCTTCCAGGGGTCCAAGTCCCCGCGAAACCCTTTCCTGACGATCAGAAGTTGAGAGTTGATCCACCAGGCGCACCAGGGAACCGGTTTTCCGAGCTAACTCATCGATTTCTCCGGCACTGCCCCCCAGATGCTCGGCCAGCAGCTCATTGCGCAGCCGCCGGATGCCGGCTTCCTGCTCCGGGTTCCGTGCCTCGATGGCCAGATCGCACTCCGTGTCCAGCCCCATCGAGCGGTTGCAGAGGTTGGCGGAACCCACTCGAAGCAGCCTGTCGTCCACGATCATGAGTTTGGCGTGTACCATGACCCCCTGTTTGGGATCATTTCCCACCCAGGGGTGGCGTAAACGGAGACGATCATGAACATCGGCCCGCGTGAGCCGATCCAGGACCTTCCCCAGCCTGGCCTCCATGACCTTTTCCCCCAGCCAGCCGCCGATCTTCTTGGGCAAAATGATCACCACATCCGGCCCGTGTTCTTCCCGGAGACGCTTTTCCAGGGCTTCGCACAGTACGGGAGAGGTAAAGTACTGGTTTTCAATAAAAATCGAGTGTTCAGCGGCTTGAATGGCGTCCAGGTAGAGCGCCTCGACTTCCCGAACTTCCCGCCGAGACTTATACCTGGGTTCCGTACGTACAATGGCGATATCCACATCTTCAAACCAGGGCCGGATCGATGAGGGCCATGTATCGGTGTCGGTATTATCCGTCAGCCGCACAGTACTTCGGGCGGCTCTCTCCCAGCGGATCGCGCACAGTTCGCCAAGTCCGGCAGCGGCTTTGCCGTCCACCATCACCATCACGTCGTGAAAGGGGCCGTAATGCTCACCGGTGGGTGTCGTGCGCCGGGGGTCATCCGGGACATGTTCGGCCGTGTCCCAGCGATGATGGGTCAGATCCAGTCCCCCGCAAAAGGCAACCTGCCCATCCACCACGACAATTTTCTGGTGGTGGGATGCTCCCACGGGGTGGTCGCCATCCATGTAAAAGTGGATTCTAGGATGGGGAACCCAACCGAGATTGAAAAGCAGGTTGGGATCGCGCTCCAGGCTGAGAAGCATGGAAAAATCCCAGATCAGGATACGCACATCCAGATCGGGGTTGTGACGAACGGCATGGTCGAGCAGATATCCCAATCTTGTGGGAAGGCCCTGTGATCTTGCCCTGACTGCGGCATCCCCGCGCAACAGTTCCACCTTGCTGTGAATATCCCACCCCACAATGAACAATTGCCTGCGGGCTCTCAGGACGGCCTGGTAGAAAGCTGCAAAATAGGCTTCCCCGTTGAGCAACACGGCTGCACGGTCCGCCCGCAAAAGCTGCCGGCAATTTCTACCGGGTTCAAGGATTTGTGCTGTTGTGTCGGACATAGGGGATTTCCTGAAATCACGTTAATCCTCGTCCAACCGGACATGCGAGTCCGGTGGAAACACAACCGAAGGATCGAATCACAAAAACGTGGAGCAGACCATGAACCGTCGCCTGGAATATCTCGGAACACCGGCAAGTGTCATGGAGCGGGAGCTGTCCATCCCATGATGGGTACCGTACTGACACTGTTTTTGGGACTGCCTTCGACGACCCAGTCGCTGTAAGCCACGTAGATCAACACATTGCGTTCTCGATCGAAAAACCGCACCACCTGGAGAGACTTGAACACCACGCTGCGACGCTCGTCGAACACGCGCTCCCCATCCTTGAGGTCTCCCACAATTTCGATAGGACCCACCTGCCGGCAGGCAATGCTCGCATCGCTGGTATCTTCCGCAAAACCAAGTCCCCCTTTGATGCCCCCCGTTTGCGCACGAGCGATGTGGCATGCCACCCCCCGCACCTTGGGATCGTCAAAGCCGTCGACCACTATCTTGTCATTAGGCCCGAGCCACCGAAACCTGGTACTGACGGAACCACTGGTCCCGCGATCCGGGCGGCTGAAAATCCACCAGCCAAATCCCAGGACAACCACCAAAACTACTGCAACAACGATGGTCAACAGTTTTTTCATTGCAACACCATCCTTACATGATCGGATTTAAATAAAATACCCCTCCCCCATACATTTATGTCACCTACACACGAGAACCGACACTAAAAACACGGATCATGTTTTTGGGGAACCGTTGGAATGCTTCTTTTGAGGAGAATCGATTTCAGTTTCCTGGGCTGACTCGGCGGGACGCTCCTCGAGTTCCAAAGTCAAGGCATCAAAATCGATTTCTTCCAGTTCAAATTCCAGGATATCGCCCTCCAGGGAAGGGTCATCAAGGGAGAGTCCTTCCTCAAGACCGACAAGTTCGATATTTCGATCCTCTCTCAGGGTACCCTGCATATCCGTGCTATCTGAAGGCACTTTTCCCACGATTTTGGAGGTTCCTTTGCCTGAGGCGTCCGCAGGCCCAAGCTTTTCCAGGGAAAAATCCTCGACAAAATCTTCCAGGGTGAGTTCCTCCATATCTCCCAAATCATACGAATCCTGCGAATCATCCCGACCCTTTTGCAGGGGTTCCTTTTTGTGAGGGGAACTCTCCTGAGACGATGCAAGCTCAGGTTCCAAAACCAACTCCACACCATCCTCGAAAGCAAGAGAAAGGCCCAAATCCTCCTCCTGATGCCCCCTGGTTATTTTGTCGCTATCCTCTTTTTTATCGGATTCCATGGCGGGAAGAAGCAAGAGTTCCTCTTCGGAATCTTCGAACTCATGCATTTCGGGCTCCTTTTCATCCAATAGCTCAAAACCTTCCAACATGTCGATGCCGCCGGAATCCCCTTCAACCTCTTTTTGCAGCAATACCCCGGAACTTTCCTTTCTTTCTTCATCAGCCCATTTCAAAAGGGAACCAAGCAAAAAGGGAACATTTACAGCCAGACCGCTAAACCCGAGCAATTGACGGTTTTGCGTGAGATCGGTCCCACATTTGTTGCACTGGGAGAGATGATCGAAACCGATGTGGTTGCATTTGTGACATTTCATAAGATATTCATCCTTGTACAAAACCTGTACCCATGTCACCCCAGATAAACTGAGCAACAGACAGAATAGCTGTTGCAGCCGTTTCGTAACGTAATATCCTGGGTCCCATTCGCAACGAAGCAAACCCCTTTGACTGGAAAAATTCGACTTCTTCCGATGCCCAACCCCCTTCCGGACCAATGATCGCCATCACGACATCCGGTCGGGTCCTAAACGGCATCCGAGAGCCGAAAGGCGAGTCGCCATCTCCCGGGAAAGGCTCACTTTCATCGGCAAGAATTTTGAGGACAGCCCCCCCCTCAGGTTCCGTGAGTTCTTCCACCAGGGTTCTTGCATCCCGGCAAAGGCACACCCGAGGCGCGACGACCCTCCGGCACTGACAAACGGCTTCCAACGCTATTTTTTCCCAACGCTCCCGCCTCTTTTCCATCTGAACACGGGAAAGGCCGTACTGACTCCGCTGAGCTTTGAAGCCAAAGAGCTGTGTAGCTCCCAATTCCGTGGCCTGCCTTACTACTATATCCATACGCTCCGGCCGGGCAAAAGCCATGCACAGGCTTAAATGCAGGGTCGATTCGGCACCCCCGTGCAGGAATTCCACAATCCGGACACACATGCCTGTTGAGGCCGTATCTTCCACCCGGGCAATGCACCATCCCCCACGACCATCTTTCAATTCCAGTAAGTCCCCTTTTTTGAGCCGTACCACATTGGCCACATGGTGGGAAACCTGGCGATCGAGAGTGACGATTTCCCGAGGAATTCCCAGGGAACCTGTATAAGGAAAACACCTCCGTGCCATGCCTCGCTCCGCCATGCCATGCTCAGTGAGCAAGAAAAAGCCCGAGATACCAGTCAAGCATTCTTTCACCCCAGAAGAGATAAACAACGGCACCCATGGACAGAAAGGGACCGAAAGGGATCATGGCGACGGCCATTTGTTTTCGAGACCGCACCATGGTTGCCAGTCCAAAGACAGTCCCCACCAGAGATGATACCAGGATGGTGAAAACAACTCCGGCAGTTCCCACGAAGGCCCCAATCATGGCCAGGAGCTTGATATCCCCTCCACCCATGCCTTCCTGCTTGCGCACGTATTGGTAAAGGAAGGCAACGATAAAAAGAACTCCTCCCCCTATAACCAGGCCCTGGAGAGATTCAAGCCAGGTGATACGGGAAGTGAAAAAGGATGCCGCAAAGCCCAAGACGATTCCGGGGAGGGACAGCATGTCGGGAATGATGTAAGTATCCAGGTCGATAAAAGCAATCAGCAGGAGCAAGGACACGAACAAGGCTTCCACGAAAAACTGGATTGAAAAAGCATATTTCTGAAAAAGGAAAAAAAAGAGCAATCCCGTCATGAGTTCCACCAGGGGATAACGTGGAGATATCCTGGCGGCGCAGGAACGACACTTACCCATCAGAATCAGGTAACCGACAACCGGGATGTTATCATAAAAATGGATGGGCGCTTTGCACTGAGGACAGTGTGAGCCGGGATGACTTATGGACCGTCCCTCGGGCAAACGGCATATGACCACGTTGAAAAAACTGCCAAGGCACAATCCACAAATCAACACAAAAAAATCGGGCATCCATTGGGGCATAGTTCTTCACATCCCATGGGAACATTGTTTGAAACGATCCGAAAGCTCGGAGTCAAAACGATCACTCACGCTCTTCCGCCGTAGCCTCACCCGAATCGGGAGTTTCCTCATATTTGCACGAAGCATTGGGACACGCATATTTCAGTCCGTCCTTTTTGGTGGTCTTCTCCACCAGAACCGGGCTACCACAGGCAGGACACGACTTGGAAACCGGCTTGCCCCAGAAAGTCGTCTTGCACTCGGGATATTTATTGCACCCATAAAACTTTCTGCCCATCTTTCCCACACGTTCCACCATTTCTCCGTCACAATCCTCACGAGGACACGGAATTCCAGTGCTGGGAGCCCGCGTGGTCTTGCATTCCGGGTAACCGCTGCAAGCCAGAAAGGTGCCGTAACGCCCACGCTTCAAGATCATGGGGCGGCCGCATTTCTCGCACACCTCCCCCGTGGGTTCCTGTTCCACAAGATGAACATGCCCCTTTTCATCCCGTTTGTAATCGCTGGAAAAATCACACTTGGGATAGCCACTGCAAGTGAGAAAGGGGCCGTTTCGGCTCCATCTGATGTGCAGGGGCAAGCCGCATTTGGGGCAGATGAGTTCCGTGGGCAACCCCGCACCCTTCACATCGAGCATATTAACCTGGGCCGATTGGAGGGTCTTGGAAAACTGCTCGTAGAAATCGGAAATCAATTTTTCATAGGAATGAGCGCCTCCGGCCACCTCGTCCAGTTTCTTTTCCATTTGGGCTGTGAAATCCACATCCACAATGTTGGGGAAATTGTCCTTGAGGAGGGAGTCGATGAGCCAGCCCAGTTCCGTGGGGTGGAGCCTTTGGCGGTCCACGGTCACGTATTGGCGATCCAGAATGGTGGACAGGATGGTCGCATAGGTACTGGGTCGCCCCACTCCCAATTCCTCGAGTTCCCGAATGAGGCTCGCTTCCGAATAGCGTGGGGGCGGCTGCGTGAAGTGCTGCTGCGATACCATGTCCACAACCGAAACGGGTTGCCCCTCTTTCAACTCGGGAAGCAACCCTTCCTCCTGGCCGTTGCCCTCCTCGTTGTCCCCGGTTTCCACGTACAGAGTCATGAATCCCGGAAACTCGATGACGGACCCCGTGGTCAAAAAGCTGTAATCTTCAGCGGAAATTTCCACATGGGTCTGGGCAATGCGCGCAGGCGACATCTGGCAGGCAACAAACCGCTTCCATACGAGGGTGTAGAGCTTGAGCTGTTCCGGAGGGAGGTAAGGCGCCACAACTTCCGGCGTCAGTTCCACATCGGTGGGGCGAATGGCTTCATGGGCATCCTGGGCACCGGCCTTGGATTTGTACACCACAGGCCTGGAAGGCAGGTAATCCTTCCCCCATTTTTTCTTGATATGCTCCCTGGCGGCGGCAACGGCATCCGAAGACATCCTGGTGGAGTCGGTTCGCATGTAAGTGATCAAACCCACAAGGCCCACATCTCCAATTTCCGTCCCTTCGTAGAGCTTTTGAGCCACGGACATGGTGAGCCTGGCGGGAAACCTGAGCCTCCGGGCCGCCTCCTGCTGAAGAGTACTCGTAATAAAGGGCGGTGCAGGATTTCGCTTACGTGTCTTGCGCTCCACCTTCGTTACCCGGTACGAAAGAGGCCGAAGAAAATCCAACAACTCCGAGGCCTGCTCGACCGTGGCAATGTCACATTTCTTTCCCTTACAACGCCACAGGCGTCCGGGAAACTGCCCGGCATCATCCTTGAGGATCGCTGCCGGATCGGAACCCGGCAGGAAACGGGCCTCGATGGTCCAGTACTCTTCCTGGTCAAAGGCCCGGATTTCCTTTTCCCTCTCGCACACAAGCCGCAAAGCCACCGACTGCACCCGCCCCGCACTGAGCCCTCTTTTCACCTTTTCCCAGAGAATGGGGGAAATGAGATATCCCACGAGACGGTCCAGAGTTCTCCTGGCCTGCTGAGCCTCGTACAACGACTTGTTCAACGGGCTGGTTTGGGTCAGGGACTGTTGGATGGCCTTTTTGGTCAGTTCGTAGAACAGCACCCGATGCACGGGCTTGTCCTTGATGCCGATTTCCTCGGCAATGTGCCAGGCGATGGCTTCCCCTTCGCGATCCGGGTCCGGCCCCAGGTAAATGTGGTCGGCCTTTTTGGCCGCGGCTTGCAGTTCGTTGAGAATCTTTCGTTTTCCCCTGATGATCTGGTATTCCGGTTGGAATCCCGACTCCGTATTGATTCCCAGCTTGCTTTTGGGCAGGTCTTTGACATGGCCGACGGAGGCCTTGACCTCAAAATTCTTGCCCAGATAGCGTCCCAAAGTTTTGGCTTTTGTCGGGGATTCAACAATTAAAAGCGATTTAGACATCATTTATCCTCATGGTCTTCGAGGCTCCCAATCAATTGAGAACCCTCACCGATGGCGGTGAATTCCTTTCCCGGTAACTGCTGAACTCGGCCCTTGAGTTCGAGATCGAGCAAAACGGCCATGAGCCGTGACATGGGCATTGCAACGGCACGGCTCAAATCATCGATGTGCTTCCTTTCATTGCCGAGGGCGTCCAAAACCATGAGCTCCTGGGAACCGATGGGTTCGTCACTCACCGGTTCCACACGGGTTTTCGCAGGTGAGCAAGGACGCCGCCTGGCGATTAAGGGACGAATCTCTTCCAAAATGTCCTCTGCGGACTCCACCAGTCGGGCCCCGTCCTTCAACAGACTGTGAGGACCCGCACTGAGAAAGTTCCCGGCCTGACCCGGAACGGCAAAAACTTCTCTTCCCTGATCCAGGGCCATTCGAGCGGTTATGAGAGACCCGCTTCTGTGTGCGGCCTCCACAACCACGACGCCCAGGGAAAGCCCACTGATGATGCGGTTGCGCTGGGGAAAATGCCCCGCGGCAGGCTGAGTCCCAAGGTCGAACTCGGTCACCAGTGCCCCTGACGACGGCAGTATCTTTTCCCTCAAGCCTCGATTGGACATGGGGTAGTTCACATCCAATCCACAGCCCAAAACAGCCACGGTCCGCCCCTTCCCCTGCAACGCACCCCGATGAGCGGCACTGTCAATGCCCACCGCAAAACCGCTCACCACGGTCACACCATACTGAACCAGTTCGGCACAGAGTCGCTCCGTATAGCACAAGCCGGCGGGAGATGCCATCCTCGAACCCACAACGGCCACGGCGACCAAATCCCGAGGCTGCAATTCCCCCTTCACAAACAGCACCGCCGGGGGATCGTAAATGGCCTTCAGGTTGCCAGGATAGTGGTCGTCATCGATGGTAAGCACCTCGATGCCCTCTTGCTCGAGCTGCTGCCACTCCTGTTCGGGAGGGCGCAGCATGTCTTTCCTCAAAAGAGCTCTCTTGCCGTTTTCCCGGAGCCCCGCAACGACGCTCAACTCATCTGCCGTCGCCTCCAAGATTTTGGCCGGGGCTCCAAAGTGTCGCCACAAACGGAGCAGGGAACGATTTCCAAGCCCCCGGATCATCTTGAGGCTCAGCCAGGCAAAACGATCTTTTGAAGATATTTGTCGTTTTTCCGAACACATACGTCTCACTATGCAGTGGCTTAAGGGTGGTTGAAAGCAAGCGATTGACTTGCCTTTACATTCGTTTGAATGATAAGTACAGATGCTTTTCGATTTTGTCAATTTTGTGGAGGATACTCAGAACATTTTTTACGAGCAGAGAGCACGGAGACAGGCACTCATGCACCATGCATCCGGTCAGCGACGAAAACCCGAACTCCTGGCACCGGGCGGGAGCCTGGAAAAATGCAAGGTTGCATTCCTCTACGGAGCAGATGCCGTTTATGTGGGCGGCAAGGACTTCAGCCTCAGAGCCTTCGCCACCAACCTCGATTTCGCAGAGATGCAGGAAGCGTGTTCCCTGGCCCACAGCCTGGGGCGACGCCTGTACGTCACGGTCAATGTCTATCCGAAGGAATCGGATTTACAGAAACTTGGTCCCTACCTGACGCACCTCGAGAGCATAGGGGTCGATGCCGTCATCGTGACCGATCCCGGTGTACTCCTCCTGGCACGAGAATACGCCCCACACACGCCCATCCATCTCAGCACCCAGGCCAACACCACCAATTCCATGAGCGTCAAGTTCTGGGAACAACAAGGTGTACATCGCGTCAACCTGGCTCGCGAACTCACTTTCCAGGAAATCGCCGCCATCAGACAAGGCACCGGCCTGGAGCTGGAAGTTTTCGTTCATGGTGCCATGTGTGCTTCCTATTCCGGCCGCTGCCTTCTGAGTGCCTTCATGAGTGAGCGCAGTGCCAACCGGGGGGAATGCGCCCAGCCCTGTCGCTGGTCCTACCGGTTGGTGGAGGAAAAAAGGCCCGGTCAGTACTTCCCCATCATGGAAGACGCCCGGGGCACCTACATCTTCAATTCCAAGGACCTTTGCCTCCTGGAAGACATGGGAAAACTCATGAGCGCCGGTCTGAACTCTTTCAAAATTGAAGGACGCATGAAAGGACTCCTGTACCTGGCGGCCGTCACCCGGGCTTATCGGCTGGCCATTGACGCCCACTGGAACAATCCGCAGGCTTTCAGACTCTCACGGGAATGGGTCAGGGACCTGAGTCACATCAGCCATCGCCCCTACACCAAAGGCTTTGCCTTTTCCGAGCGGGAAGAAAGCTCCGGAGCCGTGGACATGGAAACCTCCATTGTCCAAACCCATACCCTGGCAGGAATTGTACGACATGTGGCCGAGGAAACTCCGGTCGAGGGAGAAAACACGGCTCGGCCCGCAACATTTTCCATCACCATGGAAACGCGAACCCGGCTGTTCAAGGGCCAGATCATGGAGTTTCTTTTCCCCGACGGACAGACAATCCCCCTACAGCTCAAAAGCTTGCATGCCCCGGACGGCAATCCACTGGAACCGGCCCACCCCAACAGTATTATACGATTCTCAGCCCCTTTTCGCCCCATGGAACTCCAGGTGGTGCGTACCGTGCTCATCGAAGGTTCCCGATCCATGCCCTTGGAAGGATTAGTGACGGAAACTACCGGCTGAAAAAACGATGCACAAAACTGAAAACCGACTCCATTAAATCCGGAGTCGGTTTTCACATCTCAACTTTACCCATATTCGAAAGACAGGGCATGCACAAAGGCGGGGATGCTTCTTCCGACTTATTTCTATGCGATGTGCAACTTTCTTGTTCCCAAGCTCCAGCTTGGAAACAAGAAGTAGAGGGGCCGACGGGAGGTAAACATAGCATCGAAAAGTTGCACATGGCGTTATTTCTTGGTTGTTTTGCCGGAACCGGTTTTCTTCTTTTTCTTGCCTTCCGCCTTTTCCGACTTTTCCTTGGACTTGGTGGACTTAGATTTCTTCGGCTTGGTAGTTTTCTTGGTGGTAGTCGCTTTTTTGGGCTTTGCAGGCGACTCTTCCGATTCCGGTTCGAGGGTGGGCTCCACAGGAACCCCAGGCTCTGCCTGGTCGGGCACAACCACCGACACCGCTTCCTCAACAACCTTCACGGGCTTCGCTGCTTCCGCTTCGACTTCCGCCATATCGGCCGGAGGCTCTTCCGGCAACGATTCCTCCCGCTCTGCTGCCGGTGAAACTTCCGGTGGCGGTGACGCCGCTTCCGACTCTTCCGAAGCCGCCCTTTCCTTGGGAGCTTCCTCCTCGGGAATTATTTCTTCGGGAACCACTTCCGCGACTTCTTCAACGGCGGCAGGTTCCACGGCGGGCAAGAACGACTCGGCAGCTTCAACCTTCACGGGCTCCGCTGCTTCCGCTTCGGCTTCTGCGATATCGGCCGGAGGCTCTTCCGGCAACGATTCCTCCCGCTCTGCTGCCGGTGAAA
>CAZRWT010000018.1:16517-38528 GCA_964603955.1 uncultured Syntrophobacteraceae bacterium
ATATCGGCCGGAGGCTCTTCCGGCAACGATTCCTCCCGCTCTGCTGCCGGTGAAACTTCCGGTGGCGGTGACGCCGCTTCCGACTCTTCCGAAGCCGCCCTTTCCTTGGGAGCTTCCTCCTCGGGCGGCTCTTTGACAATGACTACCGGTTCGGGCTCAGGGGTGGGGGTGATCTTTTCCGGTTCGGGCGTTGGGGCCGGCGTTGGGGCTGGTTTGGGCGTTTGCACGGGAGTCGCTTTAATGGTAGGCGCAGGTGTGGGCAGGGGGGCTTTTTTAGGAGGCTTCTTTTCCTCTTCAACGAATCTAGGAATCCACCAAGGATCGTTCTTTATAGCCCGAATGAATTCTTTGATCATCTCAAACATGACTTTGCTCACTCTCCTTCTCGGCAACGCCGACGGAATGTTCTGTAATAAACAGGTAAAAACGATGTGAACCAGGCGTAACCGGAAAGCCTGCACTCCCCGCATCTTGCCCATGGATACCGCTTCGAATCTCGCACAATCTGCCGTATGCGTCAAGGCAAAACATGTGCTTTTTGGAACAAATACAGGCGCAAGAAATCGTAATCACTAAAAGTTCCAACTCGAAGTCCACAATGCAGACAGTGGGATATACGCAGGCCCACTTGCTTCCCCATTGGAAATGAAGTATCAGAGGGAGGAATAAACCGGAGGAAAAGTGAGGCAAGGCACCGATCAAAACACTATGGAGTTCCAAGGCTTTTGGCTTTTTAGCAAAGCCGACTTCCATATCAACCCATACTTTTATGGAAAGGCTCATCAACAATGATGAAAAACTCGACTCTCGGATTCGTAGGCGGCGGCAACATGGGCGAAGCCCTCATCAAAGGACTTTTAAACGCATCAATCCTTCCACCGGAGCGAATTCTCGCTTTTGACGTGAGCAAAAGCCGTTTGAGATATTTGAATGATCGTTACCGCATCACCGTGTGCAAAAGCATCGATGAAGTCACTTTGCAAAGTGACACAATCATCGTCGCCGTCAAACCCCAGAACATGGATGCGGTTCTCGATAACATGACCCCCCATCTGGCTCACGCCCCTCTCATCATTTCCATTGCCGCAGGCATCACCATCGAGCGTATGAGCAGGGTATTGCCGCAAGCAACGCCGCTGGTCCGGGTCATGCCCAATACTCCGGCTTTGGTTCAGGAGGGTGCTTCAGCCCTTGCTCGAGGAGAACACGTGAGTGAAGAACAAATGGGTTTTGCCCTGGAAATTTTCAATGCCGTCGGCAAGGCCATCACCGTTGAAGAAAAATGGATGGACGCAGTGACGGGCCTGAGCGGCAGTGGGCCGGCCTACGTGCTCTTGCTCATCGAAAGTCTCGTGGATGCGGGAGTGCTCATGGGCCTGCCCAGATCCACATCGAAAGAACTGGTCCTCCAGACCGTCCTGGGCACCGTACACATGGTCCAGGAAACGGAAAAAC
The DNA here is from genome assembly GCA_964603955.1 of uncultured Syntrophobacteraceae bacterium. Lineage (GTDB taxonomy): Bacteria > Desulfobacterota > Syntrophobacteria > Syntrophobacterales > Syntrophobacteraceae > SLCH01. The sequence goes on from CAZRWT010000018.1 coordinate 17,973, forward strand.
ATCCCGCTGAACTCAAAGACCTTATCACCTCTCCTGCGGGCACCACCGTGGAAGGGCTCAAAGTGCTGGAAGAAAGAGCTGTTCGGGGCGCCCTGCTGGAAGCCGTGAAGGTAGCCACCTTGAAGTCCCGTGAATTGGGTAAAGGCTGAACCTACAAATCACCCAACTTTGACAGTAAATTCCATGGTGAGATCAATGGAGCCCGCCGAGTGGGTCAGGGCTCCGCAGCTCACGAAATCAACACCCGTTTCGGCAATGGATCGCACAGTATCAAGGGTTACTCCCCCCGAAACCTCCAGGAGAGCTCGCCCCCGCGCACGGGCTACCGCCTCCCCGAGGGCTTCCAAGGAGAAATTATCGAGTAGCACGATATCCGCTCCGGCTTCGAGGGCTTCGTCCAGTTGGGCAAGGGTTTCCACTTCCACCTCGACCTTCAAGGTATGGGGCACCCCCTGCCTTGCCCTCCTCACCGCCTCTCGCACGCTTCCCACGGCACAAATGTGATTATCCTTGATGAGTACGCCGTCCGAAAGCCCAAATCGGTGATTGAAGGCACCCCCGTGGCGCACAGCTTCTTTTTCCAGGATGCGCCACAGGGGGGTGGTCTTGCGGGTATCGAGAAGTTTGCAGCGAGTTCCTTCCATGGCTTTAACCATTTTCCTGGTAAAGGTTGCCACCGCGGATAACCGCTGCATGAGGTTGAGGGCCGTGCGCTCCCCCATCAGGAGAGAAGCCGCGCTTCCTTCCAGCTTTAAAACAGGCTCGTTTTCCGGTACCTCGTCACCATTTTTAAAAACCTTTTCCACCCGAACCATGGGGTCCACAAGGTGAAACACTCTTTCAAAAGCCCTGGTACCCGACAGCACAAAAGGTTCCCGAGAGAAAACAACCGCAAGCCCGGGAGTGTCCCGGTCGACAAGTGCCCGCGAAGTCACGTCCCCATGGGGTGCATCTTCATCGAGGGCAAGGCGGAGGAGCAAGTCCAGACGGTCCATGATCAACCTCCCACCTTCGCCTTCTGCCTGAGATCGTCAATGATCTGAAAATGGCTTTTTAGCTTCTCCATTTTTTCACCGAGACGCGCGGATTTCTCCCTCTCTTTCCCTATGATCTCCCCAGGTGCCTTAGCAAGAAAATCTTCATTGGAAAGCTTTTTCAAAGTGACGGCAAATTCCTTCTCGACCTTGGCAATCTCCTTCTGAAGCCGCTTGCTCTCACTCTCGAAATCCAGGACACCTTCCAAAACAACGTAAATTTCCACCTTTCCCGCCAGTGCTCCCGCCGCCATGGGCGGCTTGCAAATTTCCCCGGCCGGCCCCACGTGCAGGCGAGAAACCTTGCCCAGGTCGGAAATAGCGGCGGATTGCTCCTCGATAAGCGCGGCTTCATGGGAGCTTTCGCACAGACAATGCACCTCCACTTGAGTCGCGGGCAGTACATTCATTTCGCCCCGAATGTTACGAATGCAACTCACCACGGACATGAGCAACCCCATGCGTTCTTCGGCCCCGGAGTCCTTCCGATCCTCATGCACCAACGGGAAGGCGGCTTTCATGATGCTGCCTTCCGTATTGGGCAGCTTCTGCCGGATTTCTTCCGTCACGAAAGGCATGACGGGATGGAGAAGGATCAAAATCCGTTCGAGAACATGTATGGCCACAGTCCGCGCGATGCTCTTTGCTTCTTCGTCGGTACCGTAAAAATCCGGTTTGACCATCTCCAGGTACCAGTCGCAGTACTCGTGCCAGATAAAATGATAGAGAGACTGGGCGTAAACATTGAAATGATAGTTCTCCAGCGCGCTTTCCACTTCCGCGATGACCGCCTGTAGACGGCTGAGAATCCATCGGTGAGCCAGCCTTTGCGGGGAGGATGGAAGCGTGGAAGGCACTTCCGCACCCTGGGTATTCATGAGGACCAGTCGAGACGCATTCCAGATTTTGTTCACGAAATGCCTGTAGCCTTCGATCCGTTCCTCGGAAAGCTTGACATCCCGGCCCTGGGCGGCGAAGGCGGTCAGGGTGAAGCGCAGGGCATCCGTGCCGAACTGATCCATCATGACCAGTGGATCGATGACGTTACCCCGGGATTTGCTCATTTTATGGCCCTGTGCATCGCGCACCAGGGCATGAACGTAAACGTCCCGAAAAGGCACTTCCCCCATGAAGTGAATGCCCATCATCATCATACGCGCTACCCAGAAAAACAGGATGTCAAAGCCTGTGACAAGGGTCGAAGTGGGATAAAACTTCTTCAAATCCTTCGTTTCATCAGGCCACCCCAAGGTGGAAAACGGCCAGAGGCTCGAACTGAACCAGGTATCAAGAACATCCGGGTCCTGATCGAGGTTCTCCCCACGACAACTGGGACATTGAACGGGATCGTACTCGGAAACGATGATTTTGTCGCAATCCCGGCAATACCAGGCAGGAATTCTATGCCCCCACCATATCTGACGGCTCACGCACCAGTCTTCGACGTTTTCAAGCCACATGAAATAATCTTTTTCCCACTTGGAAGGAATGATGCGCGTTTCTCCACGGCGCACCGCATCCATGGCTTTTTCCGCCAGGGGCTTGGTGGACACGAACCACTGAAGAGACTGCATGGGCTCGACCACGCTTTTGCAGCGGTAACAATGTCCTACTCGATTTTTATAGTTTTCCGTCTTGACCAGAAGACCTTCTTTTTCCAGGTCCTTGAGCACTTTTTTCCGGCAGGCATTGCGATCCAGCCCTTCATACTCACCCGCCTCGGAGGTCATTTTCCCATCTTCACCGATGACCTGGACCAGGGGCAGATTGTGTTTGCGCGACAGCTCGAAATCGTTGAAATCGTGGGCGGGAGTGACTTTGAGAGCCCCCGTGCCGAATTCTCTTTCCACATACTCGTCGCCGATGACGGGTATGCGACGATCCGTAAGCGGCAGGCGCACTTCCTGTCCAATGAACGCTTTGTAGCGGGGATCTTCGGGATGCACGGCAACGGCCGTATCCCCCAGCATGGTTTCGGGGCGGGTGGTGGCCACCACCAGAGCCCCCTTGCCGGAAACCAACGGGTAGCGCAGGTGATAGAGTCGGCTATCCAATTCCTCGCCTTCCACCTCGATGTTGGCCAGGGCTGTGACGCATCGGGGGCACCAGTTGATCATGCGCTTGCCGCGGTAAATGAGCCCCTCGTTATAGAGCTTGACGAAGACCTGGCGCACGGCACGCGAAAGCCCCTCGTCCATGGTGAAACGCTCTCTTCCCCAGTCGCAGGAGCATCCAAGGCGTTTGAGCTGGTTGATGATGAAACCGCCGTACTTTTCCTTCCAGGTCCAGACCTGATCGAGAAATGCCTCCCGCCCTATGTCATGGCGTGTCAGCCCTTCCTCTCCCAACCGGCGTTCCACCACATTCTGAGTGGCGATACCCGCATGGTCCATGCCGGGCAACCAAAGGACTTCAAATCCTTTGAGCCTCTTGAAACGGCAAAGAATATCCTGAAGAGTGTTGTTAAGGGCATGCCCCATGTGTAAGTGCCCCGTGACATTGGGAGGAGGAATGACAATGGTGAAAGGAACCTTGTCACTGTCTTCATCGGCGGAAAAAATATTCGACTCCTGCCAATTCGCATACCACCTGGACTCTACCTCCATGAACTCGTAAGCTTTGGGCAACGTACCGTCACTACTCATTGAATAGCTCCCTAGTTAATCCTCATAAAGAGAAAAGGATGCGTCGAGAAAGGCACAATCCCACTTAAAGGCAAACGACTTCCTCTCTGCACCCCAAATTGTTGTGCGAAGCTCCACCAATTTTTCAGAATTATTCCTGGATTTCTTTTTTCAACCTGTCGATCTCTTCTCTAAGAATCGAGCGCACGAGATCGGGCAGTCGAGATTCCACCACTTGCTCCACGGCACCCAGTAGACGAGTCTCGATTTGCTCTACAACATCATCGATCAATGCTTCCATCTCCTGGAGAGGCTCTCCACCAACGCTACTCCCATCGTGAAGCATACCCTCCTCCGATACCGTTGCCCCCTTGCGCTCACTCGGGGCCCTGGCTTGATCGAGAATGGTTTGATCCATAATTGTTTCTTCGCTGGAAGAATCCGCAGCACCTTCACTCTTAGAAGCTTCCCGAAATGATTCTTCCAGCGACACGACGGTTTCGTCATCGAAACCGGAACCCTTAAGATGGGGAAAGAGGTCTTCTTCCTGTACATCTTCCTCGTCCGGCAGGGTCTCCTGGCCGGTGGCATGATCCTTTGCAGGGTCTCCGGTCACACCCTCCGATTGTTTCTCAAGAGCTTCCAGGTCAAACTCGAAATCATCGGGGTCAAATGGGCCTTCGTCCATCCCGTCTATTACCATATCGGTGAGTTCGATAATATCCTCATCATTTGCACCGGAACCAATATCGAGATCGTCGATATTGAGTTCGTCGGAAGAGTCCAAATCGAGATCAAGATCGTCTAATTCCATGGATGTTTTAGGCTTTTTCATTAATGCCCTCAATGGGTTTATCAAAAAGACGCACCGGCAAGGCATATTGAATTCGGCAGCCTTACCCCAAAGCCCCTGCCAGGAGGCTGTCCGGAAACTGTAAATCGGATCGGATGTTCGCTTTATTGTAAGGGCAAACTTATACGTCCGCCCCTACGGAACGACAATTTCCAGGCAGCCTCAAACAAGCTGGCAACCGATACCACGTGAAATTTTCTCCTGTCAAGGTATTCCTCCATGAGGCTCACCCGGATATACCCAGACGGGCAGGAAGCCGGATGATCGGAAGCATATGAAACCACCCGCAACACATGCGTTTGCGACTTCGGATGCAAGAAAAACATTTTGCCCATTTGAAAGTTTGTCGGCTTTATTCTATAGATGAATGGTTTTCGGATTTATTGTGACACTTACAATACAGGCTCTTCGAGCAGATTAAAGAACGGGCGTATGGGAACCACTCTCTACAGGTACGTTTTAAAAGAACAGCTTATCCCCTTCACTCTGGCGGCTTTTGGTATGAGCTTTGTCCTGATTGCCGCAAGGTTGCTGCAACTGGCAAGATACCTTTTCAACACCTCCATTTCCTTTGTTGATCTCCTTCTGCTTATGCTCTTCATTTTGCCCAAAATTCTCATTTTTACCCTGCCCATGGCTGCCCTCATGGCATCGGTTCTCGCTTTTGTGCGCATGAGCGGCGACAACGAATTGACGGCGCTTCATTCGGCAGGCGTCAGCATATACCAGTTGCTTCCCGCCCTTATCACCATGGTGACGGTTGTTACCTGCATTTCCTACATCAATACCCTGATGATCGTACCCAAAGCCAATCGAGCCTTCGAGCTCAAGCTCAAATCCCTGGGAAAAGCCACCGTCCCGCTCTTGATGCGCGAAGGCATATTCATCGACGCCCTGCCCAACCTTGTTTTCTTCTTCCGATCAGCCGATGCATCGAACATGACCATACGAGGCTTTTTTGTTGAGGATCAACGGCATCCACAGGCCAGGGCCACCATTGTGGCGGAAGAAGCCTCGATCTTTATGGACAGCGACTTGGATCACCTCGTCTTCCAAATCAAAAATGGAATCATCACGCACGTACCCGATGATCACAAGGGAGCCCATGCTGTTTCATTCAAAACTTACGATCTCTCGTTGAGCCTGGATGAATTGATAGGAGGCTCCCAGGAAATCTCCCATCACAGGAACAACATGACCGCCATGGAACTGTGGCACCAATCCAAACATGAAGAAACATCGGAACGCAGGGCGGCGTCTTTTCGTATCGAATTTCATCGAAGGCTGGCACTGCCCTTTAGCTGCCTCATCCTGGGACTCCTGGGAGCACCGTTGGGAATCGCCTCTCGCCATAAAAGCCGCATGACCGGCATGGCGCTGGGTGTCGCCCTTTTCCTGGGCTATTATGTCATGCTCACTGCCGGTAAAGGACTTGCGGAAAACTTCATCATTCCACCCTTCGTCGCCGCATGGGGCCCCAATGCCGTTTGCGCGCTGCCGGCTATCGTGCTTTGGATGCGGACACACAATCCATCCGACAAGGGACCCGGTGTGATCTTCCTCGACCACTGGAGAAAATTCACCTTTTTCACCGGAAAAAAGTCACCGAAGTAGAATCCATGAAGATCATCACTCGCTACATGCTGAAGCAATACCTGCCCGTTTTTGCCCTCACCATAGTCACCTTTGTGGGCATCTACCTGATCATCGACTTCTTTGAAAAAGTAGACAACATGTTGAGCAAGGGCATGCCCGCAACGGACATTATTTCGTATTTTGCCTGCAAAATTCCTTTCATCATAACTCAGGGACTCCCTGCCGCGACTCTCCTCGGAACTCTCATCGCCCTGGGAATGCTGAAACGCAACCATGAACTCATCGCAATGGAAGCATCGGGCATCCATCGCATCACCTACGTCAAGCCGATCATCATCGTCGCCCTGTTTTTTTCAGTGGCCCATTTCCTTTTCGCCGAATCCGTGGCCAGAACCCTCAACCAACGGTCTGAAGCCATCTGGCAGGAAACATCTCACAATACCCAATCCATGGCTTTCGGACACATGAATATCTGGTATCACGGCAAAGGAGTCATTTACCAGATACGCCTTTACGATCCCGAAAACCAGGCAATGGAAAAACCCAGCCTTTACCTTTTCAACGAACATTTCAACTTGACCGGGAGAATCGATGCCGCGAGGATCGTGTGGGACGGTGAGGGGTGGGTGGCCAGGAAAGGATTGGAGCTAAAGTTCACCGATAGGGGAATCCAGCAGGAACAATTCGATGAAAAAAGATTGAAGCTCCATGAATTGCCGGGCGATTTCGGCAAATTGCAAACCATGCCGGAAGAACTGAACTGGATTCAACTGCACCGGTACTCAAGCAAGATACGAGGCGAAGGCTTCAATTCACTTCCCTATGAAGTAGAACTTCACCTCAGGGTGGCCTATCCCTTCACCACTTTCATTTTTGCTCTTCTAGCCGTGACAATCGCACTGCGCCACCGTATCCATGGAGGCATCGCCGCAAACGTGGCCGTGGCATTCATCATCACCACTGTCTACCTGGCAGCGTTGAACATGGGAAGCGGACTTGCCACGGCAGGAGTCCTTGGCCCGGCCCTCGGGGTCTGGACAGGAAACGTCATCTTCTGCGCGGTCCTGTTGTACATGTGGATCACCAATACATGACACTTTCGCAATGCCATGGAGGCACCGGGAGGCGATCCCCCATGGCAAGGCACTTTGTTTCGCTTAAGAACGGACAGCTGTATTCCACACCAATAAGGTGATCCGCAGCATAAGGGTCCAGTCAACTGGGCAGGCTGGTATCCAAAGCCATTGCAATTTTTTTCTTCAATTCGGTAAGGTCGAAGCTTTTTACCACATAGAAGTCCGCGGCAATGGCCTTCATATCTTCCTTGAAAGTGTCGTAGGCCGTAGAGAGAATGACCGGAAGATCATAGAAGTTATTCCGAATATCCTGCAAAAGATCCAACCCGTTATAATCGACCATTTTGATATCGAGAACAACCAGGTTGGGTTTCTCTTCTTCTATGGTTTCCATGAGCTTGTAGCCACTCTCAGCAGTGATCACCTCATATCCGGCTTCCTTCAACTCTTCGGAATAGAGTAACCGAATGTGCTCCTCATCATCTACAACGAGGATTTTTGGCATATCCTTATCTCCTTAAAATTGATGACCTTTTATATATTCATTGCCACTTGCTGACGAGGTAAGGTTTGTTTTCCTCAAAAACCGTGCATTCATTCTCCACATATTCTTCAGCCTGCTGAACGGACATGCGTTCTGTCTTTTTGACGAAAGAGAGCACTTTACCCAGGTAGATGGGCAGAAGGGCATCCAGCAAGCTGCGCCGTTGATCGGCATCCATTTTTTGGTAAACAACGGCACTGTCAAAAAGAATTTTTGCCCATGTCTGAGCGGGAATGGAAAAATGCTGAAGACCAAGGCCTCTAATTTCCTGCAGCTTATGATTCAATGTCTGATCATAAAAGGCCTCCCAGCGTGTATGGTACTTGTCAAACCCATCGAGAAAACGCTCATACAACCGGGTCGTGTTCACCTCCACGGGAATAGGGGTTTCCACATCCTGCATGTCCGTTCCATAAAGAGCGCTTGGTTTGCTCCATTTGACCTTGGTCCAGAAATCCTCATATTTTCTCATCAAGTCAAAAATAGTGCCCACAACCTGGTGGAACAGAACGGAAAGATGTGCATAAGGGTCCCTGTTCCGGTGTACCTTTGGACACCCCAAAATGGACTGACAGATGGGCATCCGGGAATTGAGCGCAATAGTGGCGACCCAAATATCGATACCGTAATTCTGCGCCGACTCCGTCCACAAGGACGAATCGAGAAGCGCCTCGGCCAGCTGCCCCTTAAACCCAAAATCTCCGGCATTGGGCTGTCGTACCCTCCGCCCATAAAGACAACGAGTGAGAGGGTAAATGACGGAGTTGGTCAAAGTGGCTTCATATTTGTGGCGAACGTATAAAGGGCAGGTGTAACCCGCACCTTTGAGAAGAGGTTCCCCCAGATTCTTGACCCAGTAGGGAGCCACATTCTTGATGTCCGCTTCAATGACCACGACGGCCCGCGCCTCGAGTTCCCGTGTCTTTTCAAACAACCCCCTCAGGTTATTACCTTTTCCTTTCATACCGGGAGGAGTCGAGATGTAGATTCGGGGGATTTCCGACCGGGCGGCGAAAAAGGCATCCTTGGTGCCGTCCGTTGATTGATTGTCACAGTTGACGATCACACAGTTCAGGTCGCCGAAATGCTCCACGAGCCCCCTGGCAACCTGCTCCGTGGTGTGCCCGATGGTTTCCCCCTCGTTATAGGAGGGAATGGCCACGATGAAGTCGGCTTTATTGATTTGATGAGGATTCTCCTCGTAAAGTGACATGCTTGTCTCTCCTGATTTACCTATCCATTGCATCCCCGCTGCCCTTCAGATACTTGAAGATGTCCGCATCTGTCGACAAGACAAAAGAAGTCCTGCTATTATCGGAATTTTTATAGTACTCGAAAGTGCGATAGAGCTCAAAAAATTCCGGGTTTTTTCCATAGGCTTCCGCATAAATTCGAGTGGCCTCGGCATCGGCGCGCCCCCTGAGCTCCTGAGCCGTCCTGAAAGCTTCCGAATTGATCCTCGCCAGTTCCCGTTCCATCTGCCCGAGAATGGCGGCCCTTTCCCCTTCTCCTTCCGAGCGGTACTGAGCCGCGATGCGTTTGCGCTCGGAAATCATGCGTTTGAAAACCTGTAGCTGAACCGTATCCACATAATTGATGCGCTTGACACGAATGTCCACGAGTTCGATGCCGTACTGGGGAAGCAACCTCGATGCCTCCGCCACCATTTCCCTGGTGATCCGCTCCCGCCCTTTGACCAGAGGCTGATCCAGCTCTTCCACGCTCTCCTCGGCAAGAATGAGACGATAGTCTTCGATTCCCGCTTCTTGCAACAACTTTTTGGCATCTTCCCACCCTTCACTCCGCACAAGCTCTATAAGCTCATTGTTGGACACAAAGTTCCTCACGATGGAATCGATGATCCCGTCCAGGCGGCTGTGCGCCGTGGCAATGGTGCCGATACGCTGTAAAAAGAGCAACGGGTCCCCGATACGCCAGCGAGCCGTCACATCCACCCAGATGTATTTCTTATCCCTGGTGGGAATCTGATTGGGCTCACCATCCCATTTCATGATGCGTTTTTCGAAAAAATTGGCCTTCTGAATGAAAGGCACTTTAAAATGAAGCCCCGCATTCAATATGGGATCACCGACGGGTTTACCGAATTGAGTGATGACCACCTGCTCGGTCTCTTTGACCACAAAAAATGAGTTGACCGCCAGTATCCCCAAAACAACCAGGCCTATGACGGCAAATTTCAGATTAGAAGCCATTATCTCCCCTCCTGCCCTGTGTGAAGCACGGGCATGTCTTTCCCCGATTCGGGCCTGCCCTCGATCCCTCCCCCGACAGTCCGACCGATATCCAGATGAGGAAGGATACTGCTCTGCTTTTGATCGAGTACATAGAGCCGCTCGACCTTGTTGGAAAGGGCTTCAAAGGCTTCGATGTACATGCGCCTTCGCGTCACATCCGGAGCCTTTTCATATGCAGTCAGAATATCGTTGAAGCGCCGCGCCTCACCCTCTGCCCTGTTGACACGCTCCAGGGCATACCCTTCCGCCTGGGTAATGGTTTGGCGAGCCTGTCCCTGGGCCCTTGGAATCCTCTGATTGTAGGCTTCCTGGGCTTCGTTGATCATGCGCTCCTTCTCCTGCTGAGACTCGTTAACCTCATTGAAGGCCCCTCGAACCGCTTGAGGAGGATTGACATTTTGCAGCTGAACCGTAACGACACGAAGCCCCGACTGGTACTGATCCATGATGTTTTGTATTTCGACCCTTGCATGCTCGGCAATGGAAGCACGCCCCACCGTCAAAACGTCGTCGGAATAGCGATTCCCCACAATACGGCGAATCACCGATTGGGAAATGTCATCAAGGGTTCCCTCCACGTCATGGACTCGAAAAAGGTAAGAGACGGGCTCCTCGACCTTGTACTGCACCGTCCACTGCAAATCCACCACGTTGAGGTCCCCACTCAACATGATGGACTCCTCCTCATACCCCCTGGATGCCGGACGGCTGCGGTTTTCGGGCTGTAACGTTCGATACCCGTATTCCCGCTGCAAAACCCTTCCCGTAACCACTTTCTGTACGTGATCGACCCCCAGGGGAATCTTGAAGTGCAACCCCGCACCCCGGGTATAAACGAACTTCCCAAACCGTTTGACCACAGCCGTTTCTTGGGGTTCCACGGTATAATACGAATTGACCCCGGCAAGAACGAGCAGGGCCAAAAGGGCTAAAGCCGCAATGGGCATCCCGGAAGCGGGCGAAAGCTTGAAGCGTTCCTTGAGACGCCTTAAAATTTCTTCCAAATCTTGAAAATTACCCGGCCCCTGGGGCCTGTTGGGTGGTCTTTCCCAGTGCATTTTTCCTCCTGAAGTGAAGTGCCTGACCAGACGCAATACCTGATGCGGTCTATCCGCCATCTCTTTGGACTACCGCCCCCAAAGGCGAAGCACCTGGCGGGCAAAGCACCTATGAGCAGCGTCCGGCGGCTTCCATTCGATCGTGAGACGTGAAACGGGTCATCTTGTCAATGGTTTTCAACCACATAACAAACTTTCTCCCATCCCTACCTGAAGGATCATCCTAAATGACTTTTTTGGATGTTGTCAAGCATTTGCGGACACAGCCATTATTTGATCCCCTTGAAAAAAAAATCGTCAAGAGCCGGTCTTGTGTTAAAATGATTCAGGTGTAGAACGGATCGAGGCATGGAGGGGTGTGGACCGGTCCATACCTGGTGCCTCTTCAACCCACATGATTTATATGGTAAAAGAGGCTCCCCGGGCTGCGGATCATCGTGTCATCGGCCCTACTGGATTTCCTCTCGGCGATCCAGGGCACCGTCTATTTCACCGGCAAAAACGAGGGATTCAATGGAAAAATTTCTGGTGGCATTGGACAATACGGAGGTGTCTCTCAACATTACTTCCTATCTCGCAAGGACAATGAGAGGAGCTCCCCATATTCATCTGACCCTGTATCATGTATTGCCCAACGTATCGCCCAAAATCCTCACCAAAGAAGAAGTGCAAAAATTTGCAGAAATCCATGAGAAGTACCCCCATTTCAGGGGGCTGTTCTGGCGTTCGGAGGATGAGGAAAAAATGAATGGAATTTTTCACAAAGCCATGGAATTGCTTCATGAAGGAGGTTTCAACAAAGATCAGGTTTTCACCCATTTCCGTGTCCACTCGGGAGAAGTAGCGCCACTGATTCTCGAAGGGGCAAAGCAGCTGAATTGCTCGACCATCGTCATGGGGCGGCGCGGGCTGAGCCGGGTACGGAAATTCCTTTGGGGCAGTGTTTCCAGAAGCGTTACAAAAATGTCCAAGAACATCACCGTGTGGATTGTGGATAGTTGAATCCAAAGACAAAAACCATCACCATGCGAAGGAGACAGCAATGGCTGAAAAACTGTATGAAAATATCGCGTTTTGCACGGATTTTTCAGAGAATGCCGACGAGGCGTTTATCACGGCCATGGACCTGGCAGAGCGATACGAGGCAACCCTGCACATCATACATGTCATGGTCAACCTATCCATTTCTCCACCCATACACGCCACTTACATGCCCATCGAATACGACCCCAACTTCGTGGAGCAGGTCACCGTCGCGGCCACGGAAGCCGTCCAGGATCGCTATGTGAGCCGCCTGACGGAAAATCAGCGTCACAAAATCCACCTCCTCAGCGGATATGCCGCCACGGAAATCATCCGCCTGGCACGGGAAAAGAATTTCGACCTGATCGTCATGGGGTCTCGAGGTCTGACGGGTCTTGCCCATGTGATTTTTGGAAGCACCGCCGACCGGGTCGTTCGAAAGTCGCCCTGCTCCGTGCTGACGGTAAGAATTCACAGGGACGAAGAGAAATAAGTCATCAAAAAGGAAAATATTTCCATGCAAACTGTTCTTCTAACCGGCGCGGCCGGGTTCATCGGCTTTCACCTCGCACTGAGATTACTCCAAGAAGGCCAAAGAGTTGTGGGCCTTGACAATCTCAACGACTACTACGACGTCAACCTGAAGAAAGCTCGTCTCCACCAACTCCGGAAACATCAAAATTTCCAGTTCAGCCACCTGGACCTCCATGATCGCGCCGGCATGGAACAACTCTTTCAAGACCACCATTTCCACAATGTGGTAAACCTGGCCGCCCAGGCGGGAGTACGCCATTCCCTCACCAATCCCCATGCCTATGTGGAAAGCAACCTGAACGGCTTCGTAAATCTTCTGGAAGGATGCCGACACGGGCAGGTAGAGCATCTGGTCTTCGCTTCATCCAGTTCCGTTTACGGTGCCAACACTCACATGCCCTTTTCGGTTCACGACAACGTGGACCACCCCGTATCCCTGTATGCCGCCACCAAAAAAGCCAACGAACTCATGGCCCACACCTATGCTCACCTTTACGGGCTCCCATGCACCGGACTGCGCTTTTTCACCGTGTATGGTCCCTGGGGAAGGCCCGACATGGCCCTTTTTCTTTTTACAAAGGCAATCCTCGAGGGAAAGTCCATCCAGGTTTTCAACCACGGAGCCATGCAACGGGATTTCACCTACATCGACGACATCATCGAGGGTGTGGTGCGAGTAATGGGAAAACCTGCCGCGCCATCCCCCGACTGGGACGGTGCGGCCCCCGATCCCGGCATGAGCCTGGCCCCCTACCGTATCTACAATATCGGCAACAATAAACCGGTCGGGCTCATGGACTTCATCGCCGCTCTGGAACATCACCTGGGTATGGAAGCCGTGAAGGAATACCTGCCCATGCAGCCCGGCGATGTTCCCGCAACCTATGCGGACATCGACGGCCTGCAACGAGACTTCGGCTTCACCCCCACCACGACCATTCGAGAAGGCATCGGCCGTTTTGTGGAATGGTATCGAAGCTATTACAATGTATGATTTTTGTGGTCCGGTAGTGTTCGCGTTCCCACACTTTTGCGTTGGAACGCAACATACCGATATCCATGAAAAACTTCTCCGAACGGCTTATCCGCTTTTAGAAGCAGGATATTACCAATCATAAAAGAGGCCCGGTTCATTGAGCACTTCACAGCCTTCCCGGGTGACGCGCACCATATTCTCCAATCTCACGCCTCCCACTCCGGGCAGGTAGATTCCCGGCTCCACTGTGAACACCATGTTTTCCTCGATCAGCACACCATTTTTCTTTCTCAGGCTGGGCTTTTCATGCACCGCCAGCCCTACCCCATGGCCGAGACCGTGTCCGAAATATTCCCCGTATCCCGCATCACGGATGATCCCACGGGCCGCCTCGTCGATCTCCGCACTGTCCCTGCCCGCGCGAATTTCGCTGATTGCCGCTCTTTGAGCTTCTCTCACAACCCTGTAAATCTTCTTGAGTTCGGGTGAAGGTTCCCCTGCCGCCCAGGTTCGCGTCATGTCCGAGCAGTAGTGATTCAGGCGAGCCCCCAGGTCCAGAACGACCAGGTCTCCCTTTTGGATTTTCCTCCCCGACGGCACCGCGTGGGGCAAAGCCCCGTTGGCCCCCGACGCAGTGATGGGAGGAAAAGAGATCGCCTCGGCCCCACTTTCTCGAATGAACCGCTCGATCTCCCATGCCGTATCCCGTTCGACCGCACCCGGTTCCAACCTGTTCCACACATGCCTGAGAGCGGCTTCCGTAATCCTCAGCGACTTTTTGATGGCCTCGATCTCGACAGATTCCTTGACGACACGCATTTCCTCCACCAGACCTCCTGCCGTGAATATTTCCACCTGGGAAACCGTCTCTTTCACCCGCTCTTCCATCGCACGAAACATGTCATGGGTAAGATAATGCCCCTCCACGCCCACCTCACGAACGCCGATTGACTCGACAATGCGGGGAAATTCCTTGATCATCCCTTCCGCATAAATGACCAGCTCGAAATCGGGAGCCGATTCCCGGGCCGATTCCGCATATCTGAAGTCGGTGAAAAGGAATTGGTGTTTTTCTGAAATCAAAAGGTACCCGGAGCTTTCCACGGCATGCAGGTCGTGTTCCCCATAGCCACTCAGATAGTAGCGGTTTTCCGGGTTGCAGACCAGAAACGCATCCATGCCTTTCCGGGAAAGTTTTTGACGAAAAGCGTCCAACCTGGCTGAAAACGGTGATCTTGACATTTACCGATCCTCCATGAATATTCCATCCATACAATACCATTAGGGTTTGAGCAGCCACCCGAATCAGGAAAAAACCGGGGCATTCTATCACATCCCCGGCATCCGACCTCGTATCGATCATCACCAAGCATGAAGAAATGAATCTTTTCCGGATTGTGAAAAAAATAATTGGGCTTCTCTCATAAAAATGTTAGGTTGTCGCGTTTTCAATATCATGGTTTGAGAGGAGTTCCATAATATGTATTCCAAAATGCTGGTACTTCGATTTCCCAGAGAGATCGTCGAAAAACCCATCATTTCCAACCTGGTGCGCAATTACGATTTGACGTTCAACATCCTGAAGGCCCAAATCTATCCCCGCAAGGAAGGTATGGTGGTTCTCGAACTTTGCGGCAACAGTAAGGATTTTCAGTTGGGGCTCCAGTATTTGAAAGACATCGGAGTCCAAATCGAGCCCGTTGCCCAGAGCATCCGCAGGGATGAGGAAAAATGCTATCAGTGCGGAGCCTGCACCGCAGTGTGCCCCACGGGTGCATTGAGCATCAAGCGCCCCGAAATGCAGGTTTTGTTCGAGTCGGAAAGGTGCAGCGCTTGTGAGCTCTGTGTGAAGACCTGTCCCGCCAGGGCCATGATCGTAACCTTTGATAAAATATTGGACCTGTGATTTTCTATGATTTTTACCGAGGAGCATGACGATGAATTACAGTGACAAGGTGATGGAGCATTTCATGAACCCCAAAAATGTGGGAGAGCTGGGTAATCCCGACGGCATCGGGCAAGTGGGCAACGTGAATTGCGGCGACATCATGCGCATGACCATCAAGGTCGCGGACAACCGCATCGCCGACATCAATTTCAAGACCTTCGGCTGCGGCGCGGCCATTGCCGTGAGTTCCATGGTCACGGAAATGGTCCGGGGCCTGACCCTCGAGGAAGCCGTGGCCATCGGCCGGGACGACGTGGCCATCGCCCTGGGAGGGCTGCCCGACAAGAAACTCCACTGCTCGAACCTCGGCACGGACGCTCTCAAGGCCGCAGTGAACGACTACTGGAAAAGAAACGGGCAGAATCACAAGATAGTCCCTCTCGAAGACGAACATCTGGAACAAGAAGCGGAAGGAAAAAGTGCGTGTTGCGGTAGCAATGAGCGGGGGTGTGGACAGTCTGCGCACAGCAGCACTGCTTAAAGAAAAAGGGCACGATGTTTTTGCCCTTCACATGCGGCTGCTTCCCACGGTACACCTCCCGGAAAGTCGCAACGACGATCCGTCATGGATGAAATCGGAAGCCGCCCTCACCCATCTGGCCTCGAGGCTCGGCATCCCCCTGGTGATCACGGATTTCCGAACCGAGTTCCATCGAGAAGTCATCACGCCTTTCCTGAATGATTACAGGCAGGGGTTGACCCCCAACCCCTGCATCATCTGCAATGCAAAAGTCAAGTTCGGCCTTCTCTGGAACGAAGCTCGAAAGCACGGCGCCCAACGCCTGGCAACGGGCCATTACGTGCGGACGCTTCCCGGCCATGGTCCCAATCACCGCATCCAGCTCCTGCGAGGCATGGACAGGACCAAGGACCAGTCCTACTTCCTGGCCCTGCTCCCCCAAAGCCGGCTCGCCGTCGCGCTCTTTCCCCTGGGCCATGAATACAAACAAGACGTACGGGCCTGGGCACGACAGCAAGAACTGGACGGTCATACCAGCAACGAAAGCCAGGAAATCTGTTTCATCCCCAAAGGCAATTACCGGGAATTTCTCCAGGCGCAATCCGATCCAAAGCAGGAACCCACGCCGGGCCTCATCGTGGACATGGACGGCACTCCCCTGGGAGAGCATCGGGGAATCTTCGCCTACACCATCGGTCAGCGGCGCGGCCTGGGCATCCCCTCTCACGCCCCCTACTACGTGGTCGCTCTCGATCCTCTCGCCAACACCGTGCGCGTGGGACGCGAACAGGACCTTTTCAGGTCGCGGCTCACGGTCTCCCGCATCAACTGGGTGTCCATGGACCCGCCCGCACAGCCCCTCGGAGCCCAGGTGCGCATCCGCTACAAGCACCAGGCGGCTCCCGCACGAGTGGTTCCTCTCGGGGAAGATCGGGCCGAGGTATGCTTCCAGTCCCCTCAGCGTGCCATAACTCCCGGGCAGGCCGCCGTTTTCTACGATGGAGAAAGGGTGCTGGGCGGAGGTTTCATCGACCCGGAAGCCGAAAGCACCCCTTCGCTATCGAAGGGAGCCGACGAATCGACGCATTGTAACGAGCTGAGTGCATGAGCATGAAAATCGCCCTGGAAACCCTGGGCTGCAAGGTGAATCAGTACGAATCCTCCCACGCAGTGGAAGCTCTGACGACTGCGGGACACTCCATGGTATCGTTCAAGGACCGGGCAGACGTTTACGTGGTCCACGGCTGCGCCGTCACAAGCAGGGCAAGCTATGAAACGCGGCAGCTCCTGAGACGCGCCCGACGCATCAACCCCAATGCGGCACTGGTTGCCATGGGCTGTGAGGCTCAAAGAGACCCCCGCCGGCTGGCCGGAGAAAAGCTGGCCACGCACATTATCGGCAATGCTCACAAACACGACCTGGTACGTCACCTGGAAGAACACGCCGACACCGCAAGCCCCTTCATCCGGGTGAGCGACATGGCCCGACGCAGCGTGTTTCAGCCCATGCCGGTGAATCACATGCTCATGGGGCGCACACGGGCTTACGTGAAGGTTCAGGACGGATGCAACGCTTTCTGCTCCTACTGCGTGATCCCCTTCACCCGTGGCCGGAGCCGCAGTCTGCCCGCCGGGGAGGTTCTCGATCAGGTGAGGCGCTTTTTGGATCATGACTACAAGGAAATGGTCCTCACGGGAATCCACCTGGGCCAGTGGGGCAGGGATTTTTCTCCGCAGCAGGAACTATCAGACCTCCTCCACCTCATGGACCAAAGTGAAAAACCAGCAAGAATCCGCCTGAGTTCCCTCGAACCCATGGAATGGCTCCCTTCCCTCCTGGAAGCCATGCCCCGGTGGCCGTGGCTCTGTCCCCACTTCCACATCCCCCTGCAAAGCGGCGATGATCACATCCTCCAGCTCATGGGCCGTCCCTACAGGAAAAAAGATTATTGGGAACTCATCGAGACGCTCCGGCAATCTTTCCCCCAATGCGCCCTGGGCGCGGATGTGCTCGTGGGCTTTCCGGGCGAAACACCCGAACATTTCGCCGGCACTTTAGCCTTTATTGAAAAACTGCCCCTGAGCTATCTCCATGTCTTCCCTTTCTCGCCCCGCCCGGGAACCAGGGCCTACGCATGGAAGGAACGTGCCACCGGACCGGAACTCAAACGCCGGGCCAGGGCACTCCAAAAGCTCGGCCGGCAAAAACGCAAGGCTTTTCAGGATCAATTCATGGGCCGGTGGGTGGAAGCCCTGGTGGAATCCGAGGTAGGAGAAGGCTGGTGGAGTGCCACATCCGACAATTACTTGCAAGTAATCTTCCAGGGAACCCGGGACACGCACCCGGGCCACCTGACCCCACTGCGCATCTCACACCGGGAAAAGGAATCCCTGATTGCGACAGCTCCGTGAGATTCGTACTTTCCACACTTTCCCTTCGTGATTTCCGTGCCTTCCGTGGTCAATGACTGTCCCGGTTAATGCCTTCCACGACCGTCGGGTCCGTCACGAGGCTTGCATCATCGAGGCCCATGGGCTCTCCAGCCGAAATGCGCTGCAAGACGCTGCGCAGCAACTTGCCGCTCCTGCTGTGGGGAAGCTTTTGTACCACCTGAAAGGTCTCGGGCATGGCGTCTTCCCCGAAGCGCTCCCGCACGCGATCCGCGAGGGCTTCCGTGTCGGGCGTTTCCCCCACGGCAAACTTGACGAAGGCCCGAAGGCCGCTTTTGCCCGACGCATCCTGGTAACGCACGACCGCCACCTGTTCGACACCCGGAGTTTCCGCCAGCAGGGCTTCGATCTCGGCGGTCCCGACTTTTTGCTTCATTTCGATGACCACCTTGGCTTCTCCCATGGTCCACAACATCCCGTTGCGGTCCAGCCGTGCCTTGACCTGGAGGGGAATGGGCGGGGTCGAACCTTGCATCTCACGGGCAAGGCCGGGAGTGGCGCGGCGCAGGGCGAGCAGACCTCCCATGTTGGGCGCGCAGGGGTCGCCTTTGGAATCCACGACGCACAAATCGAGCCCCGGAGCCGGCAAGGCTACGGACGACGGACGAATGGGGCAGACTCGAGGATTGGGCCCCGCCACGAACCCTCCGACTTCTGGACGGGCCAGCACCTGCACCACATGCGTGGTCTTGTGAAAGAGCGTATTGCGCAGAGCATTGTATATCCTGGGTTCGAGAGTTTCGCCT
The DNA here is from genome assembly GCA_964603955.1 of uncultured Syntrophobacteraceae bacterium. Taxonomy (GTDB): domain Bacteria; phylum Desulfobacterota; class Syntrophobacteria; order Syntrophobacterales; family Syntrophobacteraceae; genus SLCH01. The sequence goes on from CAZRWT010000018.1 coordinate 37,151, forward strand.
TCCACAATCAACAAGGCGGGCCCCGGGCCTTTTTCCATGGGCTCCCCCTTGGCCGTTTCCTCGACGGCCAGGAGGGCCAGCTTGGCATCGACAAGGAGGAGCCCGTCGGAAGCCGCTTCCCCCACCACCTGCAAAGTCGAGGCGAAGGGCACCGAGTTGTCCACCAGGCCCACGGTGCCGCCGTCGGTGAGCGTCCCAAGGACAGCGGCCAGATGAGATACGTGGTGGGACGGGCTCGCCACCCACAGCCGCTCGGGGGAATCGCCCAGCAGCAGGTGACGACGGGCCATGACCGCTCCCACGAGAAAACCGCCGGTGGGAACGCTCAGGAGCTGTCCCGATGAATCGGCGAGCACAAAAGCCGGGTGCATGGTGGAACAGGGTTCGAAGACGACCGTTCCATCATTCGCCCGAGACTCAATGGCCTCATCGAGGTTCATGAGAGCGGACCGGTCCAGGAGACACTCGCAACGCTCCATATCTCCGGCAACAAGAGCGACCTTGCACCTCGCATCCTTGTAGCGCCTCGATATATCACCATCCGAGCGGCGCGTGTCGATGGGAACGCACACCGCTCCGATGCCCGTTACGGCGAGCACGGCGGCCACCAAAGCCGGGCCGGGCGGCGCGCACACCAGAACATGATCCCCTTGCCGGATGCCCACGGACAGCAGCCGGGCCGCCACGGCCCGCGTCCACGCCAGCAGACGCTCACGCGAAACGGATGTCTTGACATTGTCGCCCCTCAAGACGGTAACGACTTCGAGACCAGGGTCCGCGTCCACATGGCGCGTCAGGCAGTTGTGGGCAAGGCTCAAAATGCCCCCTTCGAACCAGGCTCCGGGCCGACCCGGAACTCCCGGTATCTTTTGCCAGGCCACATCGATGGCTGCCCGCATCCAGGTGCCGTCGGCGTCGGCCGCCGCAGCCCGGAGATAGGCCGTGTACTCGTCGGCATTTTTCCACTTCGCCCCTTGAGCCAGATTCGGGGGCGGTTGATGGGCGGAAAGTCCCAGAAGCTCCAGTTTGTTCATCATTGTGCTTTCTCCTTCATCCTTTCTTTTGCCGCTCGCGCCAGAACGATCGCCAGGGCAATGGACGACAACTTGGACCGCGCACTGTCTCCGCGCGAGGTGAGAACAAGGGGCCGGTCGCCGCCCACAACAGCTCCCGCAATGGTGGCGCGGCCCGTGACCGTGAAGGACTTGTAGGCCGCGTTGCCCACATCGAGAGTCGGCACGAGCAGCAGGTCGGCATCGCCTCGAATCTGCCCCTTGTAGCCTTTTTCCCTTGCGGATTCGGGCGACAGGGACAGGTCAACGGACAGGGGCCCTTCCACGATGACGTCGTCGCGCCCGGCAAAAGCGTTCACGATTTC
>CAZRWT010000018.1:38628-48517 GCA_964603955.1 uncultured Syntrophobacteraceae bacterium
CCCCGAGCCTTGAGGCTGCCGAAGTAGCCCTTGAGCAGCGCGGCCGTCATGACCGAGCCCTTCATCATGATGTCCGCCACCTGGTTGTCGATGAGTTCGACGGCGGTCTGTACCGGGTCGTCGGAATCGACCACGAAGAAGGTCTCGTCGTCTATGGGCACATCGAGTTCCCAGGTGAGCTGCGATATCCTGGCGTAGGGGCCGATGAGCACGAACCGGGCCAGCCGATGAGCGGGGTCTCCGGCGGCGAGCCTGGCGGCAAGGAGGGCTTCCTCGTTGTCCGCCCCGGCAATGGCCACCACGGGGAGTTCGCCGTCTCCGGGCCGGGCAGCTTCGAGAATGGCATCGAGGGAACGAAGCCGTACATGAACCTCCCCTGCCCTGCGGGATTCGAAGACGACCGTATCGAGCAGGGTATTTTCCTGCGCGCGCTTTCCGGCAAAAAGCTCGACGGCTTCCGCATAGGAGCGGGAAGACGACGGCCTGGCACTGGTTTCGAGCAGCCCGGCGGCCAGAGCCTGGTATTCGATGGAACCCGGCACGCGGACGACCGGCACGGACACCGGGAGGCGCTCCCTCACTTTTTGACAGAAGGCGGCGTTGTAAGCCAGCCCGCCCGATAGCACAATGACATCCAGAGGACGTTCGACGGCGCACAGTTCGAGAATGTGAGCGGCCACCCGGAGGGCAAACCATTCCTCGACCAGTTCCATCTTGGCCCTGACCGCAGGCCGGGTTTCGACTGCAAGAGCGCTTTGAAATTCGAGAAAGCTGTCCGTGCCGCACAGGGCGACGAGGCCTCCGCTGTTTTGAGCGAGTTCCGCCCGGAGTTGCTCCAGGCCGTAATGTCCTTCCTCGATGGCCCGCAGCAATTCATAGAGAGGCAGCTTGCCCGAACGATTGGCCGACGGTATGTTCCCGAAAGCGGTCACCACCTGCACCATGGCGCCGTCTTCCATGCGCATGGCGCTCATCCCCCCGCCCATCTGGCAGAGTCCGAGATGAAGCCGGGACACGTCCACGCCGAGCACCCGGGCGCACAGCCGGGCAACGGCCTTGAGGTTCAGATAATGTGCCCCCGACCCGTCGGCTCGCAGGGACGCCGAACCCGTGATGCGGTGCAGAACGTGCATTTCGTCGCACGATACCGCATCCGTGACCGTCACGAGGGGCGAAGAACCGGACATTTCGGCGAGTCGAAGGGCAACGGGAACGGCGAGGTTCGATGCATGACGAATGGTTGCACGTTCGAGGTCTTCCACCATGCGCCGGCTCACCTCGTAGGTGCCCGTGGATGTGGGCGCCATGAAGCCCCCACGTGCCGCAATGCCCGAAACTTCCTTGATGTTCATACCCCGGGACGCTATCCATTCGACGATCCCACGGGCGCGGCTCTCGACATCGTCGGCCCCATCCGATTTCAGTTCCTCGATGGCAATGAGGCGCAGTCCGTTGTACACGGCAAGCTTGGTCGAGGTCGAGCCGGGATTGATGACGAGGGTGCTCCATGAAGTGCGCCTCACCAGCCCGGCGATTTCATTGCCGATGAGGTGCAAAAGCACCGGGTCTTCCTCTCCGGGAGCAACGCCCTCCATGAGTTCCATGAGCCGTTCCTCCAGGGATCGCCCGAGCCCGGAGACCAGTTCCATGCCGCCGCGCGCCCGCCCAAGGGTTTCGTAAAAATCTGTCCAGTCCAAAAATATTCCTCCTTAAAAGGAACGGTTTTCATTGTTTCATCTCTTTACAATGCGATGCACCCTCAGTGCGTACATAAGCCAGGTCATTTTGTCAAGCAACCAATGGGGAACCGCAACACGGTCAATGTTTTCGTTTTTGACTGGGAATTTCCGAAGAGATGGAGAATGGTTGCATTGGAATGGAATGGGATCATCTATCGTTTGTGCGGATCACCAAGGCATGGTATTTTTAAATCTTAAAAAAGAGGAGGAAAACTTTTCATCCGTGTTCCCGGTTGCTCGCCTGTTGCCGAAAAGCAGTGCGGCGTGCCTTTACCCATCGACAGAACATCCAAAAGGAGTGCTGACATGAGTCAAAAAACTGAAAAATGGGTCTATTTGTTTGATGAACTCGACAAGGCATCAGATTATGTTGGAGGTGAATGGGAGGCCGTCCGTACCCTGCTGGGAGGCAAGGGCGCCAACCTCGGGGACATGACCCGCATCGGTCTGCCCGTTCCCCCCGGCTTCACCGTCACCACCGAAGCCTGCAACGCCTACCTGGCCGCCGGAATGAAATTTCCCGAAGGCATGTGGGAACAAGAACTGGAAGCTTTGGCGGCGGTGGAAAAACAGACGGGCAAAAAATTCGGAGACCCGACCAACCCCCTCCTGGTTTCCTGCCGCTCCGGGGGAAAGTTTTCCATGCCCGGCATGATGGACACGGTCCTGAACATCGGGCTCAACGAGGAAACCGTGAAGGGAATGATCGAGGCCACGGGGGACCCCCGCTTCGTTTACGATTCCTACCGCAGGCTCATCCAGATGTTCGGGTCGGTGGTGATGGGCGTTCCCGACGAACCCTTCGAGGAAGTCATCACCGAATTTCGCAAAAACCGGGGAGTGACCAACGATTCGGAATTGAATGAAGAAGACTGGAAGGCCGTCGGGGAGCGGTTCAAGGACATTTTCCGCAGGTACAACCGTATCGATTTTCCCACCGACCCCTACGAACAGTTGCGCCTGGCCACGGAAGCGGTGTTCAAATCCTGGAACGGCAAGCGGGCCGTGGATTACCGCAATGCAGCCAAAATCCCTCACGACCTGGGCACGGCGGTCAACATCCAGACCATGGTGTTCGGCAACATGGGCAACGGCAGCGCCACGGGCGTGGCCATGACCCGCAACGCCACCACGGGCGAAAAGAAAATCGAGGGGGACTACCTCATCAACGCTCAGGGCGAGGACGTGGTGGCAGGCATTCGCGCCACGGACCCGGTGGAAAAGATGGCCGAAACCATGCCCGGTCCCTGGCAGGAATTCGTTGACATCACCCAGCAGCTGGAAAAGCACTACAAGGACATGCAGGATGTGGAATTCACGGTGGAGCGCGGGAAGCTCTGGATGCTCCAGACCCGTGACGGCAAGCGCACCGCTCAGGCCGCCGTTCGCATCGCTGCGGACATGGCCGAGGAAGGGCTGATTTCCCGCGAGGAAGCGGTTTTGCGGGTCACGCCGGAACAGGTGGACTTTTTCCTGCACCCCCAATTCAACGTCGATTCCAAAAAAGCGGCCAAGGCGGAAGGACGCCTGCTGGCTTCGGGCTTGAACGTCTCACCCGGTGCCGCCGTGGGTGTGGTGGCGCTCAATGCGGACCTGGCGGAGAGTTGGGCCAAAAACGAGGGCAAAAAAGTCATCATGGTGCGCCCCGAAACGCGCCCCGACGACGTCCACGGCATGCTGGCCGCCGAAGGCATCCTCACCAGCCGTGGAGGCCGCACCAGCCACGCGGCTCTCGTGGCCCGCCAGTTCGGCAAACCCGCCGTGGTGGGAGTTTCCGCCCTGGAAATCGACCTGATGCAGCACCTCATGACGGTGGGCAGCCAGGTGATCAAGGAAGGCGACTGGATTTCCATCGACGGCACCACGGGCGAAGTCTATTTGGGCAAGCTCGAAACCATGGTGCCGGACATTTCGGACCCGTGGCTCATGAAGCTCCTCCAATGGGCGGACGACTTCCGACGCCTCGGCGTGTGGGCCAACGCGGACTATCCCCACGACGCCAAACGAGCCCGCGAATACGGAGCCGGGGGCATCGGCCTGTGCCGCACCGAGCACATGTTCTTCGAATCCGAACGCCTGCCGCTGGTGCAAAAGATGATCATGACCAGCCAGCCTTCCGAACGGCGTGAAGCCCTCAATGCCCTGCTGCCCTTCCAGCGGGAGGATTTCGTGGGGCTATTCCGGGCCATGGACGGGCTTCCCGTGATCATACGGCTCATCGACCCGCCCCTGCACGAATTCCTCCCGAGCTATGAATCCCTCATGACCACCCTGGCCGACAGCAAGATTCGCCTCCTGCACGCCAAGACCCTCCAGGAAATCGACGACCTCCTGCACAAGATCGAGGATGACGAGCGGGTCCTGCGGCGGGTGGAAGCGCTCCGGGAAGCCAACCCCATGCTGGGCCTCCGAGGCGTGCGCCTGGGGATCATGATGCCCGAACTCACGCAAATGCAGGTGAGGGCCATATTCGAGGCCGCCTGCCAGTGCGCCAAGGCAGGCGTGGACGTCCATCCTGAAGTGATGATTCCCCTTTCCATTCACGTCAATGAGTTGAAAGTGCAGCGTGCGGCCCTGGAAGCGGTGGCTCGGGAAGTGATGGAAGAACAACACATCACGGTGGATTACAAGTTCGGCACCATGATCGAAGTGCCCCGAGCGGCCCTCACCGCCGACGAGATCGCCGAATACTCCCAGTTTTTCTCCTTCGGCACCAACGACCTCACCCAGACGACCTTCGGCATCAGCCGAGACGACGCGGAAAAGGGCTTCCTCATCGACTACATCCAGCAGGGCATCCTCCCCGAAAACCCCTTCGAAGTCATCGACGACAAGGGGCTGGCCAAGTTGATGGGAATTGCTGTCGAGCTGGGACGCAAGACTCGCCCGGACCTGGAAATCGGCATCTGCGGAGAACACGGGGGCGAACCCAGGTCCATCGCCATCTGCCACCGGCTGGGGCTGAATTACGTGAGCTGCTCGCCCTTCCGGGTGCCCATCGCTCGACTGGCGGCGGCACAGGTCGTGCTCAAGGAGCGCATGACGGTGAAGGAAGACCTTTAGATGAGTGGTCAGTAGTGGTGTGGTGATGGAGCGGTGACTTGTCCCTGGACGATCACCATGAATGAGAACGGTGCCCGGTGAGACGCCCCTGCGGCTTACCGGGCGCCATCTGTCAATTACTCAAAGGATTTAAGACTCTTAATCCCTTGATCCACTCAAAGTCCCTGACATTGCGGGTCACCAATGTTTGGCGATGCTCCAGTGCGGTAGCGGCAATTACCGCATCACCGATCGACATTTTGCGCTGTTGGCGCAGCACAATAGCCTTATCGATCACCATTGCAGTGACCGGATAGAGTCCCGTCAACTCAAAGAGCCTGGTCAAATCACACATATCCGGCTTATGGAGTTTGTGGTAGCCCAAAACCTCCAATCGGGTGATTTCGGATGCCCAGATATCGTACAACAAACACCACTGCCTCAGAACCTGGTATTTTGGCTGGATTGCATAGATAAAGATGTTGCTGTCGAAGAGCATGGCTACTCCCGTCCGGGCAGGGGTTTATCCTCACGAATCTCCCTCTGCCATGCGGCAGGGTCTTCGATCTCGCAAAACGCTGTACCACGTTGGGCGATTTCCTCCATCAACCGCACCAGTTTGGTGCTACGGGGCTCACCATCATGGTGGTCGGTCGTTGCTTCCGGGTAGTCACATGCCTTGGTTTTTAAATATTCGATATATTGCAGCGCCTCTTGTTTCAGTGGCTGGGGTAACGATTCAATCTCTTCGAAAAGCTGTTGTGTTAAAGCACTCATGGTTGCAACTCCTTTCGTAATCCATTGTGCAATGATCACTCATTCTTGTTCGCAGACTCCAGTTTGAAAAAAATATGCGACATTGGAGACTATCTGTAAAGTACGATTGCAACACTGAAGTTTTCACGAAAAACAAGGAATTAAGGATACATTATGGCCCGTACTCGCCGCCCACTGCTCAGTGAAGAGGCATTCGACCAGGTCGTGCAGCAGGCACTTGAGCGCATTCCGGAAGAAATCCGCCCGCACCTGACCAACATTCTGATCACCGTCCAGCGACGCCCGACCCCTGAAATGCTCGAAGAGGTGGATTTGCCGCCCGATGGGGTGCTATTCGGCCTCTACCGGGGAGTTCCCCTGAGCGAGCGCAGCGTGTTCGCCCCTCCCCTGCTTCCCGACGCCATCTACCTGTTCCGGGAACCTCTCGAACGGTTTTGCACCACTCGTGAAGAACTGATCGAAGAAATTGAAATCACTTTGGTACATGAAGTGGCCCACTTCCTGGGCTGGACCGACGAGCAGCTCGAAGCCCTGGGCTATTGATCATTGGGATCATTCCCTCATTCCAAGGCCGGCTCCCGCTCCAGAGCCAAAACAGCCATTCCCGCATCCCGGCTGAGGCGGCTCAGTGCCCGGCTGTGGGCGGCGACCATGGCGGTACTCGCCTCAGACTCGACAGCCGATGATTCAGAGAATGTACGGGCCGCCCCCTCCCCACTCCCCGGCAAACCGGAAACCGGCTCGTGGACGGTTGTTCGACCCGACCGGGAACGGTTGTCCGCAGTCCGTCGCACCACCCAAACGGCGTCCAGTTCCGTCCCCTGCCCGGGCGCCGATTCAAAGCGCTGCACATCCACCACAATCCTGTACCGGGGGCTCGCCATGGACGCATCATCGTACAGGCCGACCTGCTCGGTTTTCAAAAATGCGGCCAGGTTCCGGGCCACCACCCGACCGATGGCCCGGTAGAGGGGTTCGGCCCAGCGATTGAATTCATCGACGGCCACCCGATTCGGCCCCATTCGAAGCACCATCTGGGGGCGGTCCACGATATCCGGCACGGAAACCGGGCCGACGGATATGGGTCCCGGGGAGATTTCCCCCGGATCATGAACCGGACCGCCAGTCCCTTCCACGGCCATGGACAACGCATCCAGGGTATAAAAATTGGGTGAAGGCGAGGAGGCACACCCCACGAGGAACAGCAAGAGTACGCACAGGATCGGAAATCGAACCGGACGGCTCCATATGGGGCCGTGTTTTTGACATTTCATCATCTTCTTCATGGCTTTTTCTTGTTCCCAAGCTCCGGCTTGGGAACACACTTGCCAGGAAGCTCCAGCTTCCCCCGTGTCATCCTTTTCAAAAGCTCCCTGTGAACCGCTCAACAAATCCAGGGGCAGCCTCCTCGCGCCACGCAGACCGGAAGCTGGAGCTTCCAAGGCAAAGGCGTTCCCAAGCTCGAGCTTGGGAACGAGAAGTAACGTCATCATGGTGATCATGGCTTTCCTTCCTTCTTACCCCGCAGCAGGGATTCGGGGTTGCGCTCCAGGTAATCCGCGAGATCATGCACCACTCGTGCTGCGCGACTGATATCCCGCAGCATCTGGCCCAACTGGTGCTGCAAGGGAGCGTCCGGTCCGAGGACCGAATCATCGGCATGGCCCAAAGCCCGCTCCGCCGTGCCCAGGGTCTTTTTCAGCTCGTCCAGGGTGCTTTTGAGTTCCGGCGTGATTTCCCTGTCCATCCCGGCCGCCAACTTCTGGAACTGCTCCAGGGTGGCATTCAAGGCATCGAGCCCCTTGACCACCCCCCGGCCGATCTCGTCCAGGGGCAACCCATCCAACTTGTCCAGAATGCTCGTGACCTTGCGCTCCATGGCCTCGAATCCACCGGAAACCACCGGCCATTGGGGCACTTCCCTGTTCCAGTCCAGTTCCACCCTTGGAGCATCCGGGAAGTAATCCAAAGCCACGTACAACTGCCCGCTGAGAAGGTTGCCGGTGCGCAATTGAGCCCGCAGTCCCCGATCCACCAGGGACTGGAGCAATGCACGTTCCTGTTCCGTGTCCCAGGGCTGATCGTCGAAGGTTTCCGCCTGGTGCATCCGGTCCGAAAGACGAATGGGATACACTTCAACTTCCACGCGAGGCCGGATGTCCATGGTGTCCGGATCATATTCCACTCCCACTTCCGTGACCTCACCGACGGGCAATCCGAACATGGTCACCGGAGCCCCCACGGCCAGGCCACGCAGGGAACTCTGAAAGTGGAGCACAAAGGCCAGCAAGTCGGTTTCGACTTCCTTGAAAGCCGTTTTCCGATCCTTGTACAACACAAACCGGGATTTGTCGGGCACCTGAGCACCCGGCGGTGCCTTTTCCGGCTCCTCGAACGCCACGCCGCCGATCAGGATGGAAACGAGGGACTGAGTCCGCACATCGATGCCCTCCGCGCCCAGGGTGACATCGAACCCGCCGGCCTCCCAAAACCTGGTGCTCCGGGTCACGAACCGGTCATAGGGAGCGTTCACGAACACCGTGACTTCCACGCTCTCTCCATCCTCGCACAAGTCGTATCCGATCACCCGCCCAACGGCCAGGCGGCGGTAGTACACCGGCGAGCCGATGCCCAGGGAGCCCAGGTTGTCGGCCCGCAGGATGAATTCCCGCCCCGGCTGTTTGTCCGTGACCATGGGCGGGACGTCCAGTCCGACGAACTCATTGCGCCGCACGGTTGAAGACCCCGGATCGACTCCGATGTAATTCCCCGAAAACAAAGTCCCCATGCCGGAAACTCCGCTCAGAGTGATGCGGGGCTGAACCACCCAGAATTTGGTGTCTTCCACGATCAGCCCCTCGGCGTGCTTGTCGATCCCGGCAATCACTTCGATGCGGGAATAGTCGTCGGTCAGGCGCACCTTGTCCACCAGGCCGATATGGATATCCTTGTACTTGACGAAAGTTTTTCCGGCCTCCAGACCTTCCGCCGAATTGAACAGGATGGTGATGGTCGGCCCCTTGCCGAGAAAGCTTTGCACCGCGATGCCGACGGCCACCAGCGCGGCCAGCAGGGGAATGATCCAAACCGGGGAGATGCGGGACTTTTTCCGCTGTATGGGCACGGCCTGGGGGATGGGTTTCGGATGGATGTTGTCCGTCATGGATGTTCCTCCCGGATGGAACGCGCGTCCCAAATCAGACGCGAATCGAAAGATTCCGCAGCAAACATGGTCAGAACCACCACCGCGCCGAAAAAAAGCACTCCCGTTCCCGGCTGCACGGACATGAGGGGGTCGAGCTGAACCAGAGCCACCACAAAAGTGACCACGAACACGTCCAGCATGGACCACCGCCCGATGACCTTGACCAGGCGAAACAGGCGCGTGCGCTCGTACTGCTTCACGGCATGCCCGCGATCCACGGCGATGAGCAGGTAAACCAGGGCGAGCAGCTTGGCCAGGGGAATCACCACGCTGGCGATGAGGACGATGACCGCCAGGTCCCATGACCCGGTGGAATACAGCAAAATCACGCCGGAAATGATGGTGTCCGGCTCGGCCGTGCCCAAAGTGACGGAAGTCATCACCGGCAGGATGTTGGCGGGAAGGTAGCAGATGGCTGCGGCCAGGGTCAGGGCCCAGGTGCGCTGCAAGGCATCGTGACGACGGAACTCCAGTTCCTGCCCGCAACGAGGACAACGGCCCGGTTCGGACGTGTTCGGCACCCGGCTCACCAGTCCGCACCCTTCGCAGAGTACCGGGTGGGTGTCGGGGTCGGCCGAATCCGTGACGACGGAAGGGGCGGAGGAATCGGGCATTTTGTCCCGTTCCACCCAGGTCACGCGGGCCCAGACTTCATCGGGGTGAAATCCGGAAGTCATGGCCGCCAGAAGAACAATCAGGGCTCCGGCGGCAAAAACACCGATTCCCGGAATCACCGTGGCCAACTGCGCGATCTTGACCAGGGCCACCAGCATGCCCAGGAGCATGACTTCGGACATGGACCAGGTGCGGGAAAATTCCCACCACAGCAGCAGCCGCCCAACCCAGACCGGGACGGGATCGCGACGGGCGGCCAGAGGAATGATCAGCATCATGCCGATTTGAACCGCCGGGACGACCAGGACGCACAGGGCCACCAGCAGAGCCGCGATCCGCTCCCCGTAGGTCCACATCTGCAAGATGCCGCCAAGAATGGTCGTGTGAGTTTCCCGGCCCGCCACGGCCAGTCCCATCACGGGCACCACATTGGCCAGGAGAAAAACGACGGCCGCCGCGACGGCCAGGGCCAGGGTGCGTTCCAGCGCACCGGGCACGGGGCGGGCAAAAA